>FNQX01000015.1 GCA_900107575.1 Lachnospiraceae bacterium NK3A20 | reverse complement strand
CGAATTTTGCGGCACCCGCATGCGAAATCCGCGCAGGCGGTTTCGCATGTATCGGGTCCTCGGGGACGCTTTCGTCACCGAGGACAGTTTGGAAGTACTGCATCAGCAGGACTTCCAAACTTCACTTCCTGCCTGCGAGCTGCAGGTAATACTGCTGCATTCGGACGGCAGCGCTCACAACGTCGTACCCCGCAGTCCCCAGCGCCCGGATCGCCGCAGCGCTCCTGTCGCTCCTTGCCGCATCGGAGAAATATTCCTGATCCCCTGAGGTGAGGCTCTGCAGCTTGTCCGCCCACGCATTCACGTTCTGCAGGGAATACTGACAGACGTTATCCGTCACACAGACCTCGTCCGTAATCCTGTCGGAGATAAGGCAGGGAAGGCCCGCTGCCTGCGCCTCAATGACCGTGCCCGGCAGTCCTTCATACAGCGACGGGAACACAAAGGCGTCGAACGCCTGGTACATGCCAACCGTTCGATCCCTGTCACACTGCCCCGCAAAGATGGCCCTGTCCTCCAGGTTTGCCTTAGCGAACGCGGCCCGCACCGCCTTCTCCAGATCGCCCGAGCCCACGAACAGGCAGCGGTAGTCCGCATCCTTTTGAATTTCGCAAAGCTGCTCCACGATGTCCGCGAGGAAGGTCTGATTCTTCATGATGTCGAATCGGCCGACATGCCCGAGCACAATCGCGGTGTCCGGGATCCCGAGCTCCTGCCGGATCTTCTGCCTGCGCGCGGGATCGTAGTAGAAACTTTGCACATCAAGGGCATTGGGAATGACCTGCACCCTGCCCTCCCGTACCGCCTTCTGTCCGTAAACAGCGGCCGAGGCCGCTTTGGAACAGGAGAGGCAGACATCACACCGATCCGCGAGCGACCTTCGCATCCACCGGGTTGCAAGGCCTCGGAACCCCGCGTCGACGCCGGCGCTCCTTGCGTGCGCCATGGTGACGGGCACGCCTTCTTTTTTCGCAATCGGAAGGTACACAGACGCCATTGAGGTCATGTGGCCCTCGACGATGGCGAAGTCGTGATGCTCCCGGAAAAAGTCCCTGGCCGCCTTTCGGTACTGTCCGATGTTCAGCCCGGTGAATCTTGGCAGCACATAGATCCTGCCGCCGAGGGCGCGGATCTCCTCATCGTAGAACTCCGGCACGCGCAGAGTGGCGAGGTGCTCCGAAGAAAGATCTTCGATCTTCTCCCCCTTCGGCAGCTGATAGTGCGAGAGGAAATCGAACTGCACCTTCGTGCGGTCAATGTGACGGTAAAGGTCCATGATCCGGCTCTCGGCTCCGCCCATATTCAGTTTGCCCAGGACATGCAGTACCCGGATCGGTTCCTCTTTCATCGTAATCCACACCTCTATGTCTTCCGCATTGTCATCCGCGCTTCCGCAGGGATACCGCAGTGCGCTTTGCGAGCGCGAGAAGATACTCCCCGGCGCGGCCAAGAGCGCCCCGCTCCTTCGCGGGATAGTACAGATACTCACGATAAGGGAGGATGTCGTGCGATCTCAGAACCTTCTCTGCGGCGGCGAAATCGGCGTCCGTCATCGTGTTGCAGTGGTAGACGAAGGTCGTTGCCGCATCGCTCTCATCCGCAAGGGATCTCTTCCTGTCGACGGAAATCGGATAGAACGTAATCCCGTCATAAATATAGGGCGTCTTCCCGAAGCCGTCCGTCATTTTCGTGAAACCTTCATCTCGCAGCGCCCGCAGCGTGTTCCTGTCATAGGAGTGGGACGGGGCCATGAAGATGTCCGTGAGGATGCCGTGATCCTCCAGGAGCTGCCTGCCCTCGCCGATCATCGCGCGCTGCCTCTCATAAGAGAGCCCTGCAAACTCCGACTGACGGTTCAGCGGGAACATGCCGCCCTCTTTCGTCGTGTACACGTGGTGCCAGCCGTGGAGGGCGATCGTCCAGCCCTCTTCCTCCAGCCCCCGCATCCTCTCCCAGAAGTCACCCCTCTCGGGGTCAATCGAGAGCTTCGCATCATGCGAATCCGGCACAATGCCGATGAGAGGATACGCTTCCACCGCATCGAGGATCGCCTTCATCCTGTCGAATTTCTCCCAGTCCATGCCGGGGGTCATGTCATCGAGTCTGACTGCTATTCTCAATTCTCACCTCTTAAATGAACGGGTACGGAACCGCAGTGATGGTGACCCGGCTGTCCTGCACCTTGCCGCAGCCCGCGAACATCTCGTACGTCACGCTGATGCGGATCCTGCCGGTAGCCTCCTCGAGAGCGATGTCCGCCGCTTTCACGCCGACTTCGATGGTGCCGGCGCCCGTTGCGTACCGCGCGACATTGAGCTTGTCCTTCTCGAATACCATGAGAGATTCCAGGCTCCCCTTTTTCCTGACCTCGAGCAGTGTGTCGTTGAACTTCACAACACTGCTGATCGGTTGCTCCACACCCTCCAGCTCCTCGTCATAGAGCAGGTAGTGTTTGCCGCCGCGGTAATAGTATTTGCCCCGCGCCTTTGTCACGACCGGCTCCTGCGGCGTGCCGTCCACGATGTGGCTGCCCTGGACCGTGATATATACGTCTTTTGTCATGCCCTGGCACCTCCTTCAATAACATACCACATTTTGCGGCCGCTGCCCTCTGTGACTCTATACATAAGAAAAGGGCAGCGCGTGCCTGTTGGCCGTTCTGTCCCTTCCGATGTGTACGATGTGTGGTGTCCCGGTGAAAATTACAGGCGCCAGTAATCCCATGCCGGTGCCGGGAAGTCTTCTCTGTTGTAGACACCCTTGATGTCAGCGAAGACCTTTGTCTTGCGGTCCGCACGGTAGAACTTCGAGATGTCCTTTGGTGTGAAGCTCTCGAACTCGCTGTGCTTCACCGCCATCAGAACCGCATCCATGTCCTTCACCTTGTCCATGTCACAGAAATTGATGCCGTAGAGGCGCTTCGCCTCCGCTGCGTCGCCCTGGGGATCCACGACCATGGGCTCAATGCCGTATTCCCGCAGTTCCTTCACGATGTCCATGACCTTGGTGTTGCGAGTGTCGGGGCAGTTCTCCTTGAACGTGAAGCCGAGGATTGCGACCCTTGCGTGGTTCACCTGGATGTCGTTGCGGATCATGAGCTTGACCAGGCTCTCCGCGCAGTATTTGCCCATGTCGTCGTTGATGCGGCGGCCGGAGAGAATGATCTGGGAGTGGTAGCCGAACTGTTCCGCGCGGTAGGTCAGGTAGTAAGGGTCAATGCCGATGCAGTGACCGCCGACAAGACCCGGGCGGAAATTGAGGAAATTCCATTTCGTGCCTGCCGCTTCCAGCACTTCCTTGGTGTCGATATTCATCTTGTGGAAGATGATGGAGAGCTCATTCATGAACGCGATGTTGATGTCACGCTGGGAGTTCTCGATGACCTTGGCGGCCTCCGCGACCTGAATGGAGGAAGCTCTGTGCACACCGGCATCCACGACCAGCTCGTAGGTCTTCGCAACGACGTCGAGCGTCTCTTCGTCCATGCCGGATACGATCTTTTTGATCGTGTTGAGGCGGTGCACCTTGTCGCCGGGGTTGATTCTCTCCGGGGAGTAGCCGATCTTCCAGTCTGTGCCGCATTTGAGTCCCGAGTATTTCTCAATGATCGGGATGCAAGTCTCTTCCGTAACGCCCGGATAAACCGTGGATTCGAAAACAACGACCGTGCCCTTCTGAATGTTCTCGCCGACAAACTTCGCCGCGCCCTCGACAGGGGAGAGATCCGGCGTGTGGTCATCGTTGACCGGCGTCGGCACCGCGACGATGATAAAGCGTGCATCTTTGAGCGCTGCAGGATCTGCCGTGAACTTCACACTGGACTCTCTGACCGCTTCGTCGCCCACCTCGTTGGTCGGATCGATACCGTTCTGATAGAGTCCGATTTTCTTCTCATTGAAATCGAAGCCGATGACATTGATCTTCTTCGCGAAAGCAACTGCGATCGGCATGCCCACATAGCCAAGGCCTACCAGTGCCAGATTATCTTCTTTGTTCACGAGCCTCTCGTACAGCCCATCGATACAGCTTGCCATATCCAATCCTCCTAAACTGCGGCCTGTCTGCCGAACATATACTTTGCCTACTGAATATCTACATTGGTACGCCCAAAGAAGCAAGCCCCTGGGCTTTTGCTTCAGGCTGTACTGAACAGATACGCCGCGCCTCACTATACCACGATTGCGAGGCAGATGCCAGTGCGGCGCCGCGCAGTGGATCCTTCTGCCTGTCCTTCCCTGCGCGGAGCGCGGACGTTGCCTGACTTTGCGGATGGCGGATCGGCGGAATTGGGCATGTGGGAGTCACATGTCGGAGACGCGAACGGCGGTCATAAGACTGGAATCCATGCTGACGCATGGCTTCCACCCTTATAGCCGCGGTTCGCGTTATCGGTCCTCAGAGTGACTCCCAATGTCCGAATTCCGACTATTCCGCCACCAGCGAATTGAAATCAAAACTCTCGTAAATCTCACGTTCCCTGGTGAGGAGATCATCTGCGGACTCCCGCGTCATCTCGTAGAGGCTCGCCTCTTCCCCCGTGACGGCGAGGTGCAGCCTCTCAAGGACCAGGGAGCTGACCTCGGGGCTGTAGTGCCCCATGTCCTTGTAGTTCGCAAGGTTCATCGTAGTGTCAGTGTCCGAGGAGAAGAGGAACAGGCGGATGTTGTCGCAGGCAAGGATGGCTTTGGTTGCGAGCTGCTCCGCTTCCTCCAGCTTCTCAAACGTCCCGTCCTCCATGCACTTGCCGTAGTAGGCCGCACTGTAGGGAGCGAAATAGTAGAGGAATATCGTCTTCGGATGTTCCCTTGCCGTACGGACAACATTGGCTTCGATGTTGTCCTCGACCATTTGCTTCTCTTCTTCGGTAAGGCCAGGCTGCGACCGCGCGGGTACGAAAGAGGTCTTCCCTTCCAGCGCCTTCTCCGCGCTGTACTCGTCGTCACCGCTCCAGCTGTAGTCATCGAACGGCGTAATGCCGCCCTCCTCCCCCAGCGCACGCTTTGCCAGCATCGGCGCCGCGTACTCGAAGAGCACGGTCGAATTATAGAGATATTTCACATCGTTTAAGATGTTGTTGTCGTAGAGATAGTCCGGATAGTCTCCCATATCCGTCCGCATGGCGGATGCGTCTTCGATGAGGTGCGTGAGGTCGAGCGGCCGCAGCACATAGGTGACATCCGGGTGGGTGTCCAGCGCTTTCTCGAGGTTGTCGTTGATCTCTTTGTAGGTGGCGCCGGGATAAGGGAGTTTCACGGCATGCGTGCCAAAGAGGGCGTCGAACTCCGACGTACGGAAATTCTCGGCCATGCTGGTCCCCGTGATGACCGCGTCGTAGTCGAAATGCCTCGTGATGCCGTCGTTCTGCGAGCGCTGGTCCCCCAGCTGGTAATAGAACCCGCCAACCGGACCGTGGTAATGGAAAAAGGGGTCGATCCAGACCACCAGCGCGCCGGTCACGACGAGGAAGGCCAGCAGCAGACAATATAAAGTTGTGAGCCATTTTTTCGCTGACATAGCACTCCCTGACAGATAACAAACTAAAAGTTATTGTAAATAAACGTGGAGACGCTGCTCATGGACAAGAGACACACGATCGCCAGTACCAGCATGAGGGCCAGCGTGGCTGCGGACGTCTGATATTTTCTCCTCTGCGTGTTCTCCGGCACGAGGACGAGGAAGAAAGCAAGGCCGTAGAACAGCACGGTCGAGACCGCGAACACCGTATCGTCGCTGTAGGGAATGCCCAGCGCCGTGAGGAGATAGCGGAGGCCCGGCAGGCTGAAAATGCCGAGGAGCTCGCCGTTCGCGTCGATGGTCCGATCCATCTGGATGTGATACAGCGCCCGCCGGAATTCGAAGAGGGAGCTGCTGCGGAACAGGAGCCAGAGGAGGGTCACGAGAAGGAAAGTGGCAAGCCAGCGCACCGGTTTCCAGATCCTCTCAAGGAACCCTTTGCCCGCGCGCTCGATGCACTGCAGCGCCCCGTGCAGCACACCCCAGAGGATGAAGGTCCAGTTCGCGCCGTGCCAGATGCCGGAGACGAGGAACACGATCATGATGTTGACGTACGTGCGAAGCCTCCCCTTCCTGCTGCCGCCGAGCGGGAAATAGATGTATTTGCGCAGGAACGAGGTCAGCGACATGTGCCAGCGCCGCCAGAAATCCGTGATGGAGAGCGCCTTATAAGGCGAGTCGAAATTGACCGGGATGTCGAAACCGCACAGGAGCGATACGCCGATCGCCATGTCCGAATACCCGGAGAAGTCGAAATAGATCTGGAACGTGTACGCGATGGCTGTGAGGATCATGTCCGCCGACGTCGTGAGGTCAATGTACTGAAAGCCCCAGGCGACGGCCTTCCCGAACGTATCCGAAAGGAGCACCTTCTTCGATAGCCCCAGGATGAACATGGAGCTGCCGCGCACCGCCCTCTCCCAGTCCCAGGATCTCTTTTCTCGCAGCTGCGGCACGAATTCGCCCGCCGACATGATCGGTCCCTGGGTCAGCCTTGGAAAATAGCAGGCGTACAGGGCATATTCCGAAAAGGTCACATCCATCGTCTCCCCGCGGTAGCTGTCCACGATCCAGGTGATCTGCGAAAAGGCAAGGAAGCTGATGCCGAGGGGGAGGATGAGCTGCACCAGGGGCAGATCCTGCCGCAGGATGACATTCAGATTCTCAATGAAAAAATTCGTGTATTTGAAGATCCCGAGCGTTCCCGCGTTGAAGAGGATGCCGAGGACAAGGAGCGCCTTCGCTCTACCATCCTGCCCCGCCTTCGGATCATTCGCGTGCGCGGCGACACTCTTATTCCGCCGCAGGCCATACCCGATCAGCCAGTTCGCCAGGATGCCGATAAGGAGCAGTGCAAGGCTCTCCCACCCCGCGAAAGCATAGAAAATAAAGGACATCACAAGAAGGAACAGGTCGGCGGCTCTCCTGCCGGCTCTGTTCAGCAGCCAGTACCCGCCGACAACGGCAGGCAGAAACAGTATGACGAAATAAAGAGAGTTAAACTGCATTCGGGCTTTGCTCCTATATCAGGCTGTGATCAGTCCGATGTATGATCCCGGAATTCCCTTCCTGATAAATTGTGATCTGTCTGCTCAATATATATCCGATACGCTCTCAGCAGCAGGCGCTTCGGGCGGTTCTGAACAGATACGCGACGATTCTTAAATGACAGGTCCCGCGATGGATAACAGGTACTCCTGCCACGCGGCGTTGATCCGCTCCGGCGAATAGTCCTCCTGGACCCTCGCCGCGTTGACGCTGATCCGCTTCCTCTCCTCGCCGTCGGATAAGAGAAGGCGGAGCTTCGCTTCCAGCGCGTGCGCATCGCCGACCGGAATGAGGTACCCGTTGCGGCCGCTCTCGATGAGCATCGCGGGCCCGCCGCCCTCACTGTCCGTGGCGATGCAGGCAAGCCCCAGGGACATCGCCTCAATGAGACTGTTCGGCATGCCTTCGATGTTTGAGCACAGAACGAAGATCTCAGCCTTCCAGATTTTATCCGCGATGTGGTCCGAAACGCCTTCAAAGACAACGCGCTGCGAGACGCCAAGCTCCTTTACAAGGCTCTGCAGCTTCTCCTTCTGTGGCCCGTCGCCGTAAAGGTGCAGACGATAGCCGGGGAACTCCCTGCTAACGCCCGCGAAGGCGCGGACAAGGAGCTCCGGATTCTTGTTCGCATCAAGGCGGCCAACCGAAACGATCGCCCGCTCCCTCTCCCCTTCATACCGCTCCCGCATGAAGGCAGGATTGATTGAATTGGGCAGTACCTTCGCCTTCCGCAGAATCGCCGGCGGGAAGGAGGCAGCCGTCTGCGGCGTCTGGAAGACGATGCCCGCCGCGAAGGGATAGGTCAGGTTGGAGAGGATGCGAAGTTTCCTCGAATCGTACTCGAGACTCCTCGTGCTGCGGATGGATACGACGACCGGAATATGCAGCCCGAAAGTCGTAAGGAGCGCCATGATATTCGTCATGCCGATGAAGGAGAGTATGAGGTCCGGCCTCTTCTCCTTCCAGATGCGGCGGAGCTTGTCGTACCTTACGCGGAAGTTGGCGATCCTTCCGCCGGGGAGCTCGCCTTCCGCCGGCTCGGAGTAGAGCCTCTCGATGAGCTCTCCCGCGTCCTCTCTCATGCGCCCCGTTTCCGCGTCCCACCCCGCGTGCGGCAGGATATACTCCGGCGGCGTGAAATAAGTCGTAACAAGCGTCACCTTCCACCCCTGCGAATAGAGATATTCCGCAAGGTTTGCCATGACTCTCTCGGCGCCGCCCTTCCTCAGCGAACTGATGTAGAGCGCGATATGCGGTTTGCGGTTGGTATCATCCATAATTCTCACCGGTACTGCTGTATCAGTCTGCTTTAGCTTCCGCGTAACGCTCTTTTCCCCACCAGTTCGGCATGAGCTCTTTCAGCGTTATCGTCTCACGCTTATCGTAATCGACCATGATTTCCATGTTCTCATTGTCTTCATCCAGCTGATACAGGAATTCCCGACAGGCTCCACAGGGCATACCGCTTCCGCCTCCATTGGGGGCGCTATCGCGGAAAGCGATCAATCGCTTAATTTTAGTCTGGCCACTATTGGAATACATGTTAAGTGCCGCCACTCTCTCAGCACACAGATTCAAAACGCCGCTACAGCTCTCAATGCAAAAGCCTGTGTATATCTCTCCGTTTTCCGCTTCCAGGGCACATACAACATGATGAGCATAGATAAAAGGAGTCACGTCTCCCGGATGGTACTGCTCCTTCGCTTTTTCATACATCTTTTCCCAGATATCCATTCTTCCTCCATGAGTTTCAAGTTGTCATTTTGGCATCCCCCTTGAACACACAACTTCCTAAATTCATCTGCCAAAACGCCATCTAAAACATCATCCTGGCGTTTTGAACCTTTGATTGATCTATAAGCGCACTTTGGAGCGCCTTAAAATGTACCTAAAGAGCCGTACCGGTCAGCTCGTAGTCTGATAGCTCTGTGCCGAATTCGCGGTGAATTCCCGCCTTCAGTGCCTGCGCTGCCAGTCCCCCGTGACTTCCTCCAGGTAATCTCTCCACTGCTCGTAGATGACCTGGGTGCTCGCGATCTCGCGGATCTTACGGGCGGCCTGTCCGGTTTTCCTGCGGAGTGCGGGATCCTCGATCATGCGAATGATCGCGGCTGCCATCGCCTTCTCATCTCCCACCGGAACGAGGAGGCCGTTCTCTCCGTCGCGGATCAGCTCGGAAGGCGCGCCGGGCGGACAGTCCGTCGCGATGCACGGCATGCCGAGCGCCATTGCTTCCAGGAGGACATTGGGCATCCCTTCATAGTCAGAGGAGAGCACGAAGATCGCGCTGTGCGGCAGATCCTTCTCCAGCTGGCTGCTGCCGCCGAGGAAGAGGATATCGTCTTCCGCGCCCGCGGCCTTCACCATCTGTTCCAGCTGCTCCTTCGTGCCGTCATGGGAATCCGGGCCGTAGAGGCGCAGCACCCAGTCAGGATGCTGCTCATGTACCTTCAGGAAGGCGCGCACCAGCATCGGCTGATTCTTGAAATCCACGAGCCTCGAGGACTGCACCACCGCCTTGTCACAGGCGTCGTAGTCGATGTCCGGCGCGTCCACGTATTTCTGATTGACCGGGTTAATGATGATACGGGAGTTGTCCTGCAGGTACGGCCGGAAGAACTCTTTCTGCTCCTTCGTCTGATAGACACAGCCTGCCGCCTTCGGGAACAGCCAGTGGATCTGCAGCTTATCGATCAGGGAGTCGTACCAGCCGACCGGATTGATGCGGATGGAGATGACAACCGGCACCGGGAGCCCGATCGCTGCCTGCAGCGCGCGGAAATTCGGGCCGTGCGTGAAGGCCACAAGGACATCCGGCTGTACCTCCTTCAGGAAATTGCGGAGATACCGGATCCGAAGGCGGATCTTGGTCAGCCGCCCCTTGCCCTCATCCGAAGGCTTCGGCCCGACCGTTACCCGCGTAATGCGCGAATCCAGCGCGAACTCGTTCTCGCCGGTCCACTCGGTCGCGACATAGACTTCGTAGCCTTCCGCGGCGAATTTATTGGCGAGCGTGGATACCACCCGCTCCGCGCCCCCCTGCTCCAGGCAGTTGAGATGAAATGCGATTCTTTTCACAGCCGCTCCAACATTTCTACCAGTGACTCCGTGTAAGCCTTGGCGGAGAAGGAGAGGCTGCGTTTCGCCGCCCGCTCCGACAAGCTCTGGAGTCTTTCCTTATCACTTAAGAACTCTTTGATCTCTCCCGCGAATGTCCTGTCTTCCTCTGTGATGTGCGAAGGGTTGGTATCCTTTACATCTCTCATGTTCGGAACGAGGACGCCGTACGCGCCATAAACGCTGTCCGTAACAGAGCTGTCAGGATGGGCTGCCGAGATGCGATCGTACTCCTCCTCAGAGAGCAGGATCTCCCGAGGGCCCGAGAGGCAGTCACAGGCCATGACAGGGAGGCCTGCCGCCATCCCCTCCGCGAGGGCATTCGGGAAGCCTTCGTGATTGGACGGCAGAATAAAGGCCGCCGCGTTCTTCACATACGGGAAGGGATTTTCCTTCACGCCCGGGAAGGCTACATCTTCCGCAATACCAAGGCCTTCCGCCAGCGTCCTGTAGTCCCGGTAGTCGCCGCTTCCGATCAGGGACAGCTTCACATCCCGGTATGCAGGATCCTCATGCAGGATAGCTACCGCCTTGATGAGGTGCCAGTAGCCCTTGTAGTCATCGTCCCGGCCGATACTCACGAGCACCCGGCCGGCCGTGTTGTCCGCAAAGGGCACATCGGGTGCGGGCGCCTGCAATTTTCCCTGTATTCCTGTAGCATCCAGCGGATTGTACAGCACCGCGGTATTGTGATAGCCGAACTTCCGGTTCAGAATCCCCGCGATATCCTTCGTGCAGCAGACCACGAGATCGCTGCGCCGCCCGAACAGGTTCACCTGTCTTTCGTTGTCGAGGTCGACCGAGCTGCGGAAGCCTGTGAGGATCTTGTCCCCCACCCGCGCGAACACATTGGCGAGATTTGCCGTCGCGCCGAAACTGTAGGTAATGTCGATCCCCCTCTCCCTTTTCACCCTACGGATGGCACGCACACGCCGCAGAAGGTTCCACGCCTTGCGCAGCTTCCCGGCTCTTGCCGGAATCTCGATATTGACCACATCGAGATCGAAGACGTCAAAGAACTTGTCTTTGTAGGTAAAAACCAGCAGGGTCACCCTGCAATATGGTGCCAGGAGCCTCGCCGTCTGCACGCAGACGTTCTCGAGTCCTCCCTGGTGCAGCATCGGGATGATCAGCATCACATTCTTCATTCGCCCAGCGCCCTCTCAATCTCTGCCATGTAGGCTGCCGCGACCTTCCTGCGGTCGAATTCCCGCTCCATCTTATCTCTCGCGCTGCGCCCCATGGCAGCCCGCGTAGAGACGGGGAGAGCGAGGAACTTTTTGAGTGCTTCCTTCAGCGCGTCGGCTGATCTCGGGGCGAAGCCATATCCCGTCACGCCGTCCTCGAAGATCTCCCGGCAGCCGCTGATATTGCTCGCAATGACCGGCCGCGCGCAGGCGCTCGCCTCACACAGGACATTGGACATCCCCTCGTGGTAGGTCGGCATGACGACAGCGGAGCACTTCTCATACAGCTCATGCATGTCGGTGTGGAAACCGAGCTGGAGGATCACGCCCCCCCTCTCCTTCTCATCGAGGATCTTTTGCCAGTCCTCATCGCAGTAGCCCGCGAGAGAAAATGTCACCTTCTCCCCGTGCAGAGCTTCCGCCGCTGCGAGGAATTCCTCAATACCCTTCTCTTTCATAATACGCCCGACATACATGAAATTGGTGATTTCCGTCGACTGCGGGTACGGCATCGGCTGCCAGACAGAAAGGTCGACGCCGCTCCCGGATACGAGCGCATCCCGTCCCGACACGAGACCGTAGCTGTGGAACAGCTCTCTATTCTCCCTGTTCTGGAAAAAAACACAGGCCGCCTTCGACAGTCCTTTGCGGTACAGGGCCTTGACCAGCTCCAGGAGTGCCCCCGTTTTCTCGAAGGCGCTGCCAAGCCCCGTGACGGTTGTGATGTAGGGGATCCCAAGTCTTGCACAGGCATAGCCGCCGTACACATTCGGTTTGATCGTGTAGGTCAGAACGACGTCCGGCCTGTACTCTGCAAGGAGCGAGCGGTAAGCGCGGTACAGCTTCCAGTCTTCCCTGGGATTCACGCCGCGCCGGTTGATCGGCGTGTGGATGATCTTCACACCTTCCTGTTCCAGGAGATCTGTCTTGACGGTATCGGGGAGACTTGCCGCCACCTCATAGCGCTCCAAGAGCCGTTTGACCAGCTCATTTCGAAAGTCATAGAGGCCCCCGGAGGAATTCGCCAGTATCAGTATCTTTTTCAACGTATCAGTTCTCCTTCACGAAGGATTGCAAGCTCATTGTATTTCATCATGTAAATGCCGGTCTCGTACTGTCCGATCGTTTGCTCATTCGCACGCCCTTCCAGGTTCGTGATGACCGCCTTCGGGAAGTTGACGCCGCAGGCATAGGCGTGCGGATAGCCGCCTCCGAACCGGGGGTTTACTTCCGAGAGATACCAGTTGCCTTCCGGGTTGTTGATCCTCGCATCCTCTGTTATCGGCTCCTCGTGGAAGAGGTCGAGGTCGATCATGCCGCGGAAGCCAAGTTCCTCCGCGAACGCGGCGATCCTTTGGAATAACGCCTCATCCTTCACCGAAACCGACTTGTCCGTCTCACCCGCGCGCATCTTGATCTTCTTCTTGAGGAACAGGGAGGTCACCCTGCCGGAGATGAGATCGACGTAGACATCGCAGCCGTACTCCTGACCCGTCATGAACTCCTGGATCATGAGCCCGTCCTCTTCCCGCATGAGGGCAGCGAGCATGTTGTCCGTATCGACGCGGTTGATGTGAAGGGAAGCGCTGCCATCCTGCGGCTTCACGAACACGGGGAAGGCCGCTTTCCCCTCTGCAACAGCTGCCCGGAACGTCTCCGCGCTCATCCAGCATTTCGCCGTCGGGATCTGCAGCTGCTGCAGCCGCTCGTACATACGGTATTTGTTAAGCGAGAGCTCGCAGAGCTCGTATGAGGAGACAATCGGTGTCACGCCGATCGCCTTGAACCGCTCCCTATTCTTCGCGATCAGGGAAAGCTCGGGGTCGATCAGGGAGAAAAGCCCCGTGATCTTCTCCTTCCGGCAGATCTCAAGGATGCGGTCAAGGTAGCCCGGATCGTCGATGCGCGGAACAATGTACGCCCTGTCCGCGTCGTAAATCGCAGGCGCCACGGAAGAAGCGTCTGTCGCGATCACCTTCCCGCGGCCATCCAGTTCCTTTCTGAATGCCTGCACCACCTTGTTCCTGGTGCCGGCCGATAAGATCAGCAGATTGATGTCTGACATAGTGTGCCTTTCTCAGAGCCTGTCGAAATACAGCGGCGTCCCGCCCGTGTGGAGGAACAGCACCTGCTGCCCGTGAATGTCGTGATCTTTCAGGTACTGCAGCATACCGTAAAAGGCCTTGCCGACGTACGTCGTATCCATCGGGATACCATCCTCAGCCATCACCTTCCCGATGAGGTCTCTCACACCGTCCGTGTACTCCCCATAGCCTCCCAGGATGTAATGGTCGTCGAAGATCAGATCCTCTTCCAGGAAGAAGTGCGCCGCGCCGCCCAGCTGATGGTCAAGGTAGTCTGTGACGCTCTCTCTCACGACCGCTCTCCCGCGGGGATTCTTCCTCGCGATACTGATACCGACGATATCGGGGAGCGGCGCTCCGGCAAAGCGAAGGAGCGCGCCACGCGTGTCAGATGCCAGTTGCGCGGCATTTCGCTCTGCGGTCTGTGTGCCAGTCGTCAGCTGCGCGGCATTTCGCACCGCGGTCTGCGTACCAGCCGTCGGCTGCGCGGCATTTCGCTCTGCGGTCTGCGTACCAGCCGCCAGCTGCGCGGCATTTCGCACTGCGGTCTTCGCCGCCACCAGGCCTCCCTGCGTGGCGCCGGTGCCGGAGGCATGGAAGATGTAGTCAAAGGAGAGTCCCCGCTCCTCTTCCTGCGCAAGGATCTCGAAGAAGGTCTCGTAGTAGGCTGCCGTTCCAATATCTCCGTGTCCGCCGCCCTGGATGAAATAGGGCTTCTTCCCTGCGGCGCGGTACACCGCAAGGCAGTGTTCTATCGTATCGTGCACTTTCTCCACAGGTACCGTCTCAATGCTCGCGCCGAAATCCCTGACGAGAATCCGGTTGAACAGCTCTCTGCCATCCTTCCCCGCGACCTCATGATCCGTGGAAATAATGTGACAGGGAAGCCTCATGGACTTAGCCATGTTGGCGATGATCCTGCAATGGTTCGAAGAATTGGAGCCGTAAGTGACAATGACATCCGGCTGGTCCCTTAAGATGTCCCGGTAGAAACACTGTGCCTTCCTCGCCTTGTTCCCGCCGAAAGAGAACGGGATGAGGTCGTCGCGCTTCACATAGATCTCATTATTCCCATAATCCCCGGAGAGCCGCACGATCGGCGTCGGCGCGAAGGGCGCTTCCAGCACCGCGATCCTGTTCAGTTTGCCGCACATTTCTCGCATTAACTCCACTTTCGTTTGACCCCTAAGGTCATTATATTGCTATATGGCCTGTACTTGCTGCATTTGATAGAAACAGTATTCACATGTATTCATGCCACACATGAAGATTTTGCTACGCAAGGATTCCACAAAGCAGAATTACAGCCTGACTGCTGAATATCTACTTGGACGCATCCGGAACAGCAAGTGCTTCGCGCTGTACAGAACAGATATGGCGCCTCTACGTTTTGGGTATCTCCCGCTGCGGCGCCATGCCCTGCGCTCTTCTGTAGACGTCGAAGTCTGCAACCGTCTGTTCGCTGCCGGAGGCAACCCCCGTGTGGTGCAGCACCTTCCCCACCGTGGCACAGACAATTTTCCAGTCCATCGAAAAGGTGAGGTGATTGACGTATTCGAGGTCATAGCGGAACCGATCCTCCCAGCCCAGCGCATTCCTCCCGTTGATCTGGGCAAGGCCGGTCAGTCCCGGCCGCACATCATGCCGGTGCATCTCCTCCTCCGTGTAATAAGGAAGATAACGCACGAGGAGGGGCCGCGGCCCCACGAAACTCATGTCGCCCTTTAAGATGTTGATGAATTCCGGCAGCTCATCCAGACTTGTCGCGCGCAGGACTCTGCCGAATTTCGGAAGTCTATCTTCATCGGGCAAAAGATTTCCCTTCTCATCCCGCGCATCCGTCATGGAGCGGAACTTCAGAAGGTGGAAGATCTTCCCGTTCCTCCCCGGCCTGTCCTGGTGAAAGAAAACAGGGCTCCCCAGCTTCGTCCGCACCAGAATGCATAACACGACAAAGATCGGGCTTATGAGGATAAGTCCGATCAGCGCGAGAAGAAAATCCAACAGTCGTTTGATGCAGCTTTGGTAGATTCCGGTCTTCTTCATAGTCAAGCAAAGCACCTGTGAACGATCTCAATGATGCGGTCCTGCTGCCAGGGCTCCATCTTGTTGTCAGAGGGAAGACACAGCCCTCTCTGGAAAATATCAGCGCCGACATCCACGGCTCTGCCCTCATCAATGTAGGCGTTGCTCTGCGCGCGGCCGTTGCCCCTTGCCGTGATGAAAGGATTCATACGGTACATCGGCTGCAGGTGCATCGGCTTCCAGATGGGTCTTCCCTCCGCGTTGATGGAAGAGATCGCATCCAGAATCTCTGTCGGACAGGACTTGCCGTGCTCCGCAAGGTAGAGTGGCTCCTGTTCGCCGCGCACCTGCCGGCACATGGCGGAACGGTCAATGAGAAGGCAGGAGAGCCAGAAATTCGGTACGGAGTTCTCCGCATCATACGGATTCATGGTCACCGGAAGATCCGCGAAGCCTTCCCGGTATCTCTCATAGATCGCGCGTTTCTGTGCGATATGCTCCTCAAGGTGCGGGAGCTGTCCCCGTACGACGCCCGCGATGACGTTGCTCATACGGTAATTGTATCCCATTTCCTCGTGCTGGTACCAGGGCGCGTCTTCCCGGGACTGGGTCGACCACTTGCGGATGCGGTCCGCGTCCTCTTTCGAGTCGGTCAGGAACATGCCGCCGGCAGAACCGGTGATGATCTTGTTGCCGTTGAAGGAGATCGCGTTGCAGTCGCCGAAGGAGCCCGTCTCCTGTCCCTTGTAGGTTGCACCGAATGACTCCGCGGCATCCTCGATGATGAGCGCGTGATGCGCCCTCGCGATCTGCCGGATCTCGTCGATCTTGCCGGGGGTTCCGTAGAGGTGAGCGATGTCGATAAGGCGCACGTCGGGATAGAGTTCGAACGCCTTCTCCAGAGCTGCGGGATCCATGTTCCAGGTGTCGCGCTCCGTGTCGATGAATACGGCTTCGCCGTTCTCATAGGCAATCGGATTGACCGTCGCGTCGAACGTCATATCGGAACAGAACACCCTGTGTCCCCGAAGCGTCCCCTCGTTCGTCCGCGGCAGGCCGTAGAGCTTCTCTCCCGCGAGGCGGATCGCAAGGTGCAGCGCCGCCGTTCCTGCGGAGAGCGCGACGGCATAGCGGCAGCCGACATAGGCCGCGACATTTTTCTCGATCTCGTTGATGTTCTCTCCGACCGTCGACATCCAGTTGGTCTTGTATGCCTTTGTGACATATTCCAGCTCTTCGCCGTGCATGGTAGGCGACGAGAGCCATACCTTCTTCTCAAAAGGTTCCATTCCGGCAATATCCTTCTCGCTGATCATTCCTGTACTCCTGCCTTCTGCCGACCTGCGAGCACCGCCTTCTGGTGCTCTCTGGCAGAACGGATCTCCTCTTCCCTGACCTGACCGGCCAGTCTGTTGACTTCCGTATTCTTCTTATAGGTCGGTACGATCGCCTTCACATACTCACGGATGTTCGGCGACTCACAGTACGCCGCTTCCTTCAGCTCGTGCAGCTGGGCGAAGAACGTGTCGTCATTGATCTTGATGGGACGGCCGATGTGAATCTTCTGGTTCGCCGTCTCACGCAGGCCTTCCTCGTCCATGAGCATCTCTTCATAGAGCTTCTCGCCCGGGCGCAGACCCGTGAATTCGATCTGGATATCCTCACCGACGCGGTAGCCGGAGAGCTTGATGAGGTTCTCCGCAAGGTCCAGGATCTTCACCGGCTCTCCCATGTCAAGGACGAAGATCTCGCCGCCCTGTGCGTAGGCACCCGCCTGCAGCACGAGGGAAACCGCCTCCGGTATCGTCATGAAATAGCGGATGATGTTGGGGTCCGTAACCGTGACAGGGCCGCCGGCCGCGATCTGTTTACGGAACAGCGGGATGACAGAGCCGTTGCTCCCCAAAACGTTCCCGAAGCGCACCGCAACGAAATTCGTCTCATAGTATTTATTGAATACCTGGATGATCATCTCGCAGATCCGCTTCGAGGCGCCCATGATGTTCGTCGGGTTGACCGCTTTGTCCGTGGAGATCATGACAAACCGCTCCGTGCGGTACGTCGCCGCAGCCATCGCCGTGTTGAACGTGCCGAATACATTGTTCTTGATCGCCTCACAGGGACTGTTCTCCATGAGCGGCACGTGTTTATGCGCAGCCGCGTGGTAGACAATGTCCGGATGGTAAGTTTTGAAGATCCAGTTGATTCTTTCCGCATTTCTGACCGAAGCGATCAATACCGTGAGGTCGAGCTCCGGGTACTTCGCGGACAGCTCCTGCTGGATGTCATAAGCGTTGTTCTCGTAGATATCGACAATGAGGAGCTTCTTCGGCCGATGTGCCGCAATCTGCCGGCAGAGCTCCGAACCGATGGAGCCGCCGCCACCCGTGACGCACACGACCTTGCCCTGCACGTAGCCGATGATCTCATTCAGATCGACGTGCACCGGCTCTCTCCCGAGGAGGTCTTCGACCTCGACATCGCGGAGTCTGGATACCGACACGTCGCCGTTCACCAACTGGTAAATACCAGGCAGCACCTGCAGTTTGCAGCTCGTCTCCTTGCAGATGTCCAGGATCTCCTTCATCTGCTGGCGCGAAACCGAAGGAATGGCGATGATGATCTCATCGATATTGTAGGTGTCGGCAGCCTCAATGATCTGATCCCGGCCGCCCACGACCTTGATGCCCTGGATGTACCGTCCCCACTTGGACTGATCATCGTCGATGATGCACTTGAGCGACATCGTGGAGTAATGGCTCTGCAGGATCTCCTTGATGATGATGTTGCCCGCTTCTCCCGCGCCGACGACACAGACCTGCGTCGCGTTCTTCTTATTTGCGTTCTTGTGCTTCAGAGAGCGCAGGAACCGGTAAGAGAAACGGCTGATGAAGATCAGCGTGATGAGCAGGAACGTGTAGAGGAAATAGTAGCTCTGCGGCACCGGCTGGTAATCGTGCCGGAACAGCTGCAGGATGGCGATGTTCGCCGCACCCGAAATCGCGCAGGCGATCACGAGATTCTGCATTTCCGTCTCGCCCGCGAACGCCCAGAGGGAATTGTACAAGCGGAACACCCAGAACAGCGCGAGGGTGACAAGGATCGTCACCGGCAGTGCCTCTGCCACCGGTCGGTAGAAATAGTCCGGGATCTCACTGAAATGGAACTCATAACGGATGAGCAGCGCCAGGGCACTCGAGAGCACGACCGCCAGGATATCGTAGATAATGAGAGCGATCCGGCGAAGAAGCTTCGCGTAGTTGAACGGCTCTTTTTTCTTATTATGATCTTTATGATCTGCCATGTATTTCCCTATGTAATGACACAAAGTTCCAAAGCCCCATGGATCAGGATGCCGACGGCCTGTGATGCTTCCGCTGGCAGTCTCATGCCCCGGACCTTATCACAGCCCCCGCAGGCAGTTCTGCCTGTATCGGATCATCGGGGACGCTGTACGACACCGGTTTGAAGATTGTCCTTCTGCCTGTCTGTCAAATTTCTCATATCTCCATCCCAAAAGATCACCGGCGCAATGGCCAACATGTAAATGATGCAGAACGGATTGCAGAACGTGAAAATCCATTCCACCATGCCGGTGATGGTAAAGCCGAGCACCGTAAGGAGCAGGAACAGCGCGTATCCGTTGGAGCCTTCCGCGCGATCCCGTAGCGTTTGTCTGTAATAGTATATACCAGCGGCCGCCAGAATCAAAACGAGCAGCACCGCGAACAGAATGCCCACGAGTGGCCCGCAGTCAAATGCCATTTGCAGGATGATGTTGTGTGCGTGCACCGCCGCCTGTCCGTTCGGGAGCGTCGCCCCCATGTTGTAGTGGCCGGTGGGCGTGAGCTGACGAAGGTAGGCCTTCCACAGATCCAGCCGCCCGTTGGAGTAGTCTCCCGACTCGAGGCTCCCCACCTCTTTGGTCCCTTCCTCAGCTTCTGAAATCGCAGATTCGGAAACGCCAGTTTCGGAATCTGTAGCATCGGAAACTGTTGTTTTTTCATTCTCTGCGGCTTGCGAGTCTCTCTCTGCAGCGAGCAGCACCGCGCCGCTTCGTATCTGCATCGGTTCCGCGATCCGCACCCGGATGGGAGAAGCAATATCCCCGTCCATCGCGAGCATGGAGTCCCGCACAATGTCCAGCTTCCCCGTCACGCGCTTGTCCGCCTTGTCCACGACCTGGTTCGCGCCCCAGTCATTGCC
This sequence comes from Lachnospiraceae bacterium NK3A20, assembly GCA_900107575.1. Classification (GTDB taxonomy): domain Bacteria; phylum Bacillota; class Clostridia; order Lachnospirales; family Lachnospiraceae; genus CAG-791. The sequence goes on along the minus strand of FNQX01000015.1, from coordinate 62,097 downwards.
GTCGTAGATCCGGGAGCCGAGCCCTCCGCCGATCACGCGGTCGCCGAAATCCCGGATGAACACTTCCGCGCTCATGAACCATTTATCATTCCACCTGGGGTGCCGTATCAGCTCGTCCGGGTAGGGCTCCACCTCGTCGTACCAGACAGGGTCGCCGACCACGGCCGGCAGGATTCTCTGGTTCGTGAAAATAACAGGCAGCGTGACGATTGTGACGACCGTCATGGTCAGTATTGCCCGAAGAATGCCGAAATGGCGCCGGCGGCCTGCTGTTTTCCGAAAGACCAGGACAGCCGTGAGGATCACGAATGCCGCGAGCTCGAAAATCCCTGCCCGCGAGAGCGACATCAGCATGTAACTGGACGCGGTGCCAAAGAGCAGCGCTTCCTTCCACAGCCGCGCCGCGTAGTATCGGAACGGGTGATGGCTTCCATCCATGAGCTCCCAGAGCCGCATAAGGAACAAAGTCATTACCGCCGCTTCCACGATGAGCAGATAGTAAGCCGTGACTGTCACGGTGTGGAACTGCATCGGGAACCTGGAATAGATGAAGGCGAAATAGTATCGCCGCAGCATAGAGAAGGTGACGGCCAGGACAAAGTGAAGGCTCACGCCATAGCAGAGATCGCGCAGCCACTCCCCCCTCCGGTTCCAGAAGGCAAATCGCAGGTACAAAAGGGCGTACATCACGATCATCACCGTGATCCAGTGGCGCCCGTTCCGGAAAATGAACAGGAGCGCCGCGAAGATGATAAGAGGCACGAATACGGGAAGGTAAGGAGCCGCGATAAATCTCCTCTCTCTGCGCCTTGCCGTAGAGAACATCCTGATCAGCATGACCACCGTCGCCGTAACGACAATGGCAAGAGAAACGCAGGATGCGAGCTGCCAGCGAAGAAGCTGATTGTTCTCTGCAAACTCTGCCTCTTCGGGGGAGAGGCGCCGTGTGAAATAGACGATCACGCCCGCCGCGGCAGAGAGCGCGCCCACGATAGGAACCGCGGGATGCAGGTTGTCTCTCTTCCTCCCCATTGCCAGCATGATGAGGCAGAAGAGGCAGACGATGCGATACTCGCTCACGTAATGGAGAAAATCGTTCGTCGCGTTCATGTACGCCGTGCAGCAGACGAGGATCATGGAAAGGCTCACAATGATCACAAGGTGCGGCCAGCTCTCTTTCCAGATCTTCGGTGTCATGGAATCCGGAAGATCCGTGCGGTCATGCCAGAGGGCGTAGAGGCAGATCCCTGCCGTCATCAGCACTCCGATAACATAGAGAAGATTGTCCGACAGGCGCTCATCGAATTTTTGCAGGGCGATAAAGCTCAGAAGGCACCCCGATACGACGAGGATCACCGGCGTCAGCACGCGCCGCAGCACCGTGATCACGCGCACGTGGGTGTTCTTCTGCGGCCGCCTCTGATAATAGAAGGTAACCGCGCAGATCGCCATGAGCCCCGCCGCCAGGATGATAAGACCCAGGATCAGCGAATGGAACTTGGTCAGAGGCATGCGGTAAGTGAGCTTCGTTGCGAGCGCGAGGCCGTTGATCGTCGTGTCATGATAGAAACCGACGTCGTAGACCGGCGCCTCAGGATCGGCGGAAACCTCCGCGGACTCATACCCCACGCGGAAGCCGGAGTCCCTGCCCTTGACGAGGTAGATGTACATCTCTCCCGGCTCAAGCTCCGCGTCGACCGGAATGGACACATAGCCGGGGAGTGTCGCGTCCGCAAGGCTCACGGTCTCTTCCGCAACGAGAACGTTGCCGCCGTTCTCAGGGTGAAAGAGCTGGAACGCCAGCTCATCCCCATAATCCACCGAGTCAATATAGACGCCAAGCGTTTGCAGATGTGCGTACTGCGCCGTGAAATATTCGCCGGCATTGTTGTCCGCGTCCACCGTTTCCGAGACTCTCTGAATCTCTCCGTGCCCCTGGAAGATGAAATTCTCCCAATAAAGGCGCAGCGGCCACACACTGGCGAGCACAGCCAGCATAACGGCCAGCACAGTGATGAGGGCCGCCTTCTTTTTTTCCGTGATCAAGAAAAGCATACCAGCGTGAATTGCTCCCTTACTCCCTGGATGCGTCCGCAGGGCGGTCCGTCGTCTCACGGATCACATACTGCGGCGCGTTATTGACTGAAATGTAGGTTCTGCCGATGTATTCGCCCGCAAGTCCCACCATCAGCATCAGCATTCCGCCGAAGAAAATAACAGCCGTCATCATGGCTGAGAATCCCATCGGGACTTCCGGCACCACGATCTTCTTGATAATCGTGTAGATGCCATAGATAAAGCCGAGCGCAGCGAAGATCGCGCCGAGTGCCGTTGCGATGCGCAGCGGCTTGATGGAGAAGGCGGTGAAGCCGTTCATCCACAGGGCGAGAAGCTTGCCGAACGTGTAGCCGCTCTCTCCGACCTCGCGCTTCCTGTGCTGCACCGGAACATTCACGATATTCTTCGTCGCGCGCAGCACGAGCCCCAGCACGTAGGGGTAGGAATTCTCGTAACGGATAACCTCGTCCGCGACGAAGCGACGCATTGCGAAATAACTGGAAACATACAGATCCTTCGGTTTGTCGAGAAGGATCTGGCACATTCTCTCATTGACCTTCGAGCCGAGATTACGGAACAGGGAGTGCTGTTTCGCCTGTCCATAGTCCGCGTAGACGACGTCCGCGCCGCTCCCGCCGCTCACATTCCGGCCGTGCTCCAGCGCATCGAGAAGCTTCCCCGCCTCGGACGCGGGCGTCTGACCATCGTCGTCGAGACACACAAGAAAATCCCCCTTCGCCATCCGGATCGCCGCCATGAGAGCCGCGTGCTGGCCGAAGTTCCGCGCGAAAGTGCAGCCGTGGCGATTGGCCTTTGCCGCGCACAGCCGCTGTATTGTTTCCCAGGTGGCGCTGCCGGAGCCGTCATTGACCATGATGATCTCCCAGCGGTAACGCCCCAGCGCCGCCATAGCAGCGTCAATCTCATCCACCACGCCGGGAAGTGTATTCTCCGAGTGGTAGCAGGGGATGCAGAAGCTGACCAGTTGTTGTGTCTCGTTAGCCATGATCTCTCTCATCCTTCGTGATCTCGATCAGGATCATATCCTTGACGCTCCCGTCCGTGCGCTTCACGTTCGGCAGCGTGTCTATGGTCCGAAGCCCCACGCGGCGGCTCGCCGTGATGGAGCCGATGTTATCCGTGAACACACGCGCGATGATCCGGGACAGTCCCAGCCGGTCGAAGCCGTAGTCATTCATGAGCCGCAGCGCACTCTCGGCATACCTTCTGCCCGTTGCGTCATCCTCTCCAATGAAGACGCCGCACTCCGCCTGCCCTGCCGCCGGATCGTAATCGGACAGCACGCAGCTCCCCACAGGGCGCAGGGATGGCTTCTCCAGGATGATGAACTGGAACACCTCTTTTGTCTCCACCTTCGTATGGAAATAGCGCTCCTGTCCCTCGAGCGTGAACTTTTCCTGATAGATGTAGTTCTGCCGCACGCGGTCGTTGTTGCGCCAGCGCACGATCAGCGCCGAGTCGGAGAGCCTGAGCGCCCGGAGGGCGATTCTCTCATCTTCCGTGAGGATCTTCGGGGACTCCTCGGAACTTCCGTTCATACTTCCGGCGATCTTTGCCGGATCCTGCTGCCCCGCGATTGAATTGTCTCTGCTGTCATCTGTTGTCATTTTTAGCCGCTAAACCCTTCGCTACTGAACAGACGGCGTCTTCTGCCCGAAGCTCGTTTTCAATCTATTATCGGCTGTGCTGCGACTCGGTACACTGTCCAGTCGCTGCCGATGGTATCCGCTGCCTCGACCGTGACATCCTGTCCGCGGAACGCGTAATAGTCATTGAGCCAGTCCATATCCCGGTCAGTTGCCTGCACGCAGAAGACATTCTGTGACTCTGTCAGTGCTTCTTCCATGGAGGTCAGGCCGTGCGATTTTAGTTTCTTCTCCCAGAGCGGACTCTTGCACGCCCAGCCGCCGGCGAAGTCCCAGTTCGTGGCCGTAACCTTGCTATTATCGAACATTTTCTCGGAAAAATCCACCGTCGAGTACACGTCCGCGAAGTAGTAGTCGTCCGGGTGCGCCGCCGTATAGGTGAGGAATTCCTGCCAGCTTTTGTTCACCTCTTCCCGGTGCGCGTACTCCTGCTGCACCGTTCTCCCCTGCAAAAGAGTGCAAATAAGAAGGACTGCCAGAAGGATGATGGCCTTCGCCGCCCCCAGCGCCGCCGTGCGGCGGGAATGCGCCACGCCGCGGAACAGGAGACAGACAAGGATCAGAGCCTCACAGTAATAGAGACTATGCGTCAGTCGTACGACCGGGCGATGGTGATACAGAAGATACCCGTACAGAGCGCTGCGTGTAAGGAACAGCACCAGTGCCCCGGCAAGTGTCAGGATAAAATCCCGGATACCTGCTGCCGCTTCGCGCTGTGCTCCGGCGCTCGCTTCTACGCTCCCGGCACTGTATGCGACTCCGTCGCTCTCTCCTGCACTTCTGGGCTTGTCTGCTGGCCTCGAGCTCTCTTCTGTATTCTCTGCCCTGACCGCCGTCCAAGCGCTTTCTGCTGTACTCGCGGTCCTGCTCGTTGCTAAGGCAACACTCTGTCGCAGCATGGTCTCGAACAGGCCGGAGAAAGCACCAATGACCACGAGTCCGTACAGCACGGCTGCGATCAGGTTGTAAGGCATTTCAGAGGAGGCCGACAGACGGTACCTGTAGTCCGAGAGTGCCGCCCGGAGTCTCTCTCCCGTCGGCGCTTCGATTGCTGCGTGTTCCTTCGCGCGTGCCGCGACCTGGGTCAGCACTCCGGCATTGATGTCGTCATCGATACCGAAGTTGTAATTCCAGAGAAGTTCAACCTCCGCGGCATCCATGGAAATGGAGTCATAGAACTCCCTGTCCTCTTCGTAGGTCTTTAGCCAGTCCCTTTGGAAATCGTACAGCTGCGTCCTGGCGTCGAAGAAGGCCTCGAATTCCTGCCAGTCTTTCGACTTATAGCCTGCGATGTCGCCCGCCTTGCATACGCCGACGCAGACACCTGCGGCCAGGCCGATTGTCAGCACATAGACCACTGCATTTCGCAGCGCTCTGCCACTCTTGGTATGAGTACGCCCTACTCTCTCCGTTTGACCTCTGCCAGCTGTACCAGAGCTTCTGTCTGGCGTCGAAGAGAGTGAGTCCTTCTGATTGGCATAGTCTGCGGTTGCCACCGAAGCGGTGTTCTGAATGGCCGTACTGCTCATGCCGTCGCCAGCTTCTGCCGCCCTCGCAAGCTCGACTCCCCGGTACACTGCCGCCAGCGCGATGAACGGTCCGCAGAACAGCAGCATCTCCGAACGGAGAAGGAAGGCGATCACGATAAGGATCAGCACAGGTGCATTCTGCCGCAGCACCTTCGCCGCGCGAATTCTCCCCTCTGCATCGAACAGCCCCTCGCCGGGTTCCGTCATGATGAGGAATATCGCGCAGCCTGCCAGCACTCCAACCGTCACGGAGTACTGCACGAAGATGAGATGGTAGTACAGCTCCCCCAGGAACAGCGTGATGCCGAGGATGAGACCCAGGATTTTTGCGCCAACGCGCCATTTGCGCGAAAAGCGCGGCCTGTTATTTTCGATTCGCCCGAAGGAATTGTCCGAGAGCACCATCTCCCTGTGCAGCGGCAGGAACAGCGCCAGCATCTGCAGGGCAAGCAGGAGCAGCGCGTACCAGTCGATGCGGCGCGCCACGCGGAACAGGGCCGCGAGCAACGCCGTCAGCGGGAACAGACTCTGGATGTTGCGTGCCTCCGGCTCCCCCGTATAGGCGCCGGAGAGAATCCTGTCCATGAGGAAGTCGTCGTTCAAGTCATAGTAGAAGTCAAACCGCGCCGCCAGCAACAGGAACAGCGCAGCCACGCACAGGCCGGGCACTACGTAAGTATGAAGCTGTGAATGATTTCTGCCCTTCATCGGAGGTCACCTTGCGCGATAGAATTCCCGGATCCTGTCGCAGACCTCAGAGACATTCTCACTCGTAAGATCGTAGTACATCGGAAGGCGCAGAAGCCGCTCGCTCTCCTTCGTCGTGTAGACATCCTCGCCGTGGAAGCGACAATATTTAAGTCCTGCAGGCGCCGTATGCAGTGGAATGTAATGGAAAACAGCAGCGATCCCGTTCTCTTTGAGCCAACCGATCAGCTGTTGTCTCTCATCAATATCTTTTGTCTTGATATAGAACATGTGCGCGTTGTGCCGGCAGCCATCCGGTACGGTGGGAAGTTCAATCCTGCCCGCCTCCGCAAGAGGCTGCAGTTCCTCGTAGTACTGGTTCCAGCGCGCGAGTCTCGTGTCGTTGATCTTGTCCGCCACATCCAGCTGCGCCGCAAGGTAAGCCGCGTTGAGCTCACTGGGCAGGTAGGAGGAGCCATAGTTCACCCAGGTGTATTTATCAATCTGCCCGCGGAAGAACTGACTGCGGTTCGTGCCCTTCTCGCGGAGAATTTCCGCTTCCTCCGCAGCATTCTTATCGCTGATGAGGATAGCGCCGCCCTCCCCCATGGAGTAGTTCTTCGTCTCGTGGAAACTGTAGCAGCCGAAATCGCCGATCGTGCCGAGGGCCCTGCCGTGATAAGACGCCATAACACCCTGCGCCGCGTCCTCGACGACCAGCAGGTGGTGACGTTTCGCGATGTCCATGATCGTGTCCATCTCGCAGGAGACGCCCGCGTAATGGACGGCGCAGATCGCCCTCGTTCGGTCCGTGATCGCGTCCTCAATCTTCGTCTCGTCGATGTTCATCGTGTCGGGCCGAATGTCTACGAAAACCGGTACCGCCCGCCGCAGTACAAAGGCGTCCGCGGTAGAACAGAACGTATAGGAGGGCATGATCACCTCATCCCCCGGCTCCACGTGGCAGAGGTGCGCCGCCATTTCCAGCGCGTCCGTGCCGGAAGTCGTGAGCAGCACCTCAGGGCTTCCCGTCCGCTTCTCCAGCCAGCTCTTGCAGTATTTCGTGAACTCGCCGTCACCGCAGATCTTGCGGTTGACCCTGCACGCTTTCTCCAGATTGTCCATCTCACCCCCGACATAGGGAGGAATATTGAACGGAATCTTATATCCAAACATTTGAATTGCCTTTCTGTGATCAGAATCGTATCGCCGCAGCAGCCGCGAGCATCACCCGGTTCGCGTCACTCATACAGCTCGTACTCGCCGGCGCTTCCTGTGCTCCGATAGTGGTGCTCTGTCATAAACGCTGTGAGGATTTCCTGCTTCTCATCGGCCGACGCCGACTGCGCCTTCTCTTCGTGATGGATCAGAATGACCGGCCTTGTGTCTTCATTCTCTGCATCAATCGCAGCCAGTGCCGCGTGGAACTGATCCGTCCCGTAGCTGTCAAGATCCGGCCACGTGCTGTCAATGGCAGGAGGCAGGCTGCACAGATAGTGAATGCCCGGCGCGTTGCCGAAGACGATTGCGCGCCTTCCGCTGTCCGTGATACTTCTCTCCTGCAGCAGAGCCGTCAGCTCCGTGAGGGCTGCCGCGTTCTCCGGCGTCGTGAACATGCCCGCTGCGCGCCTGTTGTTTTCAACAGAGAGCCGTACGCTCCTCTTCTCTCCGTCCGTGCCGTCGCGGAACGCGAAGCTGACATGGAAGAGGCTCCCCTGCACCAGCACCATGACAAGGATCATGACCGCCATCGCGTGCCAGGCAAAATGCGCCCGCCGATGCCTCGTCTCCTGCCAGAGGCGACGGAACATCCAGATGACGTACGGCGCGATGAGGAAAAGACAGTTAAGAATCGGGAACGTGTAGTTGTTCGAGCCGAGAGGCAGGATCAGGAGCTCTGTAAGGACCGCCGCCGAGAGAAACTGCTCATCCGGACCGCCGCCCGATTGCAGGAAGGATGGCTGCGTAAGGCCGAATAGGAGGAAAATAAAGGCCAGGATCAGCAGCTGCATTCCCCACTCGAACATGCTCCAGTAATCCTGATAATTCGTCGTGAACATGCCCCGCGAATAGTAGAACCGCACGACGATCGCGATACCTGTAAGGTAAACGAGACGCTTCACCCACGGAAGCTTGCGCCAGAGCGGGATGCGGAACCAGACGGCGCCCATCAGCGTGCACGGAATGAGGATGAGGAACCAGCGAAGCGAATGCCCGTACGCCGACAGGATGGAGAGCAGCATGCCGCCCGGTGTGTAGGACGCAACGCTCCCCGTCGTGCCAAGGAGTTCCGGGATCATGGAAAAATAGGCAGTCGGCCCGTACACGATCATGCTGCCCGCGACAGGAACCGCGAAACCGATGAGATAGCCCAGCACGCAGAAAAAGGTCCGCCTGAGATACCCGCCGAAGCTCTTCTTCGTCACCGCGCACCAGAACCACAGTGCCAGGATCAGGGCGCAGTATTCGGCATTGGAGACTTTGACCGCGGTGTTGAGACCCAGGCTGATGCCGGCGAGAACATACCACTTCTTCTGCTCCGGCACGCCCGAAACGGCGAGGAAGAGGAACAGCACGCCAAGCGTCAGGAACAGATAAGTCAGGTAGTTATACAGAATGACCGTCGGACACCAGCATAGCGCGATGGCGATGAACTCGCCAAGGAACACCATCCAGCCCGCGATCATCCGCTTTAAGATGTAATACGATACCAGTGCCGTCACGGAGACAATGAGACCCGTGAGAAGATTCATCCCGAGCATCGTGCCGCCAAAGGGAAGGAGCGACAGCGCCCTGCCAGCGACATTGGCCAGGAACGTCGCGAACAGCCACATGGAACCCATCCCTTCCGGATAGGTATAGTTCGCGAGCGAATACGTCGTGTCCATCACCGACACGCCCTGATTCGCCGCAGCAAGAGGCCAGAGAAGGAGAATGATGGGGAATACAAACTTCTCGAGAGGCGCCTGCCAGCGCTTCATCCCATGGAGGATTCCGGCTCTCCGCTCCCCTGCCTCCGAATATTCAGTTGCAACTTTCGTTGTATGCTCCATCATTTGCGGCTCCCACAGCCATCGCTGTTGGTACCTTACCTTAAACTGCTGTCTGTGAATACATTTTGCAGTGCTGCACAGTCACTATTACATATATAACTGAAGTCTTCGAATGAGCTGCTCTCAATGCAGTCTCATGAATGAAATGCCTCGTCAGCAAGCTTACACCACTTCGCGAAGATCGTCCGGGATAACGTCTTCGCCAGTCTGTCGAAAAGGAACTTCCGAACTGCGTCGATGGCAAGACAAATGATATACGCGAGAAAGACGCCGACCACTGCTCTCCACAGAAACCCCAGCGGCGCGTTCTGCGGCACCTCGCCGAAAATATCAGCCAGCCACCCGCACCATCGATTCTGGATATCAACGTGACTGTGAATCAGGTACACACCGAAAGTGAGCGGCGAGAGGCGTAGTATGAGGCGAGTTCCTTTTCTCCCCATGTGTTTTTCCAGAGGAAGATAGCGGAACAGCTGGAAGAACCCGATGGCCGCCAGGAGGCAGAGAAGCGAATTGTAGTGGAACGGAACCGCCGCGTAATAGGCGAGGCCGCCCGTTCTCTCGTGGATGAGATGCAGACCAATGTGCAATGCGAAGGTGAGAAGACTGCACACAAGGTAGAGACACCCCGCCTTTGCCGCCGTGTTCACGCGCGCCCAGCCGTACTCCCGAAGGTAAGCCGCAATGAGGTACAGCATGAGGAACCAGCAGAAATCATAACCTGCATTGTCGATGAGAAGCTGCACCGGCGAAACGCTCTTCAGGAAACAGGTGAAGAATAACAGTGTGAGAATCGTGATCTTCAGCTGCTGCCTTGTGATCTTCTGCAGCGCGAGGTTCAGCAGCGGCGAGAACAGGTACATGAGAACATACGCCGTGACGAACCAGTAGTGTTTCATGGAAACCGGCAGGAGATAGACCGCCGCCGTCCAGGCGTCCTGGCCGTAAACGGCAAGGCCCGCCGTATGGAGCACGATAGGAATGAGAATCGTATAGAACAGGATCTGGAGCAGGAGCTTCACGGGCCGCTCGATCCGGTAGGATGCCTTCGAGAGGAAATATCCGCTGATCAGCACATACACGTCGACCGCAACGATACAGAACGATTCCACAAGGCCTCCGAGGACCCTCACAGGCGTCAGCTCCGTGCCCGGAATCGCGAGAGACCCCGTCTGCGAGATGAAGTGCAGCATGAGCACCATCAGCATGGCGACAAGACGCAGCAGCTCGAATCCCACTATTCTCTTGTGCGATCTCTCCTGTACCATACAAACCTCTCTGCACGCAGGCTGTGCCCTATTGGTCATCAGCCTGCTCATGAGCCGCTGCACCTGAGTATTCTCTCAGTGCCGCTCCCGGTCAGGCCTGTCGAGGGCTGACCCTCTCCCGTCCGCAGGATAGGAACTCCTTCCTCTCAGGCCGCTCACGATGGAACTGCACTTCTTGCCAGGCCGCCCGCGGTAGAGCTTCGCTTCTTTTCAGGCCGCCCGCAGTGGGAAGATTCCGATGCCTCTTTGCGGCCCGTGGTGTGGAAACCGGCTATTACTGATGCCGCAGGCCTTCGGGTCCTGCCGGGCCGGAGTCCGGAAACCGCGTTGCGGCTATGCGAATGGCGGTCATAACTCCTGCGGAGTGATAGCCGCGATTCGCATTACGGAGCCTGCAAAGCGGCTTCCGGATCTCCGATCCCGTCACCCACCGCGGCCTGCGGCAGAAGTTATGACCGGTTTCCATACCGAGAGCAACGAGGCTGAGGAACTTCCCGCCGCGGGCGGCCTGAGAGGAGAAACCCTCCATCGCGGGCGGCCTGGCAATGGTTCAGCGCTCGCGCACGACGCCCTGGTCCTGCACGCGCAAGACGATGTCACACTTCTCGATCGTCTCGAGCCGGTGCGCGATGATGATCAGCGTCTTGCGCCCGTGCAGACGGTTCACCGAATCCATGATGGCCGCCTCCGTCTCGTTGTCCAGCGCGCTGGTCGCCTCGTCGAGGACCAGCACCTCCGGATCCTCGAACAGAGCCCGCGCGATGCCGATACGCTGGCGCTGCCCACCGGAGAACGTGATGCCGTGCTGGCCGATCTCCGTGTCGAGCCCCTCCGGTAGCGAGCGCACGTGCTCGTCGAGCTGCGCCTCCTTCAGCGCCTTCCACACCTTCTCGTCATCAATCTGCTCATCCGGCACGCCGAAGGCAACATTGCGGCGGATCGTCGTATCCAGCATGTAAATCGACTGCGGAATGTAGCCGATATTCTTGAGCCACCCCGGATAATTCGTCCGTATATTGACGCCGTCCGCCAGGACCTCGCCGCTCTCCGGCTTCAACAGGCCCAGCATAATGTCGATCATCGTCGTCTTGCCGCCGCCCGAGGAGCCGACAATGCCAATGGATTTGCCGACAGGGAATTCCACCTTCGCGTTTTTGAAAATGCAGACATCCGTGCCCGGATACCGGTAAGTGATATCCCTGAGCTCGATCGTGTGATGCACCGGAAGCTTGTCCACGCTCTCTCCCGCCGGATAGTCCTCCAGCTGGTAGGAAATGTTCCTGTCGTGGATCTCCGACTGCAGATTGTCCGAAACATTGTCGAGGAACGGGGTGAAATAACTGATGTTCGTCAGATAGTTGTTGATGCGGTTCGCGGAAGGCAGGAGCCTCGCCGCCGTCAGGCCGAATACACCCATCTGGGTGATGAGCGTGCTCATGTCTCCGGTCCCCGTCGCCACCTCGAAAATCATGTACAGCACGAGTCCCGCCACACAGATCCACTCGATCGCAAGGCGCGGCGTCGAGGAATACAGCGTGTATTTCTGCACCGCGTTGACATAGCCGTTGCCGCACTTGGAATACTCCGTGATGAAATAATTCTCCTTGTCGGCGATCTTGATCTCCTTGATCGCGTCGACAGACTCGGAAATCCACTTGAACAGCCCCGCGTAGTAATCCTGGTTGTCTCTGCCGGCCTGGAGCATGACCGGCTTGATAAACTTCTTGATGAGCGCGAGGACGAGGACAAGGAGCACCGTGATCACGAGGATCATCTTCGCATCCACCGCAAGGAGAATCCCGAACAGGATCACGAACACGATGAGCTCGGAGACGAGCTGCAGGATGTTGAGGATCAGCGCGTAGACATTGTTGATATCGGAGGTGATGTTCCTCTGGATGATGGATGTCTTTGCGTTCAGATAATACTCGTACGGCCGCTTCATGAAATTGATCATCATCCGGTTGCTGGTCGCGAACTGATTCGTGTAAATGAACTTCAACAGGGCCTTCTGCTCGATATACAGGTAGATGTTCTTAACCGCGAACGCCACTACAATCGCGACCATGAGCACGATGGCGAACTCCCTCACGGAATGCATGCCAAGAAGACGGTAGAGATCGCCCATGTGGTATTTGTTCCTGTCGATGGCGCTCGGATTGATGACCGCCTCGAGGATCGGAATGATGAGCGTGATGCCGACCGCTTCCAACATGGCGCCAATGAGCATCATGATGACCAGAAAGATCATGCGCGTCTTCTGTTTACGATCCAGCAGCAGATTGATTTTCTTCAGTGTCTTGATCATGCGGTTATCTTCTTAGCGGCGTTCGTCACGCTGCGGTGCATGGAAGGATCCTCATAGCGGTCCATCCAGTCGTTTCCAAGATATACTTTCTCCCTCGCGCAGTGAATGGACGAAGGAACCGTGTACACCGTCACGACGCGGTCGAACTCTGCGCCGATGAAATTCAGAATCTCCATCGGGAAATGCGCGTCCAGAACGAGCTCCTCGGGGAATGCCTTTTGGTAGTCCAGAAGATCTCTCGGGTGCGGCTTGATGACGATGACGCCGCGCTTCTTCTCTCCGTTCTCTTCCACGAAGCCGTACTCTTCGATCATGTCGCGGAATAACTGCTCTCGCACCGCAAGGTCCTGACACAGCGGTTCTGTCAAAATAAGAATGACAGGCAGCCTCCGCGATTTTGCTCTCTCCAGCACCGCATCGAGCGTCGCCTTGTTCTCAATGAACATGGAGACAAGCCGCGCCCTGTCTTCCTCCATAAGGCCACGAACCAGGGCTTCCCTGTTGTTTTCGATCATCTTGCCCATCGGATGATCCAGAACAGAGAGATCGTTCACCTCCATGTCGAGGCAGTAGCGGCCATAGCCGTTCTGGATGAAAATGAGCCCGCGCCCCGCCATCCACGCCTTCAGCGGGAAAGCACCGCGGTTGTCGTCCCGCGCCGTATCCCGGTAGCGGATGCAGTCGAGACCATCCTCCACCGCGTGGTAATAAATCTTCTTGTAGGACAGGTAATATCCGATGGGATCGGAGTCGCAGAACACGTAAATGTCCTGATATTCGCGAAAATCCACCGGCACAAACGGCGCTTCGAGCTCGCCGAGCCTTTTGCAGAATTTCATCCGCTGGAACATGTTGCGGACAAGGTTGCCGCGGTCCTTTTTGAGCTCCACCAGTTCCGGGAAATAAGTGTAATCCTTCTCATCGAACTCAACGACTTCTTCGAAGATGCCGCTCTTCTCCGCTCTCTCTTTCAGGTTGCCGAAGTCGTTGGACATCCGGGAGAGCACAAGTGTCGCGCCCCTGCCATCCCGCGCGTTCAGCTCTTTCAGACACGCGACGTAAACGTGGTAGTATGTATGACAGACATAGATTCTGTCTTTTAAGAAGGACTTCTGATTCGCTCCTGTCATTCCCGTTGCAGCTCCTTTGCACGCCGCGGCGATCGTAGTGCATAAGTCATATTATTGTAACACACCGGGGGACAGGATGGGGAAAAAGACGAGTTGTACCGACCGGACAGCCCCCATTGGTCCCCATTTCGAGCTCGGCGGCGCGCATCCTAATCCGAGATCCGGTCTCGTGTACGAAGGCATTGAGCTCGGCGCGAAGGAAGAGGACATCCCCGAGATAGCGCACCGTGCCTGCTACGGCAATGGACGCGATGGCTTCGCCAGCGGCTTCCGCAGACTCTCCAGGGAGGATGTCGTGAACATCTGCCGGCGGATGCTGTAGCGCAGCGAAAACATCAGGCAGCCGCCCACGGTTTCGGTGCAGCCTGCTGTATTCTCTGACTCAAAAATGCACGAAATAAAAAAAGCTGCCGCAGGCAGATCTTCCCGGTTCAATTGTCCGGTAGCATCTGCTGCGGCAGCTTTTATGAATTCTGTGCGGCCTGCCTGTTATTTTTCAAAAACAACAATGGCGCTCTTGTTCTTGATGCGCAGGAGAATGGTCTCCAGCACGCGGAAGTCGTGATTCAGATCCGCTGCACCAAGGTAGCCCGTGATCATGTCCTGTCCGATCGCAAGGTCCATGTTCTGAACCCCCGTCGCAATGAGCGCCGCCGTCTTCTGCGGCATCACGGGGCTCTGGTAGATCTTGCCGCCGATCAGCTCGCGGATGCGCGCACTCTCGAGCATGCCTGTACCCGGCTGGATTCTGGACAACTCTGTGTAAACATCAGGGCTGACCACCAGCACTTTGGCGCCGTAGGTATTCGCTTCCAGCATCGACTGGAGACCTCTGGCAATATCTTCGAAAGCATTCTCGCCCTCTCCCCAGTCTCTCATCTTGATCCTGGTGATGCCTTCGGCAGTCAGAATTCCCTCGCTGCCGCCCGCCTCATCGCCCAGGAGAATCGTGGTGTCCTCCTGTATCGCACTCTCCGCGGCTGCCTTCGCTACCTGTGCCAGAGACAGCGGAATGCCGAGACGTTTCGCGTTCTCCAGCTCCTGCCATGTGATCGTGAAATCCGTGTGGATCTCTGTCAGTTTCTGCACCGTGCCATCGTCAGCCACAAGGCTCTGGATCCCGGCGCCGAGCGGGCCGTAAACATCCAGGAACTTCCTGCCGGTCAGCACCGTGCCCGCGGTATTGACAACCAGCTTGTCAATTGCTTCCCACTGGCTGTCGCTGAAATCAATATCATCTCTCATCAAAAAACTCATCTTGTATCACCTCTTCTCAATGTGCCGCGTATTTTTGCGGCACCCGCAGACGAAATCCGCGCAGGCGGTTTCATGCCTTCAAGATTCCTTCAGGCTGCCGATCGTGCTCGTGCCGTCCTGCAGGGACTCGGGCAGCTCACCAGCAGTGATGCCCAGCTCCTCCAGCTCTTCCAGCACTTCCTTCTCTCCTGCCTTGTACTGGACTCCCTCGACAGGATCCAGATATTTCAGCAGGGTCAGCAGCTCACCCATGTGGGCGCGCTCTTCATCGCGGATATCAGACAGTACAGCCTTCGCAACCGGATCATCCGTTGCCTGTACATGAGCGTCATAGCCGTAAATGGCTTCCAGCTCACCGGAGAGGTCGGCGCGAATAGCCTGCACCAGTTCCTCTTTTGTCATTTTTCTCTCTACATTTGCGGAAAAAGGATTGCCGAACATAGAATTCCTCCTTGTGTTGTTGTGTGTGCAGGAGATGGACACACAGTGCGCCGCGTTTTGCTGCAGCTCCTGCCTTTCCTATCCCCTGTGATGTAGCAGGTCCGGCCTGTCGTAAGCACTGTCCTGCTCGGTTTTCAGTATAATGTCTCCAGGGAAACATGTCAATGTTTAAGTTTGTTCATTCTAACATCTGCTAACACGGTTTCCTACTCTTTGTACCGTCTTCTGTCCCCTTTGTACAAGCGTATGCCCTTGCGCCTGTCCTTCATCGTGCTGTAGTATAATCAGTTACCTCAAGAATCACTCTCATTTCCTGCAAGGTGAACTTATCTCTATGCGATAGCAGGCGCACATGCTGAATATCTATTTTTGTACGCCCTCTGCAGCAAGCCATTGAGCTTCTGCTTCGGGCTGTACTGAACAGATACGCCCCCACTACATATTCTGAGCCGAATGGATGCTCCCCCTCCAAAAAATATGTAGCAAAAAAGCTGCCGCAGGCAGAGCCTTCCGGCCATATCAACCGGTATGATCTGCTGCGACAGCTTTTGTTTTCGATGAAACCTGCGTGGCAGGCCTTTTGTTGTGAACTATAAGCTGTACTGAACTTTGGGCTGCGGGTCTGTTCCCGCATTAACCTCGTGCCAACATCCCCGTCATCAGAAGATACTCGAAATCAATGTCAGGATGGCGAGACCGCCCTGCATGAGGATGATCTTCGGATTCGAAGTGAAGCTTCCGTAGAGTGCCACCGCGATGATGTAGCACATGAGGCAGATGACCGCAGCCTTGCTGCCGAACGCGAATACCGCGAGCAGGATGAGCACGCTGATCAGTCCATTGTATACGCCCTGGTTCTTGAATAATACGTTCACGGAATCGCGCTTCAGCTCCTCCGTAGACATACCGAAAACCTTCGATGTCCTCTCTGACGAGGTGGCGATCGTTTCCAGGTAGAAAATGTAAATGAATTCCAGCGCCACCAGCGTTGCAAGGATTTTAGTAATGATATTCATGTTGCCGTGTGTCCTTTCTGTCTGTCTGTTTTGAGTAAGTTCCGATCACAGACAAGATAGCACGCGGCACATGGAATAACAATTTCCACAGGATAGCACCCAGAGGCCAGCCAGACCTCAGCCATATACTCGTCAACGAATCGTCTGCACGATGCCGGAGAGGAGAATGGAGTTATCCTGCGAAACGACAGCGAAGAAAAACGGTCAGAGAGCCTTCGCGATGAAACAAACTCATTTGCCACTAATTGTAGCAGCACTTATAATGGAACAGGGAGGCCTGTGACAATGAAGCTATTGGACAAAATATTACACCGAAAAGACATAAGTTCCTCTGCGGAAAAATCCACTGATGGAATCATAGAGACCCCCCCGGAAAAATCCATTGCCTTCGTTGATTACGAATATTGGTTTTATTCCTACAAGACACAGTTCGGAATGGTGCCGGAGCCGAAAAAATGGCGCGACAGCATTGAGCCATATAATGTTCAGGACGTTCTGATTTTCGGTGAATTCTCCCGCAACAACGCGATCAAACAGGAGCTCTCCCGCCTGCGGGACATTACGAATACGATCATTGAGACCTTTCAGCCGACCGGCCGAACGACGAAGAAGGATGTGACGGATTTCGTCATGCTGGATTATCTCTATCAGACTGCTTTCAGCCAGCCGGATATTACCACTTTTCTGATCTTCACTGGCGACGGGCATTTTTGTTCTGTCGTGAAATATCTCTCTCAGACACTCAGGAAAAAAGTCATTGTCTATGGGGTGACCGGAACCATCAGTAACCGTCTGCGGGAAGTCGCCACACAGACCATTGAGCTCCCCGATGACCACACCACCTACGAACAATACAAGAAGATGATCGTAAACAACATGAGCTATGTCTCCGATCATCCCCAGATCGTGCCAACCTTCAACGGGACCGTCAACGCCATCGCGAAAACAAATCCAGGCGTATCGGAGGAGCTGCTGCGCCGCTCGCTGGATCAGATGCTGAGTGATGGGCTGCTGAAAAAAGAGCAGGAGCGGATCGCATTTAACCAGAGAGTATTCACCATTCGGCCCGACTGGCAAAAACTGCATGAGGCCGGCCTGTGGGAATATAAATAGAGCCCGGCGCCCATATCACAGCAGCCGACCAAAAGCCTCACAATATCTTCGCGATGATCCCCAGAATCTGGCCGGGACTGCATGTGGGATATTCTGCTGCAACAACTCGTGCAGGATCACCGCCTCGCCGATTGGCTGACACAGGGTCGTTGTGCCTTTGTACGACTGGTTGTCCGGATGAACATAGTACTGCGTCGCGTCCGAGAGATGTTTGAAGCCGAAACCCTTGTATATCTCAGAAGAGTTCTCCCTGACAACCTTGTAAGCAGTCTTGAATAAATTCATCTCCACACTCCTGTAGAAGATTTCCTCCGTGACGTCCTCCCATGATGTGAAATCCGGCACGAGTCCTTTCACCAGCACATCGCGGAACAGCTGGATGCATGTTGAACGATCAATCTTGTCAAGTCTCATCACCCGGGGCTGCGGCTTGCCGATATCCATCCCTGCCTCCACAAGATACCCGCTGCCATCTTCCGTGCGTGTCGTTTGAATGAAGAAGAGAGGGCCTGCAGGGGATCCTGGCGGAACCGTAGCCGTGGTTGGTCTGGCGGTGGGCGCAGTCCTGGAATCTTTCATGTCTACAGTGAGGAACTCTCCGTCCAGATCTCTAAGATCCTCGATGATATGTTCAATATCCTGGAACTCTTCTACGAGCACGGATAGGTAAGTGACCTCTCATAGTCTTTGCCTTGTGGCATTGCTTCAGACATAGATGGCTAACCTCCTGTATCCTTTCGCCGCGTTACAGGTGCAGTTTCAGCGCGCAAATTTGATGAGCAGCATCGCGACAATTCCGGCCCACAGGATGAGCGAGAGCGGCACCAGGATACGAAACTTCCACTTCCTGATCTTGTGATGGAAAATGTGCATCCCGGTGAAAGCACCGAGTGCACCTCCCAGGAAAGCAAGCGTGATCAGCGTGCTCTCGGGAATCCTCCACTTCGCATGGATGGCCTTATATTTATCAATTCCATATGCAGCAAAGGCGATGATGCTCATAACCGCAGGGAAGATTAGAACCACCTTTAGCAGTAAAGCGTTATCCAAGATCATTACTCTACCTTATCCTCTCATATCGGTGCACACCTGCATGCGTCGTAGCCGATCCATTCCAGGCTGTAATACAAAACATCCCCTTATGCTCATACCACTTCGTTGTACAGCGCATAGTATATCGCATCGTCTCACGCTTCTGAAGTCTTCCCTTCAGCAAGCGTTTCAAAGTTCCGGAGCAGTCCCCTGCATCCTTCCGCAATCTGTCCTGCGCAGAAATCAAACTGCCTCGTATACCAGGGATCATCAATGATCTCATTCGGCCTGTCCGTGTATTCCATGAGATAGTGAATCTTCTCCTGATGCCCCAGCATTCTCTTCATGTAGAACATGTTCTCTTCATCCATGCCGATGATCAGGTCATATTTCTCATAGTCTGAACGCTTCAGCTGTCTTGCTCTGTGATCACCAATCGGAATATTCTTCCGTTCCAGCGCTTCTCTCATCGGCGGGTAAATCGGATTGCCAATTTCCTCTGTGGAAGTCGCCGCGGAATCAATGAAGAACTGCTCCGCAATCCCTTCCTTATCCACCATATCCTGCAAGATGTACTGCGCAGAAACACTACGGCAGATATTCCCGTGGCAAACGAATAGGATTTTAGTCATAGTAAATTTTCTCCTTTTTTGCCCTAAAATGCCGCAATTTGGTGGGATTTGCGGGTCTGCCGGGACACCCTGCTGCTCGGGCAAAATGTGTCCGAAATGGCAAAATACGGCAAACCGGGGCAAAGTGTGGAAGTCGTTAGTAGTCAAATCGTAGTAAGAAAACTTCCGACTTTCTGGCAGGGCTATCGTTAAATCTGCAACCCCATCTTTTTAACGATAGGTCATCAAAAAAACAGGAAGCAGAGTCCATCGCTCCACTTCCTGTACGAATCGAAGTCATCTCTTTCGACCTCCACTATAACATATCTGCCCTGAATCGACCACGGCCGTTTTCATCCGATCGCCTTGAACATCCTCTGCGTCGGAGCTCTGTCTGTTTTGCCGGAGGCTCTGTCCATCTCCCTCTTCGCGGCTTCTATTTTCTCAATTCGCTTCATCTCGTCCTCGGCATCCTCAAGCCCCAGATGCGTGTAGGTATTGAGCGTTACGCCGATATCCGAATGGCCCATCAGGTACTGCAGTGTCTTCGGATTCATCCCTGCCTTTGCCTGATTGCTGCAATAGGTATGGCGGCAGACATGCGGCGTGATGTTCGGCATCTGAATCTTATAGATGTCGTTGTACCTCTTCACCATGTGGTTGAAACGGTGTTCCCAGTGCATGGCCACCAGGGGCATCCCGTTCTTGTCGTAAAAAAGGAATCCGCCGTAACCGTCAATGAATTTCTCTATCGCAGGCTTTTTCCTGTCCTCTATGATCGCCCGAAAGCACTCAGCCACATCCTCTGTAATGGGAAGCTTCCTCGTCCCGGCGTTCGTCTTGGTGGACTCTATCACATACCTGCTGTCGCTCGTCCGCTGCAGCTGGTGGTCGATGTTGATGATCCTGTTCTCCAGGTCGATGTCCGAAAGCGTAAGCCCGCAGAGTTCCGATATCCTCATTCCCGTATGGAAAAGAATGTACACTACCTCGTAATATTTGCAGTAGCAGTTATCATCGTGCACGAACTTGAGGAAACTGTTCATCTGCTCTTTGCTGATTGCTTCCCTTGTGGTGCTGTCGTTCACAATGACTCCGGCAAGCTGAAACCCGAAAGGGTTCTTTAAGAGAATGTCGTCATCAACCGCCATCTGGAATGCCGGTCTTAAGACTCCTCTTACAGTCTTTATCGTGCTTGCTCCCTTCCCGTCTTCCTGCATCTTGATCAGGAAGAGCTTTGCGTCAGATACTCTGATATGAGCGATCTTTCTTGCTCCGAAAGACTCCTTCTTCAGAATATTCCTGACAAAGTTGTAATTCGTCAGCGTATTCGGTTTCACGCCTGTTTTTGTGGCAAGGTATCTCTCAACCAGTTCAATGACGGTCATATTCTTCTGTGCCGGATCAAGCTGTGCTTCCAGGTCAAAGCCGACCTGCTTTTCAAGCTCTCTCAGTGAAAGGCAGGGCTTCTTACCGGCCGGGAGCTTATCCGTCGGTTCGAGCCTCCAGCTGTACACGAACTTCGGCTTGCCGTCCACGTGATATTTGAACTGATATTTTCCGTCAGCCCTGATGGACTCTCCAGCCCGCAGCACCCTGTGCTTTGAGTCCCGTCTGATGTTCCCTCTTATTCCCATGTATCTTTCCTCCTGAGTTCTGGATGAGAAAGCAGATATTTCTGAAATGCCACCCTGATGATCAGCTTCCTTGTGCCGTACAGAACAACAAAATCATTCTTTTTATTTGCCTTCAGCATCGCATAAAACTTCCTGCCGCTTAAGCGGAAGTGTTCGATTGTCTCCTGCGGATTCAGAAGATCCTTCGTTCCGAGATCCGTTTTCCTCATAAACTTTCACCGTCCTTTCGCCCTTTTCTGCCGGGTTTCCGGTGTCCTATCTATCACTCTGAAAGCGGGAAATAGCAACTACTTTCGGCAGATAAACGGAATTTAAATCTCAGAGCTTTCGCAGATAAACTCTTCGAATTTCCAGCGGATGATCAGGTAGCGGTTCCCGCTGTAAACAGAGAGCGTACCGAGATTATCCTCCGCAATACGGCGAGTCTTTTTGACGCCGATGTTGAAGTACGCAGCCGCTTCCTTTACGGTCAGCATATATTTCTCACTTACGGGAACAACCACTGCGCCTTCATTTTTCAGCATTTCCAAAATTATCACCTCCGCATCTTGCATTACCGAAGCACTCTCTGCTGCAGTATTTTCTGTGTGCGTTTCCGTATGCCGTAAACTTCCTTCCGCACCAGGCGCACTTAAATTCATAAAACGTTTTCCGATTCACCTGATCCAAATGACTGTTCCACCACTTCATCCGGCACGAA
Source organism: Lachnospiraceae bacterium NK3A20 (assembly GCA_900107575.1). Taxonomy (GTDB): domain Bacteria; phylum Bacillota; class Clostridia; order Lachnospirales; family Lachnospiraceae; genus CAG-791. The sequence goes on along the minus strand of FNQX01000015.1, from coordinate 40,590 downwards.
TCGGAGCAGAACTTCTTTTCTTTCCTTCCTTCGTTTTGCTCTACCGGAATTCCGCAGCAGAGACAGTGATGCACATCGTACTGAATTTTTGCCGGAGCAATACGCTCCCGAGAACAAAAAGCTTTCACAGTACCTACAGAAATTCCCGTCATCTGAGCAATCGCTTTATAGCTCATGCCGCATGTACGATGCTTTCTGATTTCCGTTTTCTGGCTTTCCGTCATAACTGCCGTCTCCCTTCCTTAAAAATTAAAAGAGAGACGTGTTGTCATATCGTTAAACCGTTCTCTCTTCAACGGATAAGTAATTCAAATCCGAATATTTCCGCTTAAGGGAGAAAACTTTCGAAAAAAAATAAACTCGCAGGTGTTCTTTAAGAATCACCCACGGGCATAACTTCGCGCTTCAGATTACCGAAGCAGGTCATTTACTTTTTTCTGTACAGCGGAAGCATCATATCCGGCTTCTGTGAGTTTCTTCCTGCGCTGAGCTCCATTGCCCCAGCGTCCGGCGATCACCTCGCGGGCTACTTCCTCGACAGATTTCTTTGAAGATACGCTGCCTTTCAGGATTTCGTTTACACGTTTCTGGACAGATGCATAATCCAGACCAAGAGCGACAATAGCTTTCTTCCTGGCATCACCGTTGCCATACTTGCCAGCAATTACATTTCTTGCCGCCTGCTCGACTGTAATGCCAGAGGACGGTGCCGCAATTGTATGCGATTCCTTCTCATACTTCGGAATACCGTAGCCCCGGATATATCTGCCATTCACCCTGAGTGTACGTCTTCCAACCGCATCATTCTTATTTCCCTCAATGACTGTGATCATATTGCCGGATGCCTTCTCCACGATGCCCACATGATCCGGATTGCCGGTGTTGTCGCCGGCTCCGTTGTCCTGCCAGTCGTAGAAAATGATATCTCCAGAATTCGGCGTCCTGGAATCGCTCTCGTTCCATTCACCGAGTTTCTGAAACAGCCGGATCATCTCCCCGCAGCCGCACTCGGTCGGGATGATGTCCGTCATGCCTGTTTTGATTGCACAGGCCGATACGAAAGTCGCGCACCAGGCATCTGTGTATTTCACGGCGTAACCTCTCGCGAGCGGTCTGTGACTGTTATAAATGTCAATGATCTTCTTATGGCTCCCGTCGGATTCCTTACATCCGATCCATGCCCTTGCCTGAGCGATAAGCGTCTCCGCTGTTCTTGCCATGATTATTCCCTCCTCATCATACCGGGTTAGGCCGTACTGCCTGATGATCTTCATATTGTTCTCCACATAAGCGGATGAAGTTGCATAACCGTCCGCTTTGATCGTTCTCAGATACTCTTCCGGGTCCGTGATCCCCCGGAGATTCTGATAACGGATAAGCTGTATAAACTCGAAATAGCCCTTCACTCCGTCCTCCATCGAATCAAAGACTCGGAAGTTGTCCCTGATCTCCGTCAGGGTTCCTGGCTTATACTCTTCCTTCGTTTTCAGATTGACAGACTTTCCGCCCCACTTACTTCCGCACTTCAGGCCGAAGTAGTTGTGATATTTTTTCGCCAGCTCTGATTCCCCCCATCCAGATTCGAGGATGGCCTGAGCGATGACCGGCGAGTAGACTTTAATGCCGTATCCGGGAGCGTACTTCTTTACATATCCGGCAATCGCCCGAATGAATTCCTCTTTCGTCATTGCTTCCTCCCATAAGAAAAAGGCCTCCCGGCTGTGACACCGGAAAGCCCCTAAAAATGATCCTGCTCTGATAACGGCCAGAGCCGCCGGGATGATGGATCACCTCCAATCATTCTTCCTTTTTGTCGATAAGCTGACGGTATACCTGGTTGATTCCTGTCGCCGCGAAACCGCTGACGATTCCGACCGCGACCGCTGTGACCGCGTCTGTCGCCGGGAAATCAGGCATCGCCTTCAGCCCCACGATGCCAAGCACCGCGCCGACGCACCCGCAGATCACCGGAATCCAGCTGTCGGAGATCTTCTCCGACGCCTTGCATCCCTGTCCGATCAGGTAGGCAATAACCGTGATTGCCGCCACGCTTGCGATTCCAAAATCCATAACCTCATTCCTCCTCGTTGTTCTTGTTGGCATTATCCGAATGCCCGTCTGTTAATGGCATCTCCATACATTTGTGATAAAGGCTCTCGACAGTTCCATTTCCACCGAGAACCTTGTATGGTACATCGAGATATTCGAGATTCTGCCGATCCTCGACTGTGCAGAATCCCTTATGAATCAAAAAGCTGCATGCTTTATACAACCGGTCATGCAGCAGAGCCATAATGGCTTCATTCAACACTTTGTATTCCTTTTTCTTACATTTCACCTGTCTCACCAGCCATGTGATAAGTGCGATCACCAGAGCAAAAAGCTCCTGCACCCAGTATTTCACGATAAAATCAATCATCAGTTACATCTTCCTCCCTTCATGCTCTGCTGTGTATCATGCACATAAAGCCACCACTATATTTGTCACATTTATGCAGTCGATAATCGTTGCTATTCTCCCGAATATGAGTGATGTATAGGACAGCTTAAAAACAACACGCGCTCAAGAAAGGGGCAGTCTATGAAACAAAAGAAAATCAAAGTCCAGTACAGAAGCAGGGCCACAGCCCACGGTTACACCGATACTCCCATGATCCAGATGGCCGGCAACTGGCTCGAAGCCCTCGGCTTTTCCATCGGCGACACGATCATGATGGAATACGATGAAGACGGAATCCGCATCCAGCCATTGACTCTCGAGGAACAAGCCGAAGCCGAAAAAGCGGAGCTTGAGTTCTCCATCCGCCAGAAGCAGAAAGAACTCAAATCCATGCAAAAGCGGTCTGGCGCGGACCGGAGAAGAACCGTAATGGTCGCTGAATCAGTCAGCCGCTATTCTGACACCGTTCCCGTCTGATTTCTCTTTCCGGTATTCTCCGGACATTCCCAGACAATCACGCCCTTACGAGGCGCTGCCCGAGGTATCCTCCGTAAGGGTGTACGTGATCTTCATCGTCTTGTCAGCGTTCTTCACGACAGCCGAACTCAGGTTATTGATACTCGCCAGATAAGGCGTCAGGATAAACCACTTGTGGCTCTCCGTCCCGTAGCTTGAACAGAAGCAGGTCAGGTACTCCCTGTACTGGAAGATCTGTGACCCGATATTCTGATCAAACCGCTGTGTCCCCGCCGTCCTGATCACGTTGTCATTCACATCGATCATGAAGTCCCAGCCGATGATCAGATCGTTCACCATCGTCAGGTACACTTCGCTGCTCCCGGAACTTCCCAGAGGTTTATTTGCGGACGTAAAGCCAATCTTCAGCAAAGTCACATCCGCCGGATTCGCCAGATTGATTTTGTAAACGCCCTTTTTGTCATAAGAGAGGGCATACAGATACCCATTCCGGACGACGGATTTATGCACCATTTCAGGATAGTTCTCATATTTTCCGCTCCCGACGATCTGCAGTCTCGCGTTCGGCAGCGTCCAGGTGCCTTCTGTGAAGGAATAATCCGACTTGCTGATCCTGATCCAGTACATCGTCGCACTTCCGGAGGCATTCTCTTCATTCGCAAATCCATACCAGTACCCGTCTCTTCCATCGAGGAAGGTTCCATACGGCGTGTAACTTCCACAGAACGTAAAGGTACTGCAGGTCAGGACGTGCGTATCCAAAAGCGTCAGCGTACTGTCGTCCAATTTCTCATTCAGACCGATGTTGAAGATCGGCATTCTGAATTTTTCTACTGTCACTGCGCTGTCTGCGTAACTGATCGCGTAGAGCAGGTTGTTTTCAAAATCGATCTCCACGGCATGGAAGAGCTGCATCTGCTTTTTTTCGCTGAGATTCCCGATGTCAATGTTCCGGATGTAGAGATAAGGAGTCGCAGAATTGACCATGCTTCCCCATGCATTCGCGCCGCCCTGCTTTGAAGTAAGCCCCACCGCCGCGATTGTTCCATTCCCCTGTGAAGGAGTGAACTCCCAGACGAACTTATATCCATTGTCGAGAGCTTTCGATTCCGTCAGGTTCATGCTGCCCCGTGCTGTATTCGCGGTGGAATTTACATTGTTGCTGGCATACGCCACCGGGAGGTTATCCGATGACGGATAGATATTGTCGGCATCTTCCGTCAGGGTTTTGGAAAACAGCAGGATCCCTCCGATCATGTTCGGGCAGATCGGGAGCATGTTGTCGTTCCACATCAGGCTGGCGTCATATTCCCCGCTCGTCTTGTACCACAGCGCCGCCGGATTGATCCCGAGCAGGTGGTTCACCGCGTTCGTGATCATATTTGTTTCTCTGACAGTCTCGATCTCTCCGGTATTTTTGTCCGTAAGTTCGAGCACCATCTCGCCCTTTAATTTCATCACTCTCTCCTTCCGTTCCTATTATTCGGTCTGCAAATCAGTTTGTGCCAGTCTTTAAATATCTGCCGGTTTACAAAAGGCGCCGATAGCGGTTCTGCCTGTCATCGTATCTGCATAGCTTCTCTGTACCAGTTCCTTCATCCGCTTTTCCATCATCACACTGTAGCCGACGGCCTTCAGGCTATTCCTGCCGATGTCGAAATACCGGACAGATTCCCCGAATTCCAGCCTTCCGTCCCACGCTTCCTGAGCCGCCATCGCCTGACCGCTGATTGAAGCAACGATGCCGCCGATTTCAATGTTTCCAGTTCCTCCGGACATCCGCAGATACACGCTGAATATGTTCGTATAGTTCGCCGTCACATCCTCAATCGGATAATACAGAAGAAATGTATGCTTCCCGGAATGCCAGGTCTCGACCGGATGGTGGATCTCAATCTTTGTATCATTCAGTTCAAATGTCACATAGCAGACAGCCTGGCCGTCTTCCGACCAGGAGACCGGAAGATTCACTTCGACAGATACATCTGTTGTAGTTTCAGTGGTATTTCCACGATCTGTTCCGGTATCAGAGCCTTCCGAAGAAGAAGCGCCGGAACTGTCAGAGCCGGAATCCACAGTTCCTGTCTCCGTGCTTGTATCCGCTCCCGCAGAGTCTCCTGAGGTTGAGCTGCCGGAAGACACCACAGGTATTGGCACCACAATCGTCCCCGCCGCATCAGCCGATCTGCTCACCGCATCCGCTTTTACATCCACAACGATCTGCGCGAAGAACAGCATGTGATTCGCCTCGGAAGTTACAAACCGGATGCTTATCACCTTCACAGCGGTTTCACCCAGATCGTAGGCGGAAGCATTTGTGAACGTTGTAATCCCAAGCTTTCCCTGCTCCACCTGCGCCAGAAGTCCGGAGATATTCTTGTCTGTTTTCGATTTCGCCGAAGCCAGCGCCGGATTTTCCCCGACGCCTTCCATCTCATAGCCCCCGTTGTACTTGAAGTTGTACTTCGTCATGCAGAACAGCTTATCGGCATCGGCGATCCCGCCGGAGAAGCTGAACACGTCCATCAGGTCATACGCCGGGTTCCCGACCAATGTCGCCTTGAACGGCACATAGTCGATCTGCTGCAGCGCCGTCAGGACATTCGCCCGAAGGGCGTCCTTCGTCTCATCCACGCCATACTGCATGAAGGGATTCGTGCCCAGGTTATAGACCAGCGCGTCATCATTCTCCACGTGGTAATATTTCGTGGTCTGATCCGCCAGATTCACGCAGGAAAGCCCAGTATATCTTGTCTCAAAGTCCGAGAACGAAGCACCCTCAAACCGGTGCTCTTCATCCAGTGTGTCTACGACAGTCTGACCATAAGGCCGAAAGATAATGCTCCCGTCCCTGCCTGCCATCGCGTTGCAGCCGATCGTCTGCGCCAGCCATGAGATAAAATCCCGCCAGGTCTCGATATCACTCTCCGCATACAGGGAAAGCGTCTCTGTCCCATTTGCGAAAGTTTTGAACTCCGCCTCTGTCGTGCCGAGCGTCAACCCGCAGGCCTCTGTTGCCAAAAGCGCCATCTCATAAGCTGTACCGTTGCTCTGACTCGTATTGCAGTTCTTATCCAGGAGAGACATGTTGTCGTAGGCCTTCACCACCAGCCCTGACATCGTCCAGGACGCTTCGGAAATATTGAACACACCCAGCGGCACATCCTCATAGGTACCGTCCGCAAGCCTCAGCCCGAATGACGGTGTGATCTGCATCCCCTTCAGCGAATATCGTGTCAGCGGCAGATTCGGAAATGTCACATTCAGCTCTCCGACATATACCTGACCGATCTGGATCTCGTTATTGCCAGAACACTGATTCGTTATAGAAAACGATCCTGACAGGATATTCTCATCCGTAAACTCCGTAGTTCCTACCGTTCCGGTCAGCCGGAACCTCTGGACCGCCTGGTGCATGGCAGTCTTATATGCGTCCGAAACTCCATACATCAGAATTCCTCCAGATAAAATGAAATCTTCCACAGGCCGTTCGTGTTCGGCGTCCTGCGGGAGTCCTTGACCGGATCAGCCTTAAAACTCCTGATCCGCATTGTTCTTGTTTTATATCCGCCCAGCTCGATGTCGTACATCTGGACTGAGATGCTGTCAGCCTTGCTGTAAACCTTAAACTTGCTTGCCCACCTGTGAGAACACTGGAAGGAACAGGACACCGACAGCTTGTCATACCGTGTGACGGAAATCTGATCCGTCCCGGCTTCGGTCTGGTTCACATTTTCAATAACCGAGGATTCCTCCGACCATTCTTCCGGCTCCGGGATCTCCTCATTACCGAATTTCACAGGATAATCTATGAGCACGCCGCATCCCTCCTTCCTACGTCAGGGTATAATAAAAGACACCTCCACGAAGAGATGCCTCAAAACAATCATATATTACGCTGACAAACTGGAATTTATACCTTTGTTTTTTTCTTACTTTTTACAATATAGATAATTGTGCTGATTAGAGTTAATAAGATAAGAATATGTAGTATTGTGTGATAAATATCTGGTATGTATTTTCCCTCAATCCTTATCCATTGAAGTGTTCCTGAAAAGTATTCTATTTTTCCTTCTATACTGCCCATAACGCCACTATTAAAAATACTATACCATTCATGACATAAAAATTGAATTATAAACCATAAAGAAGTCCAAACAGCAACAAACCACTTTCCAATTTGAACTTTCACAATAAACAATATGACTGTAACAAGAAGAATCAGAAAAAATACTCCGTCCTCTTTATATGACTGCGTAACTAAACTCTTGTCCCCTAAGGAAACTCCTATCATATCAAGGAAAAACCACATCAAAAGTAACATCTGAAATATAATACAAGTATTTTTCATCTTATTTGCTTTTTCCAAATTACCACCTCTAAAAATTCTGATTTGCCATCAAGTATACCAGATATGGGCGAAAACTGGACGATGAATCATCATCGCCCTCCGCTCCGGAAGTTCTGAGACCTCGCGGCTCTCACCACAATCTCATCAATCCGCTCCTGCCCAATATACACTGGGATGACGGTCTTACCGCCGGAGACAGACGCAACCGCCGTCCTTACGATCTCCGCCAGCTTATCCGTACCGACCACGGCCTCAGAACCGGCTTCACCGCCGCCGAGATACCGTCCTCCGGCCATGCCGAAGATTGTTGGGCTGTTCAGTATATATGCATCGTCCATAGCCTTCCTGTACCAGCTGACGCTGATGTGCGGAACCGACGGCGGATCCAGCGAGAACTTTCCCGACAGGGAAAAATGTGGCAGCTTAATCCTCGGGAACTCGAGCCTGCAGCCTGAGAAAAATCCTTTAATCCGCTCCAGACCTTCGCTTACCACGGACTTTGCGTTGCTCATCATATCGGAAAACGCTGAACTGATTCCGGCTAGCCTCGTCTTTACCGTAGAAAGCGCATCTCCAAGTTTCCCTCCGGTCAGGGAATTGATTGCGCTGAACCCGGCACTCCACAGAGACTTGTATCCTTCAAGTGCCGTTCCGATGATACCTTTAATGCCACCACCCTTCTCATTGATCGTACCTTTAATGTTCTCCCACGCTGTAGAAGTGTTAGATTTTACATTCTCCCACGCGATTCCGATATTCGTCTTGATCGTCTCAAAAGTAGTCCCAGCGGTAGTCTTGATTCCTTCCCATGCAGATGACAAGCCGCCTTTGATCCCGTCCCATGCGGTTCCGGCCGCGGATTTGATCCCGTCCCAGGTATCGCCAAGAAAGCTCTTGATGCCGCCGAATACAGTCTCTGCCATACTCTTGATGCCATTCCACAAGCCTTCAAAGAAACTTTTAATTCCATTCCATACGATTTCCGTCACGGACTTGATTCCGTCCCACAGGCCAGAAAAGAAGTCGCCGAGGCCTTTGCCGATATCCTCCACTCCTTTGCAGACCGCTTCCCATACGCCCTTGAACCATTCGGATATTGCTCCCCAGTTCTTTACAATCAGGATCACCGCCGCGATAGCCGCCGCCACAGCCGCGATAATCGGCAAGATCGGAAGAATTACCGGAGCAACTGATGCAATTGCCGGAATAGCAGTCGCGGACATAAATCCCACGAACTTGCCGACAACACTGATAATCCCGCCGACAGATGAGATGACTTTCCCGATAACAATCAGCACGGGTCCGACTGCCGCTGCGACCAGAGCAATCGTCACGATCGTCTGTTTCACAGGTTCCGGCAGGGCATTCAGCTTGTCTACAAAGCCCTGGATATGTGTCACGATGTCCCGGACAACAGGCATCAGGATTTCACCGACAGAGATCGCCAGTTCCTCGAGCTGAGATTTCAGGATCGTCAACTGACCTTCCAGGTTATCCTGCATGACAGCGGCCATCTTTTCAGCCGTACCGTTGTAGCCGTCCATGCTGTCGGAACAGGTGTCGATCGCGCCTTCCAGCTTGCTGATATCGCTCTCCCCAGCATTCATCAGTGCCAAGAATCCCGACATCGCGTTCTTCCCGGCGATGGATTCTGCCGTTGCCGCCTGTTCCGATTCGGACAGCTGTCCCCAGTGCCCGCGAAGGTCAGCGAGGATCTCTCTGAGGCTCCTCATGGATCCGTCAGAATTCGTAGTCTCAACCGTAACCTCTCCGAGCTTCTCTCCGACAAGTGTGATCGGACCCGTGAGGTTTGTCATGATCGTACGAAGCGAGGTGCCTGCCTGAGAGGACTTGATTCCGGCGTTCGCCATAAGGCCGATTGCTTCTGCCGTGTCTTCTGCGGAAAAACCGAGTGCACCGGCGACAGGAGCGGCGTATTTGAACGTCTCGCCCATCATGGAGACATTCGTATTGGCGTTACTCGAAGCCGCTGCAAGGATATCAGCGAAGTGACCGGAATCCTGTGCCGTCAGACCGAATGCAGTCAGCGCATCTGTCACGATATCCGAGGTGGTTGCCAGATCCTCTCCCGAAGCCGCAGCCAGATTCATCACGCCTTCAATACCGCCGAGCATGTCGTTCGTTTTCCACCCGGCCATCGCCATATAATTCATGGCTTCTGCGGCTTCGGATGCGGAAAACTTCGTCTTCTCGCCCATTTCACGGGCTTTGTCACGGAGCTTTTCCAAATCACCGCCCGTGGCTCCTGAAACAGCCGAAACCTGGCTCATGCCGGAATCAAAATCGGCAGCGGTCTTCACCGCCGCTACTCCGGCTGCCGCGACTACTCCGGTCACAGGAAGCATCTTTGTGCCGACGCCTGAAATCTTATCGCCGACATCCTGCATCTTCTTTCCTGCAGTCTGAAGTTCCTGTCCGGCGACAGACCCGAAGTTCCGGTATTCCTTCGTCAGGCTTTTCAGCTGCTGTTCGGTATCTGCGATTTCCCTGGTCAGCGCTTCCTGCTGCCGGACCGTGTCATCTGTCTGAGGGCCATTCTTCAGCTGTTCAAGAGCAGTTTTCTCTTCCTCAAGTTTCTTCTTTGTCGCGTCAATCGCATCCGTCAGGTATTTCTGCTTCTGCGCCAGCAGGTCGGCGTTGCCCGGATCCATCTTAAGCAGCTTGTTCAAATCGCGAAGGCTGCTCTGCGTATCCCTGATCTGCTTATCGACCTGCTTCAAAGCTGTGGTGAGCTTTGTGGTATCGCCGTCTATCTCGATTGTAATTCCTTTGATCCGTCCGGATGCCATGTTCTCACCTCTTCAACTTCTGATGGAGATATACTTCTCCACATGATATACTATCCGTGAAATCACAATTTGTGATTTCACGGAATTTACGAAAGGATATTATTGTTTAATGGAAGAAAAACAGCCACCTCAGGATAATAAAACTGCCGACCTGATAGAAATAAACAGCACGACTCTCCAACCAATGATCTATACCATTCGGAATCAACAGGTTATGCTTGATTTTGACCTTGCCGGAATCTACGGTTACGAAGTCAGAACTTTGAACCAGCAGGTAAAACGTAACATTTCCAGATTCCCGGATGACTTTATGTTCCAGCTGACGCCTCAAGAAGTTGAGCTCGTGAAATCACAAATTGTGACTTCACGAAATTCATCATTCTTTTCCGGACAATTAGGAGGACGCCGTAAACCTCCCTATGCTTTCACAGAGCAGGGAATATATATGCTTGCAACAGTTTTGCACGGTGATACTGCAGACAAACAGACAATCTTCATCATGCGTGCTTTTAGAGAAATGCGGCGTTTTATTGCCAGTAATGCATACATGTTTGACCGGATTTCTTCTGTTGAGCTGCGCCAGATTGAGTATGAGAAAAAAACTGATACAAAATTAGACCAGATTTTCGATTATATCTCCGATCATGAGGAATCTACTCAAAAAGTCTTTTTTGACGGCCAGATTTATGATGCGTTCAGTTTAATCTCAACATTGATACAAAAGGCATCAAACGACATCATACTTATTGATGGCTATGTCGATACCGGAACATTAGATCTGCTTTCAAAAAAGACTGATGGGGTCTCTGTTTCTCTTTATACGACGCATAGAGGTTGTCGCCTTACAGCATCCGAAATATCCACTTTCAATGGACAATATCCGTCCCTGACTGTAAATTATATAAATACTTTTCATGATCGTTTTCTGATCCTTGATCAAAAAATCGGATATCATATAGGCGCATCGCTAAAAGATGCTGGTAAAAAAAGCTTTGCAATCACTTTGCTTCAAGATCATCAGATGATTATCGATATTATGAACAGACTTTAATTTGCTTTTAAAAAGCATCCATCATGCGCTGATCCGCTACCTGGCAATATTCATCCGAACAAGCATCATTACCGGATTCGATGACCATGTCCATGACGAGACCTTCTTCCATTTCATCAAGCTCCGCGATGGACAGACCCATCTGTTTTGCGCGGAGCATATAGACGGCGGTATTTATTTCCCGGTCGGTCGGGAGACTCCTTTTTTTGGCGTCGATGTGGTCTGCCGGGAGCCGAGATACATCGATACAAAGTCTCTCATGTGAAGGAAGAGCTCCGCGCCGTCAAACTGATCCGCCCACTCAAGAAATGACTCGACATTCAGCTTATTCATATCCTTTTTCTCGGCCTGCGCGTTCATGATATACGCCAGCTTGTCACCGACGGTCATATCCGCCTGATCATCTGCGGTGTCTTCCATGTTGTTCAATGCAATCATCAGATCCTGATGAAAGCACTGCTTATATCTGTATGCTGTTGTTCCTGTCGCCAGGAAGGGAAACGTTTTCTTCCCCTCCTGCGTCTCCACTTCGATTTCCTTATACATCAGCCGTCATCCTCCTATCACTCGCCGTCAGACCAACTCGTTGATCCACTTGCTTTGGCTCCGGATGAAGCGTCCTTCGCAACCGGCATATAAACCTTCTCATACCATCCCGTATAGGCAGCGTCTTTCGTATCGGAGCAGGAACGCGCCTTCACGATGTTCTTTCCGAGTGTCGCATCCTTAATGGATGTCGCGTTGATCGTCAGCGTTTCCGTCTTCACTTCGACGGAATCCTCCTTCGTTTGAGATTCCACGGAAGGACGGGTAGCCGTGCAGTTGTACATGACATGACGAATCCGATTCACATCGCCATCGAACTCAAAGAGCAGGGCGAAATGGACCGGCTGCGCATCCGCATCCTCCAGCAGTACGCCATTTCCATCTTTTACCTCGCCCAGAACATTTTCCCGGAAATCCTCCGGTACCATTGCGCTTTCAAAGTCACCGTTGTAACCACTGTTTGCCGATGTTACATAATACTGGATGCCGTCCGCCCAGAAGATCGTCTGGTCGCCCTGTGCCTCGAGCGACAGGTTCACCGCCCCCGGCCACGCTACCGGTGTCTCATAACTTGCCGAACCATCTTCCGCGATAGTCGCGATGGCGTAGTGTACATTTTTGAGGTTGTACTTGACCTTATTTCTTTTACCAGCCATTCTTAAGCCTCCATTTCAAATTCATAAACTACCTCGTACAGTTTCTCTGATTCAATCCAGACCTCGTTCTTTTCATAGACAATGCCCGCCGATGTCAGAAATCCCTGCAGTTTCTTTTCCAGTTCCGGATCCTTCTTGTCCGTGTAAAGCTCCACATTCACCACATCGATATCCAGATACACTGTGCCGTCCGCAGCAAAATTGTCTGTTGAAGGAATCAGGTAGCAGACAAAATGCGGATCAGGAGCCTCGCCTTCCGCGAAATGATCGTAGGCGAAGGGAATGCCGAACTCCGTAAGTATTTCGATTATCTTATCCATCCGTGCCTCCTTATCCGCTGCCGATCTTCCGTTTGATATCATTCTCCAGCTGTTCCGATACCTTCTCTTCAACGGGCTTGATATGAACTCTCGCTGCAACACGACCGCCTCCGCGCTTTGCATGACCGTTTTCCAGGAGATGCGTCAGCTGATACTGCCTCGCGTAAACGATGATTTCCTTGCCGGAAGAAGTATCTTTCACTTTCTTCTGCGTCCAGCTTTTCGCGTACTTTCCTGTACGCTTCGGAGAAGTCGCTTTCAGATCCTTCACAGCGGTATCCGCCGCTTCCTGCACGGCCTTCTTCACCGTGTCGGTCGTATCCTCTGCCAGATCATCCAGCTCCTTCTTGATTGTGTCAGCCAGCTGTTCCGGTTTTATCTTTATCCCGCTCATGCCGTCACCTCCGGACCAGAGCCGCATGGAATTTCAGACTGTGCCGTTTGAATCCCATATCATCCACATGGTCGATATTGTAGATACGGTCGTTCAGTAAAATCCGGTACTTCGTAGAAACAACGGCAGCCGTCTCAGAAGAATACCGGACAGTGAAATCCATCCGGTCATCTTCTACGGTCTGCTCGGCTTCCTCGTCCTCGGTTCCGGTCTGATTGGAGCAAGTCGCCCAGCAGGTAAAATAGTCCGTCCATGTACTCGTGTGGTTCCCGTATTTATCGACCTGCGTTTCATTCTTCTGGATCGTGATCCGCACATTTAGTCCCGCAATGTCCATCAGAATGTCACCTCCCGGATGCCAAATAAAAGAGCACGGAGAGTCAGCATAAAATCGTGATGATCCGCTTCCTCCCTGTGCTCGTACAGATACGCGACCATATAAAGCTCCGCCGCCATCATTACCGGCTTGGATGTCTCGGATACTTCTGTGTCCGAATCCATCCGGCTGACATCCCGGACGAGGGAGTCAGCCGTGGAGATCAGGCTTGTGATAAGAGCGTCCTCATCAGAAGAATCAACCCTTAAATATTTCTTCACCTCGTCCAGTGTCAGCATATTTCATCACTCCCCTTATCAGGCCGCACCGGCCTTCATGATCTGAACTGCCTCCGGCAGCACCAGCTTTCCGTCAACACGCTCCTTTGCGACATACCCGATCATGCCGTTGCCCGCGAAAAGCTCACGGAGAATCTGCACGGAACGGGTGCCGCGGTCGCCGATGTTGTAGTAGCTGAAATCACCGAACGCCATCACGGCCTTGCCTGCTTCCAGTGCCGGAGCGTAGGCAGAAGTGTGAACCTCATACCCGCAGATTCTGTCCGGCTCGCCTGCCTGGTAGCTCGGCTGCCAGATATATGCCCCGTTGGAATCCTTCAGCTTCCTGATCGTCGCAAGCGTCTGGTCATTCAGAATGAACGAGGCATTTTTACGGTACGGCCTCTTCAGCGCGTAGATCAGGGTCAGGATGTCATCCGTCCCGAGCTTTACTCCGGAAAGCGTAACCGCAGTCTGGCCGCCACCGGTCTCAGCAAAGATGCCGAGCGGCTTGCCTGTGCCATCGCCGTTGAGGAAAGCATCCTCCTCAGCATTTCCCAGAGCCTTGCCGAACTGCGTGATGATGTAGTTTTCCAGATTGAAAGCGTTGTCGTACAGAAGCTCTTCCGTCACCTTCACCGCCACATGAAGCTTGTGCGCGTCAAGTACGATCTGGTCGAAGGTCGCGTCTCCGAAGGTCAGCGCACCGCCTTCCTCGATCCACGCGGCTGCCGGCTTCGTACCCGCGATATTGATCTTGTGCTCTCCGGAAGTCGTGATGGTTGTAGCCAGTGCACGGAAAATATTCTCCTCGGTCAGCACATCGATCAGACGGCTATCCCACTCCGCCGGAACCAGATATCCGCCATTGGCATCCGTTCCTTCTTCCAGGACATTGGAAATCTTTCTGAATCCAGTACGCATTACTGTGATCATGTCGCGTCTGTACTGATCGGACGCTCTGCCTGTCTTGGTATCGTCAGCATCATGCCCTGCTCCCGGTCTTGCCGTAAGCGGAATGCCTGTCGGCTTCGAGAGCATGTCGTCAATCGCCATCTCGCGATTCTTTCTCTCGATTTCCTTCGTGAGGTCGGTCACATCCTTCTCCATGCGGTCGTAAATCTCGCTGTCCTCTGCGGAAAGAACGCCGTTCTCGCCACGATGGGATTCCAGAAACGCCTTGGCTGCTTCCCACGCTGTCGCTCTCTTCTCAATCAGTTCTTTGATAGTCATAATCTAATCCTCTCTTTCACATGAATGTTTTAATAAGGTCGAGCCGCTTCATGCAGTCGTCGACCCGGTATCCCGTTTCAGCTTCTGCACCAACCTGGTGCACAATTGCTGTGTCCGGCATCTTCGACTCCGGATCGCCGCTTGTTCTGTAGTGATCGGCAACCTTATTGATGGCTGCCTGTTCGACAAGCCGTCTCGAGAAAAGCATCCCTGAAGGTTTCCCGGCCTTTCCTTTCCGGGTTTCCTTCTCGTCCTTCTCCTCGTCAGGCCCGTCCGGTGTTTCCTCTTCTTCATCGGGCTTCTCCTCCTGAAGCGCACTGCGGTTGATAACATCATCCGCAAATCCGAGCTTCACAGCTTCCCTTGCGTCCATCCAAGTCTCGTTCTCCATAAGCTCCGCCAGCTTGTTATGGGACAGACCGGTTTTCAACGCATAGGCATTGATGATTGAATCCTTCACGGAATCCAGCATCTCAATCGCCTTCTGCATTTCGTTATGGTCGCCCATTGCAATTGTGGCGGGATTATGGATCATGATCATCGACACCGGAGATACCAGAACCGTGTCTCCGGCCATCGCGATGACAGACGCTGCGCTTGCCGCAATTCCGTCAATCTTGATCGTGACCTTTCCGGTATAATCACCGATCATGTTGTAGATCTGCGCCGCCGCGAAGCAATCCCCGCCCGGAGAGTTGATCCAGACCGTGATGTTGCCCTTGCCGCTGTTCAGTTCGGATTTAAAAAGAGCCGGTGTGACATCATCGTCAAACCAGCTTTCACTCGCTATCGTCCCGTCCAGGAACAGCGTCCGCTCTTCAATTGTCATATCCGGATTATCCGGATCCGGTGCTTTATTCCGCACCCATTTCCAGAACCTGTTCATTTTCTCCTCCTTCCACGCTCCTGATTATCCGCAGATTCTTTATCGGGCGGCTTTTCTTTCTCGGATTGGCCTACCCCTATTCCATAGCTTGCTCCAATCTGAGAGAGCTTCATCATGGTTCCGTTAACCATGTAGACATTGCCGCCGTCCTCATCCGGTATCAGATCCATGTTTTCCAGTTTTCTGATGTCATTCGGCGACATGAATCCGTTGTTAATGCCGGTTGCATATCCCTGCATCCGGCTCTGGTAATTGCCACGCATGAGACCATCCACCCGAAAATTGAAGAAGTATTCCTTCTTTTCTTCCTGCGTGAGGAGCGACCGGTTCATGCCGGATTCAATCCGAACGAGCCACGGCTGCAGCACATACATCACGAACTCAAGTCCCTGTTCTTCAATGTTGCTAAAAGTGGCATGCTCCAGATCACCAATCATATGCGGAGGTACCCGGAAGATTCTCGCGATCTCATCGACCTGAAACTTCCTCGTTTCGAGAAACTGGCTGTCCTGCGGATTGATGGAAATCGGTGTGTATTTGAGGCCTTCCTCCAAAACCGCGACTTTACCAGAATTACGGCTGCCGCCGAATGTGGAATTCCATGACTCTCTCAGTTTCTCCGGATCCTTTACAACGCCCGGATATTCCAATACGCCGGATGGCGCCGCGCCATTTGCAAAGAACTTACTGGCGTACTCATCCGTCGCCATCGATGTGCCGAGCGCGTTCTTGGCAATCGCGATAGGGCTGTATCCGATCAGACCGTCAAACCCGAGACCGGGAATGTGCATCACATCATAAGGAGTCGGCCTGACCGTCTCATTCTTCATCGTTCCGGCTTCATCACTCTGGTGCATGTATTCGTAGTAAAGTTTCCCATGCTCTTCCCGGTCGACTCTCATCCTATTCGGCATTAAAGGATACAAGCCGATTACCTCGCCTCGTCCATTCCTTAGGATCTGGCAGAAAAAGTTGCCCCACAGGAGCAGGTGCGTCATCATCGTCTCCCGGAAGATGAACGATGTCATCTCCGGATTCGGCTCATCATGAAGCAGGAAATATAACAGATGGTTCCTCGCTTTCTGCTTGCTGCCGTCTCCTTTATCCTGATAGAGATGCAGCGGAAGGCTCGCCACGGCTTCGGATAAAACTCTGACACAGGCGTACACCGCTGTAATCTGCATCGCGGAATGTTCATTCACCGCCTGACCGCTGTTGGAGTATCCGGCATAAAACCGGTAACTGTTACCTGCCAGAGCGTTCTTCGGATCTGCCCTTGCTTTTCTTCTGAATGGCCGCCTCATCTGAATTCCTCCAAGATATCCTCAATCGCCGCTTTGATCAGCAGCATTCCGAATATAGAAACAGCCACCACGGCAATCAGAACCGCGATGGCCAGTATCATAATGAACAGCATCTCCTATTCCTTCCTGCGTATTACTTAACTTTGAGATCGAATGAATAATGACTGACGGTCTATATCCATAAGAGCCCACGACTGTCGTAAACGCTCTCTTCATTCTCATGCCGGATGCATCGGTCGAGAGCCATGATCGCTGCGACAACGCCATCGATCTTGTCCTTCGACTTTGCCTTCGTCGGCTTGATATTTCCCGCCGGATCCTGCTCGATCACGACATTCCCGCACATCCACTTCATGACAGGATTGCCGCCGTGAATGATGTTTCCCTTCATAAACTCCTCGTAAAATGCCCGGGACGCGGGAGACATATCTTTGTAGCCCTGTCCGAATAGAACAACCGTCAAACCCATTTCCGTCAACCTCTCCACGAGCATGTTGGAGCCCCAGCGGTCAAACGCGATCTCGCGGATGTGGTACTTATAACTCAGCTCGCCAATCGTATTCTGAATGTAGGCGTAATCAATCACATTGCCCGGCGTCGCCTGCACATATCCCTGCGCGACCCAGTTGTCATACGGAACCGATGTCTGATGTACCCGCTTCGGTATTGTTTCTTCCGGCACCCAGAAGAAAGGCCGCATGATGTATTTCTCATCGTCTGTCCTCGGAGGAAACATCAGCACCAGTGCTGTGATATCTCCCGAACTCGAAAGATCGAGTCCGGCGTAACAATCCCTACGCCGAAGCGCATGTTTATCAATCGGCCGGCTCCCGAGATCATATATGTGATCCGGAATCCACTGCACAGTTGAGCCCACCCACTGGCAGAGCCGGAGCGTCCGGAAGACGTTTTCCTCTGCCGGATTGTCCTGTGACTGCAGATATGCTTCCCTCATTCGTTCTATCGGAACCGTGTATCCGAGCGAAGGATTGACTTTGTACCAGTTCTTCTCGTCCTGCCAGTCCGCATCCATCGGCAGGCTGTAGACGACGGGGTAGAAAGTCGGATCGATCTTCCGATCTGACAGGATATCCAGCGCTTTTGTGTGAAGCTCGAAGCAGATCGAATTTCTGTCGGTTCCTGCCGTTGTGATCGCCACATGCAGGGCCTGCCGTCTCGCATCACCGGAGCCCTTCGTCAGAACGTCCCACAGTTTTCGATTCGGCTGATTGTGGATCTCATCAAATACCAGGCCGCTGATTGAATATCCGTGCTTGCCGCCAACATCAGCGGAAACGACCTGGTAGTATCCGGCGTTGCTGTAATTTACGATCCGCTTTGTCGCCGACATGACCTTCGACCGCTTCTGCAGTCCCGGTGTCATCTCCACCATTCTTTTCGCGACATCGAAAACGATGGATGCCTGCTGCCGGTCGGCTGCCGCTGAGAAAACCTCCGCAGAAGGCTCATGATCTGCATACAGCAGATACAGCGCAATCGCCGCAGCCAGTTCCGATTTCCCCTGTTTCTTTGGTATCTCAATATATGCCGTCCGGAACTGACGGAAACCGTCCGCTTTCACGATTCCGAACAGGTCGCGGATGATCTGCTCCTGCCAGGGAAGGAGCCAGAAAGGCTTGCCTTCCCATTCGCCTTTTGTATGCGGGAGCATCTCAATGAATTTGACCGCCCGGTCGGCTTTCTTTTTGTCATAGTGCGAATCCGGCAGCATAAACCGGCTCGGTTTGTAATCTTGCAATTTCGGATAATCATCCGGTCTCGTTCTCATTCATCACCATCTCCCAGGAGCGCATCCATCTCATCTTTCACACCACCGTTCCCATCATCCGCAATCAGGCGGGATCTGGACGCCGGGGTCAGGCCGAACTGATCGGCAAATCTCTCCATCTGCTTCATATACTGCTGCGCGATAGATACCTGCGGCACCTGCTGCCAATATCCGGAAGGCGTCCTTACCAGAGAACCGTTCTTCGAAATGAACTCCTCATTTTCCTTCCATCTGGCATAGCACTGGCAGTATCCGGCAAAAGCAGCCATATCTACCTCGGACAGCACGCCCATCTGTTCCATCTTTGCCGCGAGTCTGCGCCATTCCTTTTTTGCTTCCTTATCGAGCCACTTCGGACAGGACGGAGCCGTCTTCTTTGGCTTCGGCTCGTTCTGATTCAGCGGTCTCTTGCCCGGATTGCCTTCCAGCTCTTTGATCGCAGTCGGCGTGGGCTTTCTCCCTCTGGTCGCCATCCGGCTCCCTCCCTTCTCTGATTTTTCGTAAAAGAAAAGACCGTCAGCATATTTGCTGCGATCTGTATCACCACGAGAGCAAGAGCCTTGATCGGTTCTGCTTTCGGAATATTCATATTCAATGTTGTTTCGTTTCTCAGTTGTACTTCTTCAAAAGTAGCTCGTAGGCTAGCTGGCTGATCTCGTCATCCGGCTCAATGTCCCAGGCGCAGTCATAATTCAGTGTGACCCTGCCATCAATCCGCAGCTCCATCTTCGAAATGCATCCGCCTTCCAACCCGTAGGCTTCAGAAGGCTCGTCATAATGCTTTACCCAGTATTTTACGACTGTTCCGTTGATCAAAAGCGATCCCTGTTCCCATCCGTTCTTCATCATGGCCCATCCTCCCCTTAGTTGATCTTGAACTCGATGCCGCGCTTGGTTTCCGGTTCCCGGCTTCCAAAGCGGAAGTCGTCTGCTCTGGTGACCGTTTTCAGCGTTCCCATCGTGCATCCGCAGGCTGTCAGGTCGTAAATCCCGTCCATGAGACCGGTCGATTCGTCGGTCACCACAATGCTTGTGATTCCGGCTTTGCGGAGGGTTTCTACGAAATCCTTTGTATCGTCAGGCCATGGAAGATCGTCAACTCCGAAGCTGTCGCATCCGCGCTGTGTCGTGTTGCGGTATGCTTGCAGGGCTTTCATGGCTCCCTTCGTGAAAGGGAAGGGATGCTCTGCTTTTTCCTTTTCATCGAAAGCTCTGACCTCGTCCCATTTGTCTGCTTTGACCAGCTCCGTGCGGGTCTCCAGTCTCTTGTCCTTGGCTTCCTGGTAAGCGTATCCCGCTTCCTTCATCTCTTCAAAAAATGTGTTTGTCATGGCGTTTTCCTTTCCGGGCGGCTGCCCTTGAGCTGTTGTTTTCGTTGTCACATTAATCACTCTGAAGCCGGATATTATCCAGTCATTTCTCGGAATATATGTGACAAAGATCAGCCGCCGGAATGGTGTAGATTACACCTTCTCATCGCCGTCTCCGTAAAGGATGAAGTGAACATATTCCTTTCGATTCTCCTCGATGAACATCACGAGGTCAAAATAGTTCCTATCGAAAGCCAGGCGCTGCACACACGGTAAATCCATCATATTTGTCAGACCGGTAGACCTTATGTCGAGGATCTCATCACGAATTTTCATATCCATATCAGCCCTCGACTTTCTCAACGATATCGCCGCCGTCGAGGACCACGTTCAGGCCGGAACCGTTGCTCCAGCGGACCAGAAGCGATCCGCTGT
This sequence comes from Lachnospiraceae bacterium NK3A20, assembly GCA_900107575.1. GTDB lineage: Bacteria > Bacillota > Clostridia > Lachnospirales > Lachnospiraceae > CAG-791. The sequence goes on along the minus strand of FNQX01000015.1, from coordinate 19,994 downwards.
CATCGCAGCCTATAACTTCGCCGATGGTACCGACCGGAGGACTCTGAGGGTCGTCCATATGCACCAGACGGACTTTGCAGCCCGCCGGATATTCTTTTCTGATTATCTCAACCTGTTCTCTTGAAGGAAATCTCATGCCGTGCCTCCTATTCCAGAATCTGCTGCAGATTCGAATGTGTCTCGCTCATCAGGTTCCGCGCGATCCAGGCACCAATCTCATCGGTATGGGTAATGATCAGCACCACTGCGATGACAGCCAGAATGATGAGCACCGTTTTCAGTGTGGAAATCCATCTCGTCTCATTCATTGACAGACACCTCCGTTTCAGAAGCGGTCTCAGCAGATTCTTCCGTTTCAGCATGAGCAACCTTTTCCGGCGCTCTGTTCTTCCAGGAGGAGTTACCGGTCAGGTTCTCGAGCAGGATCTTTCTGGCCTTCTTGTAATCCGCGCCGATCATTCCGATCCGGATGATGAATTACCGGAATGCGAACTTCTCATTATCGACCGGGTAATCCTTTCCGGTTACCCGCTTCGCTTCCTTCGCAAACTTTGTCAGCAGGGTGATGTACTTGAGGTATGCATCCGTGTGGTCACCGTCCGAGGCAGTAAATCCGAAGAAAACGATCTGCCCGTCCTTACGCTCCACCGTAATGGCTTCGCTCTGGAAGGCATGTTTCATCAGCGTCTGCTTGGAAGCGATGATCTTTTCCAGGTTGCTGTATGCTTCATCGGAAAGGTCATCCGGCAGACTGACCGAAAGTGCGGCCGGACCATCGTTTTCAGCCTCTGCTGTTAGATTCTTATTGGGATTCTCGTCTGTCTCAGACTCAGGATCGGTCTGAACGGGTTCCTCTGCCGCAGGCTCTTCACGCTTGCCTTCCTCAGGCTCTGTGTCTGCCGTTGTGGCGTTTTCTTTTAGTCCCTCGGCTTTCCCCTCAAATCCTGCCTCGGCGAGCTGTCCGGCGATCTCATTCGCGGTATTGTCCGCCCGGTCTTCCCAGGTAAGAACTCCGTACCTGCTGACCTCAAACGGACCGATCTTATAAGCGTAGGTAGGTGTTCTCATGTATACCGGCTTCTCACCTGTGAGTTCTGCGATCTTTGCGACCAGTTCTTTTCTCTCGTTTCCGGTTCTGTCGTAATCAATCTTCATAGTGTGTACCTCTGTTTTTGTTTTCCGAAGGCCCTGTGCCTTTCGGTAGTGACATATATTGCTCTGCCGGGCAGTAATAGCAACGATTACGGAGGCGTAAATGTCATAAAGATTCCCGGCAGAAACTGTCACTTACTCACAACTTCGGCATATCCGCCACGGTCTCCTCATAAGTCAGTTTCTGGCCGTCACGGATGAGATACACATCCGGATCCTTACCGGCGTCGGACATATAGCTGCGCCAGCGCTCAACTTCCACATCCACGAATTTCGGATCAAGTTCGATGCCCCGGCAGACACGTTCGGTCTCCTCACAGGCGATCATAGTAGAGCCGGATCCGAGGAAAGGATCGAGTACAATGCCATTCGTCATAGAAGAATTCCGGATCGGATACGCCATCAGCTGCACAGGCTTCGTAGTCGGATGATCCTTCGATGCCTTCGGACGGTCATATTCCCAGATCGTCGTCTGCTTCCTGTCGGAATACCACTCGTGCCTGCCCTTTTGCTTCCATCCGAACAGACAAGGCTCATGCTGCCACTGATACGGTGACCTGCCGAGCACCAGCGCATTTTTCTTCCAGATGCAGCATCCGGAAAGATAAAATCCGGCGTCCTGGAATGCCCGGCGGAAATTCAGTCCCTGCGTATCTGCATGGAATACATAAATGGACCCGTCATCAGCCAGGTTCTCATTCATACAGCTGAATGCTGCCAGAAGGAACTTATAAAAATCTTCTTTCGGCATGTTGTCGTTCTGAATCTTGCCGGCGGTTTCTTCGACATTCACATTGTACGGAGGATCCGTCAGAACCAGATTAGCCTTCACTCCGTCCATAAGAGCCGCATATGTTTCAGCCTGAGCAGAATCTCCGCAGACAACTATGTGCCTTCCGAGGTGCCAGATATCTCCGTTCTTGGAAAATGTCGGCTTCTTCAGTTCCGCTTCCACATCGAAGTCATCTTCCTCGACTTCCTTCGTGGCGACCTTATTGAACAACTGCTCCATCTCTGGCGGTTCGAATCCGGTCACCATCGCGTCAAGGCCACTCGCCTCGATATCTTTCAGGAGCTCCGCGAGCATCTGCTCGTCCCATGCGCCGGTGATTTTATTCAACGCAACATTCAGAGCCTTCTCTCTGGCTTTATCGATATCGACCACCGCGCAGGGGACTTCGGTATTCCCGAGCTCCATAGCTACAGATAATCTCTGATGTCCGCCGATGATCGTCATGTCAGCATTCACCACCAGTGGATCCGCAAAGCCGAATTCCTGAATGGACTTCTTGATCTTTTCGTATTCCTTATCGCCCGGTTTCAGTTTCTTCCGGGGATTGTATGCCGCCGGCTTCAGAACACTCACCGGAAGCACTTTTAATTCTGCTGTCTTCATCAAACATCTCCTTGTGCCTCTGCCTGTATTTGTCAAATGCCCACCGGCATCTCATCAAGCAGAAGGTCTGCGGCCTTCCTCTGCCTTTGTAACTGACTGGAGTGCCGCACCATGGACAGAACCGTTTCGCGACATTCCTTGTAAAATCGCTATTTTCCTGCATTTTCTGTCCTCGAAAATCCGCTGCTCCTGCCGGATAATCCGCCGAAAGCGATATCATTTTGACTGCCGCACCAGCCGCAGCCGGCGCATAAAAATACCGCAGAAAGCGCCAAAACACGGCATTTCTGCGGTAAATATCACATTTTTCTTATGTATGGTTGCCCTTCAGACCCCCTCCCTCGAATTTCGCGGTTTTGCACGTGAGAGGGGGCGGCGGTCTCCGGGGCCGGCCTCACAGAGATTCATACCTCCCCCGCCGTCCGGGAGATTCTGCCACATCAGTATGTATAATACGGACTCGAATCTTCTCTTCCAGTCTTTTGATCATGACACCGTTTGCACAGCGCTCTCCAGTTATTCCTGTCCCAGAACAGCTTCGGATCGCCGCGATGCGGAACGATATGATCCACGACAGTTGCCTTCGTATATCTCCCGTACTTCAGGCACTCCTCGCAGAGAGGATGCGAAGCAAGGAACGCTTTCGATGCTTTCTGCCACCGTCTTCCGTAACCACGTGCCGAAGCGGAACGGCTGTCCTCGGGATGCATCTTCCGATGCTCCTCACAGTACTTCTGACCGACAGGCACGAGCCTCGGGCAGCCCTGATGGGCACACGGGTAGTCAGGCCTTCTCGGCATTACGTTTCTCCTTCTTCTCCTCGCGGGTCACATTCCGGATCGCTTTGTACGCCGTCATATCCATGCATCCGGATGCGTTAAGTCTCGGATCCTTTTTATACTTTCTGCGGTTCTCCCGCTGTCTCTGTCTGTTCTTCATATGCGCCTCCATAAGAAAAGCCCCAACAGGATCGCTCCCGTCGAGGCTTCATCATTTTCAATTTAGACATCATAACAATAACACATGGCCTTACTGTTAATCTCTGTTATTTACTGTTATGTTTCGGAACCTTTATCAGATCAAGGGCTTCACGGTGCATCCGGAAGATATGGTCAATGCTGTATCCCATCTCGACGGCTATTTCTTCCCACCGCTCGCTCGACAGGTACCGCTTCTCCAGAAGCACCCGGTATTCGTCATTGTCCAGCTTTGATATCGTGTTCCATATATCCCGTTTCAGATTCACAAGTTTATTCATCGCTTCCTTCAGTTCATCCTGAAACTCCATGATGTTCACGATGATATCTTCCGTACTGTGGATATTGCGCGTTGCGGATCGCGGCATATCGCTCACAGTCGATGTCACCTTCGTGGCAAGCGCGTTCATGCTCTCTATCTGCTCGTTCAGATTCTGAATCCGCATATCCAGCCTGTGCGCCTGATTCAGATATTCTTTTGCAGTCATAGGCTTCTCGCCTCCTCCCGTAGTCTGTTCATAATGTATTCGCCGTCGACACTCGTCAGAGCCTTTATCCAATCCGACTTGAAAAACCGCTCACACTCCATCGCCATCGACATTGCTTCCCGATTCTTCGGATTTTTCTTAAGCGCTTTAAGCGATCTCCTGTAATCTTTTGCGGCAAGCTCCACGATGGCATTAGCCAGGCTCTGATATCCGTCCATAAGAAAAAAGCCTCCTTCCTGACAGATAAGTAATTGAAAAGAGGCTTTTTCCGCTTAAGATATTCACTTCTTTACGACAGCCTTCACCGCATTGATCAGTGCCGTCTGTGTCGTATTTTTCCCTTCGAGGGCTTTCAGGATTTTTTCATCAATGGTTCCTTTCGTTACAATATGCTGCACGATAACCGTTCCGGATGACTGACCCTGCCGGTATAATCTCGCGACGGTCTGCTGATAAAGTTCCAGAGACCAGGTGATCCCGTACCAACAAAGCACATGACCTCCGTCCTGAAGGTTCAGACCGTGGCCCGCAGAAGCAGGGTGGATCAGGGCGACCGGAATCTCTCCCCAGTTCCATTTCCTGATAGAATCGTCAGAATCCAGCTTCTCATACGGAATGTCACACTCTTTCAGCCGCTTTACGATCCGGTCATAATCATGCTTATACCAGTAGGCCACAAGAAGCGGTTTCCCGTTCATGCTTTCGATGATGTCTTCCAAAGCATCAAGCTTACGGTTATGGATCTCCGCCATCTCACCGGCATCGGTATAGATCGCGCCGTTTGCCAGCTGGCAGAGTTTCCCGGACAGGACGGCGGCATTCGCAGCCGTGATCTCCATTCCCTTCGTGACATTCAGCACGAGCTCCTCGCACATCTGCGTGTAGACATATTCTTCTTTCTCCGACAGATAGACCGGATATTCCGTATTGATAAGCTCCGGCATATCGAGATAATCCACTGAGCTCATGGAAATGGTGATGTCGGAAATCCTGTCATAGATCTTTTTATCCGCACCCGGCAGCTGCTTGTAGCTGTAAACGATCTTACCGTTTGTCTTATCCGGTCTGAAATAACTCAGCCGGTACTGCCCGATGAATCGTCCCAGCCGCTCGCCCATATCCAGGCATTTGAACTCGGCAAAGAGATCCATCAATCCGTTCGAAGAAGGCGTACCGGTAAGACCGACTACCCTTCTTACCCTCGGCCTGACCCGCATAAAGGATTTAAAGCGTTTCGCCTGCCAGTTCTTAAAGGACGAGAGCTCATCCAGAACGACCATCGAATAGTCGAATGGCAGCCCGCTCTTCTCGATCAGCCAGGTCAGGTTTTCGCGGTTGATGATGTACACGTCCGCATCGCTTTCCAATGCCGTAATCCTCTCTTCTGATGTTCCGACCGCAACGGCATATCTGAGTTCCTTCAGATGCTCCCATTTTTCGATTTCCTGCGGCCAGGTATTCTTCGCGACTCTGAGTGGCGCCACAATCAACACCTTCTGAACTTCAAAGCTCTCGTACATAAGATGCATGAGAGCCGTCAGCGTGATCGCTGTTTTTCCCATGCCGCAGTCCAGGAATATGGCGGATATTGGATGATCGATAATGTAACGGATCGCATATTCCTGATACTCATGCGGTTTAAACTTCTCCACTTTCTGCTCCTCCTATCTCATCAAGGGCGGGTGCGATCTGTCCCGGATCGTCAATGACATGCACAGGGAATCCCAGCTTTAAGAAAAGCCGGTGTCTCGACGCCTGCAGCGGTCTCGGCCTTTTGCCCGGTGCTTTCAGTTCCACAAAGCCGATTCTCCCGCCCGGCATCAGAATGATCCGGTCGGGAACCCCGTCAAATCCGGGACACACCCATTTCAGGCACAGGCCTCCGCGCCGTTTTGTCTCCGAAACCAGACGCCCTTCAATCTCTTTTTCTCGCATCGCAACCTCCGTCATTCGTAAAAAAGTGACGGTCGTGATGCTCTCCCCGTAAACCTCCCTATAGGGCATTTTTCAGGTAAAAATTCACCCTATACAGAGTTTTATAGAGGACTATCACGACTGTCACTTTTGGCTTAAATACAGCATTTACGGAAAATCCGCAAAATAAAACAAGTGCCGGAATGACTGTCACGACCGTCACCCGGCACAAAAACATCACAGGAAATCCTGCCCGCTGCGAAGGGCCAGACCATAAACGAACGAGCCCTTGTTTGTTTTCTTCTTGTGGTATCCTGCCTTCTCCAATGCGGAATAGAAATCCGCCGTGCTCCTGGTATATTCACCGGTCTGCAGGCAATACGCACGATACTGCTGGTAAAGCTCCCCGGATTTCTCCGAAAGCGCGGCATCCGTATCGCAGCAGTCCGAAATGAAATGCTCGAGCCAGTTATTCTCCTCGCGGTAGGCATCGATGGCATTGCGGACGCACTCCGGAAGCGTCGACTTGAAGTTCTTATCAATTGCCTTCTTCGCGCCTTCGATGATCCATGTCATGATGGACGAACCGGCATTCTCTACCAGATACTCCGCATAATTCTTAATGTCTGCTTTTCCGGTAATCTTCGCGTCGAACGGGATCACCACAAGCCTTCTCCAGATACCGTCGTCATTTGCCCCTATACGAGGCAGGTGGTTGGTATACAGCACCAGCGTATGAGACGGCACAAAATAAAATGGGGCTTTGTACTTCTTCTCCGCAAAGATCTCGTCCGTAGAGCAAAGCTGCTTCACCACGGCGGTATTGAGCCTCATGCCTTCTTCCATTTCGGATGCGATGATGAGGCGCTTTCCCTTAAGTTCCGCCATTTCCGGCTTCACGTTTCTCTTGCAGTTCATGGTCAGGGCTTCGGCAGAGAGCTTTCCCGCGTAATTCCCGAGCACCCGGAACAGCGCGTTCCAGAAAGTGGACTTGCCGTTCGCGCCGTCACCATATGCAATGATGAGGTGCTCCTGGTAGACTTTCCCGACCGCTGCCATGCCCACGATCTCCTGAACATAATCGATCAGTTCCCGATTCCCGCAGAAAAATGTGTCCAGTGCCTTGAGCCAGATATCCCTGCCTTCACTTCCCGGAGAAACATCCGTGATCTTTGTGATGAGATCCGCCGGGTCATGCGGTCTCTCTCCCGTGATGCCCTTTGTCAGATCGAATGTCGCATATGGCGTATTGAGAAGCATGCCGTCACGGTCAAGATCGTTCACGCTCATCGCGATCATGGGCTTTGCCGCATTCATGGTGGAAACAATGTACTTGTAATCCCTGCGCTTTTTCACAAACGCAAGATACGTCACCGCTCCGAGGTATGCGAAAAAGAGCTTCAGCGAATCGCCGCCCGCATCGGTCACCTGCTTTTCGAGCTTCTTCCCGCCTGCGTTAATCACAGCCTCGGTGACTCCGGCGGACATCAGCGCCTTCTTTGTCCTCTCGACATCGCCTTCCGCATCGGCAAGCTGCAGGTCGAGAAACTCCTCCGTCGCACCGACCGCCATCTGCTTATCTTCACGCCAGCAGTCGCCGTCATACCTCAGATAATCCGTAGCGTCCGTAAACTTAAGCTCATCGCTGTATTCCGCGACGAGTGCCTTCGCCTCTCCGATATCGGAGTAGTCATCGGGTTTCAGGTCGCCGCCTCTTCCTCCGAAATCGTCATTGTACTGATCCGGCGGGATATAGCCTTCCTGCTTACTCACCGTGTTCCGATAAAACTTGAGAGCCGAATTCCAGATGGTATCAAGCTCCGTGTCCGGAAGCGGCGTCTCGCACTTGGCGGCTTCATCCAGGAACACCTGACGCGCCTTGTCGCAGTTGCCGAGCTTCTTTAAGATTCTGCCAGCGAAACGGGACAGTGTCTTGTTACGGCTTCCCTGCGGGATCATGCCTTTCGAATCCGGCGTCTCCGGCTTTGTCTCGTACTGCGGCTGCACCACATCGACGATGTTGCACCAGCCGTCCTGCCACAGGATGTCGCTCTCATTCATGTCCGCGCCGAAGATGAACCTCGCCGCGTCCAGGGCATTCCCGTCGAAGAACGGATACTTTTCCTGAATGCCTCTCTTGATCGCCGCGTACTTCTCCGCGTCTTCCATGTATTCAATAGGGAAATAGACATGGCCCTTCGGCCTGGGAGCTTTCCCGTCCTTCGGGATCATGTTATGCCGGCTCGGCGTGATAGCCAGGCTCACATCAGGCATCATGTCAGCGATCATCTGCGGCGTTTTCCAGTCTGCCGGATCATCAGAACCGTCATTATCAAAATCCATCACGATGACGTTTGAGCCGATAAAGTTCCCGATACTTCTGTAATTTCCCGTGAAACGTCCGCAGGTATGGTCACGGGTCAACGCTGCGGCAAGCTGCGCCGCGTTCGTGACTTCCTTTTCATGCGGATACATGCAGTTCTTCGCGTTGCCGACACAGTCGGCGGTAAAAATGCTTACCTTCATGTAATCTCCTCCAGCTGCTTCGTAAAATATCTTGTCCTGATGTGACATTTCTCTGCTTCCGCAATTTCAAGCTTCATTCCTGCCGTCGGCTCCCCGAAAACAAAAAACTGATCCGCTTTCCTTAATAAAACGAGATCAATTTCGAGAGCCGTCTCCCTGCCGGTCTCATCCGAGAGCACACCGACAAGATTCAGGATCGGATTCAGCGGTGCGTATCCCTGCTTTACGGCAAATCTGCTGTAGATACGGGACGCATCTGTGTTCCCTTGAATGTCGCTGGAATAAGCGGACGCGATGTAGACCAGCGGCCTTCCTCTTGCATCCTTCATAGGCTTCCTGCCCCCTTTTTTTTAGTAAGGGCGGATTTCCACCCTTCCGACGGCTAAGTAATTGAACTTCGCGAATTTCCGCTTAAGGGTAGAAACTTTTTTAATTTTTTTGCAAATGACCGGAACGCTTCCTTTTTATGTGTGCGTACGCATGCAGAAAACTTTTCGGGCTTAAGCGGAAAAACGGCAGTTTCAATTACTTCTCCTGTGAATTCAGAAAGGGCATCAGAAAAAAAATAAAAATTCTCACACGGCTTAAGCGGAAATATTCGGATTCCAATTACTTAGCCGGTGAGAAAGGCAGATGAGCCATTTCGGAGAGGAGGTGCTGCTGTATGCAGAAAGAAATGATTGCCGAAACCGCTGACCGCACGGACGAGGAGCTTCGTGATGTCCTCATCGCGATCAGCGTGGTTGCCAAACGGCTGGCAAAGAAACTCGAAGATCAGCAAATCAAAGGAGACAAGCAATGCAGGGATATGAAGACAAGTTCTACGGTCTCACCGGACAGACGGTGAAGGCAAGGCTTAAGAAAGGCAATTCGGATGTATATCCGTGGGAGGGCATGGAAGTCCCGGTAAGAATCGACAGGGAATACCCTACGTACCTTCTCGGTACGGTGCTTCCTCACCGGAACCCGAAGGGATTCGGGCTCTCCCATGAATATCCGATCACCATTGACAAGTTTGATATCTACACAGGAGAAATGATCATAAACGGAGGTGCCGTCATATGAGCAAGATGAGCGAGCTGTCCATGCTGCTGGACAGCCTGATCGAATGCGGCGAGAAACTCACGGAAACAGCGAAAGGCCTGAAAGCCTTTTACACAGATACCGGTGAGCCGGAGCCGAAGCAGCCGGAAATACCGAAGAAAGCCGCAGCCCCGAAACCGGAGCCTGAGAAGAAGCCCGCTCTCAAGAAAGAAGATGTGCGGCTTCTTTTATCGAAGAAGGCTTCCGAAGATGAAGGCCGCTACAAAGTGCAGGTGAAGAATCTGGTACGGAAGTACGCAAACGGCGGTTCCCTTACGGACATCCCGCCGGAAAAGTACGAAGAGCTCCTTCGGGAACTGGAGGTGATCGGGGATGCCTAAACATGCTTTCCTGTCGGCCTCTTCAAGCCACAGATGGCTTGCCTGCCCGCCGTCGGCAAAGCTCTGCGCCGGAGCGGACGACCGGGCGAGTCCTTACGCAAAAGAAGGAACCGACGCCCATGCGCTCTGCGAGTACAAGGTGCTGAAAGCGCTCGGAAGGCATCCGCCCGACCCGACAGAAAACCTCGATTATTTCGACAAGAAAATGGACGACTGCTCCGATGAATACTGTTCTTATGTTCTGGAGCAATACGAAGCGGCAAAGCAGAATTGCTCCGATCCCCTGATCATGATCGAGGAACATCTGGATTTCTCCCAGTGGGTTCCGGACTGTTTCGGAACCGGCGACTGCGTCATTGTCGCCGACAAAGTCCTGCATGTCATCGATTTCAAATACGGGCTCGGCATTCTGGTCGAGGCTGATCACAATCCGCAGATGATGTGCTACGGGCTCGGAGCCCTGGATACCTATGACGGCATTTACGATATAGAAGAAATTCAGATGACAATCTTCCAGCCGCGCCGTGACAATGTCAGCACTTTTTCAATGAGCAAGGCCGACCTGCTGAACTGGGCGGACACGGTTCTCGCCCCTACGGCAAAACTCGCGTATGAAGGCACGGGTGAATTCAATGCCGGTGAACATTGCCAGTTCTGTAAGGTTAAAGCCACGTGCCGAAAACGCGCGGAAAAGAATCTGGAACTCGCACAATATGATTTCGAGATGCCGCCCACCATCGACGATAACGAGATCGCCGCAATCCTTCCGAGGATAGACGACCTTATCGCCTGGGGAAGCGATATCAAAGAATATGCACTTCAACAGGCTCTGTCTGGTACGGAATATCCCGGATACAAAGTCGTCGAGGGCAGATCGAACCGCAGGTATTCAGACGAAGCCGCTGCCGCTGCAGCTGTTTCCGATGCGGGATATGACCCTTATGAGAAGAAGATTCGCGGCATTACGGCGATGACTTCTCTCCTGGGCAAAAAGAAGTTTGATGTACTGCTCGGCGGGCTCATTACAAAACCGCCGGGGAAACCGACACTCGTGCCGGAAAGTGACAAACGTCCGGCAATCAATACGGCAAAAGATGATTTTAAAGACGAATAAGGAGGAAAACATCATGCCTAAGTTTATGAATCTTACGAAAGTTATCACGGGTCCGAGGACACGCTGGAGCTACGCGAATGTGTGGGATCCGAAGTCAATCAAAGGAGGCAAGCCGAAGTACAGTGTGAGCCTCATCATCCCGAAGGATGACACGGTCACCGTCGAGCGTATCAAAGCGGCGGTTCAGGCAGCATACGAGGAAGGCGAGTCGAAACTCAAGGGCAACAGCAAGACCGTTCTGCCTCTTTCCGCGATCAAGACGCCTCTCCGTGACGGCGACCTTGAAAAACCGGACGATCCGGCATACGCGAACAGCTACTTCATCAACGCGAACTCCGACTCCGCTCCGGGTATCGTGGACGCAGACAGGCAGCCGATACTTGAGAGAAGGTAAGTCTACTCCGGGGTATACGGCAGGGCTTCCATCAACCTGTATGCTTTCAATACCAACGGCAACAAGGGAATCGCCTGCGGCCTGAACAATCTTCAGAAGATCCGTGACGGCGAACCCCTCGGAGGCAAGAGCAGGGCTGAGGATGACTTCGCGGATGACGACGATGACGATTTCTTAAACTGATCTTTGACAGGCAATAACAAGGCGGGCGGCAGGGACTATCTCTGCCGCCTTTTGCTTTTTACGGAGGAAAATGAATGCATGAACTCGATGTAGATTTGGAAACTTACAGCAGCAATGTCCTCTCAAAATGCGGTGTGTACAAATATGCCGAAGCCGATGACTTCGAGATCCTGCTGTTCGGATATTCCGCTGACGGGAGTGATGTCAGGGTCATTGACCTTGCTTCTGGTGAATCCATCCCGGATGAGATCATAGACGCCCTGACAGACGATTCCGTAATAAAATGGGCTCATAACAGCCAGTTCGAGAGGATCTGCCTGTCCCGGTACCTCAGAGACAGAGGCGTCAGCCTTGATCCGTTCCATGACAACCATCCGCTCTCGACGGAATGCGCACAGTATCTCAATCCCGAATCCTGGCGTTGCTCCATGATCTGGGGAGCGTACCTGGGGCTGCCGCTCTCACTGGACAAGGTCGGTTCCGTCCTGAAGCTCGAACAACGGAAAATGTCGGAAGGCAAAGCCCTGATCCGCTACTTCTGCGTTCCGTGCAAACCCACAAAGGCAAACGGCGAGAGAACATGGAATCTTCCGTCCGATGATCCGGAGAAATGGGCTGTCTTCAAAGCATACAACAAGCGCGATGTCGAAGTGGAACTTCAGATAAAAGACCGGCTGAGGAAATTCCCGGTACCAGATTTCGTATGGGATGAGTACCATATCGACCAGGAGATCAATGACCGCGGCATCCTTATCGATATGGAACTTGTGGAGAACGCTATCGCGTAAACGTCAAACCACTCGCCTAGGCGTCGGCCGAAAAATTTGAGATACTCTGAAAAACTCAATTAACTACTAGTTTTCTGGAGGTGATCCCAAATGGATAAATCCACCCATGAAGTCCGCATGGAACAATGGAAGGCTATTGTTCTTCAGTGTCAGGCCCGTCCGGAAAGACAAACCGCCGCTTCCTGGCTTGCAGAGAATGGAGTGAATGCCAAACAGTATTACTACTGGCTTCGCCAGATCCGCCGGGAAGCTTACAAAGAGATGAAAAACAAATCTCTTCCTTCGCCTTCGGGGATGGAAACTTCCGGTTCCGGCGGGATAACATTTGCCGAGATTACTGTTCCTCTCAATGGCGATACCAGTCACCATCAGACAGCCGACCTGCCTGGATTTCACGCTGATGCGGTTGTCCGACTTGGCACAGCAACCATTGCAGTCTCCAATACAGTCTCTGCCGATCTGCTTGACAGAATCTTTGCGGCGGTGAACCATGCTGGCTGAAGCGGTCGGAGTCCAGCAGATCTTCATCGCAGTCGGCTACACGGATCTTCGGAAAGGAATTGATGGACTCGCCCAGCTTGTTGGAACGAGGTTTGATCTCAATCCATTCCAGAAGGATGTGTTGTTCCTGTTCTGCGGCAAACGCAGTGACAGGATTAAAGGCCTCCTCTGGGAAGGGACGGGATTCCTGCTTCTCTATAAGAGATTGGAATCCGGTTCATTCACCTGGCCGCGGAATCCGGAAGAGGCCGCCGAGATCACAAGGGAACAGTATGCCATGCTGATGATGGGCCTGAACCCGATCACTCCGAAGATCAGGGAAGTTCATCCGGAGCGTGTTCTGTAAAAAGCTTTGTGCAAAACAGAGAAATTTTCAGCCTCTGTTTTTCATGATAAAAACGAACTTCTGCGCTTCGCAGAAGGCATCATACCGGGTGCAGAATGCGTATGCTGCGGTCACCCGGATGGGCGTTGCGCTTTGAAAAGTCTATATTTCCATACCGTGTACGGGCATTCTGCGGATGCTGATCCATAGGCAACATGACGAATGCCAAAAGTTCGGCAAGTAGCTGAAAACCGCTCTTTTTCGTATAATCACAGATAGAAAAGGAACGGTTTCATGGAAAAATTCACTCCGGAACAACTGAATGATTTCAGCAGGGAACAGATCATCAGCCTGTTCTGTACCATGCAGGATCAACTCGAGCAGACAAACAATAACCTTGAGCGTCTGATCGAACAGCTTCGTCTTGCACAACAGAACCGTTTCGGACGCAAGACCGAGAAGCTGGATCAGATCGCTGGCCAGCTGTCTCTTTTCAATGAGGCTGAAGAAATGGCTGATCCTGATGTTCCTGAACCGGATGCGGAAGAGGTCATCATCAAGGCCATTGTGAAGAAGCCTAAGGAAAAGGGCAAGCGCGAGGAGGACTTCAAGAATCTTCCCCACGAAGAGCATCATCATGGCCTTACCGACGAACAGCTCGATCAGTATTTCGGAAAAAACTGCTGGAGAAGAATGAAACCGGATGAGTTCACCCGTGTCAGCTGTCAGCCTGCAACCTTCACAGTGGAGAAACATACCGTTGATGTTGCCGTCGGAACGGATGGTGATCATCAGGATGAATTCCTCCGCGGCGACCGTCCGAAAGACCTCATGAAGAACAGCGTTGCAACACCTTCTCTGGTGGCGGCAATCCTGAATGCAAAGTATCTCAACGCGATGCCGCTCTATCGGATCGAGAAACAGTTCCAGATGAACGGTGTCAACATTTCCCGGCAGACCATGGCCAACTGGACGATTGCTGTCAGCCGGAAATATCTCAGGGCTTTCTGGGATCGGATGCGTGAAGAGCTTCTTCACAATGAGGAAGGTATCATTCAAGCCGACGAAACCACCTGCCAGGTCATCCACGATAATGATCCAAACGATCCGGATGATCAGAAAGGTTCTCCGGGCCACAAGAATTACATGTGGGTTTACCGAACCGGAGAGTTTGACAAGAAGCATCCGATCGTGATCTATGATTACCAGCGCGGCCGGGATCACAGGTATCCTAAGGAATTCCTGAAGGATTTCAAGGGTATCCTGGAAACGGATGGCCTTCAGCAGTATCACGTCCTGGACAATACGATGGACGGGATCACAAACGCGAACTGCTGGGTACATGCCCGACGAGATTTCACCGATGCGATCAAAGCTCTTGCCAAGGAGGAGAAACAGAAAGCCAGGAACGCGATAGCCTATCAGGCATTGACCCGAATCGCGGCAATATACAAGCTCGAAAACTCACTCCGGGATCTTTCGGCAGAGAAGAGGCTCAGGGAGCGGCAGAAAGGAATCGCGCCGCTCGTTGATGAATTTTTCACGTGGGTAAAGCAATGCGTCAGCGACACCACGCTTCTTCCGCGTGGAAAAACGGCACAGGGTCTGAAGTACTGCATTGATCAGGAGAAATATCTTCGCGTCTTCCTCACAAATGGGAATGTCCCGATAGACAACTCAGCATCGGAACGAGCCATTCGGCCGTTTACGATCGGAAGGAAGAACTGGGTACTCATTGATTCCATCAGTGGAGCACAGTCCAGTGCGATCATCTACTCCCTGGTAGAGACTGCTAAGCTCAATAACCTCAACGTTTTCTGTTATCTGGAGCACCTCCTGACCGAGCTGCCAAAGCTCGCTGATGAAAAAGGAAATATAGACACAACCAAGCTTGAACCAATGTTACCTTGGTCAGATCAGCTACCCGAAAAGTGTCACAAACCGCGCCGCTGATGAAAGTCAGCGGCCTTTCTTTTGACCAGGGCGGATGGTTTGACGTTTACGCTATCGCAATGTATGACCGCTCCAAACAGGAGCTTTCCGATAAAATGAAAGACCTGACGCACCTCGACAATCCGGGCAGCGTGCAGCAGATAAAACAGTGGCTCGCGGACAACGGTATGGAGATGGAGAGTCTCGGCAAAAAAGAAGTGGCCGCTGCCATAAAGTCCGCCCCGCCGGAACTTGCCGACGTTCTTACCCTCCGTCAGCAGCTGGCAAAATCATCCGTCAAAAAATATCAGGCGATGAAAACGGCGGTATGCAAAGACGGTCGCGCGCACGGAATGTTCCAATTCTACGGAGCGAATCGCAGCGGGCGCTGGGCCGGACGCATAATTCAATTGCAGAACCTCCCGCAAAATCACATGCCGGATCTGGAGCAGGCAAGGGATATCGTTAAGAGCGGTGATTACGAAATGGTCTCCCTGCTTTATGACGATGTGCCGGATACTCTCTCGCAGCTGATCCGCACCACTTTCATTCCGAGGCCGGGATATAAATTCATCGTCAGCGATTTCTCCGCTATCGAAGCGAGGGTGCTTTCCTATCTTGCAAACGAAAAATGGCGCATGGAAGTTTTCAATAATAACGGGGATATTTACTGCGCGTCTGCCAGCGCGATGTTTGGCGTCCCGGTCGAAAAGCACGGTCAGAACGCACACCTGAGGCAAAAAGGCAAGATTGCGGAGCTCGCCCTGGGATACGGCGGATCGGTCGGCGCATTAAAAGCGATGGGCGCTCTCGACATGGGACTTACCGAGGATGAACTTTATCCTCTTGTCGCTTCCTGGCGTTCCGCGAATCCGAACATCGTGCAGTTCTGGTGGGATGTAGACAGCTGTGTGACCAATACCGTAGAAAAACATATCCGGACAGAAACGCACGGCATCATCTTCTCCTATAAGAGCGGCATGATGTTCATCACGCTCCCGTCCGGAAGGCAGTTATCCTACGTGAAGCCGCGAATGGGATACAACCGCTTTGGTTCCGAGTCCGTCACCTACGAGGGCGTAGGGCAGAATAAGAAATGGGAGCGTATCGAAAGCTACGGCCCGAAATTCGTGGAAAACATCGTCCAGGCGATCAGCCGCGACATCTTAGCCTACGCCATGAAAACGCTACGCTGCTGCGAGACCGTCGGCCACGTCCATGACGAATTGATCATCGAATGCGACCCTCGTGTATCTCTCGAAGTCGTCTGTGAGCAGATGGGCCAGACGCCTCCGTGGGTACCGGGACTCAAGCTGAACGCGGACGAGTACGAATGCCGGTTTTACATGAAAAGCTGAATAAAGGCAGCGGGTGATGAGTCTGCTGCCTGTAATATTAAGCCATTATCAATTTCAACTGTACCAGCTTATATGATCTGGAAGCACTCCAGTTTCCTGATACTCGTCAAATAATTTGAACAAGATATTGTAAGCCATGAAATCAATTCCGTAAGCCAGCGTTTTCCATGTGCCTGATGCGTTCTTGACTTTTATTTTCCCGGAGTTAAGCAGATCACCGAAAGGAATATCTTTTTTTATCCTCTTTTCAATGAGTCTTTTCCTTCCCGAAGGAGACTTCTTTATTTTTTCGTGTATTTCCGGTTCTACAAATGCGTCTCGTTCAATATAGAGTTCTCCATCCTCAATTTGCATGAAACGCTCATAATCATCGTTGGCGTTGTAACAACAATATAGGTACACAACCATAGTCTCGTCGGAATCCTGAAGATCCGCATACCCACAATATCCCATGCTCATAATTCATCACCGGCTTTTATGTTTCAAATAATTGTGTCCTGTTTACTTCAAAAGCTCTTTATCCTTTTCCTCATCATATTCCCGGATCACATGTTTGATCTTATCTAATGGAAACGGTGCTTCTTCCGCAGGATGATATTCTCCCGATTCAATACGAACAACGGCCTCATGATTGTCACGCCCTGCCGGAACAATCACAAGATCGCCCGCATCGTAATCTTTATCCGATTGATAACAATATTCCTTCCCGCCGTTTTCGAAGACAACATTACAGAAAATCAGGTCATTCATTCTGCGACGAACTTTACCGTATGCACGCTCGTCAAAAAACTCTCCGATTCCGTAGAACGAAAGGAAACTATATAGCTTTTCTGCGAATTCCGGCCAATCCTCCGGAAGCCCGTTCTTATCAAATGTACCCGAGGTTTCTCTTGTTCCCCCGTGCTTCGTAGTTATAAGTATCTTATAACTGTCGCTTCTATGCGGATCAACATAAACATCCGGCGGATTCCCCTTCACATCTGAGAGCGCATCCACTTCTATATCGTCCAAAAAATCCGGAACGCCTTCTGCGACATGATATTTGTTGTACACATCACATTCGCTCATAATCTGACGGAAATGTTCAATTGTTTCAGTTGCCCGGTCAATCTTCAGATCTTCGTGATAATCCCAAATAGTGTACGGGTGTTCCGGATCTATCGGTTCCTTCATCTCTATTTCAAGATGTCTGTCGTATGAAACTTCAATCCGATCAACACGGTCAGGATTTCCGTCAAAGAGAAACAAGTCTTCTCTCCCGAGCATTTCCCGAATATAATCGGAAAGTCCATGACAGGAGTTTGGTATAAGTGATCCGTTTATCTGAAAGGTCTCTCCGTCTGTGTTGGTCAGATCAAGGCTCCAGACTCCCACATCTGTAGCCATAACATCATCATATTTCTCGAAATTCCGGGCAACCGCATCGAGAATATTCTTTATGATATTCTCATCTGCGGAGATCTTCTCCTTTCCGAGAAGCTTTGACCTGTCGTCAATACCACCGTAACGATAACGTGTCAGCCAGACTCCTCCGCTGGAAGTAACGGACAGTCTCTGCTCCACTTCATCGCCCGGCATCGGTTCCGGACCGAAGCAGATATTATTTGAGATCAATCGGAATTTCTGAAGCGCCCCTGTAAAAACAATAGGGTTCTTTTCTTCTTTAACACCCAGTTCAGACGACGGCGCGCTCTCCACACCATCATCTATGTCTTTCAGCCGTTGAATCCATCTTCGGACACTCCCATCGTCAAAATAATGAGCAAAAGTTCCTTCACAGGATCTTTCCCGTCTTGTCATCGTGAATAGAAGAAGGAGTACAGTTCGCCCATCCTTTTGCGATACATCCATATTATTCATGGCATCACTGAGCTTTTGATGCTCTTTATTTTTCAAAAGCTTGTTATACCACTTAACAATATCCAGTTCAGGATGCTGATCTACCGTGTCATAAATAGCCTGCCATATTTCTCCTACGATATCATCATAGTTGACGAACGGAAAATGCATAGGATGTTCCGGTGAACCGTCGTTTTTATCATCAAAAACCCATTCGCCGAATTTATCCTTATTCAGCTCCGGCAGGTATTTTGTCAGCAATTCATACACTTTTGTACTCCTCTTGTTGCGGTCGAAAATAATAACAGGTCATTTCGCTCAAAAGACAAGCTCATTTCAATGATTTATACCAACTGATAAATAACTCCCGTTGTCTTTCATACCACTCTTTCGAGATAAGAACCTGCTGATCCCCGAATGTAAACGGCGTTGATTTGAATCTTACAAAACCGTCGTCACCTTTATTATCTGTAATGCCCTTGATATATTTTTTCATAAACGGTTTCTTTGTATGGAAAGTTTTTTGAGACCATTCCGGTGTACACATTTCATCGATTTCGGAATCGGAAAAAGAATATCCGCTTGCGCCGAGGTTCTCTAATGCTGTATATACAAATTGGCCGATCTTCAGCGGCTCATCAGGAAGTTCCGGGATGACAGAAGCACCCGTTGATACTTCACTTGCACTGCCCTGTTCTTCCCCTGTAATAGTTAATGTCGGTTCCGCTTGTTTTCTTGTCCTTCTTTTCTTTTTCGCTGGTTTTTCAGGCGAAAACACTCTGACACCTATCAGCTGCATAAGGAAAAGAGCCTCTTCCAAATACTGATTCAGCAAAGTTTTTTTAAAGATATCTACCTTCGGAGGATTTCCGCTCTTTTTGTTGTCGCAGTCCAATTTTTGTATTGCAAAGGCCTTTTCAATAAGAACATATTCCAAATAATCAATATCCGACCGGTTGAGAGTATCGTCACGTGTGGTAAGTATAATCACGCTCTCCCACCACTCCTTGCCTGTAAGATGTTGAGTGATTCTTCTTGCCAGATCCGAAGATTGACCGACATATACCTTTTCCTGAGACAACAACAGATAAACGCCATATCTGTTACATGCGCCGGTTTCCATTAAGGCCGAAGCAGAGTCCCTCGGAGCAGAAAATAACTCACCTGAATTCCAGGTTGAATCTTCAATACGAATCACTCCGCTTAAACTGCCGTCGTAAAGCAGCATATTGATTATTTTAGCCTGCGCGCCCATAACTTTTTCTCTCTACTTTCTTTTATGCATATTTACCAAAGAAGCCTCATTTCAAGCCATCTCTGGCAGTGTCATAAAGTTTCTTGGACTACAGACAAAGCAATGTATGGGCGAAAAGCTGCATCCTGATGCTTCTCTGTGCTGCTTTTTCGGGAACAAAGGTGCACGAAATAAAACGTCATCCTTTTTATGAAGGCGAATCGTTTCCCTTGGTTCCCTATGGCTGCCACCCTCTCATGTCTAACAGGATCATCCATGGCTCAGCTGATGTCCCAAATTCCTTCGTTCAGCCTGTCCATAGTTCGGGCGCCGCTCTTGCTCCTAAACGGGGTCATGCCCCAAACGTTATGCTTCAGCGGCTTCGCTCTGCTTTGTCTTCGTAGGGAGCACTCCTGTAATTCAGCGCCAATTGATCATCTGGCGGACGT
>FNQX01000018.1 GCA_900107575.1 Lachnospiraceae bacterium NK3A20 | reverse complement strand
CGCGAAGCGCGTCGGAAGAACCACAGCGAGAAAATCTCTGATTTTCGAACTTGGTTCTCGAATAGATACCCATCTCATCTTTTCGAGCCTGGTTCCTGAATCGATACCTATTCTCCAACGCACAGACTGCCTGCCCCGCCGAAGCGGAGCAGGCAGTCTGCTGCTATTTTATGAGAAATATCTGACGCCGGATTCGAAGATCTTCAGATCCTGCTCGCCGTAAATGTTGATGGCAACGTGGTCTCCGCGGCGCTCCGAATGGCACATCTTGCCAAGGACTCTGCCGTCCGGGCTCGTGATGCCCTCGATTGCGGCATAGGAGCCGTTGATGTTCCACTCCTCGTCCATCGACACCCTGCCCTCCGGATTGCAGTACTGCGTTGCGACCTGGCCGTTCGCGAACAACCTCTCGATCCATTCCTTCGGCGCGACGAATCTGCCCTCGCCGTGGGAAGCCGGGTTCACATAGACGCCGCCGAGCTCCGCGCCCTGCAGCCAGGGGCTCTTGTTGGATACGACCCTGAGGTAAGCCTCTCTGGAGATGTGTCTGCCGATCGTGTTGAACGTCAGCGTCGGCGCCTCCTCATCCTGGCCCGTGAGCCCGCCGTTCGGCACGAGGCCGAGCTTGATGAGCGCCTGGAAGCCGTTGCAGATACCCAGCACCAGACCGTCTCTGTTGTCGAGAAGGTCGGTGATGGCCTCGCGGATGCTCTCGTTGCGGAAGCTCGACGCGAAGAATTTCGCCGAACCATCCGGCTCATCGCCCGCGGAGAAGCCGCCGGGGAACATAATGATCTGGGAACCCCGGATCGCCTCCTGGAATTCCTTCACGGAGTCGCGGATGCCATCCGGTGTGATGTTGCGGAACACCTTGACAAGAGGCCGTGCGCCCGCTCTCCCGAATGCCGCCGCGGAATCGTACTCGCAGTTCGTGCCCGGGAATACAGGGATAAAAACAACAGGCTGGCCTATCTTATGGGTGCACACATGCACGCCGTCATATTCCGTCACATCGTAAAGGTTGGATTCGACAGGAGTCGTATCCTTCACCGCCACGGTCGGATAGACACTCTCAAGCTTCCCCGTCCAGGCCGTGAGCGCAGCCTCCATGGAAACGCTGCTGCCTCCGTAGGTAAACGCAGCACTCTCGCCGTCCGCTGTCACGGTGCCGACGATATCATAGTCCACATCCTCCATCGTCTCGAGATCTTCAATATCTTCCGGCGATACCTCGACGACAATGTCGCCGATCGCGTTCTCGAACAGCTCGCGAAGCGGGATTTCCTCAGAGAACTTCACACCGAACTTGTTGCCGAAGGCCATCTTCGCCGCCGCGGCCGCAAGGCCGTAAGCATCCAGCGCATAAGCCGCCTTCGCGATGCCGGAACGAATGAGTCCTGTGATTTTCCGGTACAGGTCAATGACGTCATCGTAGACCGGGATATCGTAGACATCCTTCGGGATCATGAAGCGAACGAGAAGGTCGCCTTCCTTTTTGAGCTCCGGCGTCAGAACATCGGTCTTGTCCGCGATATCCACCGCGAACGATACGAGAGTCGGCGGTACATTGATCTCCCTGTCCTTGTCGTCGAAGGTGCCGGAGGAGCTGTCCTTGCCGCCGATGGATGCGATGCCATAACCGAGCTGTGCGTCATAAGCGCCGAGGAGGGCCGCAAACGGCTGGCTCCAGCGCTTCGGATCCGCGCTCATCCGGCGGAAATATTCCTGGAAGGTGAAGTGAATTTTATCGTAACCGCCGCCGGATGCGATGATCTTCGCAATGGATTCCGTCACGGCATAAATCGCGCCGTGGTACGGGCTCCAGGAGGAGAGGTACGGGTCGAAGCCGTAGCTCATCATCGTGATGGTATCGGTCGTGCCGCCGAGGACGGGAACCTTCGCCGCCATCGCCTGCGTTTTGGTCAGCTGATATTTGCCGCCGTAAGGCATGGTCACCGTGCCCGCGCCGATGGAAGAGTCGAATCTCTCGACAAGTCCCCTCTGCGAGCAGACATTGAGATCAGAGAGCTCTGCCGTGAACGCTTTCGCGAAAGCGTCGCCGGTCTCCTCTCCTCTTGCATCCTTCGTAATGTCCCCGAGGGCTGTCGCCGCACCCTTTGCCGCGATCTTTGTGAAATAGTTGTCCTCTTCGGACGGCTGCTCCACCTCTACCTTCGTCTCCTGGTGCGCGCCGTTGGTAGCAAGGAAGCTGCGCTCAATGTTGACCACCGCCTTGCCGCGCCAGTTGAGAACGAGCCTCGGCTCTTCAGTCACGGTCGCCACGTGCGTCGCCTCGAGATTCTCCTCTGTTGCGAACGAGAGGAACTGCTCTTTGTTCTCCGGCGCCACCACGACTGCCATTCTCTCCTGAGACTCGGAGATTGCGAGTTCCGTGCCGTCCAGTCCTTCGTATTTCTTCGGAACGAGATCCATGTTGACGACAAGGCCGTCCGCCAGCTCGCCGATCGCGACAGAGACACCACCGGCACCGAAATCGTTGCACTTCTTGATCATGTGCGCGACCTCAGGTCTGCGGAACAGTCGCTGGAGCTTCCTCTCGGTCGGCGCGTTGCCCTTCTGTACCTCGGCGCCGCAGGAAGCGAGGGATTTCTCCGTGTGTGCCTTGGAAGCGCCGGTCGCGCCGCCCATGCCATCACGTCCCGTCCTGCCGCCGAGCAAGATGATCACGTCACCGGGCACCGGATCCTCGCGGACCACGTTCTTCCTCGCCGCGGCGCCCATAACCGCGCCGATCTCCATGCGCTTTGCGACATAGTCCGGGTGATAAATTTCCGTCACTTCCCCGGTCGCAAGACCGATCTGGTTGCCGTAGGAGGAATAGCCCTGCGCGGCGCCGGTCACGAGCTTCTTCTGCGGCAGTTTCCCCTCGAGCGTATCTTCCACCGAAACTGTCGGGTCAGCCGCGCCGGTCACGCGCATCGCCTGGTAAACATAGCCGCGGCCGGAGAGCGGGTCACGAATCGCGCCGCCAAGACAGGTTGCCGCGCCGCCGAAGGGCTCGATCTCCGTCGGGTGGTTGTGTGTCTCGTTCTTGAAAAATATCAGCCAGTCCTCTTTGACGGGACCATTCCCATAGTCCACTTCAATCGGTACGATGACGGTGCAGGCATTGTCCTCGTGGGAGTCTTCCTTGTCCGTCAGCTTGCCGTCCGCCTTGAGTTTCCTCATGCCAATGAGCGCCATGTCCATGAGGCACGGGAACTTATCCGGGCGATCCTGGAAGAGTTCGTTCCTCGTATCCTGGTAGCTCTCGTAGGTCGTCTCCATCGGGACCTTATAATAGCCGTCGTCGAAGGTGACATCTTTGATCTCGGTGCTGTAGGTCGTGTGTCTGCAATGATCGGACCAGTAGGTATCCAGCACGCGGATCTCCGTCATGGTAGGATCTCTGTGCTCCGCACCGTCAAACCCGCCGTCGAAATAGTGACGGATCCACTTGAAGTCCTCGAAGGTCATGGCAAGGCCGAGAGAATCATAGAGTCCCTTCAGCTCATCGTCAGACATATTGATGAAGCCATCGAAGCTCTGCACATCCGGCGCCTCCGGGTAGTTGTCTTCGAGGGTTTCGGGCTTCTCCATCGAAGCCTCGCGGGAGTCAACCGGGTTGATGGTGTCCTTTTTGATCCTTATGAACTCTTCGTCCGTGATCTCTCCCAGAAGGATGTAGGTCTCTGCCGTCTTGATGATGACATTGCTGTCGGGGTTCAGGAGCTTGATGCACTGCATGGCAGAATCCGCTCTCTGATCGAACTGACCGGGCACCGGCTCGACACTGAATACCCTCGCACCCTCCGGAATCTCTATCTTCTCACGGTAGAGATCGTCGACCGGCGGCTCCGAGAAAACACATCGACAGGCTGTCTCGAATACATCGTCCCGGATATCCTCGATATCATACCGGATGAACAGACGCAGATCCCGGATCCCCTGGATGCCCAGGAACGTCTGTATCTCCATAAGCCGCTGCCTTGCCTTGACGGCGTAAGGCCTTTTCTTCTCTACATAGACTCTTCTGACTCCGCTCATGCTCTCTCCTTTGTGATGGCGTTCATAATCTTCGGGCCTGCCTGTTGTTTTCATAAATTCTGCGCTAGGAGCCCCGCAGCTCCTCCAGAATGAAAGCGATCTCATCGTCGACTTCCTCACCGGTCACGCGAATGGTCCGCGCCGAGATCTTGAGACCCTCGATCAGGAACATGACGTTGACTGCCATTTTGTGCGCATTTCTGCAATGGAATTTCTTCTGATGGCAGCCCAGCCTGATGAGGTATTCGATGACTCTTGTCGCCTCGTTGAACTTGGCGCGCAGGAAGCTCTCATCCTTCTTCAAGAAGCCGTATTCGTAGGTCGCAACGCTTAAGGTATCATCCTCCGCAAGGAGCTCCTTTTTCTGTTCCTCGAGGAACAGCTGCAGAATCTCCTCCGCGCTGGTCTTGCCGCGGATCGCTTCCTCGAAGGCGCTGTCACTCCCCTCGGTGTCCTCCTTCAATATTTCCAGGAAGATCTCCTCCGTGCTCCCGAAATATAAATAGAGACCACCACGGGAAATGTCGCAGGCCTCCACGATGTCCTTCATGGTGACATCCTTGTAACCCTTGTCCGCGAACACTTTCCGTGCGGTCTCTAAGATATACTGTTTCTTCGCTTCCGATTTCTGGGTCAAGCCATTACTCCGTACTGAGCCATCCTGCTCATAAGGGTGCGGTCGACGTTCTGAAAATAGTCGCTCATTTCGACAGCATTATAACATACACTTCATTCTTTTTTTATTGGATTTCGGCGTGCGGAAGACTACAATGGGGTCCATGAATTATTTCGCATTGTTCCTCAAGAAAACACTGCGGTTCCTCTTAAAGCCGCTCTCTTTCGTGCCGGCGCTCCTCGTGATGATCATGATCTTCGGCTTCTCCGCGCAGCCAGCAGATGAGTCGGGGGATCTCTCGATCGAGGTGACAGAGAGAATCGTACATACCATCAACTACCGTCTGCACATGAACTGGTCGCCAGAGGAGCAGGTGCACTACGTGGAGAAGGCGGAATTCTATGTGCGCAAGCTCGCCCATTTCTCCGAATACTGCCTGCTCGCCATCACGCTCGCGATACCGCTCTATGTGTACGGCGTACGGGGCGGCTGGCTCTTCCTCCTCACGATCCTTCTGTGTTTCGTCTACGCCTGCTCGGACGAGTACCACCAGAGTTTCATTTCCGGCAGATCACCGCAGCTGCGCGATGTCCTGATCGACACCGCGGGAGGCCTTTTGGGCACTCTCCTCTCACACCCCTTCCTCGTACTCGGGAGAAAGACGATCTTCGCGCCTCTCTCCCTGGAGAAGGAGCGGCGTATCCGCAAGGCCTATGAGAAGTCCCGGGAGCGCGCGGAGTACCAGCCTTCGCATGAGTCCCGGGAGCGTGCGAAGTACCGGCCTTCGCACCGTGCCCATGGAACGGCAAGGCCTTCAGATTCCGAATATAATGAGAGAACCCCCGAGAAACGTTATCCGCATCGGCCGTACGACGCACCGGATGTTGCAGAACACCATGATGCAGAACGCCGAAAGCCCGAGGGCGGCTCCCACGATGGCCCAAATTCAAACGATGGCCCGACGAGGCAGCTGTAAGAGCTGTGTAACGGTTCAGCAGCAAGCCCTTGAGCGTTTGCTTCGGGCTGTGCCCAATTGCAGCGCCGTTCTCTCAGAATCACATCCTGGTTATCTTAGATCCGTCATCTTACATCCGCCATCACGAACGCAGCGAGATTCTCTGCGGTTTCCCGGCCGATCTGGGTGAGCGCCGCGCTGTTTAAGTGAATGCGATTCTGCTCCGCCGCGTCCGTGACAAGGCGTGCGAGTCCGTAGGCATCCTCCCAATCGGCATCATTCCACTTGCCCTTCCAGAAGGCGTTATAGTTCGATTTATCCGGAACATAGTGGTCAAAGTCAAACGATGAACCCAGCACGAGGCAGGGGTTGTCAACGATCAGCTTCTCCTGGCGCAGATGCATCTCCTGCACAGCCTGCGCACCGAGAGGCTCCCCGATCGTAAAGGAAGTTTCGACGAGCGCTCCCTTCGTGATGCCCAGCTGCTGCCACTGGCGGACAACCTGCATGTAGTAGTCATTGTAAGAAGGATTATAAATATCAGACTCGCCCTGGAAGGAGACGAAATAGCGGCCTGCTACATTCCAGCCGTTCTGCGCGGCCCTGTTGAGTGCCCCGTTGAAAGAGTCGACAACTCCCTTGTACATGTAGGCATAGTCGGACCCTTCCTGCAGCGGTGCCAGGTAGCCCGGATCATCCATGGGCAGATACGCCTGGATGGGCACGCCGCCGAGTGCGCAGAGCACTGCGATCACCTTGTGCCCCGTGAGCCTGTGATAGGAGCTGCAGAACTCCGGCACCATGTTGACCATGTTGGAGCGGGCAAAGGCATTGGGAAGTGAATGCTCTACTACGGAAGTCGAAACCCAGCTGCTGCTCGCCGGGTCCCAGGCAACGGCACCAGCGAGCTTCCTGTCCTTGCCCGTTCTCATCCCCTCTTCGATGGGATAGAATTCATTGTCGAGCAGGCTGTACTCGTACACTGTATCGGGGATCTGCTCAACGAAAGTTTTGGTATTATCGACGGCATTCCGGACGATGTCCGCGTCTATGCCGGTCTGTGCCGCCGCCTCGGCGACCGCTTCAGCCGATCCGTTGTCGAACTGAAGATCCGTCGGGTAGGATTCGCCGACCAGGTTGCTCTGACCGAAGAAGAGGATGATGTCGTAGACATCCCCGGCGGCAGCGGTGTTAGCGGTCGGCGCCGCAGCAGCTTCTGCATTATCTCCAGGCAGCGGTATGGAAGGAGCGGTATTGAGCTCACCCATCTGCGCCTTCGCTGGCATCTTAGGTGCCTTCTTCCCTGCGCTCACAGGGAGTCCTGCCGCGAGCAGGATCATGCCTGACGCCGCGAGCGCCAGCAATCGTTTCATCCATCGTAAGTTGTTCATACGCATGTTGTCACTACAATTATTCTGTGTCATCGGGTATGATAAAAGCTCTGGAGACGGTGCCTTCCGGCTATGTCTTCAGAGCTTCCATGTAATGCAGAGGAAGAGGGATTCGAACCCCCATGAACGGTTTTGGAGACCGTGATACTAGCCATTGTATGATTCCTCTATTGTACGGCCAGCAGTACTTCAGTACTGCTGAAGTTCAGGAACTCAGTCCCAGTCACTCGATAGTGGTTTGCACCAGCTATTGCCGACTTGGAGAAGTATAACACGGGGCCTGTGGTATTTCAATACCTTAATTGATAACTTCCGCCACATCCTTAAGGCTTCGAACGCCGATGAGTTCGATGCCGTCGTGCTGTTTCACACCCCGGAGATTGCTGTAAGGAAGGATGCAGGTGGTGAATCCCATCTTAGCAGCCTCAGCTACCCTGGTGTCTGCCATGTTGACCATACGGACCTCGCCGGAGAGGCCGACTTCACCAAAGGCAATGGTCTTGTCGCCGACAGGCCTGTTCCGGTAGCTCGAGATAATCGCCATCGCAATGCCCAGATCCAGCGCCGGTTCCGACTGGCGGATGCCGCCGGCCAGATTCACATAGGCATCGTACTCCGACAATGGCAGGCCGATCCTCTTCTCCAACACCGCCATGAGGAGGCTGACCCGGTTGAAATCCGTCCCCGTCGCCTGGCGTTTCGGGAAACCGAAATTCGACCGGCACACCAGCGCCTGCACTTCCGTGAGCATCGCCCTCGTTCCATCGATCGTACAGGAGACCACGGAACCGGAAGCCTCCTCAGGCCGGCCACTCAGCATATACTCCGAAGGGTTCGCGACCTCCGCAAGGCCTTCCCGTCTCATTTCGAACACGCCGATCTCGTTCGTCGAGCCGAAACGGTTCTTGACACCGCGAATGATGCGGTAGGAGGCGTACCTGTCGCCTTCGAAATAAAGGACCGTATCCACCATGTGCTCCAGCACTCTGGGGCCCGCCACCGTTCCTTCCTTGGTCACGTGGCCGATGATGAAAAAGGTGATCCCCGTCTGTTTCGCGAGGCGCAGCAGAACGCTCGTCGTCTCCCGGATCTGGGAAACCGAGCCGGCCGCAGCCGATACGGCGCCGCTCACCATCGTCTGGATGGAGTCGATGACGCACAGCTCCGGCTTCGTCTCCAGGAGGATCTCCGTAATGGTATCCAGGTCCGTCTCACACATGAACTGCAGATTGTCCGGCACCTCGCCGATTCGATTGGCACGGAGCTTGATCTGATGCAGCGACTCCTCGCCGGAGATGTACAGGACGTTCCTGCCGTCCGCGGCAAGGTTTCTCGTCACCTGCAGAAGGAGTGTGGACTTGCCGATACCCGGATCGCCACCGACCAGGATCATGGATCCCTGTACAATGCCGCCGCCGAGAACGCGGTCCAGCTCATCGTACCTGCTCTTCCACCTAAGCTCGGCCGCGTCGTCCACTTCCCGAAGGCTCACCGGACGAGGTCTGCCTTCCGAGAGGCCGAAGCTCTTGCCTGCCGCGGCAGCCTTGGCGGATGCCGGTACGACGGGTGCCTCCACCATGGTATTCCAGGCGTGGCAGGAGGGGCACTGCCCCATCCACTTGCTCGACTCAAACCCGCATTCGCTGCAGAAGAACGCGGTCGTCTTCTTCCTGTTAGGCATTTACCTCTTCTTCCCCGCGGCCGCCTTTTTCTTCGCCGCGCTCTTCTTCGTCCTGGTAAAGGTCACCTTGTCCGCGGAATATCCAACCTCGACAACGTCGCCCGCCTTGAATTCCTCGGCGAGGAGCCTGTCGGAGAGCGGATCCTCGATAACCGTCTGGATCGCGCGCTTCAACGGCCGCGCACCCATCTTGTCGTTGCTGTAGTGATCCACGAGATACCGCTTCATGGAAGGTGTCACGCGGATTTCGATCTGCAGCTGTTTCTTCGCACGGGATTCCAGATCCTTGCACAAGAGAGTTACGATCTGCAGCATCTCATCCTTCGACAGGGAGTGGAAGACCTCGATGCCGTCGATACGGTTGATGAACTCAGGCCGGAACATGCGCTTCACCTCGCCCATCACGCCGGATTTCATCTTCTGGTAATCCTGTTCCGCCGTCGGTTTCGGCGCAAAGCCCAGCGTCTTCGGCTCCGTGATATTGCGTGCGCCGACGTTGGAGGTCATGATGATGATCGTGTTCCTGAAGTTCACGGTTCTGCCCTTGGAATCGGTCAGTCTCCCCTCATCCAGGATCTGCAGCAGCACATTGAAAACATCAGGATGCGCCTTTTCGATTTCGTCGAAAAGGACAACAGAGTACGGATGCTGTCTCACCTTGTCGGTCAGCTGACCGCCTTCGTCGTAGCCGACATATCCCGGCGCCGAGCCGATCATCTTGGATACCGCGTACTGCTCCATGTATTCGGACATGTCCACGCGGATCATGTTCTTCTCATCGCCGAACACCGCCTCCGCGAGTGCCTTGGCGAGCTCTGTCTTGCCGACGCCCGTAGGTCCGAGGAACAGGAAAGAGCCAATGGGCCTGTGGGGATCCTGGAGGCCTACCCGGCCTCTGCGTATCGCTCTGGATACGGCCTCAACCGCATCCAGCTGCCCGATCACGCGCTTGTGCAGCGTGGATTCCAGCTTCAGAAGGCGCTCACTCTCACGCTCCGTGAGTCTCTGCACCGGCACCTTGGACCAGATGGAGATAACGCCTGCCACGTCCTCTGCGGTGACATCGGGAATGGCGCCGGTTGTCTTGCGCGCCCTGCGGGACTGCAGTCTCTTTAATTTCTTCGCGAGCTCATCGTACTCGGCCTTGCTCTTCCTCGCGGCCTCAATGTCTCCTGCCGCGACGGCATCGGCCATGCGGTCATCAACCTCATTCATCTCCTGCCGGAGCTCGAAGGTCGTATCCTTCGCACCGTCTGCCTCTTTTAACCGGATCGAAGCGCAGGCTTCGTCGATGACGTCAATCGCCTTGTCCGGCAGATTTCTGTCGTTGATGTAGCGGACAGAGAGGCGCACCGCTTCCTTCATCGCTTCTTCCGTCACGTGGACGTGGTGATGCTCCTCATACTGATGCACAACCCCGTGCAGGATTTCGAGCGCTTCCTCAGGGGTAGGCTCTTCCACTATGACCGGCTGGAACCTTCTCTCGAGAGCCGCGTCCTTTTCGACATATTTGTGATACTCGTTGATGGTCGTCGCACCGATCAGCTGGATCTCTCCGCGCGCAAGGGAGGGCTTTAAGATGTTGCTCGCGTCAATCGCACCCTCTGCGCCGCCTGCGCCGATCAGCGTATGCATCTCATCGATGAAGAGGATGACGTCTCCCGCATTCTTTACCTCTTCGATGACGCCCTTGATCCTCTCCTCGAACTCACCGCGGTATTTCGATCCCGCGACCATGCCGGAGATGTCCAGTGTCAGAAGGCGCTTGCCCTGTACAGTGTAAGGTACCTTGCCGGAAACAATGCGCTGTGCGAGTCCTTCCACGATTGCGGTCTTGCCAACACCGGGCTCGCCGATGAGGCAGGGGTTGTTCTTCGTCCTGCGGGAGAGAATCTGTACGACCCTCTTCATCTCCGTCTCTCTGCCGATGACGGGATCGAGCCTGCCCTCTCTTGCCTGCGCCGTGAGGTCGCGGCTGTACTGCTCCAGCATACTCCTGCCGCCGGAAGCCTGGCCCTGTCCGCCCTGCTGCGGCTGGGAGAGTCCCAGGTCATCCCTGTGCTGCGCCGGGTCCTCCCCGATCGCCGCAATGACCTCGAAATAGATCTTGGGTACATTCGCGCCGGTGGCCTCGATCAGCTTCAGTGCCACGTTCTGGCGCTCCAGAATGAGGGCGAGCAGGATGTGCTCCGTGCCGATCTCTTCACTGCCATAGCCTGCCGCCACGTCGGCAGCATCCTCTAAGAGACTCTCGAGCCGCGGCGTGTATCCACCCTTGTCCATAACGGCTGTCTCCCCCGCTTCGATCCTGAGGCTTTCGATCATCTCGGAGAGCTTTGCCTCTGTCACGCCGTTCTGTTCGAGAACCTGATTCGCCACGCCGTCCGCTTCCCGGATGAGGCCGAGGAGCAGATGCTCGGTTCCAACATATCCGGAACCGCTTGCCTTCGCCGCGCGCTCTGCAAGCTTCAATGCCCGCTGCGCGCTCTTGGTATATTTCTTGTCCATTTATTTCCTTTCGTCTTCACAGCCTTCATAAGCATCGTAGATCTCGTCAACCATCCCCTTGATGTCCTCACGGGATAGGTTGCGACAATAACTCTCCGCCAGAAGCGGCTGCATTTCCTTGCGTATCATGTCCAGCGCGTGCTGCTTATTACTGTCAACAGAGACCACCGCGCCCTTTCGCCTGTCCACCTTGACAAACCCTTCCTGTTTCAGCACAGAGTAGGCCTTATTGACGGTATGCATATTGATGCCGATCTCCTCGGCCAGCTCACGCACAGAAGGGAGCACATCCCCGTCGGAGAACTGGGAGGTAGCGATGCCCTGAATGATCTGGTTGCACAGCTGCTGGTAATACGCCTCATCACTGCTGAAGTCTATCTCTATATACATATCTTCACCTGCCTTGTGACAGCTTATAACATGCGAAAGCGCCACCTGTTATACGGATTGTATAACAGGTGGCGCTCCTCGTCAATTCACTTTATTTGATTCACTTCTTGTTGTCGTCCAGGCTGATGAAATCATAGTCGAGATCATCGTCCTCTGCGAAGTTTTTCGGCTGCGGTCTTCTGGTCTGCGGCTTCGGCGCATCTGCCTGTGGCTTCGGCGCGGGCCTTGTGCCCTGCGGCTGTGCCGGGTTTGCGCTGCCAGCTGCGGGACCTGCGGGTCTCCTTACGGGTGCCGCTCCGGCTTCCGGACGGCGGGGCTGTGCTCCCTGGGATTCCCTCATACCGGGCTGGGGCCGTGTTCCGGGTGCTCCCTCGGGGCGCCTTGTCTGCATGGTTCTGGGATTCCTTGCGCCTGCGGGATTCGTTGCGTCAGTGACTCTTCTGGAGCCGGAAGCGTAGGCGTCATTCCTTCTGCCCTGCGCGCTCTGTCTGCCGGCGGGTCTCCTCAGAGAATTGAGTCCGTCTACGGAAGAATCGCCGCTCCTTCTCTGGTTCCTGCGTTCCTCTGTTAAATCTCTTTCGTGGTTCCTGCCGCTGGATAAGGCATCGCGCAGCCTTGCGAACAGCATCACTGCCACTGCGATCGCGATGATGAGAAGAATCGCCAGAACGATGAGGATCACCTTATATTTGCTCGCCTCTTCCTTCGCTGCCGCCTGCGTCTTCTCTACCGAGTTCTTCAAAGACTCGATGTCGGAGAGCTTCATCCGGTTGCCTGCCACATTGTCGTAGAGGTAATAGGTATCTTCGCCCTTGTCATCCGGTGCCAGTACGATCTGGTAATCGCCGTTAGCTGTGGAAGTAGTGTCCGTGTTGCCACTCGTTGCAGTCGCCGCACCTTCCTCGGTCGATGCTGTGCTGGCACTGTCGGCGTTCGACGCGTCCTCTCCGCCTTCCTCATCCTCGGAAATCTCGAGGAAATCACTGCGGATATAACCCGTGCTGCCGGAGGGGAGGGTCACCTGATACCAGGTAGCGCCATCCGCGTCATCTTTGCTCTCGCCGAGCTCCAGGGTATCCCCGCTGTTCGCTGTGCCGACGACACTCGAGGTTGTCGTCGCGTCGCTCCTGACATTAACGTCGGCCGCGGTTACCTTGCCGGTTGCGGCGAACGCAGAGAAGCCGGGTGCTGCAAGACTGATGGTGACAGCCAGAGCAGCCGATGCTGCCAATACCTTAAATCCTCTGAATCTGATCATGACCTATACCCCTTAATTCGATAGTATTTGAATTCATGCGTGCCTGCGGGGCTGTATGAATTCCCCCATGTGCGGCACTACTTTATATCATACAAAGCTTGTCCGCATTAGTCAATATAAATTGTTACAGAAATGTTACAAAACACCGAAAAAAGAGTAAACTTTTACGCCTGATCAATCGCCTTGCCGATGTCGTGCCGCATGTACACGCCCTCGAAGGTGATTTCCTTCGCAGCCTCGTACGCCTTGGCTCTGGCCTCTTTGAGGGTCGGTGCGAGTGCCGTAACGCCCAGGACTCTGCCGCCGCTCGTCACCACCTCTCCGCGGTCGTTGAATTTCGTGCCCGCGTGGAAGAGGAAGATGTCGTCCCTGTCGTCGAAGGCATCCAGTCCGGAGATGACCTTGCCCTTCTCATAGGCCACGGGATAGCCGCCGCTCGCCAGTACCACGCACACGGCCGCGTTGTCCGCGAACGAGAGGTCGATCGTATCGAGCGTTCCATCCATGCAGGCTTCGAATACATCGATGATGTCTGTCTCCATGCGTGGCAGCACGACCTGCGTCTCCGGATCGCCGAATCTCGTGTTGTACTCCACGACCTTCGGGCCGTCCTTCGTCAGCATGAGGCCAAAATATAAGACGCCCGTGAACGCTCTGCCCTCCGCCGCCATGGCATCCACGGTCGGCTGGAAGATGGTCCGGTCACAGATCTCTTCGATCTCTTTGGTGAAGAACGGGCTCGGGGAGAAGGTCCCCATCCCGCCGGTGTTGAGTCCGGTGTCGCCGTCTCCCGCCCGCTTGTGGTCCTGGGAGGAACTCATCAGACGGTAGTGTCTGCCGTCGACGAAGGCAAGCGCGGAGACTTCCCGGCCAGTCATGAACTCTTCAATGACCATCTCGTTGCCGGCCGCGCCGAATTTCTTGTCCTCCATGATCTCACGAACGCCCGCCTTCGCCTCCTCGAGGTTCTGACAGATGAGCACGCCCTTGCCGAGCGCGAGGCCGTCCGCTTTCAATACGATCGGGAAGCTGTTATTTTCCTCCAGATAGGCAATCGCCTTTTCCGGATCTGTGAAAATCTCATACCGTGCCGTCGGGATATGGTATTTCTTCATCAGCTCTTTGGAGAAAGCCTTGGAGCCCTCGATGATCGCGGCATTCTTCCTCGTGCCGAAGATCCGAAGCCCCGCCGCCTCGAACGCGTCTGCAATGCCGGCGCACAGCGGGTCGTCCTGACTGCAAACGGTGAGGTCGATCTCTTTCTCCTTCGCGAATGCGATCAGTCTGTCGAACTCCATGACACCGATATCCGCGCACTCCGCGATCTTCGCGATCCCGGCATTGCCCGGCGCACAGTAGAGCTTGTCCACTCTCTTCGAGCGAATGATCGCTTCCGCGATTGCGTGCTCGCGGCCACCGCCGCCTACCAGAAGAACCTTCATGTGTTCTGCCCCTCTCTCTCCTGCTCCGGCAGGATGTGTGTGGTTCTGCCGTCTTGCTGCACTCTGCCCTCCGCGATCAGCTCAATCGCCTCCGGCAAAATGATCCATTCCGCTTCGTGCATCACCTTGGCCTGCAACTCCTTCGCCGTGATTCCCTCCGGAATGGACACCGCCTTTTGCAGGATGATCGGTCCGGAATCCAGGCCGCCGTCCACGAAGTGCACCGTGGCGCCGGTTACCTTGACGCCCCGCTCCAGAGCCTTCTCGTGTACCTTCAGACCGTAGAAGCCTTTGCCGCAGAATGATGGAATGAGTGCGGGATGAATGTTGATGATCTTCCCGGGGTAAGCATCCACGACAATCTGCGGGATCGCAACGAGGAAACCTGCGAGGACGATAAGGTCCGGCTCCGCCTCATTGATGCCCTGAAGCAGCGCCTCATTGAAGAGCTCCCTCGTCTCATACGACTTCGGAGAAATGCAGACGGCAGGGATGCCTGCTGCCCGCGCCCGTTCCAGCGCAAAGGCGCCCGGATTGTTCGAGATGACGCGCACGATCCCGGCGTTTCGGATCGTCCTGTCCGCAATTCTGTCAATGATGGCCTGCAGGTTCGTTCCACCGCCGGATGCGCATACCAGAACCTTTAACATGGTCTTATCCTTTCCTGTGGCACTCGCTTATATGAGCTCAACGCCCTTGTGCTCGCCCTCTTTGATGTTGCCGCCCTCGTCGATATGGTCCGCGTCCTTTGCCGCGATGACTTCGCCGATGACGTACGCCTTCTCACCCGCAGCCTCCACCGCAGAAATCACTCTGTCGCGGTCTGCGGGATCAATCGCAAGGCACAGGCCGATGCCCATGTTGAAGGTGTTGTACATGACGTGCTCGTCGATACCGCCTGTCTTCTGAATGAGTGAGAAGATCGGAGGGATTGGATAGCTGCCCTTCTCAATCTTCGCCACCGTCTCATTCGGCAGCATTCTCGGGATATTCTCATAGAAACCGCCGCCCGTTACGTGACTGCAGCCCTTCACGGTGGCGCCCGCCTTCCGGATGGACTTCATGGTGTGTACGTAGATCTTGGTCGGTGTCAGCAGGATCTCGCCGAGCGTTGCGCCCAGCTCGGGGTAGAAGGTGCGAAGATTCTCTTCGTTGACATCGAACACCTTGCGCACGAGGGAGAAGCCGTTGGAGTGCACACCGGAAGAAGCGATGCCGATCAGCATATCGCCGGGCCTGATATTCTCTCCCGTGATCATGTCTTCCCGCTCCACGACGCCGACAGAGAAGCCCGCAAGGTCATACTCCTCATCCGGCATGAGACCCGGGTGCTCCGCCGTCTCGCCGCCAAGGAGCGCGGAGTCCGCCTGCCGGCAACCTTCCGCCACGCCCTTTACGAGGGTTGCGATTTTCTCCGGATAGTTCCTGCCGCAGGCGATGTAGTCGAGGAAAAACAAAGGCTCGCCGCCAGCACAGGCAACGTCGTTGACACACATGGCAACGCAGTCGATCCCGACCGTATCGTGCCGGTCCATGAGGAAAGCGATCTTCTGCTTCGTGCCGACACCGTCAGTGCCGGAGAGCAGGACAGGATCCTTCATCTCTTTGATTCTCGCAAGGGAGAAGGCGCCGGAGAAGCCGCCGAGCCCGCCGAGAACCTCGGGGCGGAGCGTGCTCTTCACGTAATCCTTCATCAGTTCTACCGACTGGTAGCCTGCCTCTACATCAACCCCGGAAGCTTTGTAATCTAATGCCATCTTCTATCCTTTCTCCTGACCTGCAGGACTGTGCTATGGTTAGTTATGATTTACTTCGTGTAGTCCTGGTATCCCGTCTCCTGGAGCCTTTGGTCCTTCGTCTGCACCTCCTCTGAGAGACCCTCAAGATAGCTCTTCATTTTGGACCGGAGGACCTCATCAGAAACCGCGAGGATCTTCACGGCAAGGAGCGCCGCGTTCTTGCCTCCGCCAATCGCAACGGTCGCGACCGGAATGCCGCTGGGCATCTGTACGATGGAATAGAGGGAGTCACGGCCGCCGAGAGACGTGGTGTGCATCGGAATCCCGATGACCGGTCCCTGGAACAGCGCCGCACACATGCCGGGCAGATGTGCCGCCATGCCCGCGCCAGCGATAATGACCTTGGTGCCGCGACTCTCCGCTGTCTTTGCCCAGTCGAAGAATACATCCGGTTCCCGGTGCGCGGAGATGATGCGCATCTCATAGTCGATGCCGAACTGATCCAGCACCTCTGCTGCCTTGCTCATGACTCCCATATCGGAATCCGAGCCCATTACGATACCCACTGTTGCCATAGCTTCCCTCCTGAATTCTGTGCAACAGAGCAGAACCATCGTTTCTGAACTGTTACACTGGCCACACATACAAATTTTGATGTGCAAGTATTCCGCAAAGCGGAATTCCAGTCTGCCTGCTGAATAGTATCCGGTTACTCCTGCAACTCATCGAGCGGCGCGTTCAGCTCTTCCGTACCGGGGAGAACGAACCTGCCGTTCCGGATGATGTCTGACCTTTGTCCGTCCTTCTCAATCGTCTCGATGACGCCCAGCTCCTCATAGGGGATCGTGATGTCTGTATGGCAGCCGAAATAGGCGTGTTCCGGATCCTTGTCTCTTCGCAGGGAGTAGTCGTTCTCTTTCGCGACAATCTCCTTGCCGTCCGGATTGTAGACGACATTGTCCTCCTCGTTGCTGTAGCAGGTGTCTCCTACCGCAAAGTGCGGTCCTGTCTTCTCGGCAATGAGAATCGGAAGCTTGCCCGAAATTCCGTATTTCCTGCCAACCGCATAGGCTGTGGTATTCGTTCCGATCGCGCACTCACCCATGGGGAGCGTCTCGTGATGGAAGAGGATGTTCTCCTCAATGTATTCCCTGCCCTTTTTCTCTGCGTCCTCCTCGCCTTCAAAGTTGGCGCAGGAGTAATTCTGTATCCTGCCATCCTTAAAGGTGAGCTCCAGGTTCCGGAACAGCAGTCCTTCGAGATAAACACCGGATACGTGAAGACTTCCGTTCGTTCCCTCCAGCACGGGAGAAGTGAACACTTCACCCACCGGAATGTTGACGTCCGCGACACAGTTCTCAAATATCGTCTGCCTGGACGGGTCGGTCAGCTTCCAGAGATTGACAGTAAGGTCGGTACGATTGTTCCCCGCACCCACGATGTGCAGCCTGTCCGCACGGTCCAGCGTATTGATCAGGATCTGCTGTATCCTCTGATATTTCTGGTAATCCAGCGTGTTGATGTCGATCACCGCATCGAAGATCTTCTCGTACTCTTCCTGCGTCTTCGCGATCTCCGGCATCGGGAAAGAGATGATGGTGAAGCTTCGGTTCCTGCCGACGACGTGCTCATTGTAGAGGAAGGATGCCTTCTGGCGGTACCTCGTCACAAGCCTTGTCTGTGCCTTGTCGAATCCCGGCTGGGCAGCCGTGCGCAGAGGTGTGAACGGCTCCTCGCCGAAGGTCTCAATGACCGCGGGACCCGCGAAGAGCCGTGTCTTCGCGTCGTGGCTCTTATAGGCGCTCTCCAGAGCTTCGATCCTCCGGGTGTTCATCTCATCGTCCAGGACAAGTGCCAGGTCTTCCCTGTGATCATAGCGGAACTGCGGATTGGGTTCCGCGCCGCCGTATCCTGCGCGGCCGCTCCCGCGAAGGCGTGAGAGCGTTTCAATCTCGCGGTAGAAGACACAGGTCTTGCCGAGTGCCTCGAAATTGGAAACGGCTCGCCTGATCATCCGCTCAAAGCCCAGATGATAGATGATCCCGACGTAAGTTTTGGAAGAGAGGTCTTTACCTGTAACCTCGAATCCGATCCGGTAGCCTTCGGTGTAGGTGTCCGCCATGCGGGCGATGTCCTCCTCCGAAAGACGATTCAGATGCTCTGCCGTACGGATCTCACTCTCCGAGATGTATTCGCCGAAACGGTAGAGATAGCGAAGATCTGTAAGGTCGCTCTCTGCGATAATCTCGTCCGCAAGCCTGCTCTCATCCGTGAGCTTCGATGCGATGTCATAGTCCGCCTCGTCTTCCGCGAGGTCGGTGACATAGTCCGAGAGGATCCTCTGTACCGCACGGTAAGGCGGGATGCAAGGCTCTGCCCCGCTCTCTTTTGTATTCTCTCCTGCCTGTCTCTTCGCTACCGCAAAGGCGGTATAGAGCTCGAGGAAGAGCTCGATCCTGGGCAGGACAAGGTCTATTCTGTCCTCATAGACAAGGGGAATGATGCTGCGCAGCTCGGCGGCGATGGCAGAGAGAATGGGGCCGTACTCTTCTCCCAGCTTCTTAGCCGCATACGCGGGATTGCACCAGCTGCATGCGTAGTTCTCGGGCAGGATATCCTCATAGAGTGCAAGGTTATGAATTTTCCACACCGCAAGGTTGGCCTCTTCGGCTGCCCCGCTGTGCAGGAAATCATACTCGTCAAGGTATCCCTGGATCGACTGTGCCTCATAGATGAAATAGGGGGAATACTCCCCGAAGACGGCATTCACTGCCTCGGAAGGGATCTCACGTATCCTCTCCCGCGAAAGCTCCAGCCGTGTATCAGTTTCTGTCATGTATGTCTCCTCTTCCTCTGTCTGTTATTAAACCCAAAGATGATTGTCATGCGAATATATGGATATCTGTCCCCGCGAAAAATTCCGCGTACAAGACGCGGAATTCTATAACAATCCCAGATACATAATGGTGAAACTCACCGCCAGCACGGCAGCGTTCAGCGCGATGCCGATGTAGGCAAAGAGATAAATTCTGTCAGGCTCCCGCCGCGCCAGAATTCCTGTGATGAGCCCTGCCAGCGAGATCAGGGCACAGATGAACACAACCGCGCCATAGCGCAGCTGTGCCTTTCCTCCCGCCTGATAGGTCAGATAGATCATCGCGGCTACCGAGATCACGCAGATCACGCCGAGAACGAGAGAGATCAGTCCCGGATAGGACTGTTTTTTCGATGTGAACAGGTAGCTGCGCGGTCTTTTCAACGATTCTTTACTCCATATTCGCGGTAATACTCTTCCAGAGCCTTTTTCATTTTGGAGTCGAGTACCGCCTTGTGCTCCGGTCCCTCGGTGTGGCCCAGATAGTCGATCACTTCGCTCATCGTCACGATGGCGTGCGTGGAGAAGCTCCACTTCTCTTTGATCTCCTGCAACGCGGATACTTCACCGCCAAGCCCCAGTTCCTCGCGGTTGAGCGATACCATAAGGCCCACGATGTCGACGTCTGCCTGCTCCCGGATGATCGGCACAACCTCCGCCATGGAAGCGCCGCTCGTCGTCACGTCCTCAATGATGACCACGCGGTCGCCGTCGTGGAGCTTACTGCCAAGGAGGGCGCCCTTGTCGCCGTGATCCTTGATCTCCTTGCGGTTGCAGCAGTAGCGGATGTCCCTGCCGTAGATCTTGCTGATCGCCATGACCGTCGCGACCGCGAGCGGGATCCCCTTGTAGGCCGGTCCGAACAGAATGTCGAAGTCCAGACCATAGGTATCGTGAATGGCACGGGCGTAGAATTCGCCGAGCTTGCGCAGCTGCCCGCCGGTCGTGTAGGCTCCGGCGTTCATGAAGAACGGGGATTTACGCCCGCTCTTCAAGGTGAACTCCCCGAATTTCAGCACCTGGGAATCCAGCATGAAATCAATAAACTCTTTTTTGTATGTTTCCATATTCGCTTACCCCTTAGCAGTGAATGTATCCCGGGATTGCAACGACCATACGCCACGCGCCGCCTGCTCCCGTCGGAATTCTCACATTATTTTGTCCCCAGCGCCCTGCGCAGGTCTTCGATCATGTCGATGGTCGCTGCCCTGGCCGCTTCGGCAAAACCCTCTTCGCCGAACTTTGCATATTTATCTTTGCGGTAGGCTGCGATGATCCCGCGGGAGGAGTTGACGATCGCGCCGGTGCCATCCTCATGGAAAAAGCCCGCCAGGTCATCTGCCGTCGCGCCCTGCGCGCCGTACCCCGGTGCCAGGATGAAGGTGTGCGGCATGAGCGCGCGCAGTGTCTTCGCCTGCTCCGGGTAAGTTGCGCCTACCACGGCTCCGACGTTGCTGTACTCTCCGTCCATGGACGCCTCGCCCCATTCCCGGACCTTCTCCCCCACGATCTCGTACATGTGGCGGCCATCCTCTGTCAGGATGTCCTGGAATTCGCCGCTGGAGGGATTGGATGTCTTCACGAGAACGAAGATTCCCTTGTCCTCCTGATTGCAGACGTCGATGAAGGGCTTAATGCCATCCGTTCCCAGGTAGGGGTTGACCGTGGCGAAGTCCTCGCCGAACGCCTGCTCCCTGACGCCCCGAATGCTCACACTCCCAAGGTGCGCTCTCGCGTATGCTTCCGACGTGGATCCGATGTCTCCTCTCTTCACGTCGCCGATGACAATGAGCCCCTTCTCCTGGCAGTACCGCACGGTGCGCCAGTAGGCGATCATACCCGGAATGCCGAGCTGCTCATACATCGCGACCTGTGGCTTCACGGCCGGCACGAGGTCCGCGACCGCGTCCACAATCTCTTTGTTGAACCGGAAGAAGGCTTCCGCCGCGCCTGCCATCTCATCGCCGCCGTAGGGTGTCTCCGCGTTGTGGCGCAGCGCGTCATCGAGCAGATGCCCGGGGAGGAAACCAAGCTGCGGGTCCAGTCCGACGACGACCGGTGCATTCTTCTCCCTGATTTGCTCTACGAGTTGTGCGATCATGCGCGCCTCCTTCTGCTTCTCTCCATTCCACGGTTTCCCCGGGGCTTAATGTTATTCGCATTGTAGCACACAATGCTCCTCTTGCAATCCCTCATGTTGCGCGGCATCCGCAGCCAGCAGCAGTTTGATGTACTCATAGGCCGTGCTGTAGGTGTCCGGAAGATAGTGGACGTCGTCGGCAAACAGCAGGTGACCCTCAAACGGTGTGGCAAGGTCAATATAGGTAATATCCTGCGAGAAGTTCTCGATGAGTTCTTCGTTGTGTTGTCTGATAAGATCGTTGGAAATGCCGGCATAGTTGCGGCGCACCGGCATCACGGAAATGAAATAAGTTCTGGCGCCAAGACCGGCCCAGACTGCCGCCTTTTTGTTAAGATAGGTCGCATACTGCGAGGCGAAATCGCTGTAGCCCTCGTCGTTGATCCCCGTAAAGAAGACGATGTCCGTATTCGCATCAATCTTAGGCTCCATCCCGGGCACGCCTACAAAGCGGAGCCAGTCAATGCCCGCCCCTGTTCTCGCTACCCAGAGATCTCCGTCATCATCTGTCCGGAATACACGGTCCACCGCGCCGCCGTTCACGCTCATGTACATGCCAACCGTCCTGGAATCCCCGACGAAGATCACCCTGCGGGAGGACGGAATGGTATCTGCTCTGCCTGTTATTTTCGCCGGAGCGGAGAGAACAAGGAGAAGGATACAGGCGGCGAACAGTATGCAGTTGAGGATCCGCCCTATGCTCTTCATGTATCCTGCGCCTTGCTGCTCCTGGAGGAGAGGAATACGCTCTCCCGCTTCGCACTCTCATCGCCCGGGTAATTCTTCAGATACTCGTCCATGAGGACAGAGGCCTTCTGGAACTCGCCCAGGTACTCGTAGGCGACAATCTCGTTGAAGGAGAGGCTCTGCTTCACATCATTGTTCTCGACGGAGAGGCCGGACTCGAACGCGGAGAGCGCGCTCTGATAATCGCCCATCGCGAGCTCGCACATGCCGAGCTGGTTGTAGACCTCTGCGTGGGAAGTGTCACTCTCAAGGAAGGTCTGATAGA
Organism: Lachnospiraceae bacterium NK3A20; assembly: GCA_900107575.1. Taxonomy (GTDB): domain Bacteria; phylum Bacillota; class Clostridia; order Lachnospirales; family Lachnospiraceae; genus CAG-791. The sequence goes on along the minus strand of FNQX01000018.1, from coordinate 56,205 downwards.
CGCTCGTTGCGTAATTGTAATCCCCCAGCGCCTCATAGGTTCTGCCCAGCAGAATGACCACGTTGTAATCCTTCTGGTTCTCTGTCTGCTCGAGGCAGCTCTTCGCCGTCTCATAGTCGCCGGCATAGTAGGACAGGCGGCCCTTGTTGTAGTTGTCCAGAGTGTCCGCGTTGTCTTTGAGGACCTTTTCAAGGTAGCCCTTGCCGATCTCGGTGCAGCCGTTCTCATCGGTCTTCTTGAAGATCTCGATGATCCTGTCATAGTTGTCCGGATCCAGGGCGATGGCCTTCTGGAAATCCTCGTCCATTCCATCGGTATCATCCATCGCGATCCGCACCGTACCACGGCTCACATAGGCCGCGGCGTCGCGGGGACGCAGCGTGCAGATCGCGTCATAGACGCCCTGCGCCTTCTCGTACTCGCCGAGCTTGTAATAACAGGTGCCGAGGTAGTCGTTGATGTCGTATTCCATGCTGCCCGGAATGGCGCCCGCGTGCTGCAGCGCCTGTTCCAGTGCCGCGGCTGCCTGGTCATACTGGCCAAGGCCCATGTAGGCGATGCCAAGACTGCGGAAGGTTGCTTCCTTGTCAGGACTCGTCTTCGTCTGGCTCTTCAGCGACTCTACCGCGGCCGCATAGTCGCCCGACTCCAGCAAAGACATGGCCGTGTAACTCCCCTCTTCTTCCGTATGGGAAGCGCAGCCTGTCATCACCAGCGACAGCAATAATGCAGTTGTTGCAATCCGTGATACTCTCATAGTCATCATCTTAACACAGGGGACTTGCCGCGGGAAGCTGTAGTTGCCGCAATGCATCGCCATTACCAACCATTCCCGTTACATCACCGCATGCCCGCCCTACTCACTGGACATCGTCTTCGTCAAAGGCGACCGTCACGTAATAGCCGCGTTCATTCTGCTCGACAGAGGACACTACGCCCTCCGTCGACTGGAGTCTTTTCGTGAACGGCCAGTTGCCGCTCATCGCAAGGGACGGGTCAATCGTATAGTAATAGCTGCTGGGGAGCGTGCCCTCTACGACCTTCACGTGATCGCCTTCCTTCAAGAGCCCCGGCCGCTCCATCTTGAAATCCATCTTCCTCATTAAATTCCTCGATTCTCAAGACTACGCAACAGTTCTGAACTATAGTTGCTGAACTGTTACGCAGGCCGTTCCCTACTCTGTCCCGTTCGCCGCCTGTGCTGCCTCATTGCCCGCAGCGGGGACATTGCCCCCACCAGAGACATTGCCCACAGCAATTCCATTGTCACCAGCAGAGACGTTGCTCTCCGCGGATACATTGTTCCCCGTTGTGCTGTCAGGTGTCGCCGCCTGGCTCCCCTCGGGCGACAGCGTAGTGGTATCGGTTTCCACCGCAGTCGCGGCCGCGGTGTCCCCGGTGGTTCCACCTTCCGCCGCTATCGTATCTGCAGTGGCCGGCGCCTCAGTTACCTGCGGCTTCCAGTCCTCGTCCGTCCGCACGATGGCATTCTGCCGCAGGAATTCGTGCCAGGTCTCATAGGCGGACGCCTTGAGATGGATGCCGTCGTAAGAGATGTCCTCCGGCACGTTCCCGTCCGCGTCGCAGACTGCGCTGTTCATGTCGATATAGAAAATGTCCCTCCCGTTCGCGAGGGTTGCGATAGCGGTATTCTTGTCCACGATGTTCGTGTTGTTGTAGACGTCGTTTGCCTGCGCGTAGGAGGCAGTCACATGCATGATGCCCTGCACATAGATGATCGCGTCAGGCTGCAGCTTGCGGATGACCTTCACGAACTCTTTATATTTCTCGAAATAATCTTCGGTCGGCATGCCCAGCTCGTTGATGCCGACGGAGAAATAAACCTTCCGGTACTGCTTCTCCTGCAGGGCTTCCATCGCGGTCTTCTCTCCGCTCGTGCCGTCGATGTCGTAATAGTCGAGCGCCTTGTCATAAATAGTGTAGATTGTCGCGGAATCCTTGGCGTCGAAGGTCGTAAGATACTTCATGCTGCTGTAAACGTACAGGCCTTCCGTGCGGGAGTCGCCGATGAAGATCGCGTCGGCGAAATACCCGTCGTCCACCGCCTGCAGCTGATAGTAGGTGCCGTCGGTCGCGAAGATCCCCTCCATGTCCTTCTCCCATCGCATCCCCTCTTTCGAAAGGTAGGCAGAGTTGGAATTGCCGTAGTCGATGGCGGGCACGACGGGATTGTTCACGCCATCAGGGATCGTAAGGTTCACGTGGGGCGCTGCCACTTCTTCCGTTACGGCTTCCGTCGCCGCATCGTCTGCGACGAGGTCTGTGGCGCCGCCTGCGCTCTTATTTTCTTCGGACGCATCTTCAGCGAGCAGCGCCTCCGCCTCCTCTTCGGCCGCGCTCGTTTTCTTCCCCCAGGGGAAAACGCGGTCGTGCAGGCCTTCGAAAACCACCGTGAACGCAGGCTGCCTCAAAAGGTGCAGTTCGTAATCTTTGTATCCGTATCTGCGGCCCTCGAGTGCGAGAATCGTCAGAATGACGCCCGTTACAAGGAGCAGGACAGAGAGCGGAGCTTTGTGAATAAACTTCATATGACCACCTGCGGCACAGCATCTGCTGCGCCAATTAGAAATTCAGATACATAAAGGTGTTCCCGCTCGAGTTGACAATGTAATAGACGCTGTACCAGAACACGAAAGTGAGCAGCGTGAGTACGATGGGATTTCTCCGGTGGCGCAGCGCCAGCTGGTACACGCGCGGGAATAGCAGAACCACGGAAAACAGCAGGTAGGGCCAGAACATTCCAAGCTCCCGCAGAAAGTCTGCAGGATTGACAGTCTCCCCGATCCCGAAGAACGGGAAGAGCCTCGCAAAATACATACCGAGCATCTTCAGGTCAGAAATGGCGAACACTACCCACGTAAGGGGGATCACAATGAGCACGTTGCACCTGCCGACGATCGCTGAAACCGTTTCGTTCCTCGAGAGCACGAATTTCTCGAACACGATGATCGCGCCGAGAACGAGTCCCCAGATCACGAAATTCAGCGTACCGCCGTGCCACAGCCCCGTGACGAGCCAGACGACCATCAGGTTACGGATGGTCGTCCACACCCCCACGCGGCTGCCGCCGAGCGGAATGTAGATGTAATCTTTGAACCAGCTGCCCAGCGTCGCGTGCCATCTGCGGTAGAAATCGCCGATATTCTTCGCGGCATACGGGTGGATGAAGTTCTCCACAAAAGGGTAGCCCAGCATGACACCGATGCCGGCGGCAATGAGCGAATAACCCCAGAAATCGTAGTAGAGGCGGAAGGAATAACCGTAGGCACCCAGCCAGGCGAGCGGCGTCGACATGCCGTCGTACCCGATCTTCAAGATCTCATTCCAGAGGATCGCGAGGCGGTCGGCGAGCAGCGTCTTCATTCCAAGACCCATGACCACGCAGACGAGACCGTTCTCGAAGCGCTCCAGCGATACCTGTCGACTAAAATGCGAGAAGCCCATGGAATAGCGCATGATCGGTCCCTGCGTTACCTGCGGGAACATGGTGAAATAGGCCGCCGTGCGGATAAAGGTCATGTTCCTTTTGATATTCCCGCGATAGAGGTCCGCCTGATAGGCGATCATCTTGAAAATATAGAAGGAGAGGCCGATGGGAAGGAGCGATGGATTGACTGCAACGGCGAGCACCTTGAACAGGGTCAGCACGAGGGCGTCGATCACCACGGAGAAAATGAGGATGATCCGCCGCTCCCTGTCATTCCTGCCGGAGCGGGTATCGAAATAGATGATGCATCCGCAGAGGTAGTTGAGGATCGTCATCCCGAGGAGCAGCACGACGAAGACAGGATCGCCCATGGCGTAAAAAACGATACTGCCAAGGAACATGACAGCATCGCGCCATCTTGCGGGAACAATATAGTAGATAATAAGGAAAACCGGCAGGAATCGAAAGAGAAATTCCATGCTGGATAAGATCACAATATTCTGCATAGGTTAAGTGATTTATTGCGCTGCAGCCTGCGCTGCTGCAGCAGCTGCTGCGGCCTGCGCCGCCTGATCTTCCACGCCAACGGCTGCATCCACGTTCTGTGCTGCATTTGCTGCCTGATCGGCAGCCTGGGCCTGATTAGCAGCTGCAGCTTGGGCTGCATCTTGCGCCTGGGCGGCAACGGCCGCATCCGCGGCCTGAGCTGCCTGATCCGCAGCCGGAGCCGCCGGAGCCGGGTTCTGAGCTGCCTGTGCCGCTGCCTGTGCCGCGGGTGCTGCATTCTGAGCCGCCTGATCCGCAGCCTGTACTGCATTCGCGTTCTGAGCTGCCGGTTGCCTCGTATTCGTCCGCGTCGTGGTCGTCGTTGTAGTCTGCTGCTGTCCTCCGGCCGGTGCGTTATCTCCCGTTCCGGTTCCGGCAGCAGTGTCACCATTCGCGCCGCCATTGTCCGTGCCGGCAGGCGCCGCCAATGTGGATACATCCACGCCGAGGTCCGTCAGCAGTTGTCTGCTCTGCACCGCATACTCGGAGTCAGGGAAATTCGCAACTACCATCTGCGCGTATTTCTTCGCATTCTCCTGGTAGTCGGACTTCTCCTGATCCCCCTTGCTCATCCCGTTGTACGCCTTGTTGTAGGAATCCGCAAGGTACCAGAGTCTCTCGACGTAGGTCATACTCCAGGCGTTGGGGTCTTCATATTTATTCGCGATCACGAGCTCGGAGATGATCTTCTCATAGTCCGGATCCGCCCCCTCATAGAGGTTGATGCCATCCCACGCGTAGCGCTCCAGCATCGGTGACTGGAGCTTCGCGTACAGGTTGTTGAACAGATCCGTGTACTCGGGGCTCGCTCCGGAGAGTGCCGTATCGGGATCGACCTTCACGAAGACATCCGTGAGCGTATCATTGTCGCTGGCATTGTTAATATAGGCATTGGCCGTCGCGAACAGGCCGTTGTCGTTGGCGGTGCGGGTGTCATCGGTCGCTTCTGCGCGGTCGCTGTTCTCCTGCGCGTCCTTGGCCTGCTGCGCCTTGAGAGAGCTCACCTGATCCTGCAGATCGGCGATGGTCGTATCCTTCGTATCGAGCTGCGCGGAAATGCTGCGTACTTCGTCAGCGCTCTCCTTGCGTATGCTCTGCACTCTCGCGGGCATCAGAAGGAAAGCAACGAGCGCCGCACCCACGATGAGACCGATGAGGCCCCCCATAATGCCGCCGGGGATGGAGAACCCGTCCACGCCGGGTTTCCTGCTGCCGACAGGCTGAATGATCGTCTCATTGTCCGCCGTATATTTGACAACGCCGTTCTCCGCGCCGGGCAGCTGCTCCGCACCGGTGCGCTCTCTCGTGCCTCTCCTGCGGATTCTCTCTTCGCTGACGGAAGGCCGCAGTACGCCCTCGACCTCCTGCAGATAGCGAAGGGTCGTTGTATTGTTGACGTCAAGCTTCTTGCATTTCTGCAGCTCCCGCTCCGCGATCTTGTAATCTCTCTTCTGAATGTAGAGAAGAGAGAGGAGCTGTCTGGCACGCAGATAGTGCGGGTAGAGGTTTAATACCTTTTTCAGTTCCAGCACCGCGACGTCGAGATTGCCCGAATAGCAGCACTCAATCGCGTGGTTGTAGCGCCGGATGGCCGTGTTGATGTTCTCCGTGACCTGCCGGTTCTGCTGCACTTCCTTAAGATACCGCACCGCCGGGTTGTCCTTGCGGTGCGCCCTGTCGTTGTTGATGTTCTCGGAGATCACCCACTCGGACAGCGCAGCTACGGTCTCGCCGATCTCATAGTAGACAAGGCCCAGGAGGTTTCTCGCGTCCAGGTTGTCCTTGTAGAACCAAATGGCATTCTTGAGAGAAAGAATCGCGCCGGACAGATCCCTGACCTTCGCCTTCTCCAGGCCGTCATTGTACATGTAGTTGGACGTGTAAATAATCTTCTTATAGGTTCTGACGTCCGTGCCGCAGTTGGGGCAGTGATCCGCTCTGCCCAGCTCACATCCGCATTTATAACAATACATATCTTATACTCCAGTGCCGCCCTCAGTGCGTCCGTCCGTTACTTCTTCGCAGGTGTCGATTCCGTTCCCAGAACGCTGTCCCTCGTCATCCTGAGCATGACGTCGACCATATCCTTCATGTCCTGGTTGTAAATCGCATCCTCTGCGTCTTCGATTTCCAGACTCGGGTGGAACTTCTTAATCTCTTCTTCGAAATTGATCATGGTACCATTCCTTTCACCGCTGTCATGACCATACCGGCAAAATATAAGGAGCCCGCCGCGTATATGACAGCATGTTCTATTGTGATAAGAGAGATGGCGCAGCGCACCGCGCCTTCCAAATCTTCTGCCGCGTGGATTGCTGGCAGCTGCTCTTTCATAGCTCTTTTCGCTGCCGCTACCAGCGAGGTAAGATCTGCCGCCCGCTCGCGCGTTGCCTCCGCGTCCATGGGACAGAGAATGATGTGACGGAACAGGCCGCCCCGGCATAGAATTCTCAGCTCTTTCTCATACTCCTTGTCTCTGACGGCGGAGAAGAGAAGGACGGGCTCTCTGTCATCGAATGCGGATCGCGCCTCCACGCTCTGCCGCAGCGCCGCCGCGGCGGCCGGGTTGTGCGCGCCGTCCACATAGAAATGCGGCAGGATCTCTTCCATTCTCCCCTGCCACTTCGCCGATTCCAGTCCTTGGATGATCGCTCTTCCCTGGAGCCGCTCTTCTCTGGGATCGCCCCGGAAGATGTGCTCCCGAAGGATCGCCTCCAGAGAAAGGCAGACAAGAGCAGCATTTTCTGCCTGATAAATGGCGGGCGATCGCAGCCTTGCCGAGATTTCTCCTTTTCCATCATACTGGCGGCGATATGAAAAATCAATGCTTTCCGCGCCGTCCGATCCGCGCATTAACCTGCCACTAAAGCCTTCTGGAAGAAGGCAATATAGCGGCGAACCAGCTTCCTTCGAACGGTTCCGGATGACAGAAAAGGCTGCTTCCGGGTCGGAGAGACACACGCACGGTGTGCCGTTTCTGAGGATCCCTGCCTTCTGCGCCGCGATCGTTGCTATCGTGTCCCCGAGGTACTGCATGTGATCCATGGCAATCCTGGTGATCACGGACAGATCCGTGTGCCGCACCGCGTTCGTGGCATCGGACAATCCTCCCATGCCGGCTTCCAGAATCACCACATCCGGTTTCTTCTCAGAGAACCATATCATCGCACAGAGAAAGAGAAACTCGAAATAGGATGGCAGATCCGCCTGTGCCCCGGCACCGTCAGAAGCCGTTGCACTCTCATCACATGCAAGCCCCTGCCGTACTCTGCGGACAACACGGACGAACTCTTCCTCGCTGATGAGCTCGCCGTCCATGGCGAATCTCTCCCGCAGTGATATGAGGTGTGGCGAGGTGAAGACGCCGACGTGGAAGCCCGCTTCCCGCATAACAGAAGAAAGGTAGCATGTAATGCTGCCTTTCCCGTCTGTTCCTGCCACATGAATAATCCGGTATCCGGCCCTGTCCGGGGCGCCCAGCTGATCGAGAAACTGCCGCACCCTTTTAATGCTGTGTTTGGAAGTATGTGATGCAAGATCTGTGATGTATTTGTCTGCTTCCTGATATTCCCGCATAACGCGCATTACTGCTGAAGCTGCCGCAGCTGGGAGAGCTGGCTCACGGTGGAGTCATGCTGCAGCTGGTAGTTCTTCTGTTTCTCCTTCTCCTCTGCAATCTTCGCTTCGGGAGCCTTTGAGAGGAACTTCTCGTTGGAGAGCATCTTCTGGGATCTTGTGAGCTCTCCCGTAAGGCGTTTTACCTCCTTCTCGAGCCTTGCGATCTCCGCCGCGATATCGATCATGTCCTGCATCGGGATGAAGATGGTTGCGAACGGCAGGATCACGGAGAGTGCACCTTCCGGGATGCCCGTCTGGTCTCCCTGGAGTACGAGGTCGCTCGCGCCTGCCAGCTGCTCGAAGAAGAGCTTGTCATCCTCGAAGATCTTACGAATCGTAGCATCCGGTGTTACGAGGAACATCTTCGCCTTGCGGGAAGGTGCCACATTGTGCTCCGTGCGCAGGGCGCGGATGCCGGTCACGGCCTCACGGATCATGCTTATCGCCTTCTCCTCGTCGGGATAAGAGAACTCCTCTCTCCATACCGGCCAGTCGGAGACCATGATGGACTCCTCCTTCGACTGGAGGTTGCAGAAGATTTCCTCCGTGATAAACGGCATGTACGGGTGCAATAGCTTCAGCGCTCCGATGAGTACCGTCTGCAGCGTCCAGAGTGCGGCGTCCTTCGATGCCTCATCGTCGGTCAGGTAGAGCCTCGGCTTTACCATCTCGATGTACCAGTCACAGAACTCGCCCCAGATGAAGTCGTAGACCTTCTGAGCCGCGATGCCCAGCTGGTACTCTTCCATATTGGAAGTGACTTCCTTCACGACATCGTTGAATCTCGAGAGAATCCATTTGTCCTCCGGATGCAGAGCATCAGGGAGGATAGACGTATCTGCTGCGCTGCCGTCCTTCATGTTCATCATGATGAACCGTGCCGCGTTCCAGACCTTGTTCGCGAAGTTGCGGTTCGCCTCCACACGCTCCGGATAGTAGCGCATGTCGTTGCCGGGCGCGTTGCCCAGGATCAGCGTGAGCCGCAGCGCGTCCGCGCCGAACTCGTCGATGACCTGCAGAGGATCAATGCCGTTGCCCAGGGACTTCGACATCTTCCTGCCATTGGAGTCCCTGACAAGGCCGTGGAACAGAACCGTATCAAACGGCTTTTTGCCCATCTGCTCGTAGCCGGAGAAGATCATGCGGATGACCCAGAAGAAGATGATGTCATAGCCCGTCACCAGCACATTGGTCGGGTAGAAATAGTCCAGGTCTTCCGTCTTCTCAGGCCAGCCCAGCGTCTCGAACGGCCAGAGTGCCGAGGAGAACCAGGTATCCAGCGTGTCCGGATCCTGGTGCAGGTGCGAGGAGCCGCACCCCGGGCAGGTCTTCGGCTCGTCCATCGCAACGATGGTCTCACCGCAGTCGTCACAGTACCAGGCCGGGATCCTGTGCCCCCACCAGAGCTGTCTCGAGATACACCAGTCCTTGATGTTGTTCGTCCAGTTATAGTAGGTTTTCTTCATGGAGTCGGGTACCAGGCGGATCTCGCCGTCCTCGACTGCCTTGATCGCCGGGCGGATCAGTTCGTCCATCTTAACGAACCACTGATCCTTCACGAGCGGCTCTACCGTCGTGCCGCACCGATCGTGCGTCCCTACGTTGTGCGTCAGATCTTCGATGCCGACGAGCAGTCCCATCTCATCCAGCTGCTTCACAATGGCGTCTCTTGCCGCGTACCGGTCCATACCCTCGAAGGCGCCGCCGTTCTCGTTGATCGTCGCGTCATCGTTCATGATGTTGATCATTGGCAGATTGTGGCGCTGACCGACCTCGAAGTCGTTCGGGTCGTGTGCCGGCGTGATCTTCACGACGCCGGTTCCCTCTTCCATGTCGGCGTGCTCATCGCCGACAATCGGAATCGGACGGTTCATGATGGGCAGCATGACCTTCCTTCCGATCAGATCCTTGTATCTCTTATCTTCCGGATTGACCGCGAGCGCGGTATCGCCCAGCATGGTCTCGGGACGCGTCGTCGCGAATTCCAGGAAGGTCGTGTCCGAAACACTGCCATCCTCATTGATAAGAGGGTATTTGATATGCCAGAAGTGGCTGTTCTGCTCCTCGTACTCTACCTCGGCGTCAGAGATGGAAGTCCGGCAGACGGGGCACCAGTTGACGATTCTCTTTCCTTTATAGATGTAGCCCTTCTCGTGCATCTTGACAAAGGCCGTACGCACCGCTTTGTTGCAGCCCTCATCCATCGTGAAGCGCTCTCTGTCCCAGTCGCAGGAGGAGCCCAGCTTCTTGAGCTGCGTCACGATCCTGTGGCCGTACTCTTCTCTCCAGTCCCAGCACTTATCGACAAAGCCCTCACGCCCCAGATCCTGTTTCGTGATGCCCTGTTTTTTCAGCTCATTGATGACCTTGACCTCAGTCGCGATCGAAGCATGATCCGTGCCGGGCTGCCAGAGGGCGTTGTAGCCCTGCATCCTCTTGAAGCGGATGATGATGTCCTGCATGGTCTCGTCGAGCGCGTGGCCCATGTGCAGCTGGCCGGTGATGTTCGGCGGCGGGATGACGATAGTGAAGGGTTTCCTCGTCCGGTCGACTTCGGCGTGGAAATATTTCTTGTCTTCCCACTTCTGGTACAGCCGGTCCTCAATCTGTCTGGGATCGTAGGTCTTGGATAATTCTTTCATAGGGTATCTGCTCCTGCATCTTGCCGCCAGACGGCGAAATTTTTCTCAGTACGGTTTTGTATTATATAACACATTTTGCACGCTGTGGGGATTGCGACAGGAAAAACAACAGGCAGTGCCGTAACGCACTGCCTGCCCTCCGGGTCTCTTCCTCTAGTCTTCTATCTTCTCATAGATCGGATCCACCGACTTCTTATCCTTTTTATGTTCCTTGTCTTTTTTCTGCTTCTTCTCTTTCTTATGCTCTTTCTTCTGTTTCTTCGCCTTGTCGGTCTTCGTCTCGTCGGTCTTTGCGTTGTCGCCATCCGGGGCTCCGTCGCCGGAAATCTTCGTCGCCTCCTCCCGCTCGATCAGCTCATCCGGCGTCCCCTTCTCCGCAAGGAGCCTTGCCTTGCAGGCAGCGAGCTGCTCCTGTTCCTCTTTGGGGAGCTCCGGGTATTCCGGCTTCGTATCCTCTAAGACGTCAATGAGGATCTCGGAGAGAAGGAACCTCGTGTACCACTTCTGATCCGCGGGGATGACATACCAGGGACTTTCCTTCGTCGCGGTTTTGGAGATAACTTTGTCGAAGAGATGAAGGTACTCGTCGAACTGTTCCCTGGTCTCCAGGTCGCCCGCCTCGAACTTCCAGTTCTTCTCCTTCTTATCAATTCTCTCGAGGAAGCGCTGCCTCTGCGTGTCCTTGGAGACATTGAGGAGCACCTTGACGACGCGGTAGCTGTTCTCGTAGAGATACCTTTCGTAGTCTTTCACCTGGCGGATGCGATTACCTATGAAATCCTCTTCGCTCTCACCGATGACGCGTTTTGCCATGTGGTAGCCATCCTTCAGATGCAGCGCCTTAGCCGTGATGATATCCTCATAATAGCTGCGGTTTAAGATGAGGATCTCTCCCCGCTTCGGGAGGACCCTGTTGACGCGCCAGAGATAGTCGTGCGCCAGCTCTTCCTCCGACGGGCGCTTGAGACAGGTAACCGATACGCCCTGCGGATTCATCCCGGAACAGACATGCCGGATAAGCGAATCCTTGCCCGCGGCATCCAGCGCCTGCAGCACGACAATGAGACCTTCCTTCCTGTCCGCGTAGAATACGTTCTGAAGCTCCGCCATTTTCGTCAGATTCTTCTCGAACTTTTCGACAATCTCCTCTTTATCGACGTCATCCCTGTCTGCGCCGGTTGGCAACTCGTCAATCCTGCACTTTTTCTCGCCATCGAACAGATATTTATCGGCCTTCATACAACTGCGCTTCCCTTCCGCGGCCTCTGCCGCAAATCTTAACGTTCATGCGATACACATCCGGCTTCACAATTCATCACGCCCCGGCTCTGTTGCCAGGGGGCCGCCTGAGGTTTACGCCTTCTTCGAAATATTATCTGACTTAGACACAGTTTTGTCGATAGCTGTCCGCAAGTTCGGAAGCGACGCCGGTGCTGCAAAGTACGCGGTATCAGTTCACGCGATCGGCAGACGCTTACGATATATCATAACATGTATTGATTCATGTCAGATCACGGCTCTGGAAAGATTTCGCGGAGACTACGGTTTCCCGAAAATCCTGATGTCACCGTCGTCCGGCAGCTGAACTATGCGGTTGCTCATAACACAAGAAGGACCGGCGGGCTGTATTCCGGCCCTCCGATCCTTCTCTTATGATCGCTGTCATCCTTGATTGATATGCTGTTGTTATACAGAGCAAAATGCAGCTGTTCGAAACAGCCCAGGAGCTTTCCCAGGACTATCAGCAGAACTGCAGCAGGACAACGCTGCGCGGAGGGATCTCAAATGCTACGCCGTCGCCTGTGATTCTCGCTTCCGTGAAGTCTTCCGCCTTCACGTTGTCGGTCTGATCCACGGTGTTGTGCGCGTTCATGGCGCCCGTCACAATCCTGCCTGTCACCTTGGAAGGTCTTGCGCTCGCGAAGCGGATGTTCACGGGGTATGCCTTTGCAAGGTCCGCGTTGGTCATGGTCACGGTGATGACGCCGTCCTTCTCGGATACCGACTCACTCAGTGCGGGGATCTCTACCGGAACCTCGCCCTTTGTGCCTGTCATTTCGTCGCCGGTGAGCGTACTCTCTAACAGTTCTGCGTCCTGATGGTGATGATACAGGTCGAACACGTGATAGGTCGGTGTCAGCGTCATCTTCTCACCTTCCGTGAGAATCATGGACTGCAGGACGTTGATAGTCTGCGCGATGCAGGTCATCTTCACGCGGTCGCAGTGCTTATTGAAAATATTCAGGTTAATGCCTGCGACGATGGCATCCCTTGTCGTGTTCTGCTGATAGAGAAAACCGGGGTTCGTTCCGGGCTCTACGTCGTACCAGGTGCCCCACTCGTCGACAACCATGCCGATCTGCTTCTCCGGGTCATACTGATCCATGATAGCACTGTGCGCGCGGATCAGATCCTCCATCACAAGCGTCTGCCGGAAGGTCTGGTACCACTCCTCCTCGGAGAAATCCAGGCTGCTGCCCTTGTGGCTCCACACGCCGGTCGGCACAGTGTAGTAATGCAGGGAGAGGCCGTCCATAAGGCCGTGCTGTTCGGGTGCCACACCTTCGCAGCAGGCATCCAGAACCTTTCTCGTCCAGTTCTGATCGCCGGAGTTGGGGCCGCAGGCAACCTTTTTCACCGGGTGCTCCGGATCGTACTGGCGCAGGAAGGACTGGTATCTGCGGTACAGGTCAGCATAGTAGGCAGGACGCATGTTGCCGCCGCACCCCCAGTTCTCGTTGCCGACACCGAACCAGTCCACGTGCCAGGGCGCGTCATGACCGTTGGCTCTCCGAAGATCTGCCATCGGAGACTTGCCGCCGAACATCATGTACTCCATCCATTCGCTCATCTCACGAACCGTGCCGCTGCCGACGTTACCGTTGATGTAGGACTTGCAGCCCAGCTGGGAGAGCAGCTCGAAATACTCGTGCGTGCCGAAGCTGTTGTCTTCGATGACGCCGCCCCAGTTGGTGTTGACCATCTTCTTGCGCTGATCTCTCGGCCCGATGCCGTCCATCCAGTGATACTCATCGGCGAAACACCCTCCGGGCCAGCGAAGAACCGGGACATGGATCTTCTTTAAGGCGTTCACCACATCCTGACGCATCCCGTTCACATTCGGGATGCCGGAATCCTCTTTGACGAAGATGCCCTCATAGATGCCGCGGCCAAGGTGCTCGGAGAACTGCCCCTGCAGTTCCGGGTTGATGTGGCCTTCCATTTTCATGTCATTGATCAGAAGCTCTGCCATATTTTCCTCTTTCCGCGAGGCGGATTGATCTTCGCCGCAGCGATCTGCCCCGTTAGTTTACTCCATTCTGTAACAGTTCAGAACTATCGTTTCTGTGGTCGGGGCAAGCCCCTTCCACAGCTATGATACCGTAAAGCTGCCCTCGTATCATGCGCAGTTTTGCCCGAAACTATGCAAAAATTGCTGCAACGATTCAAGTCCCGTGGCGTTTGCCGCGGTTGGCCTCCCGGACGATGCGCTTTGCAATCCATGCGCGGAATTTCGGCGTGAAGATCATCATCGCGCGCAGGGTCGCATCCAGAGAGGAGGCAAGGGCCATCTTCGTCTCCGGATCGTTCTCATCCAGTGGCCCGCCCTTCTCTGCCGCCAGCATCTTCTTCACCCGCTTCATAATCATCCCGGCGGTTTTACTGTATGGCGCCATTTCGAAAATGGAATTGTTGATCGAAAAATGCCCGGGCTCTGCCTTCTCCATCTCCCCGATCGTGCCGCCGCACAGGAGACGGAAGTCTTCGAGCGTCGGCTGTCCCATGGGGCGTTCGTACCAGCTGCCCTTCTGCCAGGAGGGCGCCGCCACTTCCTCTTCGACGACGTTGATCGTCTGGGTGAGTCGGATGTCCTGCGAGCTCGAACCGATCAGGATCTCGTACGTGCCGGTCGGGATCTTCCAGCCGTTGTCATAGACAGCAAAGTCCCTGCCCGTCAGCGTGAACTCGACGGTGCGGATCTCTCCTGCGCGGAGGAAAACCTTCTGAAATCCGCGCAGCTCCTTCACAGGGCGGTGAATGCCATTCTGTGGATTGCCGATATAGAGCTCGACGACTTCGCTCCCTGCCCTCCTGCCGGTGTTGGCGATGCTGCAGCTCACCGTGTAGCCTTTCACGAGAAGATTGGAGTAGGTGAACTTCGTGTAGGAGAGGCCATAGCCGAACGGGTACCTGACTGTTTTCCCCGCTTTGTCATAATAGCGGTAGCCGACATAGATGCCTTCGCGATAGTCTCCATCCGCCATCCTGCCGTAGAAGCCATAGCTCGGCACATCGGTAAGGCGCAGCGGCCAGGTCTCCGTGAGCTTGCCGCTGGGATTGACCTCGCCCGTTAAGAGGTTTGCGATCGCGCGGCCGCCGCTCTGTCCGCAAAGGCCGGTGTAGAGGATCGCCCGCACCTCCTTCTCCCAGGGAAGGTTCATGACAGAGCCGCCCATCAGGACGACGACCACGTTGGGATTGACATCCAGTGCGGCTTCGATCATGCGGTTGTGTCCTTCGAGGAGTTCCAGAGACGTTCTGTCGAATCCCTCCGATTCATACGCATCGGTCAGTCCCGCGAAAACAACAACAGACTCCGCATGGGCTGCGGCGCTTCGCACCTCGGCAAGGCTCTCTTCCGTGACGTTCCCCTTCTCATCGCAACCCGCGACGTACTGCACATTCGGCAGGGCATCGCGCACGCCGACGAGCCTCGTCGGCACGATGTGGCTGCTCCCCGCGCCCTGATAGCGGATGCCCTCCGCCATGGCGCCGACAAGGAGCGTCTTCGACATATCTTTGATCGGGAGAATATCGCCCTCATTCCGAAGGAGGACGGCGCCTTCCTCCGCGATCTTCTGCGCGAGCTTATCGTGCGCGTCGGTGTCTGTGTGGGCCTCCTCTTCCCCGGAAGCCTTCAGGACATCGTTCTCCCGCAGAACGGTGAGAAGAACGCGCCTTGCACTCTCATTGACCGCAGCCTCGTCAAGCTTCCCTTTCCGGACAGCCCGGGCCGCCTCCTTCTCCCCATAGGCGCTGCCGCCCGGCATGGCAAGGTCGCACCCCGCCGCAAAGGCAGCCGTCCTGTCATTCAGCGCGCCCCAGTCGGTTACGACCATACCGTGGAAGCCCCATTCGGAACGCAGAATATCTGTGAGCAGCCTTTTGTGATCGCTGGAATAGGTGCCGTTCACCCGGTTGTAGGAGCACATGAGGGAAGCCGGCTGCGCCTTCTTCACCACCTTCTCGAAGGCCGGCAGATAGATCTCCCGGAGCGTTCTCTCATCCATCCGGGAGTCCGAATGAAAACGCTTGTATTCCTGGGAGTTGGCGGCGAAGTGTTTCACACACGCGCCGACCCCCGTCTCCTTCTGCATTCCCTGCACGAAGGCGGCGCCCATCTCGCCTGCGACCAGCGGATCCTCAGAGAAATATTCGAAGTTGCAACCGCAGAGAGGATTCCTCTTGATATTGACGCCGGGGCCCAGGACGACGCCAACCTGCTCTTTGCGTGCCTCTTCCCCGATCGCCTTCCCCTCCTCGTAGAGGAGGTCGACATTCCAGGTCGCGCCGCTCGTCACAGCCGTGGGGAACGCCGTTGCAGGCACAGACTGATGGATGCCCAGCATGTCTGAGGTCGCCTGCTGTTTCCTCAGACCATGGGGGCCGTCGGTCAGCATGATGGAGGGGATCCCGTACTGCTCAAAATCTTTGGTGTGCCAGAAATCCCTGCCGCTGCAGAGGGCGATCTTGTCCCGAAGGCTCATGCGGCCCAGGATCTCTTCCGCCTTGTTGTTCAATTCTTCATCGGTCATACGCCATATCTCCTTTGGTACGCCCGGAGCAGCGACGCTTCCGGCTGTATATTATTCTATCATAGCCGTCCGGTCGCGATAGCCAATCCGGGCCGGGGGAATTAGAATGGTATCAGGAGGTGAATGCCATGCATTATTCAGAAGATGAGAGCAAACAGTATCACACACAGGTAGGTCGCGGGGATGTCGGCAGGTACGTGATCCTGCCCGGCGATCCGAAGCGGTGCGCGAAGATCGCGGCGTATTTCGACGATGCGAAGCTCATCGCGGATGTGCGCGAATTCACGACCTATACCGGTTGCCTGGACGGCGTGAAGGTGAGTGTGACCTCAACCGGCATCGGCGGGCCGAGCGCCTCGATTGCGATGGAGGAGCTCATCAAGGCCGGCGCCGATACCTTCATCCGGATCGGCACCTGCGGCGGCATCCAGACCGATGTGAAAAGCGGCGACACCGTCATCGCGACCGGTGCGGTACGCATGGAGGGGACCAGCAGGGAGTACGCGCCGATTGAGTATCCCGCCGTTGCCAACCTTGCCGTCACGAACGCGCTCGTTTCTTCCGCAAAGGAGCTGGAGACGCCCTGGCACGCGGGCGTGGTCCAGTGCAAGGACTCCTTCTACGGGCAGCACTCTCCCGAGGACATGCCTGTCGGGTATGAACTCTCCGACAAATGGTCCGCCTGGAAGAGGCTGGGGTGCCTTGCGAGCGAGATGGAATCCGCCGCGCTGTTCATCGTCGCGGCGGCGAGAGGCGTGCGATGCGGCTCCTGTTTCCTCGTGATGGCGAACCAGGAGCGCGAGAAGGCAGGCCTGCCGAATCCCGTAGTGCACGACACCGATACGGCAGTTCGCGTCGCCGTCGGCGCGATCCGAAGGCTCATCGCCGAGGATCAGGGGGAACCGGCAGGCAGATAGACCAGCTGCTATTTCTCTGCGGTACCAGTCATCCACAAAAGTCTCAGCGGAGAAAGGGCTGTTACCCCAGCGGAATCTCCACAACCTCTGCCATCTTGGTGAGGCACTGCTCGATCTGCTGCGAGATCTCATCCGCGAGGCGCTCCGTAATGTCCTCATTTTTGTCGGTTTCGAGGCTCTTGTAGAAATTCGCCTTCACTTCGCTGGAAATACTATCGAGGCGCGATCTGAAATACCCCTGCGGGATGAGCTTCCTCGCGGGCGCCGGAATGTCCATGTCCAGCATGAGCTTCTCCATCCTCTCCCTGCCAAGGAGGAGGACGAGGAGAGAAGCGCCCGCGCCGACAGCGATACCGGGGAGCCCCGCAGACACCAATGCGATGCCCGAGCCGCCGCAGATCAGCCCCACGAGAATGGAAATGATCGTATCAATAAGGAACGTGATCTCGCCGAGCGCGAACACATCCCTCGTGTCAATCCGGATATCAATGTCATCGAGCGCAAGGCCCGAGTTCAGACTGAGCGCCTGATAGGGTACGCCATACCGGACACAGATCGACACAGTATACTCTTCCAGCTGGTCGGCGACCGGCTTCAGCCACCGGGTGATCGGCTTGATGAGAAGGTCCCTCGCCTCATTCGAGCGAAGGTAGTTCCCGATCTCGTGTTCCAGCTCCTTGTCGATATCGGAGAGCTTACGGATCTCACCGCTTCTCCAGCGGTCGAACACCGGCATCGCGGCATGCTCCAGCACGGGCTCCACGAGGGCGTCCACCGCCTGGTGGTAGAGGTCGTTGATGTTGTCCTTCACGATATTCTCGACCGTCTGCCCCGCTTTGAATTTCTCGAGATCCTCCCGAAACTCACGCAGCTGTTCATCAATCCTGCCGCTCCAGGCAAGGCCTCGGGAGACAGAGAACTCCGGCTCTGCGCCCGTGATAACGACCGCATCCGGGAACGTTTCCCTGCACCAGGTGCGGATCACGGGAAGGCGGGAGACACCGCCGGTTAAGAAGATGAGCTCCGGAGCCCTGCCTGCGATCCCTTCCCGAACCGCGCACAGAGATGCCTTGAATACAGCCTCGAAGGATCTGCCGTCCAGCCGTTCCGCACCGCGGGTCAGCAGCCTTTTCGCCATGTCTTCGTTCATCTCCAGTTTCAACCGGATCGGGAACGCGCCGTAGCTGATCATGACATTCTCCGTGCAGCCGTTGTCCTTCCAGTATTCCTCGTCAGAGAAATATTTCTCCTTCAGCCTTCTCGCGGCGAATTCGCAGTAGTTCTTCCAGGGTTCGCTCTCTTCGAAGATTCTGCGAATCTTCTTCTCCTCTTTCGACGCCCGCAGGCTCTCATCGAGCAGAATTTCATCCATGATACCGCCGCCGAGCGTCACCTCTCCGCCCGTCTGCAGTTCCTCTTCCTTCCCGCCACAGATATAGGCGAAATCCGTCGTCGAAGACCCGATGTCCACGACCAGCACAGGGCGCGACATTATGTCGTAGCCGACCTGCAAATGTTTGCTCTGACAGGCAGACACGAGCGCAGCCCGCGATTCCGAGACGATCTTCACCGGCGGGTATCCTGCTGCCTCGAAGATCTCGCGGTACTGCTCCCTGGCGTTCCTGTCCCACCCCGCGGGGCAGCCGATGTAGAAACAGCAGTCGTCCCCCTTTGTGAGATTCCCATCCGCGTACAGCTCTCCCAAGACACCTGCGGCGAAGCTCTTCACATCCTTCGCACTCTGGGGATCCGAGAGAAACCGGGACTTGAATCTGAGCTTCCTGCGGACCGCGCCGGGTTCGTAGCAGGCGCTCTCCCCGATCAGCAGCTCTCCCGTTGTGCGCACGGCTACGGCTGTGATGAAGCTCTCGGCGTCCCGCACCTTCAACACCTCCGGGACCGCCATTTCCATCCCGTCCAGCCGGGACACCGCGCTCTCGGCATCGCCGAGATCAAATCCATAGAACTTATCCATTATCTTCTGGCTGCCAGACCTTTCTTCAATAGGTGATTGCCCGCAACGAGTGCCGGACGTATCGTGCCAGCCTTCCTGCCGGGCATCGTATCGAACAACGCGGCGTTCTCCTCTGTAAAGTCAACGGCCTCAATCCCGCGCGTGTGCAGGTAGTATTTCACATCCTGCAGCTTATCCAGCGCGTAACCTGCGTCTTCGGATGCCGCGGCTTCCAGCAGTTCCGAGAAGAGCTCGAGCTGCCGCGCGTCCATGTTGACGACAGGGGCAGCTCCCCCGGCTTCCTGCGTTGTCAGGGTAGGCTTCTCTCCTGTCTCCCCGGCCTTCCGTCTTGCAAGAGCAAGAGCTCCTGCTCTGTCCGCGATCTCCTTGTCCGCCGTGATCAGGATGCCGCGGAAACTACGAAAGATTTGATCTTCATCAACAGCTATCTCTACCTTCTGCTCTCTCTGATCCCATCGCTCTTCTCTCCCGAAGCTCCTCCAGGAAAAGCCCGCGAAGAAGAGCGCTGCCGCCCCTGCCGCGAGCAGGATGAGGAAGGCTCCTGCAGGGATTTCTCTGAGGAAATCCTCATCAGTGAACACAGGGAGCAGCGCAGCAAGGAGCAGGGATACAAGGCCTGCCACAAGGAGCAGAATGCGCAGCTTCCTGCGGAACGCGCCTCCTGCCACACCTTTCCTGGCAGCAGCCCCTCCATGAGCGCTCTTTGTATCGCTTCCCCTCTCACCGGTACCCATCTCCCAGATGGTCGCTTCCCCTTCCGAATGAACGAGAGGCGCCGCCATGCGTACAATGCGCATGATGACAGCCGCGAATTCCCGCAATGCCTCATCCTGACAGTCCTCATTGAACTGGTACAGCAGGCGGTCCGCCTCATCCTCCAGCACCTTCACAGCGCCCTCCGGCGTTCCCGCGCGGTGGAGGGAAGTCTTCAGTTTCTCTTTGTCCTGATCGAAATATTCGAGTAAAGTCATATCCGCCCGCCCAATGATCATTTTCCAGCCAAACTATAGTCAGACAACTCTGTCCGTATTGTATCACACTCCCCGGATGAGGATTTCTACGCCGATGCCAATGAGGATGACGCCGCCGAGGATGGAAGCCCGCCCCTGCAGGAGGGTGCCGAACCTGCGGCCGAGGCGGACACCGGCGTAGCAGATGACGTATGTCACAACCGCGATGATGAGGGATGCCACGAAGGCCAGCACCGCGTTATATTCCGCGATGGTGAAGCCGACAGAGAGGGCGTCGATTGAGGTCGCGATTCCCTGCACGATCAGCTCCCGCTTCCCCAGTCTCGTCATCCCTTCCTCTTCGCCACTCTCGACGCCCCGGATGCCTTCGAACAGCATCTTGCCACCGATGTAGAGAAGGAGGATGAGCGCGATCCAGGGAATGAATTTCTGGAACGCGGTGAAATACGCTGCCACCGTGTGCACGCAGAGCCACCCGATGAGTGGCATCAGGAACTGGAAGAAGGCGAAACAGCCCGCGATCCCCATGATCTTGCGCCTCTTCATCCCCGGCTCGTTCATCCCGTCCGCCATCGACACGGAGAACGCGTCCATGGCCAGTCCGATGCCCAGCAGTATACTGTTAACAATGAATACCAATGTCATAACAGTCCTTTCCCCGATAGATACCTTTAAGTTTCATCATCAGACCGGGGTCGTTAGTTAGTCAATGCAAACCAGCGCAGAAACCGCCCTGTATGGTACAATGTGCGTGATTGTTCCGCCGGGAAAACAACAGGCCTGCAGATGCATTGTGCCCGCCGCCTGCTGTTTTCCCGATGAATCAAAATGAATGAGGAAGTGTTAATCGTTTATGTCTCAAGCCAACCGCTGGTACAAACTGGATAACGCAGCGACCATCGTGCCCTCCACGGCGCGCGGTTCCAACACCCGCGTCTTCCGCATCGCATGTGAGCTTCGGGAGGATGTCAATCCCGACCTTCTGCAGCGGGCACTCGACAGAACACTGATCGAGTACCCCCACCTCTGTGTCGTCCTCAGAAAGGGTTTCTTCTGGTACTATCTGGATTCCACGGACCAGAAACCGGAAGTAACGAAGGACGGCCTCCCGGCCTGCGCGCCGCTGTGGTTCCCCGGCAGGCGCAGTCTCCTGTTCCGTGTGACCTATTATCATAAGAGGATCAACCTCGAGATGTTCCACGTCCTCGCGGACGGTACCGGCGGTTTCATGTTCTTCCGCGAGCTCATCATGAACTATCTTGGCAGCGTCCACGACATCCCGGTTCCGGACAGCGTAAAGCCCAGCTCCTCCGCGACAGAGAAGAAAGATGACGCCTTCCGCCAGTATTACACGCGCAAGAAGAGCGCCTCCCAGCTAAAGAGCATGACCTCGACGCGCGCGTACCAGATTCATCAGTACAAAGATGACAACATGCAGAACCACCTGATCGAGGGCACGGTCTCCGCGAAGGCGTTCATCGAGCTCGCCCACCGCTATCACACGACGGCCGGCGTCCTCTCGACGTCTCTCTACATCCTCGCCGTCATTCAGAGCATGTCCATGGGGGAGCGCGAGAAATTCCCGATCATCGTGAGCGTTCCGGTGAACCTGCGCCAGTATTTTCCCTCCGAGACGACGCGGAATTTTTTCGGCGTCATCAACATCACCTACAACGCGGGCGATTACAACGGAGAGCTGTCTTCGATTCTGAATCCCGTCGCTGCCAGTTTCGCGGCGCAGCTGACAAAGGAAAATATCAGGAATACCATGAACGGTTATTCCGCGCTCGAACACAATCTCGCGGCAAGGCTTGTGCCGCTGTTCCTCAAGGACCTCGGAATTGAGTTCTTCTCGTTCCTCGCCCAGCGCGGCACGACGGCGACGGTATCGAACCTCGGCGTCATCCGAATGCCGGAAGAATTCACTCCCTACATTGAGAAGTTCTCCTCCTTCATGGCGACTTCCAACATGCAGGTGTGCATCTCCTCGTTTCAGGACAACATGGTCTTTGGTTTCGTCTCCGCCTACCAGGAGCACGCGGTGTGCCTCAACTTCTTCCGTGCACTGACGGACCTGGGGCTTAGCGTGAACCTTGCGACCAACGACTATGACACGCCTCTTCCCACCGACCGGAAAGAGCGGCGGAAAGCGCAGCGTGCACAGAAGGAGGCCAGATAATGCTCTACTGTCCCAAATGCAAAATCCATATCCGCGGCTACAAGAGCTGCTGCCCCCTGTGTCAGGGCGCACTCGAGGGTGTGCCGGAGAAACCCGCCTTCCCGACTCTGCCGAAGAAGGCCGTCAGTAACCTCTCCTTTTTCCGCATCTGCACCTTCGTGATGCTGCTCGTGGAGATCCTGATGGCGGTGACGTTCTACCTCTCGCACTTCACTTTCCACTGGGCGTGGATCACGATGATCGCCGCCCTCGCCGCCTGGATTGATATCTGGATCGCGCTCTACTACCGGAACAATGTGTTGAAGCTCGCCACCGTCGAGACCTTTATTGGAAGTTTCGCGGTGTATTTCATCGACCGGGCTACGGGATTCCTTGGCTGGAGCCTTGCCTGGGTCATCCCGATCGCCATCGTTACGCTCATCGCGGCCACGATCTTCATCGCCAAAATCTACCGGCTGCGCCTGATCGACTATGTGATCTACATTGTTTTCGACGTGCTGTTCTCGCTGTTACAGGCGATCCCTCTCCTGCTCCACCAGAACCCGTACCGGTATCCCGCAGTGATCAGCATGACGCTCATCCTGATCCTCGCCGCCTACATTCTGGTGTTCCGCGGCCGCGAGCTGCACAGTGCGGGCAGCAAGTACATGCACACTTAAGAGGGTTTGACAGAGGACGCATGCGCCTACGGCAGAGTTCAGCCAGTACGCGCAGACCTTGGAAGGACTGAACAGACGGCGCACGCGTGTACGGTTGGATTCCAGCCAGTACGCGCACACCTTGGAAGGGCTGATAATGCCGAAGAAGAACCGCTACAACAAGAAAAATATCAGGCAGGGCCTCTTACTGTTCCAGAATGCCGCGGAGAAACTCGGCATGAGCCCGGAGCAGCGGAAAGAGGCTGCGAAGAAGCTTAAAGACCAGCGGGAGTCTCTCCAGACGAAAACGGAAGAGCTCGTGGATAAATTCGGCGACCTGGCGGAGAATGCCCTTGGAAAGCGCATTGAGAACAGCTCTTTAGAGGCGCCGATCCTGGAACCGGGCGCTGTCTCCGAGCCGAAGACATGGTGCCGTGTGCCCGTCCCGGAGGGGATCTCCGGCGACGGCTCGGAATACCACATCTATGTAAAGCGCGGCACGACAGATAATCTCTGCATCTTCTTCTCTGGCGGCGGCGTTGCCTGGAATGAGTATACGGCGGCCCGCCCTGTGACCGGCGGGAAGACGCTCACCTGGAAGCCCAACTATTACTGGAACAATCTTCGCCCGTTCACGCAGATCATGAACATCAACGTGGGGATCACGGAGACCAACACGGCGCGCAATCCCTTCGATGACTGGAATTTCATTGTCATCACCTACGCGACCGGGGATTTCCATGCGGGCACCGGGGATTTCAACTACACGGCGGAGGATGGAACGAAACAGGTCCTGCACTTCCACGGCCGCACGAATTTCATCGCCAGCCTGGATCTCGTCTCCCCGCTGTTCCCTAAGCCAGCAAAGCTCCTTATCGCGGGAGACTCGGCGGGGGCCTTTGCCGTCCCTCAGGCAACGCCCTGCATCCTCGAGCGCTATTATCCGGACTGTCGGAACATCACACTCCTCTCCGATTCCGCCATGCTCGAATACAGGAACTGGCGGCACACAGCGAAAGATATCTGGAAGTCCCCGGAGAAGCTCTGGCGCGCGATCCACACGACGAACATCGCGCTCGACTGGTACGAGGAGCTTTTTAAAGAGTACGGAACGGAGCGGTTCAAATGCCTGTACGCGACATCCACACACGACTATCTCCTCTCCGCCTTCTACAACGATGTCACGAATAAGACCTACCACACCGATGCCGAGGTGCAGGAAGCCTACTACGAGCAGACCAAAGAAATGGTGCAGAGGCTCAAAGAGCTGAATCCGGATTTCCACTTTTTCATCAACAGCTGGAAAAACGTGCTGTACACCAAAGGCGGCACGATACATACCGTCGTCCGCCAGCCTTACTTCTGGCTCAAGAACGAAGGCGTATCCATGGCAGCGTGGCTGCACGACGCGGTGCACGGCAATCTCTATAACGTAGGAACGGACCTTCTGGAGCAGTGACTGCTCCGGAAGGTCCGTTTCAACTATCTTATGAATATTTACTTTGGTACGCCCTCAGCAGCAAGCCCTTGAGCTTTTGCTTCGGGCTATACGGAAGTGATTATTCGAATTCCTTCACGCCGAAGGATTCGTACACGCAGCGCCGGAAATCGAAGAGATCTTTGAAGCACCCGTCCGCGATCATCAGCGCGCCGAGGTTCCCGATCGCCGTCGCTTCTCCCGGTCCCGCGAGCACCGTGCGGCCCGTCTCCTGTGCCGTCAGCTCATTCAGCCATTTCGCGTTCGAGCCGCCGCCCACGATATTGATCGTGTCGAAGTGCCTGCCCGTGATGCTCTCAATCTCTGCAAGTGCCTCCCTGTAGCAGACAGCGAGTGAGCGGTAGATGACCCTTGCGATCTGCCAGGGCGTTGTCGGAATCTCCTCCTCCGCCTCCCGGCAGGCAGCCTGCACCTCGGCGATCATCGACGAAGGCGACAGGAATCTCTCATCGTTCGCGTCCACGAGGGATGCGATCTCCTCCTTTGCCGCCATCTCGCAGAGGTTGCCGAAGCTGTAGTCTTCATCTTCGCGCCTGCCCGGATAATCATAGCCCTGCAGGAACTCCTTGCGCACCGACTGGATCATCCACAGCCCCATGATATTCTTGAGGAAACGGAAGCGGTAATCGTAGCCGCCCTCGTTCGTGAAATTGGCTGCCTCCGCTTCTATGGAGCAATTCGCCTCCGGCAGCTCACACCCGAATAGCGACCACGTCCCGGAGGAAATATACAGCGTATCTTCCTTCGTCGATGGCACGCTCATCACGGCAGAGCCCGTATCGTGCGTGGCTGGCAGGATGACATTGCAGGTAAAGCCGATCTCATCTGCGATCTCAGGCCGCAGCGCACCTACGAGCGTCCCCGGAAGTGACAGCTCCCGAAACAGCTCCTGCGGGTAGCCAAGCCTTTTGATGAGCTCCCTGTCCCACTCTCTCGTAGCCGGATTCAACAGGCCGGTTGAGGAAGCGTTGGTGTACTCCTGCCGCTTCACTCCCGTCAGAAGGAAATGGCAGTAGTCCGGTACCATAAGAAGGCTCTTCGCTCTCTGCAAGTCATCTGGGCGGTAAGTCTTATCTGCCATCAGTTGGTAGATCGTGTTGAATATCGCCTTCTGGATGCCGGTTCTCTGATAGAGCTCGCGCTCCGGGATGAGGCGATACACTGCCTCATCCATCCCCTTCGTCCTGCCGTCGCGGTAAGCGTAGCAGGGGCCGATCATCTCATCGTTCTCATCCAGGAGCACATAGTCGACCGCCCAGGTGTCAACCCCCATGGCTTGTGGAATCTTTCCGGCCTCCTTACATTTCCTCAAGCCTTCCAGAATCCCGGAGAAGAGTTTCGTCGTATCCCAGACTCTGTGGGAGCCCGGCACCTGCTCCTGTCCGTCGGCAGGTCCCAGATCCCTTCCTTCTTCGGTCACCAGCTCATTGCCGTTATCGAAGCGGTAAATCTCTTCGAGCAAGAGCCTGCCATCCTCCATGTGCCCCAGAATATGCCTGCCGGAGGAGGCACCGATGTCGACGGCGAGATAATATTTCGTATCAGTCATGAGTCCCCCTTTGCGCCTTTTGTTTTCTCCGATAGGCGCTGCGTCCGCCCGCCCCGCGGAGAAAACAAAGGCCGCCTCTTACCTGTCGCCAATCTTCGCGCCGGGCGTCTTCTCATAGAGGAACTGCTCGTCGATGTGGATGTGGAACGGCTCGTTGATCGCGCGGAACTGGTCAGGCTCAATGGTCTGCCGCTTGCGGTCTGTCATGGACATCACCTTGACGAGAACCTCGGCCGCCTTCTCCACCGTGTGCATCAGGCCGAACGCCTCATCGAAGTCGTGACCGCACGCGAACGCGCCGTGATGCGCCCAGATCGCGAAGTTCTGTGTCTTCATGATCTCGGACGTGGCAACGGCGATTTCCTTTCCGCCGGGCACCATCCAGGGCACGATTCCCAGCCCTTCCGGGAAAACAACAGGACACTCCGTCGCCATTTCGAAGATCTCCCTCGTGAAGACCTGCCCGTCCAGCGGCAGGACGTATGTCAGAGCGATCACGTTCGTCGGGTGGCAGTGATAGACCACGCGGATTTCGGGATCTCTTTCCTTCAGCACCGCAAGATTCATGAGGTGAGAAGGGAGCTCGGAAGTCGGCCGGCCGCCCTTTTGAAGGCCCCAGACGATGGAGAACTTCGTGCCGGTCTCATCGACACGGATGATCGAAACGTTGTCTTCCGGATGGAGCGGCACGTTTCTCATGTACTTGCCGGAACCCGTCACCATGAAATACTCGCCCGCGAGCGTCGGCACTTCGGTTCCGATCTCCTGCCATGCGCCGTCCTGCACGGAATTCTCGTACCGGCCCAG
Organism: Lachnospiraceae bacterium NK3A20; assembly: GCA_900107575.1. GTDB lineage: Bacteria > Bacillota > Clostridia > Lachnospirales > Lachnospiraceae > CAG-791. The sequence continues at coordinate 29,601 of FNQX01000018.1, read as the reverse complement.
CACATCAGAGACGGACGCCACCTCCTCGGCCTTCATGCGATAAGAGAGGTTGCCACCGTTTCTCTCGTGCCATCCCTGCTGGAATCCGTCACCACAGAGTCTGATAAAGCCCTGAGCAAATTCTGTATCTTCTACTCTCATTTCTGTCTCCACCTTTCCGGGGCAGGCTGTACCTCTCCTGCCCCGCATCTCATACATCGCGCAGAATCTCTTCGTTTACGCCCGCTTCGAGAGCACTTCCTTCTCGTACTGCTGGCAGTCCGCGAACCAGTCATCTTCTGCCGCCACGCCGTTCTGCTCGCAGTAGTAATCCCAGACATCACCGAACGGCAGCACCTTCATTCTCTCGTACAGCGCCTGGATCTGAGTGAAATCGTGGGCGTCCTGGAGATCGGCGAGCTTCTCATTCGGAAGGAGCTCCGCGTACAGCAGCGCCTTCTCCATGGATCTCATACCTGTGGTCCACGCAGCGATGCGGTTGATGGAAGCGTCGAAATAGTCCATGCCGATGAAATAGTGCTCGGGGCCGGTTGTGACAATCTGTTGTGCTAACTCGCGGAGGTCATCATTGAAAATTGTCACGTGGTCGGAGTCCCAGCGGATTGGTCTGGATACGTGCAGCGCCAGTTTGTCGTGGAACAGGAGCATGGAGGAGAGCTTGTCCGCTACCACCTCGGTCGGATGGAAATGTCCCGTATCAATGAGGCAGAGGATGTTGTTGGCATTCGCGTAGTTCATGTAGAACTCGTGGCTGCCGACCGTCTCAGACTCGACACCGATGCCGAATACCTTGGACTCAACCGCAATGTAAACCTTGCTCTGATCGTAGTCTGTCTGCAGGATCTGATCCAGGGAAGCCTTGAGTCTCTTCCTCGCGCGGATTCTGTCTCCGGGTACGTCCTTGACGCCGTCCGGAATCCATATATTCATCATGCAGGGCTGGCCTGTCTCCTCTGCGAAATATTCCGAGATCCTGATGCAGGCGATGCAGTGACGAATCCAGAACTGTCTCACCTCTTCGTCAGAAGCAGAGAGTGTTCCCAGCTGCGCGTTCGCCTTCGGGTGGGAGAACATGGTCGGGTTGAAATCCAGTCCCAGGTCGTGCGCCTTCGCAAAATCCACCCACTTCGCAAAGTGACGCGGCTCCAGCGCATCGCGGTCCACCCAGGCATCCGGCCCGTCGAAAATTGCGTAGGACGCGTGGAGATTGAGCTTGTGTCCCTTTCCCGGGATGTAGGTGAACACCTTCTCAATGTCCTGCATCAGCTCCTCGGGCGTCGTCGCCTTGTAAGGATAGTTGCCGGTCGTCTGAATACCGCCGGTCAACGGTCCCTTCTGGTCGAAGCCGATGACGTCGTCGCCCTGCCAGCAGTGCATGGACAGACGGATTTTCGCCGCTTCCTCCAGTGCCTTGTCAACGTCTACGCCAACCTTTGTGTAGCGCTCCCTGGCCGTCTCGTATCTCTCCTGTAATGTAGTCATAGTTACCCCCTGTGACTGTGCTGAATCAGTTATATGTTATTCATTATTATATCAATACTCACCCTCCTTCGTCAGGTCCGCCGCTTGTTCAAAAAGCGTCCTCTCTTGCAATTATTCGTGCGGGATGTATATTAAAACCGTCCGGAGTTGTGCCCATACCCCATCCGGGGTACAGCGCGTAGCGCGTCGGAAGAAACTCAATCGAAAAAAGCCTTCGGCTTTCAAATCGAAGATTTTCGAGATGGGTTCTGAATAGGTACCATTGATTGAAACATCAGTATGGGGAGAATGTCATGGATCAGCAGCTGCTAGGTCGCCTCTCTGTCATCACGCCCGAGGAGCAGGCAATCCTCGACGGGCGCACCACCATCAACCGAGCGCTGTACTACAGTGCGGGGAAGGAGAAGCTCTCCTCCAACGAGATTGACTCCGCGCGGGTTCTCAGGAATGGCAAGCTCATTGACATCCGGCCGAACACCCGCTTCGTCCACTTCCCACGGCACACGCACAACTTCGTCGAATTCATCTACATGTGCCAGGGTTCAACCACACATTTCATCGACGGTCAGAAAATCCTCCTGAAGGAGGGAGACCTCCTGTTCATGAACCAGCACGCGTCGCAGGAAATCCTGCCGGCGGGCAGGGAGGACATCGCGGTCAATTTCATGATCCTTCCGGAATTCTTCGACACCGCCTTCCGCATGATGGGGAACGGGGACAATGCGCTCCGCGATTTCATCATCAGCTGTCTCACGGATTCCAATCAGGGCGGCAACTATCTCTACTTCCAGGTCGCGGGCATCCTGCCGGTACAGAACCTCATTGAGAATCTCATCTGGACCATGATGACAGACGGGCCCAACCGCCGAAGCATTTCACAGACGACAATGGGCCTGTTGTTTTTAAATCTTATGAACTACACGGACACGATCCACGTCTCCCGCGAGAGCTACGATCAGGACATGATGATCCGCGTCCTATCCTACATTGAGAATGAATACAAAAATGCCGCCCTCTCGGATTTCTCCGCGGGGAACGGCATTGATGACTATACATTATCGCGGCTGATCAAGAAAAACACAGGCCGCACCTTCCGGGATCTCTTACAGGAGAAACGCCTTGGTCAGGCACAGTATCTTCTCTCCCACACAGGGCTGTCCGTGAGCGATATCGCGGCGGCCGTGGGCTACGACAACACGAGCTTCTTCCACCGCCTGTTCCGGCGCGCCTTTGGCGAAACGCCCCGCGAATGGAGACTGCAGCACAGGGATCAGTAGTCAGAGTGTCTTCGCTTCATCCCCTGCATTGCGATGTAGAGATCGTAGAGGGCGGAGCCGGTCTTGCCCTTTGCCGGGTGCTCGTCGTCCCCGATGTCGCAGAAATAGTAATTGTAGGCATTGATGAGCTTCGTGCCCGAGCTGTGCTCCCTCTCCCTCTGGAACTCATGCGAATAGCAGCCGTGCACATGCCCGTAGAACATGTATTTCGGCTTCCATTTATTCATGATGCTGTTGAAACACTCAAAGCCCTGATGCGGCAGATCATCCATATCGCCGTATCCGCGGGCGGGCGCGTGCGTCACCAGAATGTCGAACCCGTTCATCAGAACGATCTGCCGGTTCAGCTTCTGGATGCGCTTCTCCATCTCCTCTTCCGTGAACTGGTCCAAGCGGCCCGGCGTATAGCGCATGGAGCCGCCCAGCCCCAGGATGCGGAGTCCCTTGAAATCGTAGATCCGATCATCAATGCACTCGCAGCCCAGCGGCGGCTTCTGGTCGTATTTCGTATCATGATTGCCGCGGACATACAAAAGAGGCACGTTCGTCATCGACTCCAGGAATTCCAGATAGGACGGATTCAGGTCTCCGCAGGAGACGATGAGGTCGACACCATCGAGGCGCTTCGGATCATAGAACTCCCAGAAGCCCTTGTATTCTTCATCCGCGATAAAGAGTATCTTCATATCAGAGATCGCTCTTCCCCTCTATGTCTGCGACGCCGCTGACACGGATGGTCTGCAGCGCCTCCTCGTTCAGCTCCTCCACAGTCGGAATCCGGCCGATGACGTTGTCGCTGAGCCAGCTCATCGTGATGATCTCCTCATTGGAGAGCCTCGAGGTGTCCTCTTCCTTGATGACGCCCGTCTGCGAGCGCAGCTCCCCGTCGAAGGGGCTGAGCGATCCGCGCAGGATACCGCGCTTCAACGCCGCTGCCATCTTCTTCGTATAGTAGGAGAGGTGGTTCGAAAGGATCACGTCGATGACGCCGGAGGACATCCCCCACCAGTAGTTCATGGCCTGGTCATTGCGTCTGACCTCCCTCGCCTGCCAGGTACCGTCCAGCACCGTGCGGATGATCTGTTCGTAGTATTTGCCCCAGTTCCAGACGGGTGCCGCGAGGCTTTCGATGGAACCATCCTCCTCCACCTTGTAGATGCCGTATTCGCGCGAGGGTTCGGTCGGTCGGATCATGTCAGGTCCCGACATGACACGGATGCCCTCACTCCGGAAGGTCTCCTTCCAGTGAGATTCCCTGATCTTCGACCACTCAAGGTAAATCTTCACATCGGGGTCCACCATCGCCGCGCCGATCGCGAACGAGTTGATGTTGGCGAAGGTGCCGTAGATCGGATAGTCTGCGAGGAAGCCGATCTTGTGGTTGTCCGCGACCGTCGCCGCAACGGCGCCGAGGATGAATTTCGCCTCGTGCATTCTGCCGTAGTAGGTACGCACCGCCTGGTAGGAGAGATTGATGGAGCAGTTGAGGAACTTGATATTCGGATAGTGGATTGCCGCCTTGAGCGTCTCCGTCATCATGGTCGGGGACGTCGTGAATATCATCTCATTCTTGTCTGCAACGGCCCTGTCGATCGCCGACGCGAGCTCAGCCTGACTACCGCAGTTCTCGAACTTCTCCGTCTTCACGACGCCATTGAAAAAGTCGTCGAGATAGTTCCTGCCCAGCTCGTGACCGTAGATCCAGGCAGAAACGTCCGGGTTCCTGTCATAGATGAACGCACAGCGGAACGGCCGTTCCGCCGAGTAGGCGGGCCCGCGCAGGAAGTCCAGGATTCTTGTCTTGTCTTTGATCTCTTCCGGCGCCTCGAACAGCGCGATGTTCTCGTTGTTCGTATCCGTGAGGAACTCATTGCGCAGCTTCTGCATTCTGCTGCCGAGCACTTCCTCGGAATCTTCCATCAGCGTCTTCGACGGATAGAGCGTGAGATAGATGAGGAACGCGTCGCCGTCGGAAAGTCCCAGGTCCTCTCCTATCTTCTCATGAAATACCTTGGTGAAGACCGCGAACTCCGCGCGGAAGTTCTGCATTACCTCATCGCTCCAGGGCGTCTGCAGATCCTGGCCCAGACGCTCCGCGAGCTTCTGATATCTGCCCTCCTGCGAGAACTGGATGTCGTATACGGGGCAGACCTTGAAAAAGTCAAGGAACTCGTAGTAGATGCGGTTCGCCCGGTCATCCGAACGCTTCGGGAGCACCCTTGTCACGTCCGCCATAATGGAGGAGAGGCCTACGTATTTGCTCACAGAGACCCTCTTGTTGCCCTCCATGACGTAGAACTTGCCCATGTACTCATAGGCCTTGATGGGGTCGCGAATGCCCTCTTCCATCTGGGCTTCGAACAGATTTCCCCACTTGTAGGCGAACTCCGTGTTCTCCCTGAGCGTCGGCATGAAATCGGACGCAAAGGAAGAGGTCCTGCCGGCCGTCCGCGTGCCGATAACGAGATCGAGCGGGATCTCCATGATCTTGACCGGAACCTCTGCGAGGATGTCATCTCTTGTCAGAATGTCGTCCAGCACAGGAGGATAGGGCTTGCGGCCCGCCAGAATGTCCTTCCGGTAAGTGCGAAGTCCCCTCTTCCTCGCTTCCGTATAGTCAGCTGAATGTGTGACAGCCATAGCTCCCCGCCTTTCTCCCGCGTGTGATTTGGTATAAGATAATCATATTATACCTTGTATCCACAACTTCTGACAGGAAAGAATCGCAATGAGACCTCTGTACAAGTCTTCCAACAACGGGTTGGAAATTTACAAAAGAAAAGCCAGTCACTTCCCTCCGCAGGTGCACAGCATGATCGAATTCGTCTACATCACGGAGGGGACGCTGGAGCTGGGAATCGGGCAGGAGCTCTACCACATGGAAAAGGGTGACTTCGTCGTGATCTTCCCGGGGCTCATCCGCCACGGGCAGGTCTTCTCCGGCGGCAGGAACACCTATATCACGATCCTGGCATCGGTGAGCCTTGCCGGTTCGCTCGCGGACCCGCTGCGCCAGTATCAGCCGGAAGAGCCGATCATCCCATCCGCCAAAGTACACCCGGACATCCCCTATCTCATCCGGGATCTTTTGGAGAGCGAGGAGGACCGCAGGAACAGCATCCTGACCCAGTCCTTCATTCAGATCATCTTAGAGCGAGCGTTGCCGCAGTACCACCTCATCCAGCGCCCGTCCGGAGAGAACGAGGATCTCATCTACCGCAGCGTATCCTACATCGCTGCGCACTTTACAGAGCCTCTCTCCCTGACCAAGATGGCGAAGGATCTCTACGTCAGCCCGTACGCAATCTCCCGCATGTTCTCCGGCACCTTCCACATGAATTTCAACGCCTACCTGAACGAGATGCGCCTCGAGTACGTTTGCAGCCTTCTGCGCTACACCGACCAGCCGATCACAGACGCCTGGATGAACGCGGGCTTCGAGTCACAGCGCACCTTCAACCGGGTCTTCCAGGAGAAAATACACATGTCCCCCCGCGAGTTCCGCCTCGCTTCGCAGAAGGGCCTCGACCTGGACTGATTTTCGACCATAAGAGAAATCTGTTCGGTTCTTAACTGTGACCATAAGAGAAGGGACATCGGCGATTGCTCCGGTGTCCCTCTTAACTGTTCATCTTGAGAATTTTCAACGGTTTGTACCTCCTTTGATGAACTGTATTCAGTTGGTGTGCCTCACCATCCCATTGGACTGTACCTGCTCCCTCAGAAGATTTCGTCTCGTTCCTGTCGGTTATAGAGCTTTGTTACTCAACTTAGATAATTGGTTTGCCCTCTTCGTCTGAACTTCGTTACAGTTCTCTGACTCTGATTCATGGATCATAGCTACTGGTTACAAGTTACGGATTATACTGCTGTGGAACTTTAAGTCTTTGTTGGTCTGTACCCCTTTCTCTTAGATTCCTCCTGCTCCCTTTCTCGTCAGGAGCCTGGGGTTTTGTTGCTTATCTTTTTGTTTCCTGTTGTCTATAATATAACCTCCGCCTGTAATATTGTCAATATATTTTCCGCTTCAATTTATATTGTCTGTATTTTCGCAATACAGCTGCCAAGTCTGACAGCTGTATCCGCCCGCAGCATCCAGTGCCGCGGGCGGTATGAATAGATACTCTATCGAAGGATTACGCGAATACCGCGAACGACTGCGGCCCCATGGTGAGCTGTCCGTCCGCCGTCATCGCCGCACTGCCGATCGTATAGAGCGCCTGATCGTGCCCCGCGGCAGCCGGAAGGTCAGCTCTCTGTTCCTGTCCCGACGGGTTCACACACACGATGAGCCTCCCCCTCCGGTAAACAAAAGGCAGCGCCCCGCGTTCTGCGAACAATACCTCATAGTCCGCGTCGGCCTGCAAATCTTCATTCCCATGCCGCAGCGCCGTAAGGTCCTTCACGGTATGGAGGAGCGATTCAGGATTTTTCTCCTCTTCCTCTACGGTCGGCGCATCGGCTGCCGCATCGAGCGGCAGATACATCGTATCCGGCGCGCCGTCCGAGAAGCCAAGGTTCCTGCCCTTTGTCCACTGCATCGGCGTGCGGGTGCCGGTTCTCGCATATCCGCCTTCCTTCGTCGGCATCCCGTCCTGGTATCTCATGCCGATCTCGTCGCCATAGTAAATAAAAGGCACGCCGGGCATGGTGAGAAGGAACGCCCAGGCAAGCTTCAGCTCGGGAATAGAGAGCGTGCGGGTTGCCCGCGGCGTGTCGTGATTGCAGGTGATGAGCGCGATACGCCCTTTCCCCTTCACGCCGTCATAGTAGCGCTGATACTCCGTCGTAAATTTCGTAATGTCGCTGTCAGCATCCTTTTTGAAGAAGCTGTGATCCTGCCTGTCATCGTGACTGTGATCGAAGCCATCCGTCTCATATTCGCGAAGGAGTGAGTTGTACCCCTTGCCCGGATGGTCGAGGAGGAAGTCCATATCGAAGCCCGCGCCCGCGATCGACTGCAGGGGAGAACTCCACTCGGAAACAAAGGCCGCCTCCGGGTACTGGGGCCTTACTTCTTCGAAAACCTTGCGCCACAGCGCTGCCGTGCCGCTCTTGTTCTCATCATCTCCCTTGACAAGGGAGTCTGCCATATCGACACGGAAGCCGTCACACCCGTGGGAGAGCCAGAAGAGAATGACATCCGTCATGGCTTCTCTCGTTGCCACGGCATTCTCAGAGTCCACGCCATCCTGCCACTCCTTCTCCGGGTGCAGCCAGCCGTAGTTCAGCGCCGGCTGACATTTGAAGAAATTCAGCATGTAGGCGCCGCTCCTTGGCGTTTCGCCCGCGATGTAGGGTCGGCCTGCCATCCCGCCGAAGGCATTCTCTGTCCATACATAGCGGCCGGAATATTCATTCTTCTGCGCCTTGCTGCTCGCAAGGAACCAGGGATGCTCTTCCGATGTGTGGCCCGGCACGAGATCCAGGAGGACATGCATTCCCCTGTTGTGTGCCTCGCCAAAGAGCCGGTACAGATCGGAATTCTCGCCGTAGCGCGGCGCGACCTTTTTGTAATCGCGCACATCGTAGCCCGCGTCCTTGAACGGGGAATCGTAACAGGGATTGATCCAGAGCGCGTTCGCACCCAGGTCTCTGATATAGTCCAGCTTCTCTATAATCCCGTTGAAATCTCCGATGCCGTCCAGGTTGGTGTCCTTGAATGACTGCGGATAGATTTCATAGAATACAGCGTCTTTCAGCCATGCGAGCATAAGTTCCTCCTCTATTGTGGGTAGCTGTTTAATTCTGCGAATTTTATGAACAGACAGCTGTGTTTAGATGGGTCCTGAATAGCCGACTATTTCGTGAGTATTGCAATGTCTTTGGCGGGAATCGTGAGCCTGCCGCCTTCGAGGGTTACATTGTCCTGTGCCCCGGCGCCTGCGTTCAGCACCGCTGCCAGCGTATGCGCATAATCTCCTGCCTTCGAGAGGTCGAGCGTCTTCGTCTCATCGGAGGTGTTCACGACAATCGTGACAGGCTCCATGACCGCGGCGCCTGTTGTTTTCGCAGGACCCGCGCTGCGCAGAAAGACGTCCACATCACGATCCGAGAGAGCCTCTATCGTGGTCGTCTCCCCCCGCGCGATGACAGGGAAGGCAGAACGGATCTTCACCGCCTCCCTGACATAATGCCAGATGGAGGAGGGATCCTGCTGCTGATCGGAGAGAGGCGCGTATTTCATTCGGATCTCATCCATCGCCTCCGGCCCGCGGCACATGCCGGGTGCACCCGCATCGGACGTCCAGTACATAGGCGCCCTCTTGTTCTCATCCTTGCCGGAGCCCTTCATGCCAATCTCCTCACCGTAATAGAGGAACGCATTGCCGCCCATCATGAGATTGAGCCCCTGCGCGAGCTTCACCTCGGACCCATTGTCGCCGGTGAAATACCCGGCGCTCCTTGCCATGTCGTGGTTCGTATAGAAAGGCGCATTGACGTAAGAAGCGTTGTAGCCCGAGTACAGGGTCTCCTCCTTCGCCATCGCGTCGGAGAAACCGGAGGCATCCGTCTTCCCGCGCGCGAGCTTCGCGATCATACCCTCCTGCCCGGAGAAATCGAAATCGAACATGGAGTCGATGCCGCTCTGGTAATACTGCGCGTACGTTGTCTGATCCGTCCAGCCCTCTCCCACAAGGTATGCGTCAGGATTGATCTCCTTCACCGCCTTGTTGTACCAGGAGAGGAATTCGATGTTCCTGCCCGTATCATCCGTGTAATAGGATGTCGTCGCGTCGAGTCGGAAGCCATCAACACCCTTGTCCAGCCAGAAGGCGGCGATGTCTCTCAGTTCATCACGAACCTTTGGATTGTCGAGGTTGAGATCCGGCATCCCTTCCCAGAATCTCGCCTCATAGTACCAGTCAGATCCCGCAAGCGGCACATACCCATCCAGTTTCTCTCGGGAGAAATTGTAGTAGGTGACATAGGGGCAGGCCTCTTCCTCCGGCTCCGCGCCCTCTGGCAGCTGTTCGAGATAAGCCGCAGCCTCCCGGAACCAGGGATGTTCTGTGCTCGTGTGGTTCATGACCATATCTGTAATGACGCGGATGCCGCGCTCGTGCGCGTTTGCGACGAGCTGCTCGAAATCCTCCATCGTGCCGTATTCCGGATCAATGGCCATGTAGTCCGTCACATCGTATTTATGATAGGTGGGCGAAGGGCTGATCGGCATCAGCCAGATCGCCGTCGCGCCAAGATCCGTGTCCGTCGACGGATCGTTGTCATTGATGTAGTCGAGCTTCTCGTCGACACCTTTCAGGTCACCGATGCCATCGCCGTCAGAATCATAGAAGGAATAGACAAAGATCTCATAGGTAGTCCGGCAGGCGTCGTCCGGCAGGTTCACAGGCAGGTCTTTGTTGAATTCGATCATCTGTGGAACAGCGTCCGTGGCGGCGGCTTCGTTCCCGCCTTCCGGCTTCTCTGACGCGGCGTCCGCTCTCTGACGGCGCCTTTCTATCCTGTCATCCTTCTTCGCTGTGCCTGCAGCGGGATCTGTACCAGTGGCATCCCCTCCACTCTCATTCAACAGAGTAGCGTCACTGCCCGCGGCGGATGACGCGGTGCTGCTCTGTTCCCCTGTGCCTGTATTCTGGCTCTGCTCGCCGATCGTTTCCCCGGAGGTGCTGCCCTGTTCCCCCGCGCCTGCGCCCCCACAGGCTGTCATGCCTGCTGCCAGAGCGGTTACAAGGAGCAGCGCCCCCAGGCGCTTTACCGTCCCCCGGATCATAACTGGCCGGTCTTCCGAAGCTCAGCGAGATATCTTGCGACCGCATCCTGCCAGGTCGGCAGGGGCGTGAAGCCGTTCTTTACAAGTTTCGACTTGTCGAGCCTTGAGTTAAACGGGCGCGCTGCCTTGGAGAGGCCGTATTCCTCAGTCGTCACCGGCACAACCTTCGTGGATAAGCCCGCCTGGCGGTAAATCTCGCAGGTGAAATCGTACCAGGAGATGTAGCCGCCTTCGTTGGTCGCGTGGTAATAGCCGTACTTATCCGTCTCCATCATGTCGACGAGGAGGCGTGCGAGGTCGAGCGTATAGGTCGGTGTGCCGATCTGGTCATTGACAACGCGGACTGTATCATGCGACTTTCCGACGTTCAGCATGGTCTTGATGAAATTCTTGCCGTTCAGACCGAATACCCAGGCGATGCGGACGATGAAATACTGATCCAGCGTGTCGGCAACGGCGAGCTCTCCGCCCAGCTTCGTTCTGCCGTACATGTTCAGCGGTTCGTAGTCCTTGCAGTCGGGATCCCAGGGCTCCGTACCCTGTCCGTTGAAAACATAGTCCGTGCTGATGTACACCATCTTCGCGCCGATGGCCTTCGCTGCGTTTGCGATATTCTGTGTGCCATCCACGTTGACGGCCTTCACCTTGTCCGCCTTGTCGTCGTCCTCAGCCATATCGACCGCCGTCCAGGCCGCGCAGTGGCAGATGACATCAGGGTGAATCTCTTCAATCGTCTTCATGACAGCGTCCGCGTCCGTGATGTCCAGCGCCACGTAAGGCGCCTTTGTGACTGCAGAGCCATCCTGAATTCCCGCATATTCCGATGCCATGTCGGTGCCTACGCCCTCGTACCCTCTCTTCGCCAGCTCATTCATCACGTCGTGTCCGAGCTGTCCGGCAACGCCTGTCACAAAAACCTTCATTCTGATCTCCCTCATTGCTATCTCAAATCGTTTCTCACATACTGTGTCCGGGCGTCCGCCCATGACTTTTTCATTATACCATGCCTTAGAATCCACTGCTCTTTCTCCGCAGCATTTGCGAAAATACGACAGGCCCGGCGACGCATATTGGCGCATCTGCTATACTGATTCCGATGCTACAAATTCTCACGAATTGTGTTGTTGATGTCAGTTTGAAAGGGATAACAATGGGCGATAAGAACAGACGAAAGTCGATGGAAATAGAACGTAAATGGATGGTTCAGGGCTGGCCAGAAGCGGACCTGCCTCTTCAGAAAGAGGAAGAAATGCGGCAGGGCTATGTCAGTGTCGAGCCGACGGTACGCATCCGAGAGGAGAATGTTCTGGTATCGAACGATCCGGCAGTCAGAATGCAGGATAACTTCATCCTCTGTTTCAAATCCCGCGGAACGCTCACAAGGAAAGAGATTGAATTCCCGATCACGCAGCAGCAGTTCCAGGACATCGAAGATCTCATCTCTCTCCCACTCATCCCGAAGAAACGCAGAACCTACGCGCTGCCGGACGGCCTCTCTCTGGAAGTCAGCCACGTCGATGAGGGAGCCCCCACAGAGTTCTGGTACGCGGAAATTGAGTTCGACAGTGAGAAACAGGCAAGGTCGTTTGATCCCGCCGCAGTGGGGCTCTCCGCCTATCTTGCGGACGATGTGACAGAACTTCCCGGTCAGTCCATGGGTGCCTTCTGGCAGGCGACCCGCGTGGAAGGCAAGGCCACCTGGCACTGATCCCCGCCGTCTGCCTGCTCACTTGATCTCCTGCGTTTCTGTGAATCCGTGCAGCGACAGCTTGCGCTCGATGCACACAGTGCTAGCCCACGCTTCCGAATAGTCTGACGGGCAGGTGCCGGATGAGGGCTGCCGCGCCGATGCCGACCGCGATACCGGCTGCCATGCCGGAAAACCACAGGACCGGAAGGTAATAGCCCAGCGCCAGATTCGATACGACGAGCATGGCGATAAGGAGCTGCCCCACATTGTGGGCCACGCCGCCCGCCATGGAGACACCGATCACGGAGAATTTCCCCGTCCTCTTTGTGAGCGCCATGACGAGGAAACTCAGAAGGCTCCCAGCGAGCGAATAAATGAGACCTGAGAGTCCGGAGAAAAGGAAGCCCGCGAGCACCACGCGCACCATATTGATGCCGAACGCGTATCGGTTGTTCATTCGGTACATTGCCGTGACAATGACGAAGTTCGCAAGTCCCAGCTTGACGCCCGGCAGTCCCGGCTGAAAGGGAAGGATGGCTTCAATCCAGGAGAAAATAAGAGCAAGCGCTGCCAGCATGGCCGTGATCGTGATACGCTGCGTCGTCCACGAAGTCCGATTATCTTGAGATGGCATCGAACCCCTCCTCATCACTGTCGCCCACGATCTCTACCACAACGCGGTTCGGCAGGCAGATAATGCTCTGCCCCGGCGCGCGGATCGCTCCGGTATTCACACAGATCTGATTACGACACGAAGCCTCAGACATGTATACTTCGCCGTTCCGTATGACGACAACGTTGTCTTCCTCTCCGTCCGCCACGTCGATCACGTTATCCTCCGACAGCGCATAGCTGCCGTACAGCGCGCCGTCCTTGAAGATCTCAACACGGGCACTGCCGGATCCCGCAGTCTGCCGTCCCGCGGCAGTGAGTGTCAGGGTCGAGAACACGATCCCGGCCACTGCCAGCACTGACCCCAGTATGAAATCTCCCCGCCTCAGAATTCTCACAATCTACTCCACCCTATCTGCTGTATCAGCAGGACTTCCGTACAATACAATACTTCTCCTTGAGCGGATCAACGCCCAAGTTTCTGTATTCCCATGCGTGCAATTATCCAATATCTCCGGGAACCGCATCGCTCTCGAACAACTTCTCCAGCGCCGCCGGCTCCGCCGCGTCATCGGACAGGCGGAGTACACCGATCTTCACATCCAGCATCAGACTCTCCGATCCGACCTGCCACAACTTCGAGAAGCGGTCTGCTATTTTCCCAGTGAATTTCTCACGCTTCCCATCTTCCAGCCGGAACGTGATGAGGGCAAAGCGGTCCGTATCGAGCCGGTAAACTTCACACGGCGACACCGTCTGCATGGCCCTTCGCAGCCACTGTGTGACCTCGCGCAGGAGGAGGGAGCGCTCACTTCGTGAGAACCTCTCCCCCAGCTATGAGTACAGCGCAGATCACCGCGCTGTTGTCGAAAGTTGTTCGCAGCATCGCATCCCGCCCTCCTTGTCTGTCTCTTATCTTCTCTTTGCGCCCGCCGCTCTTTCCGGCCCGGGGCGTTTCCCCAGTATCCTGCCAAGGAGCGAGAGCTCCTGCGGCGCGTGCATCATGGCATCATTCACCACAGGGAGCGTGCCATAGCTCTGAACGAACTCCGGCTCCAGCTTCATGAACAGCCGTGCCGTCACATCCGCGTCCGTTCTCGCGTCGTGGTAGGTGTCGCCCTGCCGCTGCACTCCAGCCATTTCTGCCGCCCTCTCGAGCTTCGTCATGTTCTCCAGATGGAAAATATAAGACAGGATCATCTGCGTGTCGATGAGCTCATGCCGTTTCAGCGCGTAGGGCAGCTCCATCTCCTGCCGGATATAGGCGCCGCGCATGATCTCAATGTCCGCGAGCACCGCGTGTCCGCAGATGAAGGTGGCACCTTTCAGAAAGTCCGCGATCTGTGTGAGCGCCTCCCTCTCCGGAAGGCCGTTTTGGCGCAGAATCTCATCGTCCAGGCCGGTCACCCGCTTCACATCCCTCGTGAGGCGTCGCCCCTTCGGCAGGGCAATGTATGTGCTGACGTCTTTTGTTTTCGCCCAGATGCCGTCTCTCTTCTCCAGGAGAACGCCCGCGAACTGGATGGGATAGGGGCGCTCCATTTCGGTGTCGATCACCGCGATCCTGTTGACTTCATCCTGGTGGGGAAGGTAGCCCGGCAGGATGTATTTGCCATGATTGGCCTGGAGGAAACGCCTTGCGGGGTAATACCAGCGCGATTTCATGGCGCCGCTCATAGATAGAATCAGGGCGTCTTCGGACGGTGCACCGGCAAAGACCTCTTCCGGCGGAATGTGCCTTACCCCCGTCTCCTCTGACAGCGGCTGCATCTCGATTGAGAGATAGTGCACGCCGCTTTTCTCCTCATCCGGGAAGGTGCTGATGCACAGAAGACAACCATCCCGCTGCCAGCGCACTTCCTGCCCGTTCCGGCTGCGGATGTACTCTCCCCTCTCACTGTCGAAGACAAGGCCTTCCGGGTACTGCACCAGCCTTGCAGAGTGCTGATATTTCACCAGCATGTCGGCGAGCTCACGGAACAGCACCGCCGGGAGATGGTTGACCTTCGTGCCACAGGCGATGACGCGCATCTTCTCGTACTGTGCGGTATTGGGGTGATATAAAGGTTCGCCCTGCTGCATGATGTTCCGTCCTTCCTCCTGCCTGACCGTAGGTGTCCATTTCACCGGCACTGACGTTGTATTCACCGCGCCGACATTCCCAGTATATCATCGATCGCGTGGCAACGTAAAAACCCGGTACCTTTCGGCACCGGGCTATGTGAGCGACAGGCGGGATTCGAACCCGTGGTCTCCACCTTGGCAAGGTGGCGCTTTACCAGCTAAGCTACTATCGCATTCAGATATTCGCAGCAATCTGCTGCAAGAGCGACAGGCGGGATTCGAACCCGTGGTCTCCACCTTGGCAAGGTGGCGCTTTACCAACTAAGCTACTATCGCATATCATCACTGGAGCAGGGACGGAACTCGTTCCTTCGCGATGCAAAAGTGATGATACTATAGAACACAATTCATGTCAAACACTTTTTGAAACTATTCAGCAAAACGAAATTCATGAACAGGCAGCCGTGTTCACACAGCTGCCTGTGATATAAATTTCGTTTTGGTCAACGCGCGTAGCGCGTCGGGAGGCCCACAGCGAGAAAACCGCAGGTTTTCGAGATGCAGGACCTGAATAGTTTATTCCCTACACGCTCACATCCTGCCTTGCGTAGCGCCTGACAGAGAGGAACGCGATGACGTCCAGGATGATGACGTAGCACAGGAAGATCACCGACAGGAGCGGCTCCACGCTGCTGGCCGCGAAATCGTAGAAGCCGTGCAGCAGGATCGGGATGATGAGGCTCATCGCCTGGTAGTAGTTCATCTTCGACCACTCGTGGCGCATCTCGCACAGCTTCGCCTCTCCATAGTAGTGGCCCATGAAGATACCGCAGATGCAGTGCATCGGGATAGCCGTGATCGCTCGGATCGGTGCGACCCCGAGGCCGAAATTGAAGATGTACATCACGTTCTCGAATGCCGCGAAGCCGAGCGCCACCGCCGTCGAATAGACGACCGCATCGAACCGGTAGTTGAATTCCGGCCGGTACCACGAAATCCTGCGCAGCGCCAGGTGTTTCATCCCCTCTTCCGCGATGCCGACAACGATGAAATTCTCGACGAGGAGGAAGATAAGACTCTTCGGATTCCAGATGAGTGCTCCCGCGATCAGCATCCCGATCTCTTCGATGATGCCCGCGGCGATGGTCGTGAGGCCGCCGAACAGGAACAGCCGTCCCAGGAGCCCCACGGGTTCCGGCTCGATCTTGTCGAGCCGGTACATATACAGGATGAGCAGCAGTGCGGGCACCATGCCCAGGATCAGAACTAACAGCATTATTCCGCCTCTCTTATCGTATCTACAGATACAGCGATTATAGCAGAAAACAGCAGGCGGCGCGTCTTATCTTCACTCTTCCACTGCGGGCAGTACGGCACCATTGTATTTCTCATCAATGAATTTCTTGATCTCATCGGATTTCAGCACATTGACGAGGGCCTGGATCGCGGGATCGTTCTCTCTGCCGTTCTTCACAGCGATGACATTGACATAGGTCTGAACTGCGTCGGAATCTCCGCTCTCATAGACAAGGGCATCGTGCTCCGCGGAAAGTCCGGACTGCAGCGCATAGTTGCCGTTTAAGATCGCGTAGGAAACCTCTCCGATGACGTGGGAGATCTGTGCGGCTTCCAGTTCCTCGATATTCACCTTGTAGGAAGAGTTGTCCCAGTCAATATCGTTGACGGTCGCCTCGAGGCCTGCGCCGTCCTTGAGCTTGATGATGTTGTTCTCCTGCAACAGGAGGAGCGCTCTCGCTTCATTGGTCGTATCGTTCGGAACCGCGATCGTGTCGCCGTCCGCGATGTCGTCCAGGCTCGTCTTCGTGCCCGGATAGATGCCGAAGAGCTCATAGTGGATCTTGCCTGCTACGACAAGGTCTGTGCCCTGCTCCTCGTTGAAGGAATCAAGGTAGGGGATGTGCTGGAAATAATTGGCATCGATTTCGCCGGAATCCACAACCTTGTTCGGCTGTACATAGTCCTGGAACTCTGTGACCTCAAGATCATAGCCCTGCTCGGCAAGGAGCGGCTTCGCCGCCGCCAGAATCTCTGCGTGCGGTGTCGGGGATGCTGCTACCGTAATCTTCTGAAGTTCCTTGTCCTCTCCGGCCGCGCTATCGTCGGCTGCTGCGGTCGTACCTGCAGCAGCTGTATCCTGAGCGGATTCTGTGGCAGCTGCCGCGTCGCCGGACGCCGGTGCGGAGGACGTGCTGCAGCCCGCGAGTGCCGTGGCAGCGAGTACAGCAGCAGTGATCAGGGATAAAGTTTTCTTTTTCATAATATTCTCCTTTTTCGTGTGAATGATTAAACGTGTCTCTTGTCCAGTACCGTCGCCATCCTCATGCCAATGATCTGGAAAATCTGTTCCAGCAGAACCAGCAGGATGACGGTAACGATCATGATGTCCGCCTGATAGCGGTAGTAGCCGTAGCGGATTGCGATGTCGCCGAGTCCGCCGCCGCCGACCGTGCCAGCCATCGCGGAGTAGCCGAGGATCGTGCCGAAGGTGATCGTAGCGCCCGTGATGAGGGAAACCCTCGCTTCCGGCAACAGCACTTTCGTGATGATCTGCCAGAGCCCCGCTCCCATGGACTGCGCCGCTTCCACGACGCCGTGGTCAACTTCCTTTAAGGAAGATTCGACCATTCTCGCGATGAACGGCGCCGCACTGATAACGAGCGGCACGATCGTCGCGGTGGAACCATAGCTCTTGCCGACGATGAATTTCGTGATCGGGATGACCAGGATCAGCAGGATGAGGAACGGAATGCTGCGCATGATGTTGGTGACAACATCCAGCACGCGGTAAACGCCGGTCTTCGGCCGGATCCCATCCTGGTCCGTGACCGCGAGGACAATGCCCCACGGCAGCCCCAGCACATAACCGAAAACCGTGGAGAGTACAGTCATGTACAGCGTCTCCAGGATGCCCCGTATGATCATCTGTATTACTTCCGGTGTCCATGTACCCATACTCAGTCCACCTCCTCTACATCGAGGCCGTGTTCCCTTAAATAGGAAATAACCTTTTCCTGTACGTCCTTGTCTTCCGGCAGGCCGAGGATCATTTCTCCCCTGGCCGTCCCCCCGACGTCCTTGGTATCAGCCTTCAGGATATTGACCGGATGCCCCACCGTCAGGATCATGTTCGCGATGACAGGCTCGAAGGAAGACGTGGTTCCGAACACGATGCGTATCCTCCTGTTCTCATGCAGGATGGGCGTCGTAAGATCCGCTGCCCTGGCATTTCCAGGAGTCGCACTCTCTGCACCGTTCTCCTTCTCCCACTCGTCCGGATCCTTGCCTTCGATGATGAGCCGCCTTGCAGCCTTTGACTTCGGATGAGTGAAAATATCAGCCACGAGGCCATTCTCGACAATCTCACCGTTCTCGACGATCGCCACGTGTCGGCAGATCTCCCGGACGACGGACATCTGATGCGTGATGATCACGATCGTGATGCCGGTTTCCTGATTGATCTTTTTGAGGAGCTGCAGAATCGACTGCGTCGTCTGCGGGTCGAGTGCGCTCGTCGCCTCGTCGCAGAGCAGGATCTTCGGGTCGCAGGCAAGAGCCCTTGCGATGGCAACCCTCTGCCTCTGTCCGCCGGAGAGCTGTGCGGGATAGGCCGCCGCCTTGTCGGAGAGGCCGACCGTTTCGAGGAGCTGTGCTGCCTTCTGCCGCGCCTCCCCTTTCGGTGTGCCGTGGATGAGGAGGGGGAAACAGATGTTGTCCAGGCAGGTCTTCTGCATGAGGAGGTTGAACCCCTGGAAGATCATGCCGATGCTGCTGCGCAGGTCCCTCAGCTCTTTGTCCCCGAGCTTTCCCAGTTCCTGTCCCTCGACGGTTACGGTGCCCCTGGTCGGCGTCTCGAGATAGTTCAGACACCGGACCAGAGTACTCTTGCCCGCGCCCGACATACCAATGATGCCGTAGATATCTCCCGCTTCCACTTCGAAGTTGATATCCTTTAAGGCTTCTACCGTATTCGTTTTGGTCTCGAAGGTCTTGTACAGACCCCTGACTTCAATGATAGGCATATCTGACTTTCCTTTCGTGATAAGGATCATAATTCCCGCCCTGATAAAAAGCAACAGAGATTATAACTTTCACTTATATCAATAAATAATGGTTGGCTATCAGCACGGTTTATATCCGCACTGTTATTTCTCGCATTTCCAGAAGGATACGCTGTACGGTGCCAGGTCCGAGCCGCCGCCGAAGTCGTGTGCTTCACCCGTCAGCAGATCCTCCGCCCTGCCGCAGCCGGCGTCGAAATCCGCGTGGTAGCTGTAGTCTCCCGCGTTGATCGCAACGAGGACGCGCTCGTTCTCTGATCTTCTCTCAAAGATCAACTGATGATTGGTGAGGACTACCTGCCGGTAGCTGCCATAGTTCAGCGCTTCGCTATGCGTCTTCGCCTGGGAGAGCTTCTGAATAAAATCCGTCAGTTCGTTCCATTCGGGATTCTTGATAGCAGGCCGCAGGGACGGATCTCCGTTCTCCTTCCTGCCCTCGAACCCCCACTCGCTGCCGTAATAGATGCAGGGATAGCCCGGGATCGCAAAGGCCATGGCATAGAGAAGCGGCAGGTGTCTGGGATTCGTGAGGATGCTGGCAGCTCTTGTGACATCGTGGTTGTCTGCGAAATTCATCAGGTGAAAGCCGCAGTACAGTGTCCAGGGATCACTTCCGAACTGCCGGTTCAGAGAATATCCGATCTCGAACATGTTCATGGAGTTGAAACTCGAGTACATCCCCTTGTAGCACTCATAGTTGGTGCAGCTGTGACACATTTCGTCATTGACGATCTGCTTATAGTCCCCTCCCAGGATCTCACCGATGAGATAGAAGTCATTTTTGACCTGGTCGGTCTCCCAACGGAGGCGCTTTAAGAAGTTACGGTTCACCATGTAGGCGACATCGAGGCGCAGTCCATCAATGTCGAACCAGTCAATCCATTTCTTCACACTCTCGATCAGGTAATCGCAGACGGCCGGATTGTCCAGGTTCAGCTTGACGAGGTCGTAGTTGCCTTCCCACCCCTCATACCAGAAGCCGTCATTCCAGGCGTCGTTCCCGTCGAAATTCAGGTAGAACCAGTCCTTGTAGGCGCTGTTCCATTTCTTCTCGATCACATCCCGGAATGCCCAGAAGCCACGCCCCACATGGTTGAAGACGCCGTCCAGCAGGACTCGAATCCCCGCCCTGTGGAGGGCTTCACAGACGTTTGCAAAATCCTCATTGCTGCCCAGGCGTACATCGATCTTCTGATAGTCCTTCGTATTGTACCCGTGCGTGTCCGAATCGAATACCGGTCCGAAGTAGACGCTGGTAATCCCCAGCTTCTCCAGATGCGGAATCCAGTCCAGCACCCTGAGAATCCGATGTTCCAGCACGCCGTCGTTGTCAAACGGTGCGCCGCACAGCCCGAGGGGATAGATCTGATACATCACCTGTTCTTCTGCCCACATAGTCAGTTATCCTCCTTTAAATATGCCGCAATTCGCGACATTTAGTTAACATAATCTATTTGACTTATCCGGTTTGGAATTTTGACCTCACAGGAAAAAAGCCCCATTTTTCAACAACCCGAATTTTTGTTCGTTTTTGGGCCTTTCCCCGGTCAATATGTTTCAGAAATCCCCAAATTCCACAGAGTTATCCACAAATGACACTCGTGTCATATATGGTTTTCATGGCTGAATTTTCCGGTCGTTAATCATTTAAGTCTGAATATTTTGAACTATTTTTATTTACATAATTTATGACAGAGGTTCCACAAACTACAGCCACTCATCCCAGAATTTCTCCACCAATCCGGCCGCTTGACCGGTTGATATAATCTGTGCGTTTGCCCATTCGGCAGGGAAGAGCTGGCGGTAGGATGGCTCCTGGAACCTCTCATCCAGAAGGGCCACGATCCCCACGTCATCGGCCGTGCGAATGACGCGTCCCGCCGCCTGCAGCACCTTGTTCATGCCGGGATACCGGTAGGCGTAGGCAAAGCCGTCTCTCTCATTCCGCTCGAAATAAGTCTTCAACAGCTCCCGCTCTCCGGTTACCTTCGGCAGACCGGTTCCAATGATCAGGGCGCCGATCAGGCAATCCTTTTTCAGATCAATGCCTTCGCCGAAGATTCCCCCGAGCACACAGAACCCGATCACACTGTGGTCATCTCTCGCCTTCTGGAACTGAGAGAGGAACCTCTCCCGCGTCGTCTCATCCATATGACTGCTCTGGCGAAGAACCGTGATCTCCGCCGCCGGCACAGAACCGTCCTCTGCAGCCGCTGGTACTGAGTCAGCCTTCGCGCCGGTCAGTAAAGGGAACAGTTCCAGCCGGACATTCTCCTCAGACCGAACAGCAAGCTGCCTTTCCTGCCTCGCGGCTGTGCCACCCCCGGCATCTGTCATGGATGGCATCCCGGATTCGGAAATGGCGGCAGGTTTTCTTCCCAGATATTTCTCCTCGAACACGTCCGCCACACTCTCCAGGAAAGAATAGGACGGACAGAACACCAGATAGTTGCCGTGGCGCTGCCCGGTGACATTGTGAATGCAGTCCGCGATCCTTGCGTATTCCTCCGGTCCTCTTTGCCTGTAGCGGCTCGTCACATCCCGGACGATGAAGAGCCCGCGCTTTTTCGGATCGAACACGGAGTGGGCATAGATCTCATAGTCGTCGGCCGTGCCGCCGAGCAGCGCCTTGTAATACTGTATCGGCAGGAAAGTTGCGGAGAACAGGATGGATGCCATCCCGCGGTCCATACAGGCCTTGAGATTCCGCGACGGGTCAACGCAGAACATGCGTACCCGGAATGCTCCCTTCTCTTCCGCCTTTTCCGCGTAAGTCACATAGTGCTCATCTTTTCTTTGCAGGATCAGGGTGAAGTGTGCGATACCGAAATAGAAATCCAGCAGCTCGTCACGCACCTCTTTCTTCTCCCGGAAGAGAGGATCTCTCGCCGCTCCACCGTTCTGTTCGGCGATCCTCTCCTGCATCAACGTCTCTTCGAGCTGTGACTGTACATCGTACGCCGCCTGAGAGAGCTGGTCAATTTCGGACAGTTCCATGCAGCCCGTGCCGCCCCACTCCTCATACCGGCGTTTCAATGAGAGCATTGCGCGGTTTGCCTTCTCAATCTTCGAGGCGACGCCGGGATAAATGTTCTTGAGTCTTTTCTTCATCCGCAGCAGGTCTTCCTTCACCAGCTCTGCGCTGTACATATCCCTGCCGCGCTCGACGAGATTGTGTGCCTCATCGACGAGGAAAATATACGCTCCTTTGCTGTCGCCGCCCCCGAAGAACCTTCGAAGATACGCGTGCGGGTCAAAGAGATAGTTGTAGTCTCCGATGATCACATCAGAGAAGCTGCTCATATCCAGGCCCATCTCGAACGGACAGACCTCGTATTTTGCCGCGTAGGCCTCGATCACCTCCCGTGTAAAATTATCCTCATGGGTCAATAAGTCGAATAAAGCCTCATTAATATGGTCAAAATGTCCTCTCGCCCTGGGGCACTGTTCCGGATTGCAGGCAGGCTTCTCCAGCACGCAGATCTTCTCTTTGGACGTCAATACGACGCTCTTGATCTGCAGTCCCCGGTGTCGAAGGAGCTCAATCGCATCCGTTGCCGCCGTCCGTGTGATCGTCTTGGCTGTCAGGTAGAAGATCTTCTCAGCTCTCCCATCTCCCATGACCTTCAGAGAGGGATAGAGCGTCGTGATCGTCTTGCCCGTACCGGTCGGTGCCTCAAGGAAGAGTTTCTTCCCCTGCGCGATCGTATGATAGACGCCGCTCACCAGCTCCTTCTGCCCCTCGCGGTAGGAGAAGGGAAAAGTCAGCCCCCAGATGGAGTCCGTGCGTTTCCGCCCCCAGGCAATCTCGAACGCCACCCACTTGCGATACTCTTCCATGAGGGCGGTGAACCACGCCTCTAGCCCATCCAGCGTCTCCTCTTCGTAGAAATAGCGGATGTCATTGGATAAGAGATTGCAGTAGGTCATGCGGACATTGACCCTTGCAAGGTCGTGCTGCACGGCGTAGATATAGGCATAGCATTTGGCCTGCGCCAGGTGCACCGGTTCCGGGCGGCGAAGGCGCGAGATCCTGCGGTATGTCGTCTTGATCTCATCAATCGTCCAGTAGCTCCCGTCATCAGTAGAGCGCTTCCCCTTCTGCCCCTTCCTGCGCCTTTTGGTCGAGAGGGGATCCGCTTCCAGATTTCTTCCATAATAGATGCCGTCCGCCCTGCCTTCGACAGTGACGGCTAGCTCAGGAGTCTGCTCTCCTCCCTCGGAATCGAAATTCCAGGTAATGGAGAGAGGCACCTCTGCCAGGTAGCCTTCGCCCGCAGACTTCTGGATCTGCCGATGCATCCGGGACCCTTCCTGCATCACGCCTTCCGGTGCTCCCCCTGTTCTGTTGTCCAGGTCGCCCGATCTGGTGAGGAATTCCACCAGCGCGCGCACCGAAATCGTCATGGTTGTCAACATGCTCTGATTGTACCCTGATTGCAGCAAAAAAGGGAAGAATCCTTTGCGGACTCTTCCCTCCTGTCGTCTGAACAGTTATGAAGTGATGAAGTGATAATGTATGATCCTCAGGCTGCGGTAATGCAGCGGCAGCGGTTCAGGAAATTCTCAAATCTCTGATCGTGCCCGTTGTAGGACACGAGGAGCGGGCCGCGCAGGTCCAGTCCCAGAACTCCCAGGATGGACTTGGCATCCACGATATAGTTCCGGCGCTCCTTGTTCGCGATGTCCACATCGAAATTGCAGTTGGACGCCGCCCTGACAAAATCACTGACCTGATTCAGATTCAGATGAATCAGTTTGTTGTATTCCATTGCTGTTTTCAACTCCCTTCCTGTGCGATTGCAATCGGTTGCGCAATCACAGATCCGCGATCGGATCGTTTGATTATTATAAAGGTTCCTCCCCGTTTGTAAATCCTTGATCTGTACAAAGTTCCGGGTCGAATTCCACCTCCCTTGCAACAGATTGCCAGAGAAAATAACAGACAGGCGGGAGCCATATTGGTGTGGGGCGCCTGTTGTTTTCCCTTGAAAAGGGACAGAAAATGCGCTTTAATGGAACAAAATCTTGCACAGGAAAGAGGCAGTTATGGATCAATTAAAGCTCCCCACGAACTACAAATCCGAACTCGATCTTCATGAAACCCAGGTTGCGATCAAGGTGGTCAAAGACTTCTTCCAAAATCTCCTGGCAGAGCGGCTCAACCTTCTGCGTGTGTCTGCGCCCCTCTTCGTCGATCCCGCATCCGGTCTGAACGACAACCTAAACGGCATCGAACGCCCCGTTTCCTTCGATATCAAGGAGAGCGGCCGCAACGCGGAGGTCGTGCAGTCCCTGGCGAAGTGGAAACGCTACGCGCTGAAGAAATACGGTTTCGGTGTCGGCGAGGGCCTGTACACCGATATGAACGCGATCCGCAGGGATGAGGTGACTGACAACATCCACTCCATCTACGTGGACCAGTGGGACTGGGAGCGCGTGATCCGCAAAGAGGACCGCAATCTCGAATTCCTGAAGAATGTCGTGCGTGAGGAGTACCGCGTGCTGCGCAAGACTGAGAAATACATGTCGATCCGCTACGATTATATCGAAGAGATTCTGCCGCACGACATTTTCTTCATCACAACGAAGGAGCTGGAGGCGATGTATCCCGACAGCACGCCCAAGGAGAGGGAATACTACATCACGAAGGCGAACGGCGCCGTCTGCCTCATGCAGATCGGTGACAAGCTGGCAAACGGCGAGCCGCACGACGGACGCGCACCGGACTACGATGACTGGTCTCTGAACTGTGACATCCTCGTCTACTATCCGCTGCTCGACATCGCGCTCGAACTCTCTTCCATGGGGATCCGCGTCGATGAGAAGTCGCTGGCAGAGCAGCTGCGCGCAGCCGGGTGTGAAGACCGTGCTGCCCTCCCGTTCCAGAAAGCGATTCTGAACAAAGAGCTGCCCTACACGATCGGCGGCGGCATAGGCCAGTCCCGCATCTGCATGTTCTTCCTCAGGAAGGCACACATCGGTGAGGTGCAGAGCTCTCTCTGGCCCGAGGAAACTGCCACGTCCTGCGAGGAACACGGTATCCACCTGCTGTAATCGTTCCGAAGACGCTTTTACACTTTAAAGCGATTTTTCTCTAAATCAGCTTGTAATCTGGCTGGCAGCTATTTATAATGCACTTTGTATACAGTTATACAAATTTATACCCAGTGCCGCGTTCTTCGCGGCACCCGCATGCGAAATCGCTAAAGCGATTCACCGCGCAGGCGGTTTCGCATGTATCGGGACCTCGGGGACGCTTGCGTCACCGAGGATCGTTTGGAAGGACTGCATCAGCAGGACTTCCAAACTTCCCATCACCATCAACATACGAAACATTTTCGTAAACTATGAGTAGGAGGAAGGAATTATGTCTTATGTTGAGGAAGTGTATGCCAATCTCCAGGAGAAGCATGTGAACGAGCCCGAGTTTCTCGAAGCTGCCAAGAGGGTGCTGGACACCATCGCACCGGCAGTAGCAGAGAATGAGGAGAAGTACAGAAGCGTGTCTCTTCTTGAGAGACTCGTGGAACCCGAGAGAATTGTCACATTCCGTGTACCGTGGGTTGACGATGCGGGCAAAACCCAGGTCAATCTCGGCTACAGAGTGCAGTTCAATTCCGCGATCGGACCTTACAAGGGAGGTCTTCGTTTCGACAAGACCGTGAACCAGTCCGTTCTCAAATTCCTCGGTTTCGAGCAGATCTTCAAGAACAGTCTGACAGGCCTTCCGATCGGCGGCGGCAAGGGCGGCTCCGATTTCAATCCCAAGGGCAGATCCGACGCAGAAGTAATGCGTTTCTGCCAGAGCTTCATGACAGAGCTGTATAAATACATCGGTGCCAACGAAGATGTTCCGGCCGGCGATATGGGTGTCGGTGGACGTGAGATCGGTTATCTCTACGGTCAGTACAAGAGAATCACAAACCTCTATGAGGGCGTTCTGACCGGCAAGGGCCTCTCCTTCGGCGGCTCCCTCGCAAGACCCGAGGCGACAGGCTACGGCCTTGTTTACATCACAGACGAGATGGTCAAGGGTGCAGGCAAGGAGCTGAAGGACAAGGTCATCGTCGTATCCGGTTCCGGCAACGTTGCTCAGTACGCGATCCAGAAAGCAGAGCAGCTGGGAGCAAAGGTTGTGACCTGCTCCGACAGAAACGGCTACATCTACGATCCCGATGGAATCAAGTTCGATGTTGTCTGCGAGATCAAACAGCAGCACAGGGCATCTCTTGCGGAGTATGTTGAGAAGGTTCCGACCGCACAGTTCTTCCCGGGCGAGCAGCCCTGGGGTGTCAAGTGCGATATCGCACTTCCCTGCGCAACGCAGAATGAGATCAACGGTGCCGCTGCGAAGAAGCTCATTAACAACGGCTGCTGGTGTGTTGCAGAGGGTGCGAACATGCCTTCCGACGCCGATGCCATCGACGCATATGAGGAAGCAAGAAAGGCAAATGGTTTCCTCTACATGCCCGGCAAGGCAGCCAATGCAGGTGGCGTAGCTACCTCCGCGCTCGAGATGAGCCAGAACTCCGAGAGACTCTCCTGGACATTCGAGGAGGTTGACTCCAAGCTGCAGGGCATCATGGCAGGCATTTATGCGAAGGTTGCCGAGGCCGCCGGCAGGTACAGCGACAAGGATGACTTCGTCACCGGCGCCAACATTGCAGGCTTCCTCAAGGTTGCAGATGCCATGGTCGCACAGGGCAACGTATAAGATACTGATTCTCGGGAGCCGCGCCGCAGGGCACGGCTCCTTTTTCATGTAATAATGTATAATTCACAAATTCTAACCTCTGCCTTACAATAGGCGTAGCAACGATTCCGGACATGTATCGAAAATCTTCGACTGGAAGATCAAAGGCTCTTTCCGATACGGTCCTTTCGACGCGCGGCGCGCGTTACGAGAGAAGGTAACTATGCAGCAGTTCGAGCTGATCGCCCCCTGCCATTTCGGCATGGAGAGCGTCATGAAAAATGAAATCTACGACATTGGCTATGAGATCACCGAAGTGGATGACGGCAGGGTGACCTTTGCCGGTGACGCCGAAGCCATCGCGCGTGCGAATATTAACCTGCGCTGCGCGGAGCGCGTGCTGCTGAAGGTCGGCTCGTTCCATGCCGAGTCCTTCGAGGATCTCTTCCAGGGGACCAAGGCTCTCCCGTGGGAACAGTACCTGCCGCGGGATGCAAAGTTCTGGGTCACCAAAGCCGCCAGTGTCAAATCAAAAGTCTTCTCTCCTTCCGACATTCAGTCCGTCATGAAAAAGGCAATGGTGGACCGCATGACGGAGCAGTACCACATCAGTCATTTCCCGGAAGACGGTGTCTCCTACCCCGTCCGTGTATTTATTAAGAAGGACGAGGTCACTGTTGCGCTCGATACCACCGGTGAATCCCTGCACAAGAGGGGCTACCGCAAGGCGAGTGTCAAGGCGCCGATTGCGGAGAATCTCGCGGCGGGACTCATCATGCTGACGCCGTGGAAGCCGGGACGCATCCTCGTGGATCCGTTCTGCGGCTCGGGCACCTTCCTCATTGAGGCTGCGATGATGAGTGCGCACATGGCCCCCGGTCTTCGCCGCCACTTCACGGCAGAGGGCTGGACCAATCTGATCCCCGGCGCCGTATGGCAGGACGCGCGCACAGAGGCCGAGGAAGAGATTGATCTCTCGGTCGAGACAGACCTGCAGGGCTACGACATTGATCCTGCTGCCATCGCGGCTGCCAGAGAAAATGCCAGGCTCGCCGGTGTGGATAAGCTGATCCACTTCCAGGTGCGTCCCGTCTCCTCTCTCTCGCACCCGAAGAAGTTCGGCTTCCTCATCACGAATCCGCCGTACGGACAGAGACTCAAGGATGCCACCCGGGGCGGTGAGAAATATCCGGTTGGCAAACACCCCCATGCCTATGAAAGTGAATTCGACGAGGAACTGACAGAGGAAGATCGTGCGATCAGCAAAGAGGAGCTCTCCGGCATCTACCGTACCCTTGGAGAGCGGTTCCAGATGCTGGACTCCTGGTCCATGTATGTGATCACCGCCTACGAGGACGCCGAGAAGGATCTTGGCATGAAGGCTGCAAAGAACCGCAAGCTCTACAACGGCATGATCAAGACCTATTTCTACATGTTCCCGGGTCCGAAGCCGACCGCGCACCCCAGGAAGAATTAGGCCGCATTTCCCGAGCGAACCATTCAATACCATTGTCAGAGCGCTTACACAGGCTGTACTTGCGCGTTTTGCTCTGCAATCCGAAGGAGATAGATTTGAGGCTTCAAATTATATTTGCAACAGGAAATGAAGGAAAGGTCCGTGAGATCAGGGAGATCATCAGCGATCCTGAGATCACGATTCAGACCATGAAGGAGGCCGGCGTCGCCGCTTCTCCGGAAGAGAATGGTCAAACATTCGAAGAGAACGCCATGATCAAGGCGAGAGCTGTCTGGGAGAAGGTGAGAGAGAATCCTGCCTGCATCCTCAATCCGGAAGTCCCCGTTGTCGTGATGAGCGATGACTCGGGGCTGTGCATCGACGCGCTGGACGGTGCGCCCGGTGTGCAATCCGCAAGGTTCATGGGGCACGACACCAGCTACGATATCAAGATGAATGCGATCCTCGAAAAGCTCACCGGTGTCCCGGACAGGGAGCGTACGGCGCGGTTCACCGCGGCAGTTGCCGCCATCTTCCCAAAAGGTCTGGATCCTCGCAGTGATAGCATCGAAACTCTCACGGCTCTCGGCCACATGGAGGGCATGATCGGACATGAGATCGCAGGCAGCAACGGCTTTGGGTACGATCCCATCTTCTATATTCCGGAACTGGAAAGGTCCAGCGCCGAGATCACGTCAGAAGAGAAGAACGCCCTCTCTCACCGCGGCAAGGCGGTACGCGCCATGATGGATCAGCTCCAGAGGATCGCGCATTTCGCATAAAAAAGGTTTGACATCAACAGGGCACTATCATATAATACACATTGCGTCACGGAAAAACAGGCGTTTACGCGGGTGTAGTTCAGTGGTAGAACACCAGCCTTCCAAGCTGGATATGTGGGTTCGATTCCCATCACCCGCTTTTTGATGTCAGAAGGCTGATGTCAGAAGGTAATGTGTCCGTAGCTCAGCTGGATAGAGCATCGGCCTTCTAAGCCGAGGGTCTGGGGTTCGAATCCCCACGGGCACACTTGATCACTAACCGTGATCGTACCACAACTTATCGTTTATGATAAGGATGCATATGGTGGGTATGGCGTAGTTGGCTAACGCGCCAGATTGTGGTTCTGGAGATCCAGGGTTCGAGTCCCTGTATCCACCCTTTTTCAACAAATGCAACAGTTGTATCTTGGGCTATCGCCAAGGGGTAAGGCACAGCACTTTGACTGCTGCATTCGCCAGTTCGAATCTGGCTAGCCCAGTTTCACGGGCGATTAGCTCAGGTGGTAGAGCACTTGACTTTTAATCAAGTTGTCGTGGGTTCGAGTCCCATATCGCTCATATCCCGAAGTCCGAAACCTGCTTCATATGAAGTTGTTTCGGGCTTTCTTATTACGCGGCTTTGGCGGAATGATGCTGGAGCAGCGCGGCAGCATGATGCTGGAGCAGCGCGACAGCATTGCATACGTGCAGGATGTAATCCTGCGCTACATATCTTGCGGCTTTGGCGA
>FNQX01000019.1 GCA_900107575.1 Lachnospiraceae bacterium NK3A20 | reverse complement strand
TTCGACATGGGTAGCCAAATCGCTAGGTTATGTCGAATCCAATCGACATGAGCAGCAAAGCCGCTAAATTTTGTCGACGGCAAATAAATAAGAAAAGGCTTTCCCCTCTCTTCACTCCGCGAGGAGGCGTTCGCGGACGGGCGGGATCAACTGCTTCTTGCGGCTGACGACCCCGGGAAGATAGGCTTTGCCGCCGGCGGCAGCGACGCCGAAGGCTTCTGAAATGATCTCGTCCGCGTCGCGCCCGCCCGCGTAGAGAAGGAGTGTGTCCTGTTTCGGTATGCTGGTCAACATGTAGAAGATCATTTCCGAGCCGGAGTGCTCGATCACCTGCGGAAGGTAAGCCGCAATGAGACCCTCCGCGGCGTCGTAGGCTTTCTCGCTCATGAAAAAGCCCTGCCCCACGGAAATGTTGTGCTCGCCGATTGAGAATTCCTTGAAATCCGTATGGAGGATGTCATCCGCGTCGCGTCCCGTCAGATCTTCGCCCGCCTCGAACATCTTGCGGCCGTAGGCCTCGATATCCTCGCCCGCGATGGCCGCAAGGTCCTTCGCCGCGGCCTTATCCACGATCGTGCAGGTCGGAGAGTGGAACATCAATGTATCGGAGAGAATCGCAGATAAGAGGAGGCCTGCTATTTTCTGCGGAATCTCGACCTTGTTCTCGCCGAACATCGTATAGAGAATCGTCGCGGTGCAGCCGACCGGCTCGTTGCGGAAATACACCGGACCGCTGGTCTCGAGCGTGCCGATCCTGTGGTGGTCGATGACCTCGAGAATCTGTGCTTCCTCCAGACCCTCGACCGCCTGGGACTTCTCGTTGTGGTCGACCAGGATGACTTTCTTGCGGTGCATGTTCAAGAGATTCCTTCGGGAGATGACGCCGCAGTAATGTCCTTCCTTGTCGAGGAT
The DNA here is from genome assembly GCA_900107575.1 of Lachnospiraceae bacterium NK3A20. Lineage (GTDB taxonomy): Bacteria > Bacillota > Clostridia > Lachnospirales > Lachnospiraceae > CAG-791. The sequence goes on along the minus strand of FNQX01000019.1, from coordinate 74,102 downwards.
CGGGAAATATCTGTGACGCACGGAAGCCATGATTTTCCGTGCCTCTTCAATCGGCGTGTTCACGTTGAAGGTCATAAGATTCTCCCTCACCATGAAATGCTCGATCGGCGCCGCCATGGAAACGAGCCTTGCCGCGGCGTAAGTATCATACTGCGTCTGGATGACGGTGCAGTTCATCTGCCTCGCCCGCTCGATCAGCATTTTCGGAACCTCAGACCCCATGCAGACGACGAGACAGCTCGCGCCGTAATCAATCGCGCACATCTGCGCCTCGTACCGGTTCGTGACCATGACAAGATCGCCCGCCCTGACGAGCTCTTCCATTGCTTCCGGGCTGGTCCCGACGAGGATGTGGCCTGTTGTGATTCGCCCTTCGGGGTCGCCGACCAGCATCTTGCCGTCCAGCACCTCGATCAGATTGCGGTAGCTCGTGTGGGATTTTGCGAGAACGCCGGTGTCCGAGAGATCCATATTGGCGTTGGCAATGTCCCTGACCGTGATGAGGCCGCGCAGATTGTTGTCCTCGTCCGTCACGCACAGCGTATCAATGTTGTGCTCGTTCATGAGCTGCCAGGCGGCGCGTGTCGACATCTGCCCGTCCACGCCTGCTTCCTGCCGGATGTCGATGTAACTGATCGTCGGTGACATATCCACAGACAGCTTCGGCAGGTCCGCGTGGAAATGATTCAGCACGAACTGGGTTTCGCGGCTGATCTCGCCCGCGCGGCGCGGCTCGTATGGCTCGTCGCTGATCTGATTCTTCAAATAAGCATAAGAAATCGCCGAACAAATGCTGTCCGTGTCCGGATTCCTGTGACCGATGACGCGGATAATGCGCTGTTTCGTCGTATCGAACATGGTAACCTCCCCTTTGGCCCGCGGTGCGGTGTCTTCTCTTTACTATAGAGAAATTTGGAGAAGAGTTCAATTGAGAAAACATAAGACGCCCCACAGCATTATGCCTTCGCCTCTTGCCTGTGTCGTGCAGGTCGTCCGGAACAGCAGGCCCCCTCAGTATCGTGACTTCCCGCTGTACAGCTCGTCCATCCGGCTGCCAGGCGTCCGGGAAGCTCAAATTGTGCTATGCTATGGTCATGGGAGTTCAAGCGTACAGACAACTGCATCAGGATTCGGTCAGCCGGCAGTTCGCGCGCTACGTGTTGCAGAGTATCGCCGGCATGATCGGCATCTCCGCCTACGTGCTGGCGGATACTTACTTCATTTCTGTCGCGGAGGGCGCCGACGGCATCGCCGCACTCAATCTGGTCCTGCCGGTTTATTCGGTGATCTACGCGATCGGCGCCATGATAGGCGTCGGCAGCGCGACGAAATTCGCCATTCTGCGTGCGCAGGGAAGCCGCGCCGCAGCGCTGTATTTCTCCAACGCGATCTACTGGCTGTGCCTGCTCTCACTACCCTTCATGGCGTCTGGTGTTTTCCTGCCGGGACAGATCATGACAGCACTTGGCGGCACGGGGAGAATCGTCACTGTCGGCGTGCCCTACACGAGGATCTTCCTCTTGTTCACGCCGCTTTTCATGTGCAATTACGCCTTCACCGCCTTCGTCCGCAACGACGGCGACCCGCGCGTCCCCATGGTCGCCACCATCGCCTCGAGTCTGTTCAATATCGCAGGCGACTGGTTCCTGATGTTCCCACTGCGGCTGGGTATAACGGGCGCCGCGCTCGCGACCGCACTCTCCCCGCTCGTGTCGATCCTCATCTGCCTCGTCCATTTCCGGAAGCCTTCCAATACTCTGCGGCTTGTGCGGACGAAGCCTTTCCTCGCCATCCTGCGGGATTCCTCAAGGCTCGGCGTCTCCGCCCTGGTCGGTGAGCTCGCGGGCGGCATCACGACGCTCGTATTCAACTTCGTGATCCTGCGCCTTGCCGGAAGTGTCGGCATCGCAGCGTACGCGGTCGTCGCCAATACCGCGATTGTGGCTGTTTCTGTTTTCAATGGAATCGCGGAAGGCTCACAGCCGCTCATCTCTGAATATCATGGTCAGGGGGAGAGGCACTCGGAGCACCGGGTTCTGCGGCTCGCACTCCTCTCCTCCCTCGCGGCTGCGGCCTGCATCCTCCTCATCACGAACCTCGTGCCGGAAGAAATCGTCGCCGTCTTCAACCGCGAGGAGAACCGGCAGATGGCGGCGCTCGCGGTGCCGGGCGTGCGAATCTATTTCATCGGCTACCTCTTCGCCGGATGCAACATCGTGATGGCGGCCTATTTCGCCGCGTCCAACAGAGCCGGCCGCGCCTTCCTCGTGTCGATCCTGCGGGGCGTCGTGATGACCGTCATTTTCGCCCTGACACTGCCGGCCGCATTCGGAATGAACGGCGTGTGGCTTGCTTTCCCGGCAGCGGAGCTGGTCACGATGCTCGTGGCGATTCTGTGTCTTGTGTCACAACAGCAGGGTTCCAATAAGACTGCATCCCACGCAGGAGACCCACTTCCTGGAGGCCGCGCCCAGCACCCGCGCACAGATCACAGCCTGGGCAGGAAACGCCTGCTCGGAATCTGCATTATGGTCTGTGCGATCGCGCTCATTACGCTTCTGTGCTGGATCCTCGTGCGACCGATGCTGTCCCTCGTGCACCAGCCGGAAGCTCTGCGCGGGTATGTTGCGGAGCGCGAGCTGCCCGGCGTGCTGCTGTTCATGGCGGCGCTCGTATTACAGGTGTTCGCGGCCGTCATTCCCGGCGGACCATTCGAGATCGCCGCGGGCTATGCCTTCGGTGTCATCCGCGGTTCCATCATCTGCGACATCGCCATGACCTTCGGAAGCGTCATGGTCTTCCTGCTCTCCCGGAAATTCGGCATGAGATTCGTCGAGCTCTTCTTCTCGAAGAAACAGATCGAATCCGTGAAATTCCTGCATACGAACGAGAAGGAGGACAACATCATCTTCCTGCTCTTCCTCGTGCCGGGGACGCCGAAGGATCTGATCTCGTATCTGGTCGGCCTCACGGATCTGCCGCTCGCGCGCTGGATCTTCATCGTTTCCGTCGGCAGGTTCCCGTCCATTCTGCTGTCCGCGCTCTCCGGCCAGGCCCTCGGCGCCGCGAAGTACGAGATCTTCCTCCTCGCGCTCCTTGTCATCGGCGCACTGTACCTTGTCGGGATGCTGATCTACCGCAAGAGGAACCGCTGACCATCCGGCAGCGGCATTCTTCCGATATTCCTGCTGCGGAAAGAGCCAGCCGGAAAGGCTGGCTCTTTCTAACACAGACATCTATGCAATTGTCAAATATCGACAGCCTGCGCTGTAGGATGCACGATCGCACCGAGCAGCGCATGATCTTCATACCTCTCTCACGCCCGCGAACTGGGAATTGTACAGGTGCGTGTAGAATCCGTTCTGCGCCATGAGGGAGGTGTGATTGCCTCTCTCGATGATCTTCCCGTCGCGCATGACGAGGATGATGTCCGCGCCGCGGATCGTGGAGAGCCTGTGCGCGACGACGAAGCTCGTCCTGCCCTCCATCAGCTTATCGAAAGCATTCTGGATCAAAATCTCCGTGCGGGTATCAATGCTGGACGTCGCTTCATCGAGGATCAGCATCGGCGGGAGCGTCAACATGACGCGCGTGATGCACAGGAGCTGTTTCTGCCCCTGGGAAAGGGAATCGTCGCTGATAATGGTGTCCAGCCCGTTCGGAAGCCTTCGGATGAACTCCCAGCTGTGCGCCTCTTTCGCCGCGGTAATGATCTCCTCCTCTGTCGCGTCCGGTTTCCCGAAAGCAATGTTCTCCCGCACGGTCCCGCTTTTCAGCCAGGTTTCCTGCAGCACCATGCCGAAGTTCTTCCGCAACGAGTGCCGTGACACGTCATGGATGTTCTCACCGTCCACGAGGATCTCTCCCCTGTCAATGTCGTAGAAGCGCATGAGGAGATTGATCACCGTCGTCTTGCCGCAGCCGGTCGGTCCGACGATGGCAACGCGCGTGCCGGGCTTCACACGGAGGCCAAAATCCTGGATGAACGCCTTCGATTTATCATAAGAGAACGCGATGTCCCAAATGTCGACCTCTCCACTGACTGCCGACAGGTCTTTCTCCGGGTCCGGCGTCTGCGGCTCGGCCTCGATCAGGGCGAAAATTCTCGCCGCGCAGGCCATGGCGTTCTGCAGCTCTGTGATCACCGAAGAAATGTCGTTGAACGGCTTCATGTACTGGTTCGCGTAATTCAAGAGGACCGAGAGTCCGCCGACAGTCAGGCTTCCCGCGAGGATGAGGTGCGAGCCCAGGAGCGCGACGCCCGCGTAAATCACGCTGTTCACCGCCCTCGTCGAGGGATTCGTAAGGCTTGAGAAGAACACCGCGCGCCAGCTGTACTCCTGCAACTCCTCGTTGACCCTGCGGAAGCGCTCCGACGCCTTCTTCTCGTAGCCGAAGGCCTTCACGACCTTCTCATTGCCGACCATTTCTTCAATGAGTGCGGTCTGCTCGCCACGTGTCTTCGTCTGCTTCTGGAACATGTGGAAGGAGTGGGACGCGATGAACCGCGCAACGAAGAAGCTGACGGGCGTGAGCAGGATCACGAGAATCGTCACCGGCACGCTCTTCATCAACATGAAAATGAGCGTCACCACGATTGTCACGACGCCGGAGAACAGCTGCGAGAAGCCCAGCAAGAGGCCGTCCGAGAGCTGGTCGGCGTCCGCGATGACGCGGCCCACAATGTCGCCGGTTGAGTGCGCGTCCAGCCAGGAGAGCGGCAGCACCTGAATGTGCCGGATCGCCCGCCCGCGAATGTCCTGCACCACCTTGTAGGTCAGGCGGTTGTTGATCATGTTCATGGCGAAAGTCGCGAGCGAGGTCAGCGCGATCAGCCCGAGAATCCGCGAAAGACATCCCGCAATGTGATCAAAGTCAACCTTCCCCTGCCCGAGGATGCCGTCAATCGCATCGCCGAAGAGGATTGGGATATACAGGGTCAAAACAACAGACAGCGCGGCCAGTATGATGGATGCGAGAAGGAGCAACCGGTAAACCCCGATGAATCGCAGTACCTTCCACAGCGTCTCTTTGCCGGATGCCTTGTCGCCGCTCATTGCCATGGCATCGGATTCGACTGCCGAGGATTGGTTTTGTTTCTGATTCTGATCTTTGACATCCTGACTCATACCAGCCCCTCCTCATCTTTGGCTGTGTCGCCCGCAAAACCACTTGAAAAGTCATTCGCCAGATCATCTGCAACATCGGCGACATCGCCAGTGCCATCTGTATCACCAGGAATCTTGCCTGCTGCGCCGCCCGGGCGCTTCTCCGGGAACTGCGAATAGAAGATCTCCTGATAGATTCCGCAGGTCTTCATGAGCTCCTCGTGCGTCCCCTTGCCAACGATCTGCCCGTCGGAGAGCACCAGGATGAGATCCGCGTTCATGATGCTGGACGTTCTCTGCGAGACGATTATGACCGTCATCGGGTTAGCCGTTTCGGGCGCGTTCAGCCCGCGGATCGCTTTGCGCAATGCCGCGTCGGTCGCGAAATCAAGCGCGCTCGCCGAGTCATCCATAATGAGAATTTCCGGGTGTTTCACCAGAGCACGCGCGATGGTGAGTCTCTGCTTCTGACCACCCGAGAGGTTGCGGCCATTCTGACCGATCATGAAATCCAGCTGCCCGTCCTTGCCCTCCACGACTTCTCTTGCCTGGGCCGTGGTGAGCGCCTGCCAGATTTCCTCATCAGTGGCATTCTCATTGCCCCACTTCATGTTGTCGCGGATCGTGCCTTTGAAGAGAACAGCTCTCTGCGGCACCACGCCGACCAGACTGCGAAGCTCCTCTTCGGCATAATCCCTGACATTCCTGCCATTTACCATGACAGTCCCCTTCGTCGCGTCATAGAAACGGGGAATGAGGTTCACCAAGGTCGATTTGCCGGAACCGGTGCCGCCGATGATGCCGACGGTCTGCCCCCTTTGCACCGCGAAATCGAGGTCAGAGACAGATTCCGCGCCGGCTCCCTGATACCGGAAGGAGACGTGATTGAAGTGGATACTCTCCCCCTCTTCAGAACCATGCCGTATGCTCTGTTCAGTATCTTTTGCCGCCTGAGTAGGAAGCTGCGTAACAGAGCCGTCCCCACCGGACACAGCCTGACTGGCCGCACCGCTCTCTGTCTCTGTGACGGTTCCAGCAGCCATGTCCGTTGCTCCGACCGCTATCATTGCAGTCTCTTCGTAGCCAGCTTCCCGTCCCGCGTTTCCCTTCGCCTCTGCGGGGAATGCCATGCTGCTCTGCACCTCGAGGACACTCTCCACGCGGTCGGCGCAGGCAATGGCCTTGTTGATCGTGATGATGAGGGAAGCGAGCTTGATGAGCTCGACGATCATCTGCGCCATATAGTTATAGAGGGCGACGACCTCGCCCTGCCCGATGCGCCCGATGTTCACCTGAATGGCGCCCTGACGGATCAGGAAAATGGTCGCGAGATTGATGAGGAAATAGGTTGCCGGATTCATCAGCGCGGAGAGCCTGCCGACGAAGAGATTCATTTTCGTGAGCGCTTCGTTCCTGTCGTCGAACTCACGGACTTCATCGTCCTCTTTACAGAAGGCACGGATGACGCGGACACCAGTCAGATTCTCCCGCGTGAGCCCCAGCACCTGATCCAGCCCGGCCTGGACTTTGCGAAACAGCGGAATGGACGCGAGCATGATGCCATAGACCACGACAGAGAGTACCGGAATCGCCACAGCGAAGATCAGGGCGCACTTCACGTCGATCGTGAACGCCAGGATCATTGATCCGAAGACAATGAACGGGCTGCGCAGCAGGAGACGGAGACTCATGTTGAGACCGTTCTGCACCTGGTTCACATCCGAGGTCATCCTCGTGATGAGTGTGTTGGTACCGAGCGTATCGAGCTCCGTATAAGACAGCCCCTGCACGTGGTCGAACAGCGACTGGCGCAGCTTCGTCGCAAAGCCCACACTCGCCCGCGCCGCGAAATACTGCGCCGTGATCGAGAACCCCAGGCCGACCGCCGCCAGCGCGAGCATGAGAATGAAGCCGTGGATTATCGCGGGTCTCTCATTCCCCGCGATGCCGACATCAATGATCCTCGCGACCACGAGCGGCACGAACAGGTCCATCAGCGCTTCCAGCAGCTTGAACAGAGGCGCCAGCACCGCCTGCCTGCGATACCCTTCCAGATAGACAGCAAGTTTCCTCATACAGTCCCACTTCCTTTGTTTGCCGTGTTGCTATGATCATAGCACTGTTGCTCCCATTGCAAAACATGCCAGGCGCAACTATATTCTGTGCCCTGCCAGAGCTGCATCGCTCGGAGCCACTGGGACATTTATCTCCTCCGAAACCGCGACTACATGAAGATGGCCGCCCTGCCATGCGGCAGGACGGCCAAACTATCCATAATAACCTATTTGGAAACACTGCATCTCCGGTCTCAGTGACCTTCAGCAACAGACTGATTCTGCGTGTTCCTGCCACAGTTCCCTGCCAGGGGCAGGGCCAGACGAATCTCAGGAACTCAGTCTGCCGCGCTCTCAGCCGCTGTGCCTGCGGACGCCTGCTGTTTTGCCGACTGGCGGTTGAAAAAGTTCGCGAGAACGGCGCCGGAGATGTTATGCCATACCGAGAAAACAGCGCCCGGGATCGTTGCGAGCGGATACTGCGCAAAATGTGTCGCGGCAAGGCTGGTCGCCAGGCCGGAGTTCTGCATTCCGACCTCGATGGAGATCGCGCGGCACTTGGTAACGTCCATCTTGAGCGCCCTGGCAACGCCGTAGCCCGTAAGGTAACCCAGGATGTTGTGGCAGACAACGACCGCGAAAATCAGAAGGCCGGAAGTCAGGATTCGGGAAGAATTCGCGGACACCACAGCCGCCACAATCATGACGATGGCTGCGGTGGATACCAGAGGAAGTGCCTGGACTGCTCTCTGCGTGTATTTACTGAAGAAGTGGTTCACGACAAAACCGACAGCAATGGGCAGGAGTACGACTTCCACAACGGAGAGGAACATGCCCGCGACATTGACGTCGACCGTCTTGCCTGCGTACAGGAGAGTGAGAAGCGGCGTCAGGATCGGAGAGAGCACCGTGGAAACGGCAGTCATGGAAACCGACAGAGCAACATCTCCATGGGAAAGGTAGGTCATGACGTTGGAGGAGGTGCCGCCAGGGCAGGTCCCAACGAGGATGACGCCAACGGCCAGTTCCGGCGGGAGCCGGAAGACCTTGCAGAGCAAAAACGCCAGAAGCGGCATCAGCGTATACTGACAGACCGCACCGATCACGACGTCCTTGGGACGTTTGAACACTTCTGCGAAATCAGAAGGTTTCAGCGTCAGGCCCATGCCGAACATCACGATGCCCAGCAGCCAGTTGATCCAGCCCGTTCTGACCCACGATAGGGACGACGGCACGAACAGCGCGAGCGCCGCGACTGCGATGACGATAAGCGCCATATATTTGCTGACGAAATTGCTGACTTTGACTAGTGTTCTCATGTTCTTTTCCTCCTATAGAAAACGTGTGTTACAGGACACTTCATGAGGGATGCCAGCCGCATAAATCCGATGTCCGGAGCATCGAAAAGGACCTTCATCTCCCATGCCGTACAGTCCTGTACGATTACATAAGAGACAAAGGTCCTGGAAATCCACCTCTGCGGTACCACTCTTATTGCCGCCCGAATCTCTCCGGTACGACCACTCAGCCGCATCCAACAATGCGTGATCCATGATAACGGGGATCGCTCCGTCGAAGCCTACGCGGGATTTCGTGATGTCCTTTGCGAAAACAACAGGCGCACCTTGGCGTTCCTTTCAGCCTCGAAGCTCAGAAATGATTTTCCCATAAGTTCCTGCCCTGCCTCGCACCAACCGGCAGTTCTCTGCGCCAATCCCTTACGGTACTCTTTTTCTTCACAGCCATTTCTATGTAATTGATGGTACTAATACTAACTCGCTTCACCGTGATAAACCAGCCAGATATTGCGCATATTGTGCCAGATGTTAGCATGTGTGGCTGTATTCCACGCCGGCAGCGCTATAGCTTGCAACATACATCAGAAGGGGCCTTCTGCTCTATTGGCCGCTACTCCGATTCTGTGCCGGCAGGCGCATCTTCCGCGGCGCCTGTAGTTTGCGCGCCAGCGCGGGAACGCTGCCGTCTCGCTTCCTTCAGCCGGACGAGGACATAGTCGTGATAAATGTAATTGAGGATCGCCGCGGCCGGGATCGCGAGGAGGATTCCGACGACGCCGAACATCCTGCCGCCGATGATGATCATGATGAGAATCCAGATGCCCGGAACATTCAGAACGCCGCCGAAGAGTTTCGGTTTGATGATGTAGCCGTCAATCGTTTGAAGGACGATCGTGAAGATCAGAAACCAGAGCGCGTCCCACGGATTGTTCAGCACGAGGATGAACGCGCCGATCGCGCCGCCGACGATGGGGCCGAAGGTCGGGGCAAGGTTCGTCACGCCGACAACCACCGAAATGAGTGCAACGTACGGCATTCCGCCCAGCAGCATGAACACCGCGTTCGCACAGCCGATGATCAGTCCGTCCAGGAGATCACACCAGATATAGCGCCCGAGAATGTTGTTGCAGCGGTTCCAGAAATCAGCCACATTCGGGTATGCTTTCTCCGAGATCACGAAATGATTCAGCTCGCTGCACCCCTTTAACAGATGCCCCTTATCGAGCAGGAAATAGATCGAGATGATGAAGCTGATCCCGCCGTTGATGATGCCGCTGATCGTGCCCGTAACTGTCGAGAGGACGTCGCCGGAGTTGCGCGAGAGATATTTCGTCACCTGATTCACGATATCCTGACCCATCGTCGTGAGATCCGTAATGTCGAGATTCGCCTGGGAAGCCGCGCTGTTCAGGTTCTTCAAGAGGTCGGAGATCGACTTCGCGTACATGCCGACATTGTTGATCAGCGTCTGAATGGAATGGAAAATCTGCGGGATCAGCGCGACGAGCAGGATGACGATACCGAAGATCACCGCGATCTCGCCGACCGCGACCGAAATGGGCCAGGCGATCCTCTCGCTCTGAATGCCGCGGAAGAGACTCCTGCGGATCAGACGCACGAGCGGGTTCAGAATGTAAGCAATCACAAGGCCGATGAAAACCGGCCGCACGAAATCCGCGAGCCGCCCCAGACCGTACCAGACGATGTTGAAATGAGACAGGAAGAGATAGAGGATCACGCCGCAGCAAATCGCGAAGGTGTAGGCCGCCCACGGCTTTTTCAGATTGTTGTTGTTCAGAAATTTCATGTATGTAACCCCTGTCTCACACGCCCGGCAGAATTTGCGCATCTCACCGCGGCAGCCGCGCCCGTCGCTGCTATCATGCAGTGCGAAATGGCGGCCTGCCTGCGGAATAGATTCGCTGCCTTGCAGATACGTATATTCTACCGTATTCCCATGAAAAAAACAGAGCACAGCGCGTGCCCTGTTTCTAATAATTACGGATTTTCCTGTGAAATTACCAGCTGGTCGCGATATCCAGGCAGTTCGGGTAAGACCTTGCGAAGGTGCCGGTGTCGCATACGATCGCGGCACCGAGGCTCGTCTGCACAATGCTGCCGTAAGGGTGCACGCCGTAGTTCGCCGCTACCATGATGTAGCTGCCGAACATTTTCACGCCATCATTTCTGACCCAGTAGTTGCCGGAGTAACCTTTCCTTCGCAGGGCGGAAACGACGCCGGACATATTCATGTTGTAATAGACTTCCTTGCCGCTGGGACCGTAGACACTGCCGTGGTAAGCGGTGAGGACAGGCCCCCGCCAGGAATAAGATGCCGCGGGAGTGGCGGCAGCTTTGGCTGCCTGCTCCGCAGCCTGGGCTACTGCCTCCTGCTGCCTTGCGAGCTCCTGCTCATTTGCCTCGAGAATCTGTGTGTACAGAAGATAGTTGGCAGCTGCAAGCTGCTCCTGCTGCGCGGCCAGATCAGCCGCTTCATCCGCCTGCACATTGGCAGCCGGGATCATAATGGTCATGAACAGCGCCGCGAGGGCAACTGCCATGATTCTGTAAACCTTTTTCAAACCATACTCTCCTATGTTGGTAATGTTCCGGGCAAGCCCCGGGAAACTACTGTAAACGCTGCGAAACAGGTATAAATCGCACAGTTGTTCGCAGGCCGTAGGAGATATTACAGAAATGTTTCGGTTTTGTCAACCCTCTGTTACATTTTGATTAACTTTCTTGAACTTTTCTTGAAATCTTTGTCACAAAGAAAGACCTGCGCCGGCAGAACGCGCAGCACAGGCCCGGAATGACTACGATGAGTTTTAACCTACAGAATTTTTCCTGACGGGATTAACCCTTCGAAACTTCTTGGCACGTTCCGGTGTAGTCTCCGGGCAATCTTCGTCAAAGGTGATTGGCATATTACGTGCCTTGTCTAATTCTTTTAATTCTTCTTCTGTAAAAGCAAGTTCTTTTGCTTTATTGATCGTCATTTCACTCGTACTTGCCATAGTAAATCCCCCTTTCAAAGTTTGTCGCGAATCGAGCCGAAATCAATCTGGTAACATCGGTTCCTTTTCCATCTTTTGCAACATGTTCAAACAGCATGCCACCCAATGAAAAAGTAACAAATCCGGCATTGTTATCCCCGTCCAATGTTTATCCCCCAAAATATTCCTACTTTTTCAATTGATAAATATTATTGCAGCAGTTCCGCGAGATCCAGAATGAGCCTCTCCGTCTTCTCCCAGCCGAGGCAGGGATCCGTGATGGACTTGCCGTAAACACCCTCGCCGATCTTCTGGCATCCATCCTCGAGATAGCTCTCGATCATGAGGCCCTTCACGAGCCGGCGGATTTCGCCGGAAACATGCATACTGTGCATGACATCCTTCGCGATGCGGATCTGCTCCAGGAACTGTTTGCCCGAATTGTTGTGGTTGCAGTCGACAATGCAGGCCGGATTCCGGAGCTCGAGCTTGTCATACTGCTCCTTCAGATCCATCAGGTCTTCATAGTGGTAATTCGGGTGACTCCTGCCGAAGCGATCGACGTAGCCGCGCAGAATGGCGTGTGCCATCGGGTTGCCCGTGGTCGAGACCTCCCAGCCGCGGTAGAGGAACGTCTGCGGACTCTGCGCCGCGATGATCGAATTCATCATGACGGAAATATCGCCGCTCGTCGGATTCTTCATACCCGCGGGAATGCCGATACCTGACGCGACCATGCGGTGCTGCTGATCCTCAACGCTGCGCGCACCGATCGCGACGTACGAGAGAAGATCGGAAAGATAACGGTGATTCTCGGGATAGAGCATCTCCTCAGCGCAGGTGAAACCGGTCTCCTTCACGACGTCCGTGTGCATCTGACGGATCGCGATGAGCCCCTCGAGCAGGTCTTCCCCCTTCTCCGGATCCGGCTGGTGCAGCATCCCCTTGTAGCCGACGCCCTTCGTGCGCGGTTTGTTCGTATAGACGCGGGGAATGATGAAAATCTTGTCTTTTACCTTCTCCTGCACCTTCACAAGGCGCTGCATATAGTCAAGCACCGCGTCCTCGCGATCGGCGGAGCAAGGCCCGATGATCAGAAGAAACCGGTTGTCGCGCCCTGTGAAAATGTCCTCGATCTGCCTGTCCCTTTTTTCCTTGATATCTTTCACTTCCTGCGGCAGCGGGAACTGTTCCTTCAACGCCTTCGGAATCGGAAGCTTGCGTTTGAACTCCATCTGCATTTCCATAACCTGAACTCCTTGCAACCATACCGCAGCGAATCTGCCGCGCCATCTGCGCCCACGTGGCGAATGCACTGACACGACTGGCAGACGCCCCTGGTTCCTGGCAACATCTGCTCCGGTGCAGCGCGTGCTCTTCATACGCCTTTTGGAAAATAAAAGGCCCGCCGGAGGTCTATCCGGCGGGATACTTTATCGATTTAAATGGATAAACTGCGTTTATGATAACACACATTCACCACTTTGCAAGCGCGGAATCAATGTTGTCCTCGGTCAGTGACGACCAGTCCATATAGATGCTGCCGCTGTTCATCCCGACAATCCTGTCAGCCCACGCCAGCAACTGCTCATCGTCCACGGGCTCCGCCTTCTCGTCCGCATCCTCATCGTCGAGATAGTAGATCCTGCCGTTTCCATCCTCGTCGATGGCGGAGTCGAAGCCCTGACCCAGAATGTCTACCGTCCTGCCGCTCTCTTTCGATACGACAGTCTCATCCATGGCACTGACAGAGCCTTTCTCTTCGTAGCTGCCCTTCTCTTCATCGAAGGCCAGCAGCGAGAACGGCCACATCGCGGAAGGATCGTTGTTGTCAAAGGCTGCCTCACTCTTGAGCGTGCCGTTGTCATAGTAGGTAACGCCGCCCGGAACGCCAGTGAACTCGAGTTGCAGCTCATCCTCATCCGCGTCGTATCCGTAGACCTGCTCCTGCATGGTATCCATGCCGGTGTTGTCAATCTGAATGATCAGCTCATCCTCGCCGTCAGCATCCACGTCCATGATCGCGAAGCTGTTCTCTTCCATGTCCTCATCCGTGTAGTCCACGTAGGAAGTCGCCTGCGAGCCATCCGGCATCTCGTTGTCAGTGAGGATCGTGTTCAGCGCCTCACGGAATGCGTGCCGCCTCTTCGCGTCAATGTGCGCCGCACTCTCGCCCACCGGCACACGTGCCGCACCAGACAGCTTCGCCGTCTCGCCCTTCGTAATGTTCAGCCAGTCGATATCGTAAGCCGTGGTAACATATTCCTCACTGGTGTTCACCAGCGCGTCCGCAAGGCCGTCTGCGGAAAGGTGCGCCGCATGGCTGTCCACGGACGGATCCCCCTTGAAGATGTAGTAATTGCTCGCTGCGTAGTCGTCGTAGTACTCTTCCTCGCTCCAATCCTCGCCATCAGGCACATCAGCGGAGATCACAATATCAGTACTTTCCCGCGTAATATCTGCCTGCGCGGCATCTGCCTGTGCGTTATCCGCCTCCGCAGTATCTGCCTGCGCAGTGTCCTCCTCCGCGGCATCTTCTTCCGTCGCAGTGTCAGACGTGGAAGAGATCGTCGCGCCTGTGTCAGTTGTGGTGCTCTCAGTCGTCTCCGTGTCAACTGCGTCAGCTTTGGCGGACTCTGTACCTGCTACTTCTGTATCTGTTGCGTCAGAAGCCGCTGTGTCTGCATCGCTCTCGCCGTCAGTAGTTGCATCGTCGACGCTTTCCTCGGAATCTGTAGCAACTGTCTCATCAGCTGTTGCTGCTTCCGTAGATTCCGCGGTGTCAGCTGCATTCTCTTCCTTCTCAGCCGCCTGCGTTGTCTTGTCCGAAGCAGCGGGGCTGCCGATCTTCATGATCAGCTCATTCGCGCCGTCGCCGTCCGCATCCAGAACCGCGAACTGGTTCGTCTCAGACGTCGCCGCAGTAATGTCAATCGTCGTCCCGTTGGGGAGCTTGCCACTCTTCCTGAACTCCTCCAGTATCTGTGCGAAAACGTAAGACTCCTCGGCAGCTCTCTCCTGGCGCGTCTGCCCGTAATGGAAAGTCATGCCCTCCTTCGCCGCCAGTGATTTGAGCACTATCGGCACGTCGGCCGTCATCTGTTCGTACCGCTCCTTCGCCGCCTCGGAAGACTCCGAATCCGCCGGGAACCTTGCGACCACTGCATAGCTCGTGCCATCATCCGCGATCAGATTGCCGATGCACTCCTCATCCTCACGCGCCAGATAGTCCTCACGGTTTGTCGTCAGGTACAGCGAAAACAGCAGGCCGCTCTCATCGTTGTCATACGCCGTTTTCTCATAGAAGGAGATCGTCGGAATGCCGTCGACCTTATCCCCTTCCTTCATTTCATAGTGATCCTTCCACTCGCCGGGAAGGGTTATCACAAGATAATCCGTCGACTCCACGACAGTATCAGCGTCATCCTCGGAATCAGAATCGTCAGCTTCCTCATCCGCCTCTGTGTCCGCTGTGCCGGCTTCCGTGGAAGTCTCATCAGCTTCGGTATCTGCTGTATCTGCCTTCTCTTCCGTCTCCCTGGAGATCTCTTCGCTCTTCTTCTCCTTGTCTGACGCCTCTTTGGCCGCTTCCGTCTTGTCCGTCGCAGCCTCATCCGCCGCGGCAGCCTTCTTCGCGGCCAGCTCGGGCGAGAGCTTCAGCGTTGCCCGCTCGGAAGAATTCTCCGTCTGGGTTTTCGTATCTGCCTGTACCAGCCTGTTGGATAACGCGGTTGCCGCAAACGATGCCGCAATAATGCCGCATACCGCAAGTGCCGCTCTTTTCTTCATAAATGTTCCTCCTGACTCGGTCCGTCCCCGCAAGGCTTCAAAAGCCCGGCGGAACACAGCTTCCAGGATTCCGGTGGGCCGGAACCCAACGCAGTTCTGTGTCTATTATAGCAAAGTATCCCCGGGCCATTTATGAAGTTTTTATGATAACTCATTTCCCGATCGTCCGCCGAAGCCCCGGAATGCGTCCCAATAGCCTTGCCGTGCCATACGAGAGAAGGAGCGCGATGGCTGCCTCGAAGAGATTCAGCGCATAGGAAGGAGTGACCTTTTTCGTCAACTCATGGATGCCGAAAATAATGTAATAACTGGACAAAATGTAGATCCCCATCGTCTCCCGGCCGAGTGCCTCGAGAACTTTCGCCGCGGCGCTTCTGAACCCTCGATCCGGCACCCGGAACAGCTGCCAGAACAGGATAAGGAAGAATACGCTGCCCGCCATTCCGATCGCGAACCGATATGCGTTCCTGACAATCGGAATCGCGATGAGCTTCCACTCGCCCCACAGCACGCGGTACCCCGAGAGATAGATCATCGTATCCTTATGGAAAAACAGAAAGGCCACAGCAAAGATGATGCCGGAGAAGACAACATAGCGCCACCGGCCCAGGGCCTCGCCTTTTATTTTCTCAAAAAGATGCTGCACAGACCCATTCGCCGCGCAGAGATACCCCAGGAGGAAAAAGGAAAAGACATACTTATAGACGCCGGCGTTCAGCGCATCCGGGACGAGGAGCATGAGAAGCTCCAGAACCGCGTAGATCATCAGCGAATCGCGGAAGACGCGGCGGACCAGGCTGACCGCGAGGAGAGACCACAGAATCGCCCAGAGGAACCAGAGCTCGTTGACAAAATGCGTGGGAATCGCGGCGAGCTCAATCTTCACGAGGCCGACTGCTTTGTCACGGAACACCGGATCATCCGCCGGAATCTGCACGAGAGTCCGCACGAAAGTAACGGCAATCTCGAACAGCGTCCAGAACGCGATCGGAATGAGGAACTGCCGCGCGCGGCGGGCAAGGAGCTGCCTCCATGTACCGGTGCGGTCTGCCCTCTCCATGGAGAAAGCCGCGAAATACCCGCTGATCAGCATGAACAGCGGCATGTGAAACGAATAAATGAACTGATAGAGCCGGTCGTCGTAAAACGCGGACGCCTCGTAGTACGCAGCGCCGCTCCCCATCTGGATGCAGTGGCCCAGTACGACCAGGATGATCGCAAAGCCACGCACAATATCAGGATAAGGGAGTCTTCTATTCGCAGCCATACGGCAAACCTCGCAGGGATCAATCATTGCTGACGCATGAGTCAGGTTTTCGTCTGAATCATTATAGCATCTATAATATCGGCAAAATTAAAAAGCCCCACAAGCGCCTGCATTTCAGCGTTTGTGGGGTATCCTTCAGTTTATGCTATGTTAATAGTCCGCTACAGCTCCATGTTCGCTTCCATCCCGTCGTAGTTCACGCGGTGCGCGGTGCCATCCTTCATTGTGATGGTCACGGTGCCGAACGCGCCGGTACCGTAGCTGTCCTCATGTAATATGGAAGCGACCGGGAACAGCTCATCGTCGGTGAAGTCCGTGCCATCCTCCTTCGTGATGACCTGCGAGATCAGCACGTACGGTTCGGATGCATCATAATGGCGCTCATAAGCCATCTTCGCGCAGACGATCAGCGACTTCTCCGAATCCGGGTTGGTTCCGTGGGAGCTTACGATCTCGAGATCCTGCCAGCCGTCGTAGATCGTCATCGCCATCTGTTTCGCCTGCCCGCGCCGATCCCTGCCTTTGAGGATCACTGCCTGTGCCATCCTGCCGTCGCCGTAGGCGGACTGTCTTGCCTCAACGATCGTGCCGTTGTCAGGGAAGCCGTAAGAGCCGAGCGTCAGCCGCGCCGGACGATAAATGAGCCTCGTCTTATCCACACGGAAGATCCCGTGCGCGAGGGGGAAGTCCGCCAGGTTGATCGCCGAAATCCAGTGATCCTCCGTCTCCAGATTCCAGTGGAAGAACTGCCTGCGAAAGAGCACGCCGTCCCTCTCGCCGCACCAGAACGTTGTGTTGCCGCGAAGATAGCCCTCTCTCGGGTCCTCCAGCACGTACTGCTGCGCCTCGATGTCCGCGCGCACCCGCCCGCTATCTTCCGTCGGCGTCGCCTCCCATGGGTATTTCGTATTGTAGCTGAGCTTGCCGTAATTCCACATGCCGTGGAGATCGTTCTCCGTCTTGTTCACTTTGCCGGTGCGGAGGATCGTCTCCCCGTTTGCCCTGTGGTTGGTGAAACATAAGGCGGGCCCGTTCAGCACGGTCTCCTGCACAGCATTTCCGCCCTCACCTACAATGCGGCGCTTGCCTGCGGCCGCCACAATGGATGCGGAGCCTGATGTTTTTGCAAGAGAAAGAGCCTGGTCGAAGAAGCCGTTCTCCTCCGTTGCCGTCCAGAAGGGGTGATCCGCGCCAAGGTGCAGGCACAGGAACGCCTTGCCCAGCCAGAGCACCGACTCCGCGCAGGAATAACCCTGCACGAGCGGCGTGAACTGGCCGTAGAAGCCAAGTGTCGGGATGCCGTTGAATCGGAAATCCGGATGCTGGAGGAATTGCAGGAGCGACCCGGACGCAATCCTTCTCGCGCGGCCGGGGTTGACCTCAGACTTTCGCAGGAACAAGTTGCCGTCAAAAGCACTCGTCGCAGCGTTTCGATAGATGCAGGAGCGCCCCCACATATTGGTCCAGCCGTCGGCATCGAACATGTCCGCGTAGGTTCGCATCAGCGCGTTGGAATTGGCTTCAAACCGTGCCGCGATCTCCGGTGTATGCTCGTAGCCGTACCAGGCGCACCACAGCGGCGCGTAAACAGAGAAGGCCCACGCGGAATAGTAATCGAAGCTCTGGCCGTCGCGGTACCAGCCATCTCCTACGGAGTAAGCCAGGATCGCCTGCGCATGCTCTGTCATGATCGTCTCGTCAATCGGGTAGCCGTTCATGGAGAGGAATGCCATGTCCAGCATGTTGAAGAGCCGCCAGTTCTGCGGCACGGTGCTCTCTCTCGCCCAGCCATCCAGGAAGGCTGCGATGCGATCCTTCTCTTCCTGCGTGTAGGTGTCCCAGATCACGTCTTTGGAGGCCCAGAGTCCGATGACAAGGGCGCAGGTCTCTACAGTCTGCTGGAACGTGCGGAAGGGATCGGCCCAGGGAGAATCGGCGAGGAGCGATGACCTGTGCTCTGCATCCGGCGATGGAGCTTGCGTTGCTTCCTGAGATCTTTGCCGCTCTTTTGCCTGCTCCTCTAAATTCGCCTGCATATCCGCATACGAGCCGACGTACAGCGGATCTTTCGGCGTGACCACGCGCAGGATCTGCCGCTTGTAATATTCCAGGATACGGATTCCGTGAATTGTCAGCTCCGGATTCTCTTCCACGAGCACGGATGCGATGAAAAAGGATCTTGTGAGTCCCTCGAAGATCTCGGCTCTGCGCTCCCGCTCCTGCTGCTCCTCTGGCGCGGAGAGGTGCGGATAGGTGACTTTGGTTTCTTTCCTTGGCATCACCAGAGGCGCGTCCATCGACGGTATGTGCCGGAAGATGCCCTCCAGCAGGTACTCCCCCGCTTCGATCCAGCTCTGTCTGGTCATGCCGGTATACGGCGAGAGCGTATAATCCGTATGTTCCGGGCAGAAGATTTCATCCGCTCTCTCAGCGGTGCCGTCTTCCTCCTGCATCTTCTGATCCAGGTGGTACATCTCATTCTCGTTGATCTGCATAGCAATTCCTCTTTGATGTCTGCTGCCCGGGCCAATGCGCTGCCGCGAGGATGCGGACTGGCAAACCGTTCGGGCTTGCGGCCTGGCGGGTGGCTGCGCTTATGGTTCGCCGGTGGACGGGCTTGGGAGCTGGTGGATGTCTTGGCTTGCGGTCCCACAGGAGGGGTTCGCATGTCCGCATGTCGGCGATGTGGACGTCGGTCATAACCCTCCGCGTGCGAGGAAGGCAGGATCGGAGATTCGGGAGCTGCTGTACAGCTTAGCCGTGTGGATTGGGGCTATAAGTCCGCAGGACTTATGACCGCAATCCACATAGCAAACCGCAGTTCCCGAACTCCGGCCTGGCTGACGACGCACACAGAGGATAATACCCGAAGTCCACATTACTAGATTACTCACCAGTAAATCTGCCAGTCCGGTCTGCACAGGCGCGTCAGCGCCTCCATGTAATAGTAATCTCCCCAGATTACGCACTCGTTCGTGCCTTCCGGTCGGCAGGTATTGTACGGGCTCTTGTGCGAGTATGTGCCGTGCATCAGCTTGCCGTTAGACTTCGTTGCATCGGTCACAAGACACGTGTCCGTCACTGCCTTCAGCAGTTTCTTCGCAATGCTCCGGTAATATGCCGCGTCATCCGAAGGAAGGTATTTCGCCATCTCCAGCATGCCGCAGGCGGCAATGACAGCTGAAGAGGAATCCCGCGGCTCTTCACCGGGAATATTTCCGAAGGTATAGCGCCTCTCTCCGTCTGCTGTAAGGAGGGCCGCACCGTCCCCGTCGCCGAACGTCAGATCCCAGTACGGGATGAGATCCTTCGGCAGGTGATTCAGGAAATACGAGGTCACTCTCTTGAAGTAACCGATGTACTCTTCCCTCTTCGTATTCTTGTAGGCGACTGCGGTGCCGTAGACCCCCCACGCCTGGCCTCTTGCCCAGGCGGAACCGTCCCGGTAGCCCTGGCAGGTTGCGCCATGATCGAACGCGCCTGTCACCGGATCCATGAATACTGTGTGCCAGGTGGAGTCGTCTTCCCGGATGACGTTCGCCATCGCCGTGTGGATATGCCGCTCCGCGATGTCGCGGTACTTCGGATCGCCTGTTTCGCGGCTTGCCCAGTACAGCAGCGGCAGATTCAGCAGGCAGTCGATAATAAACCGGTAGTTATCCTTTGCCCCCATCTCTCCCCAGGCCTGAATGAAGCCTCCGACCGGCTGAAACCTTGCGATCAGCTGATCCGCCGCGAGGATCGCGGCGCGCTTCGCGTCTTCCGATCCTGTCAGCAGATAAGCCGCCACGCAGCTCGGACTGTAGAGGAAGCCCATATCGTGGTGGTCGACCTCTGTCTTCATTTCAATCCGATGAAGGAAGCTGGCAGCCTCCGCTTCGGCTGCTGTGCGGAAGGCCGCCTTCTGTTGTTCCTCCAAAGAGGCTTCATAAGAGAGCCATAGCTCACCCGTCCAGAAGCCGGTTGTCCAGCCAAGATTTGGCCCCGGTGCATAGTACCCGCCGATGCTCGCTGCGCCGGGGAACCTGTCCGTGAACGCAGGCAGATTGGCTGCCGTCTGTTCCGCACAAAGGCGCAGTGCCTCCGCTGCCTCCGCCTTGCTCAGCTCCGGATAGGCCGCAAGGTCGGCCTCTTTGATCCATTTCGCCATAGTTTTCCTCTCCCCGTAAGGCAAATTTCAAGTTTGCCTTAATAATACTTCATGCTACCATACCGCTCATCCCTTGACACCGGTCGACGCGATGCCTTCCACGAAATATTTCTGCAGCGCAAGGAACACGATCAGCACCGGGATCAGCGACAGACAGGAAGCCGCCATGATCAGCCCGTATTCTGCGGAGTATTGGGAGATGAACATCTTGAGGCCGATCTGCAGAGTCTTCTTCGACTCTGTGGTGAGATAGATCAGAGGTCCAAGGAAATCATTCCATGTGTTGACGAAGGTGAAGATAATCAGTGTGGAGAGTGCCGGCTTAGAGAGCGGCAGCATGATCCTCGAATAGATGCCATACTCACTCATTCCATCAATTCTCGCTGCCTCACACAGAGAATCCGGGATGCCTTCATAGAACTGTCTCATCATGAAAACGCCGAAGGCGGAGAAGGCCTGCAGGAAGATGATCGAAAGGTGAGTATCCGCGAGGCCCATCCCTCTCATCATAATGAACTGCGGCACCATGTACACCTGCCATGGAACCGCGATTGTCGCAATATAGGAAAGGAACAGAATATCTCTGCCTTTGAACTGGAGTTTCGCGAAGGCATAGGCGGCGAAACTGGACGTCAGGATCTGCAGAAAGGTGACGATCAGCGTCAGCTTGACTGTGTTCCGAATGAAGGTAAGGAGCGGAATTTTCGTCCAGATATCGACATAATTCTGCCAGCGGGGCTGCAGACTGAGCCACTGATAAGGCACCACAAAGATATCTTTATTGAACTTCAGCGACGCCGTTACCATCCACACGAACGGCACCAGCATGATAAAGGCGAGGAGCAACAGCAGCGCGTAGATCACAATCCTGGCGATCAGCCTGTTCTTTGTTTTCGATTTCGATACCATACCAATCCCCTTTCCTAATCAGCCGAGAAATTCTTCTCGCCCCTGAACTGGATCAGCGTGATGACCAGCACGATGGCGAACAGTACCAGGGCCGCGGCACTGGCCGTTCCCAGTCTCCAGTTGCCGAATGCCTCCTCATAGATGTAGTAGACGAGAACGACGGCGCTCTTGTTGACGATGCCGTTCGAGCCGCCCGCCAGCATGTACACGATGTCATAAACCTTGAAACAGTTGATCGTGAGAATGATCGTGACGAAGAAGGTCGTCGGACGCAGCTGCGGCACGGTGACATAACAGAATTTCTGCCACGCATTGGCGCCGTCAAGGGAAGCCGCTTCGTAGAGCTCGCCGTTGACGCCCTGCAGCCCCGCGAGGTAGATGACCATGTAGTAACCCATATTCTTCCAGATCGAGAAAAGGATGATCGTCATGAGAACGGTCTTCGGGGATGCCGCCCATTTGAGCGGTGTCAGTCCGAGGTGGAGAAAGACCTGATTGACAATGCCTCCCTTCGCCGGTGTAAAGAGCATGTTCCAGACTGCCGCGACCGCAACCAGGGACGCGACATAGGGGAAGAATGTGACGGTACGGAAGAAATTCCTCCCCCGAATCTTCTGATTGAGCAGGATTGCGAGCGCCAGCGCGATGATCAGTGTGAAGGGCACAGTGAATACCGCGTAGATTGCCGTATTCTTCAGTGCCGAGATGAATCTGTCATCCCCGAAAATAGCAAGGAAGTTCTGAACGCCGACAAATTCCGCCGGGTTATTGCCGTCCCATTTCATAAATGCCATGACAAAAGCGGCAATAATCGGGCCCAGAGTGAAGACCGCAAACCCGATGAAATTAGGTGCGATAAAAGAGTAGGCTACGAGATTTCTCCGGAGAATCCGCCTCCTGTGATTCTTCTGTGCTGCCGTCAGTGTGTTCGCCATAATAGATTTCCCCCTGACTGTTCCATGGAAACAGGCACCCGGGGAGCAGGGATGACCCTGTCCCCCAGGTGCCTGAAGTGATCGGTGCCTGCACCTTTTCTATCTGCAATCTTTGGTCCTGCAAAGGCAAATGTGCAGACGGTTCCTATTCTGTCCGGCGCTACTCCGCGAGAATTGCCTGGACACCATCGTTCATGTTCTGGATGCCTTCATCCACCGATTCCGACTCCGTCATGATGAGATCATGCTCATTGTTCAGCACTTCCTCGATCTCGGAAGACTTATCATTCGCAGGCATCTCCAGATAAACATTGGAGGTTACCAGTGCGTCTTTGGAAGTGTCATCCTGCGGGAACCCATCCATGGAAGCGATCGAGTTGACAATATCATCGTTCGTCATCGCCGGAATATTCCCTGTGGAAGCCATGACTTCCGCTCCCTTTTCGCCGGAAACGAACTTGATGAACTCCCAGGCTTCATCCGGATGAGGTGCAGAGGTGGGAAGTGAGAGTGCGGTGATCGTGCCGAGCGTCGATCCGGGCTCTACGCCATCCGCGTGAGGATATTTCACCATGCCCCAATTCGTGCAGTCCGTGTATTCTCCGTCTTTGATCTTCTGGATCAGCGTCGCGATGAACCAGGAGCCCATGTTCATCATGCCGACATTTCCCTGCGCAAAGGCATCAGAGTAATGCAGACCTTGTGTTTTCAGGGTCGCATAATCCTGGCAGACGCCGTCCTGCTGCTCCTTCACTACCATCTCGTAGTAGGGCTTTGTCCAGTCGTAGGTGCCATCTACTGCGGAATGCTGCCCGTCGAGGATGCCGTCCAGCATTACAGTGGATCTCCAGGTGTGATAGTGCGCGCCGTATACTTCCGCACCGGCCGTCGTATCTGTCAGGCTCCTGGCGATCTCATCGTACCGCTCCCAGGTCATGTCATTGGTGGGATAGGAAACCCCGGCTTTGTCGAAAACATCCTTGTTGTAGAACAGAACCCAGATATCCGAACGGAAGGGCAGCTCATAGAGATTGCCGTCAATCGTTACCTGATCCGTAACGCCGCCATACTGGGACAGATCAATTCCATCCGCTGAGATCTTGTCATTCAGATTGGTCAGAACACCCTTGTTCACGAGTGTCATATAGCCGGGCACATCCTTGATCGTGACAACATCGAAATCCGAGCCCGAGCCGGACAGCTGCGTGCCCAGTACCGTCGAATAATCCGTAGAACCAAGGTCTACCATTTCGATCTTGATATCGGGATGCTCCGCCTCAAACGCATCAATCAGCGGCTGGTAATACACGGTACTGGAAATATCCCACAGTGCCCATTTGAGTGTTACCTCTTCACCGCTCTCTGTATCTGCGGCTTCTGTCGCTGCTGCGGACGTCTCTGTTCCGGCTGATGTCGCGCTCTCATCTGCCGGCGCCTGATCCGCTGTTGCAGAAGAGGAACTCCCGCAGCCCATGATCGTCATACCTGCCATCAGTCCTGCGAGTACAACACTGACGATTCTCTTTCTCATAGCAACCTCCCTTGATAGTATCAGCCCTGCCCCCTGGCAAGGCCATTTCCGATAAATTCAGTCTAGTCCCGTCACCGGCAATACGGGATGCAGTATTTTCGAAAGATGCTCTACGATTTAACGCTTCTGCGACGAACCTGCACTTTCTTTATCACTTCCTGTAATTTTTTACGAATTCGGATGTCGTGCCCGTTTGCGCGCTCCTCTTTCGTTGCATCCCCCACCCCATAGCGTAAAATTGAATGTATGAGAACTTATTATTGGAAGAAACAATTCAAATCCATCCGTCTGCAGGTGATCCTGATGGCCATGATCTTCTCTCTGGCTGTCGCGCTGCTCGCTGCCGGCGCAACTTATGCGATCTCCCGCAGATACCTCGAGTTATCCAGACGCCAGTCTGCCCAGTCGACCCTGCAGCTGGTCGGGAGGGAAATTGACAAGGATTTGCAGAGTATCCTGATGTTCGCCAGCTGGATTCAGATTGACCCTACGATTGGCTCCTACCTGCAGTCCGCTACCGCTGCCTCCTCCAGCGTAGTGAGCCGCGGCTCCCGGCAGCTGACCATGACAACCTGGGAGAGGCTCAACGATGAGTTCAACAGCTCCGAAGCCCGCAACTACGTCGGCCGCGCTGTCATCTCCGCCAATAACGGCGCCACTTATATTCAGACTGTCCCCGGGTCCAATTCCTATTCCAACAAAGACCTCACACAGAAACTAAAGGCTGCCCCCTTTTACGCTCCTCTCATGAAGGCAGATGACTACGCATGGATCGGCCTGTCGGACAATCCTCTGAATTCTCATTCACGGGTAAAGATCATTCCCATCCTGCGCCCCATCGAAAGCACATCTTCCTCCAGGGTGCTTGGCTGGACCTATCTGGAGCTCTCCACTTCCATGATCACCGACAGGCTTGCCAGCGTCCACACCCCGGATACCACGGGTCTGTATATCACGCTGGGAGAAGGCCACTCTTACCAATATCGTGACGGAGAACTGCTCGCGTGCGATGTGCCGTCTGATGTGATGACCTATCATCTCTCCGCGGCGCCATGGGACATCTCCATGATCCCTCCGGAGAAGGAAGCCTCATCCCGGCAACGATATTACATCGGCATCGTCGTGATGATCTTCCTGCTCATTTTCCTTGCCGGCATCCTCCTCGCCCTGTTCCTGCGGCATGTCATCTCAATCCCGGTGACATCCCTCACGAACAAGATCCGGAAGGTGGGCGAAGGAGATTTCAGCCGCGATCCTTCCATAGAATGGGACAATGAGCTGGGCGATATCGGCCGCGGCATCAATACCCTTTCGGAAAATGTGCAGGCCTTCATGGAGAAACGGGTACAGGATGAGAAACAGAAACAGGAGCTCGCGTACGAGATTCTGCAATCCCAGATCAATCCGCATTTCATGTACAATACGCTGAATACGATTAAATGGATGGCTTCGATTCAGGGAGCCGGCGGCATTGCCGACATCTCCACCGCGCTCTCAAGGCTGCTCAAGAATATATCCAAAGGAACAGAGCATCTGATCCCGCTGAAGGATGAGATCGCCCTCGTCAACGACTATTTCACGATCATGAAATATCGCTATGGCGGCACCATCTCCCTGGATTACAGAATTGACGATGAATCGCTTCTCTCATCCAAGGTCAACCGTTTCTCATTGCAGCCCATTGTAGAGAATGCCATTTTCCATGGAATCGAGCCCAAGGGCAATGCCGGAATGATCACGATTCACGTTTACCGGGGCGATGACAACACGCTGAAGATCGCCGTGACCGACAACGGCGTCGGCATGGATGATGAAATGATCCGGAAGGTTCTGAGCGGCGAGAGTAAGGAGGCGAACGATTTCTTCCGCCATGTCGGCGTCTCCAATGTGAATAAACGCATTCGGTTCTCCTTCGGCGAACAGTATGGGATTACCATTACCAGCAGGATCGGAGAATTCACTACCATGCTGTTCACGCTTCCTGTCAGAGCAGCAGAGGACAGCCAGACGCAGGAGGAACATTAGCTTATGTATAAACTGTTGATCGTGGATGATGAACCGCTCGTCCAGGTGGGCCTGCAGGCCATGCTGGAGCGCAGCCATTCAGATAATATCCGGGTGTCCGGCACCGCCACGAACGGGAAAGATGCCCTGAATATGATAGACAATCTCCACCCTGACATCGTGATCGCGGATATCCGTATGCCTGTCATGAGCGGATTGGAACTGCTGTCTGCCTGCAGCAGGAAATATGGTGCCGTCCCTGCCTTCATCATGCTGACGGCATACGAAGAGTTCGACATGGTGCGCGCTGCGCTCTCCTGTGAAGCGGTGGACTATCTTGTCAAAATAGAGTTGGATAATCGTACGCTGACGGATGCGTTGAACCGTGCCATCCGCCGTGTGGACGCGAATCGAAAGGCAGAGACTGCGGCAGGTGCCGCGGCGCCGGTCTCTCTCGAAGAGTTCCGGCAGAAATTCATGCTGCGCCTCTTCTCCCATCTTGTCACAGACCAGGACAGTTTCTATCAGGAGGCGGCTGACCTCGAGCTTCCCTTCTCGCACTATGACAGGTTTCTTCTCGTCTACTGTCAGATCAACGCGGATGCGATCGGAAACTCATCCGATCCCGAGGATGGGAACAAACGCCTGCTGACGCTCTACTCCTCCTGCCTTTCGATGTCGAAAGAGATCGTGGAGCGCTATTTCCCCTGCCTTACCGTCTCCATTGATACCCGGCATTTCGCGATCGTCTTCTATTTCGGTAAGACCCGGCCGATCGCAGACGTCATGCGCCAGGTGGAAGAAGCCATCGACAGCGCACGCAGTATGATTCAGAACTATTTCAACGTGCCGCTGCTGTTCGGCATCGGGACCGTTGTCTCCGACGCGATGGAGATTCCGACCTCCTATGAGGAAGCACGGACGGCCGAAGGCCAGGCAGATGATGCTCACCCGGTCCGCCTGTTCTCGCATATCGTTGGCGCCAACCGCCGCTCCGGCAAGGACAAGCTGATCGCATCGATTCAGGAATACATTGATAAGAACCTGAATGGCCGGCTGCAGCTCTCGGAAGTCGCGGAAGCCTTCGGTCTCTCGCCTGCCTACC
Organism: Lachnospiraceae bacterium NK3A20; assembly: GCA_900107575.1. Taxonomy (GTDB): domain Bacteria; phylum Bacillota; class Clostridia; order Lachnospirales; family Lachnospiraceae; genus CAG-791. The sequence goes on along the minus strand of FNQX01000019.1, from coordinate 46,956 downwards.
TCTCGGTCATCTTCAAGAAGAATACCGACATCGGTTTCTCCGAATACGTCAATGTCAGGAAGATAGAGAAGGCAAAAGAGATGCTCCTCTCCGGCGATATGAGAATCTATGAGGTCGCCGACGCCCTGGGGTTTGAATCCGCCTACTATTTCTCCAAAGTGTTCAAGAAAATCGACGGGCACTCTCCCCGCGAATACATTCAGAGCAAGTCCGAGACACCCGTCTCCCGGCCATAGACCTCAATCTGCGTCAGAGCGGGGAAGGGGCTCGGATCATCCGCCCGGATGAGCGTTCCCAGCTTCAGCCATGTAATACCATGCAGCCCCGGCGTTGGCACGATGTGCGGTTTCTGTATGAGTTTCTCCATCGGTACCGTCATCTTCGTACCGTCAGAGAAGGTGAACGTCGCCTCACGCCACCAGTTATCGTGTGGGAAATCCGCCCTCGTATAGAGACGAATCTCTTCCATGTTGACAGGTCGGCCAAACTCCAGCATGAATTCCGCGTCATCCTGCCGGTTGATCCCCCAGGACTCGTACGGCCACTCGCCGTGTCCGATCGCCGCTTTCACGCCGTCGATTGCGTTGCGCGCCTGGAACACCGCCTCTCCTCTGGTCTCTACGTTCGCACTGGCGTGCGGGAAAACATGAGGCGGGCAGCCCACGATCCTGCCCCCGGCGCCGGTTCCTTCTCCTGTTATCGTACCGATGCCACCGATGATCTCTGACCTGTGACTGGCTGTGGTGCCGTCATAGACAGTCTCCTCATGCTGGTCGAACGGATTCAGCGCGAGATTCCGGCGGCGCCTCACCTCTGTCTCTTCCGCCCTGCGGATCGCGACATAGTGCCGGTTCCCTGTAAAGGCCAGCGGGTTATAGCTTGTCTTCTTCTCGTAGAACGACACTTTGTAGCGCACCGTGTCCGCCGTGATATACACGAGTGCCTCACCGACCGCCGGATCGACACTGACCACATAGAACTGTCCCGCCTCCATCCCGGAGAACTCGATCACATCCCCGTTCCGGTATTCTCCATCCCAGGCCAGTATGGCCTCTTCCTCTCCCGAAGCTGTTGCCTTCGGAACAAGATCCCAGTCGTTATAAATCGTAATCCGCATGAATCTCCCTTTCTGCCGCGACAAAAAGATCGCTACACACCACATTCCAAATTCACTTCAATTCTAGTGTGTACGCTGCTCTCCGTCCACGCTGTTCTGACCGTTTTCCTGTTGATTTCGGATGGAAAGCAGCGTATAGTTTCGAGGCAAGAAGTCTGTTAACTTTGCAATTCTAATGTAAAAGACCGCGAATAGATTTCTGTCATTAGAATATGAGAATGTGAAGGAGGTAGATACATGACAATCACGTATCCTGTCAGAAATGGTGTTTATGTCAATCTCACGAACCGCTGTCCCTGCGCCTGCACGTTCTGCCTGCGGCAGAATGGCCCGGGCGTGTACGGATCCGATTCTCTCTGGCTCGATCGGGAGCCCACGGTGGAGGAAATCTGTGAGAGTCTGAAAACATGGGATCTTGACAGCAAGGATGAGGTGGTCTTCTGCGGCTATGGTGAGCCGACGGAACGCCTGGATGATCTGCTGGCTGTTGCGAGGTGGCTTAAGGCCAACTATTCCATCCCCATCCGCATCAATACGAATGGTCTGTCAGACCTCATCCACGGCGAAGATACGGCGCCGAAGCTCAAGGGTCTCATCGACACGGTCTCTGTCAGCCTCAACGCGAACAATCCGGAAGCGTACCTGCGGCTGACTCGCTCGAAATTCGGCATCGGCTCCTGGCAGGCAATGCTGGATTTCGCACAGCACTGCACGGCTTATGTTCCCAAAGTTGTCATGACCGTGGTCGACCAGGTGACTTCTCCCGCAGAGCAGGAGGAAGCCGCAAGAATCTGCGCGCGTATCGGCGCGGCCCTCCGCGTACGGCCGTTTGAAGGGTAACTCCAATCCCTTACTCGATTGCCAGCCGCAGCGTATCTCCCGCCATGTGCACGAGGATGCGGTAACAGTCATGCCGCCATGCGATGGCAAGGCGGGGATCGGTGATGGGGCAGGTCTGCATATCCACTTTGGCGGCACCGTCGATTCGGATCGTCCCGAGATCGCCGACACTGATCTCGAAGCGCTGTCCACCGCTCGCTGCTAAGGACTGCTTGTACCCCTCGCATTGAGCAGGGTCCACTTCGCTCTGATCTACCATCGGATTGCACACATCGTTCTTCTGGGATGCTGCATCCCCATCCGCCTCGTGCCGGGCATGGCCTGCGCGTCTCACTCTCGGCTCCTCGTATGTCATCAGTGACAGGACGCATCGCAGGTCGCCGTCATAGTGATCTTCAATGACAACCGGTGCGGGCAGGCAGTCCGCGGCCTCAGCGCTGACACTGCCCTCTGCATCCGCATCCCGATTCACGCATGTAGTTTTCCCAAGTCTCACCGTCCTGACATAGTGCCTCACCCGCTCATCGGGATAGGCCGGCGCAATATCTTCCGTCAGAACACACTCTGTATCTGACAGCGTACACCGCACATTGGCCGCGGCGTATTCCTCGCCGTCGTGCTGCATGACAAGGTGCGCGCTGCCCGAAATATCAATGAAACCTGGCAGGTTATGGTACTGCGACTGCATTGTCCAGATGTCATACCGGTTCTTGGAGAATGTCTTTGCCGTGTAAGTTTCGACCCCGAGATCAATGAGGTAAGGACATTCATTTTTATACAGAATCACGGAGCCGACATCGTTGTGGTTGTGGCTGTCCGCGTTGTTGCCCGCCTTGGCCGCGAGGCAGTACCTGCTGCCATTCCCCGCCGCCCGCGCGATCATCAGCCCGTTGCTCTCGTACCAGACATCTTCCGGCGCGGCCTGCAATGCCGCCTCCGTCATCATGTCCCCATGCGCGAACGCTCCCAGCACGTGATACCAGAGATTCTCTTCCTCCGGTGCGATCCGCTCCTCCCAGCTCTGCCGCCTGTAGTCGTCTGCCGCAAAAGCCGCCATCACACGGTTCCCTGTTGCTCTCGCGAAGAGATAGTCACGCGCGCTGCGTCTTCCCGGGAACGGCGAGCAGTCTGCGAAGTTGATATAATACTGATCTCCGACGTACATGTTCACGATATAGGAAGCGATATTGCGCACAACCGGCACTGAGAAAACATCAGGCTGCCGCACCGATTGTGGCGGAGCCTGCTGTTTTCTCAGTGCGGAGCCCACGCCAGTGCTATCCTGTTTCCCATCTTGCCGCGCGCTGCCGTCACACTTCACCAGCTGCTGCATCAGATGCAAACAGCCGAAGAGGCACAGCCCCGCGTGTGAGAAATACTGTGCGCCCTCGGAGCAGCAGCCATCATCCCCATACTCGTCAAGGAAATAGTCGACCGAAAGCGCCGCCTGCCGCAGGATACTCTCCTTCTCGTCCGCCGTGACCACACCATCCTGCCTCGTGAATACCGCGAGCAGGACATTCTGCGTGATCCACGGCGTCCAGTTCAGCATCTGTCCCTCGCCGCCCATCCACCAGAAATGCCGGGAGAGGTACGGCGTGACAATGCGGCGCCTGATTTCCTCGTTGATGTAGGATGAGATGAACGGACTCACCATGCATAGCTCCGGCCGGAGCAGATACTCCGCGACGCCCAGTATCGCCGCCGTCTCTCCGGCGAAAAGGTCGATCACCGGGCGTACGTGATCCTGTAGAATATGGTGCTCGCCATCTCTCTGATAAGAATTATGGGCGGGAAGGCACCAGCCCGTCTCCTCGAGGATCAGGTAGAGGCCGTCGATGATCTTCGGTGTGAATCGCCCCTTCGCCTCGGCGCACTCCGCCATGACGAGGGCTGTGAGCATCCTGCGCCTTCGGAAATATTTCTCCTCGAAATGCACGCGATTGCCATTCTCCGAGAACTCCATGTAGTCGGACGCCAGGAGCTGCGGCCAGTCCATGCCATCCGCCTTCTCGCCCTCCGCGACAAGCCGCGCCCTAAGCTCCGCATCCAGCTCATCCCATCCGGGCCTTGGATCTTCCTCGGAAGCTTTTCTGTGCGCGATATCCGGCATAGCTGTGTAGGCGGCAGCTCTCAGAACTTCGCCGGAACATGCATTGATATAATCTTCTACAATCGTGCGATGAATCTTTGCCATCAATATATCCATTCTTTCTTTTCATGATTCCAGCTTCCAAGAAATAGCTGTCCCTCACGAATGGATTCAACAATAGGATTTAGAAAAATCCGGAGCGTATCTATTGCATCAGAAAAATCAATCGGTTCTTGTACATTCTTCTGTCTAAGAAACCCTTTCCATCTGGAAATTCTCAATGGATCTTCGCAAAACCCTTCTTCAAAAGCTGCTATTTTCTCAAAACCTGTCTTTCGATTCTGAAAAGTTTCAAGAATTGCAGATTGAAGAACATCGCCCTCAAAATCCTGTTTTTCAGATAACCTACAGATGTCATAAAAATCCTTCAACCGACCATTGACTTCCCCAAGGCTTACAATCGCTTCAAACTTCTCTGCAATCATTGACTCAATGGAGTAAGCATACATCTGAGGCGGAGCGTCATCTAAAAGCGTCGGATAGTCCATTGTCACCCAATCCGGATAGACAATATCTCCAAATCCTATATCAATACTGACCGGAATGCGGGTTCGATCAAGCAAGGCAAGGATGGATATTGAGTCCGTGATAATGCTTGAACTCTGTGATATTAGAAACTTTCAGCGTATCCAGTTGAAATGCAATCGGGTCGTCACATTCCATACTGAAGATATTCGAAAACACTGTTTTCATCTTATCCGCTTCATTACTTATCCCTGTTCCAAGAAGATCAATGTCCGTTGTCGCCCGCGTGAAATCTCCTTCATACAGGCCATATAGTAGAATACCGCCCTTCAATATAAATTGATCCTTATATTTTGAAATGGAGAGACGGTATAAGGTCCTCTCCAGTACATAAACGATAAAGACATCCTGTACAACCCGATGATTCTTCTTTGCATAATTTTTCAGTCGTTCCTTCACGGATATGGCACTTCTCATAGTAGCACCTCCAGATACTGTTTTATCATTCCTGCAACCCGAAGGTGTTTAGCATAGGAGATCAGCCGGTTAAGATTTCGATCCGACTGCTGTACATATCTTTTCAGCACTTCCATAGCAGGCTCAAATCCCATCTTATTGCGATGATAAATGATGTCACAGACCGTTTTCTCTTTATCGTAGATCAGAAAGGAATTACTCTCTTCCTTCACCTCCATGATACCTATACTATAGCGTGGTTCTGTCATCCGATAGAATTTCATTGCAGGCCAATCAGGGGATTTTGGCATTCTGGCATTTCGAGGAATAGCCACATCGATCTGCATCGGACGCTCACTGGAAAGTCCATGATAGACTGCAGCGCTCGTAAGGCAAATGATGCCCTGTTCTGCATACACTGAAACTGCGTAGAAATCATTGATCTCACCGGAATAGTGAACATTTTCATACCATTTTCGATTTACCGCAATGAGGTCTCCCTGGTCAATGATCTGTCTTATCTTATAGTTTGAATATCCCGCCTCATGCAGTTCCTTTGTAGATATGAACTGCTTTTCGCTAAAAACAGGAGCCATAGTCCTCACCTCCTCAGCATGATTTTACCTAATGACTCCATATTTGTAAATATGGAGTCATTAGGTAAAATCATTAATATCCTTTTGCCTGTATTTTTTGGATAATCGGGATCGGTTCCAGAGAGTATTTGTCCAAAATCAGGCGCTTATCGGGCCTTTCAAGGCATTCCCCGAGCCATTTTGGGCAATGGAAACGTTTCCAGAATCGTTTATGTCCAAGAATCATGCGGTTTTGTGGACAATTCCCTGCCGGAACCGTTTCCGAATTTCCAAATCGACCCATGTGCCTGAATAAAAGGCCTGGCAAACGGTTGATTTTGGACAATTATTGGCGCCGCGCCCGGTATTGGTCCAAACTGACTACCGACGCTTCTCTGCCTGCACGCTTCGCCCCCAGTGTCCACTATCTCGCTCCAGCTGCCTGCAGCAGTTCTCCCAGTGCTCTCTATCTCGCCCCGACTGACTCCGTGACAGCCTTCTCTCATGCAACAATATATCTCTTCCTATAAAAATGTATGACCACTGCCGCCATCACGATGGACATCGCCGCGACGCTGGTGTTGGAAATGAACATAACAAGGCCGGGGGTGTGCTCGCCCGCGCTCGTAAAGTGCGCGAGGTAATAGAATACCGGAATACGGAACAGGAAGATGCGCGAAACATTGATGACCATGGTGAGTTTCGTCTTGCCGAGGCCGTAGAGGAGCGCCATGACGGCCGCATTCGCGCCGAGCGGGATTGCGCCGTAGGCTTCCCATGCGTATGTCATCGCGATTTTCTCGCGGAAGACTTCATCGCCGCCCGCAAACATGGATGAGAGGAAATGCAGCTGCCAGAGCTCGAGCCCGGAGATCACCGCGCCGAGAATCATGTTGACGACGCAGCAGGCGTAGAAGGCCTCGAGGACCCTCTTGTATCTGCCGGCGCCGTAGTTCTGCGAGATGATCGCGGCAGTGCCGTCCTGGAAGCCGTTCTGCGGCTGTGTTGTGATGCCGCCGAGATTGTTGGAAACGCCCATGGCGCCGACCATCGTCGCGCCGAACATGGTGCTCATGGAGTTGACGATCGTCTTGCCAAAGGCGAACAGCGCCTTCTCGAGGATGACGGGGATCGACTGGGTGATCATCGGCATCGTCACCTGCCCCTTCATCGTCACGGCCTGCGCCGAGAAGCCGAACGCGTTGTCGCGGCTGATGCTGTTCTTCACCGCGAAGACAAGGAGCGCGAGCTGAGAGATGAGACTTGCCACCGCGATCATGACGAGGCCGCTGTTCAGGATGTACACGAAAACAGCAGTCAGCGTCAGCTTAATGGCGATGACCATCAGATTGAGATAGAGGATGCGTTTCGAGTTGCCCCGGGAGCGTTCGACGGCGATGTAGACATTGTCGAGGAAGGTCGCGATCAGGGTGATGAGCTGCACGATGAAATAGTTCCTGCCGATCGCGATGAGCTCTTCGGGGGTTCCCGCCGCGCGCAGGAACTGCGTAGTGAACGGCAGGATCCCGACGAGGACGGCGATGCCCAGCCCCAGACAGATGGCGTAGAGAGAGCTCACTCTCCGTCGGACCAGCTGATAATCGCCCATGCCAAAGGCGCGGCTGATCTGGATGCCGGCGCCGACCGCCAGGCCGCCGCCGAGCGCGGAAATAATACTGTTCAACTGTCCCAGGTAAGCGACGGCAGACACCGACTCCGCGCTGATGTGGGAAGCCATCATCGTATCCAGGATCGTGAACAGCTGTCCCAGCGCGTTGTACAGCGCGAGCGGCGCGCCGATATACAGCACCACCTTCCACATGGGCGCGTTCAGACTCATCTCCCTGCGCTTCTTGTCTTTCTCACTCAGATCCGCTTTAATCTCTGCCATCTTCCTGCCTGTTTCCGTATCAGCATATCAGCGTGGAAATTCGGAAATATTGACGAAAATTCCCGCTGAAAATCTCTGTTCTGTACCATAGAAAGTATTTGCAAATTCTATATGACATCGTACAATGATAGAGTGATTTTTCAATGATTTCTATCAATAAATCCCCGCGAAGCTCTGGATTTACCGATTTTTAACTCATGTCACTGAAAACTAAGGCAGGGAGATCATTTCGTGAGAATTGCAACTGATGAGATTGACAGAGTCTATATTGAGTACGGCGTACGGGACCCTTCCTTCATGATGCCGTCCCACCATCTGCACCCGTACTATGAGCTGTACTATATTCTGCATGGAAGCTGTCGTTTTTTCATTGACAACGCCATGTACGACCTGCACGAGGGAGATTTCATGGTCATCCCGCCGCGCGTGCTGCACTGCACGAGGTATCCCGAAGGAACCGTGAAACGCTATACGATCTATTTCCGCAGGGAAGATCTGGAGGGCAACCGCGTGCCGGAGATCCTGGATTTCGACAAGACTTTTGCGAAGAAAGCAATTTTGCAGATTCCACCCGCCTGCCAACCGCAGGTCGCCGCGGCTCTGGAGCAGATGATGACGGAGCAGAAGTTCGCGGACGAAGCCGTCCCCTTCACCATGCAGGTGCAGCTCAAGAATCTTCTCCTCTACTGCCACCGGGTCGGCGATCTTTTGAACGACACGGACGCGCCCGCTGCCGCGCCGGATCTGCACACGACGGACCGCGAGGTCATCAAGGCCGCGCGCTACATTGCCGCGAGCTACATGAAGCCCATCACCCAGGCAGACATTGCGGGGGTAACGGGCTTCTCACCGAACTATTTCTCAAGGAAATTCAAGGAGGCCACAGGCATCGGCGTGCACGAGTATCTTGTTTTCGTCCGGCTCGAGCACGCCGCCAGAATGCTCCTCACACAGAAGACTTCCATCACAGACATTGCGCTCTTCTGCGGTTTCAACGACGGCAACTATTTCAAGGATGCGTTCAAGAAGATGTACGGCATCACCCCGCGCGAGTATCGAAAGAACGGCGCTGCGGCGAGGCAGTCATCGCAGGCGGCAGGCTGAGAATCCTCCACCGCCTATCTTCTTGGTCACAAGCCATCAGCACAGCTGTTATTTTCGTTGAGGCTACAAAGGTGGGACAAACTGTTACACCGCTCATCGGCTCGCAGCTCTCTCTCCCCTCACAGGAACATCGCCATATAGATGGGGATCTTGCCTTTTCATTGCCGCTCTTCAGCTCGATCGGATCAGCCACTCTATGCTGGAATAATATTTCTGTGCCCGGGCGCCGTGTTCAATTGCCTTGTACTGGAACTTGTGATTCTCCTTATCCAGAAGCTGTCTTGCCAGCGAAAGATAACACTTCTCCGCCTTGCCCTTCCCTTCTGTTTACTCCTTTGTGCCATTCTGCTCTCTTACAGCTCTTGCGAGGCGCAGGAGGGCGCAGGGAGAGGCGCGTGCAGCCAGGTTGGACAAATGTCAGGCCGAGGGCAATCAAAGATCAAGGCTTTCCTCATTCAACAAAAAGTCAAAAATATTTATAATCATAATTCCATGATCATTTCTCCAGATCGGAGCATTCCCTCCGGTTACGATGATTTTCTTAAAGGAATCTGGAATCCTTATAAGTGACGCCTGCTCCTGTTCCATTTTTTCCTGATTTGGAATTGCAAACGCAGACTGGATATAATACCTCTGACTGCCCTTGTTCACCGCAAAGTCCACTTCCAATTGTCTGTGAATCCTTTTGCCATCAACATCAGCTCTAGTATCCACAATCCCTGCATCTACACTGAGCCCTCTGAAAACCAGTTCGTTATAAATAGCATTCTCCATCAAGTGAGTTTCCTCATACTGCCGGAAATTCAGGAGGGCATTTCTGAGACCCAGATCTGTGTAGTAGTACTTGCACGGTGTACTGATATATTTTCTGCCTTTAATGTCATATCTCTCTGCTTTCTCAACGATAAAACTTTCCTGCAGGAAATTAAGATAACCGGCTATTGTCGGCGTGGAAAGGCCTTTCTGACCACTGCTTACGAATGTATCTGATATTTTCCGGGGATTTGTCAGGGATCCAATCGCAGAAGCCAGAAGTTTCATAAGCTCTTCCATTCCACTCCCGCTGCGAAGACCATACCGTTCGCATATATCCCTCAGATAAATTTCCCTGTTCAGTCTCTCAAGATATTTTTCTTTTGATTCCCGGTCCGGCTCAGCCAGTATATGCGGCAGACCGCCCATGTACAGGTAATCCTGCCATGCATCATATTTGTCCTTTCCAGATGCCGGATAGTATTCCGAAAACGAAAGAGGAGCGATATGGATTTCGTCACCACGCCCCCTGAATTCCGTCATAATATCCGTTGAAAGAAATTTCGAATTACTTCCCGTAACATATACATCGACGTTTTTCTTCCGCAGCAGACTGTTCAGGATTCCATAAAGCCGGACTGAAACATCCGGGTTCTTCATTTCTTCTTTTGTAATTGCAAACTGTGCTTCATCAATAAAAACAAAATACTGCCGATTTGAATCTACAATTTGTTCCCTGATATAGCGTCCCAGTTTTTTCGGATCACGGTATTCTTCAAATTCATCGTCATCCAGTGCTATTTTGATGATATTTTCCTCCGGAACCCCGGATTGAATCAGATAATTATTAAAAAGCTCAAACAGCAGGTAGGATTTCCCGCACCTCCTGATTCCGGTTATCACTTTGATCAATCCGTTGTTCATATGACTGATGAGACGATTCAAATAGTGATCTCTTGCAATAATCATGGTGGCCTCTTACTTTATATTTTTGGTACTTTTACCATTTTAATAAAGTTTAATGTCTTGTGCCTGCAAACGCAATATTGATTTTGATTTTAACAAAACTTCTCCATCCAGAATAATAGAAAGCGCACTGACACAGTCTGCCAGTGCGCTTTCTACTGTTCGCAATAGAATTCCCTTTATCATCTTGTCGCAATAATAAAAGATCCTTCTGTATCCTCGTACAGATCTACTGCCGCAGTCCATTCCATAGAGTGAAACCAGCCCAGCGGGATCTTTTCATCCATCACCCCATCTATGCAGTAGTTATACTCCTCTCCGTCACCGCTCGTAATCCGAACATCTATCTTTCCCGAGGTTGTCTGTCCCGTAACAGTGATCTCCGAAGTATCCTTGGATACCGTCAAGCTCTGTTCATAATGCGTATACTTCTCATCGTATTCCTCACGCAAGAGGTTCATCTCCCAGGAAGATTCAACAAGTCCAGTATCCGAATCGTTCCTGGCGCCGCATCCGCTCAATATACCGCAAATCACTGCCAGGACACATAGTAAACTCCATAATCTCTTTTTCATTCCACAAGCTCTCCATCCGATATTGTGAGAATTCTGTCTGCGTAGCCAGCTACATCCGCATCGTGCGTGACCAGGATGACGGTTTTCCCCTCGGCGTTCAATCTCGTCAGGATTTCCATCAGTTCAATTCCTGTCTTCTTATCCAGGGCTCCTGTCGGTTCATCCGCCAGAATGATGTCTGCACCGCTGACCAGTGCTCTTGCAATCGCCGTTCTCTGCTGTTGTCCTCCGGACATCTGCCTCGGCAGCTTGCCCAGCTGCGACTCAATTCCCAGCTGCCTGGCAGTCTGCAGTACCCTTTTCCTTCGTTCCGCATGCGGAAGCTTCTGATTCAACAGCGGCAGTTCAATGTTGTCGTACGCAGAATACCGATCCATCAGGGCGAAGTTCTGGAACACGAAGGTAATCCTATGCCGTCTGACCTTATCAAGTTCAGCTGCCTTCAGTTGAGTGATATTGGTGTGGTCCAGGACATAGCTCCCGCTGGTCGCCGTATCCATGCAGCCGAGAATATTGAGGAGCGTAGTCTTGCCCGAACCGGATGCGCCCATAATCGCTGTGAATTCTCCCTGCTCTATCGTAAGAGATACGTCCCTTAACGCCTCTGTAACCGTATCGCCAAACCTGTATATTTTCGAGATATGTGCCAGTTGTATCATCTGTATCCCTCATGCTGCATTCTTCGTGGCATCAGTTGTTCTTTCAGTCTCTCTCCTCGCGTATCAGTTCTGCCGGATAGAACCGCCGCAGTATTGTCACGGGGACGATCAGCACCACCGCGCACAGAGTGAGGAGCATAATGATAAGTCCCGGCAGAGACACGGAGCGTAACGTTTCCGTATAAATTACCCGGAAGCTGCTGATAACATCATCAGCGTAGCCACGATAGCGGACGGCATAAGCGATGATTCCTCCCATCGCGCTCACTGTCAGCATCTCCAGACAAAGTGTGAGAATGATCTCCCTTTTCGATGTACCGAACGCGATGCGGATTCCGTATTCTTTCCTCTTCAGCAGCACCGCAACGCACAGCGTCGAAATGATAGAGATGGCGGAACAGAACAGCACCACTGCCGCCAGGAAATCATTCGCACGCAGAATACGATAATTGTCCTGCTGCCAGCTCCCGATATAATCGCTGAGTCTGGTCACCCTGACTTTGATCCCCAGCTGCAGTGCCTTGTCGGAAACTCGCGCCTTTATGTCTTCCGAACTCATATAGAATATTTTCCCGGCTGTGGACTGCTGCGTCATGGAGTCCGTCTGATCCGCTTCGGAGAAGGGTGCAAGGAATTTATGATTCAATGATGTCAGCGGCATGGTGACCGGATCTGAGTCATCGAACCAGCTCATGTCAGGCAGGATGCCCTGTACAATATATCGGGCTCCGGTCCTTGTCTGGGTCAGTTTGTCTCCAACCGCCAGAACGTTTGCAAAGTCTTTGCCGACATACAGCGGTAAATACGTGTCTTCCCCGGCAGTAACAGCATGGAAGTCTTCTTCCGAGAGCCCGGTTGCAACAAACCGCAACATCGGTGCATCCACGAACATCACTTCAGAAATGGACGGTGTATCTTCCCGTAAGGAGCCGGCATAACTTTCCTCGTTCAGGGCAAGATAATCCCGATTCTTCTGCAGCTCTGTGAATAACTCACCTACCTCATCGTAGGCGCCGCAATACGCACCATCCTGCGCATTGATGAATTCCTTCAATTCATGAATGGCGGTTCCCGCTTCTTCCGGATGATCTATGTAGCTCATATCAATCCGGTATATCTGATCAAGTGGGCAGGAGAACATTGCCTGTACCGACCTGATCTGGGTCTGAAAGGCAAAGCGATTGGTCAACGCCGTCAGTGTGAGATAAGACGTAATGTAGATCAGCAACAAGATCAACAGCGTGCGCCACCTGTGGCGCCACAGGGAAGAGAATACACCTCGCATCATCGCTGCACCCCCTCGGAAGGTTGAATGCGGAGGATGAAGTGAATCGGGACCGCCATTGCGATCATCACAGCGATCGCAATGGACAGGAGCAGCCCGCCGGCGATGAGCAACGCCTCCCTCACATCAAGACTGTTCCCCCGGGTGAGCCAGATCAGCCCCTGCACCACAATGGCCGCAAGAGCTGCCAGTCCGATCAGCTGCAGCAATTCCCCTGACACCAGCCTTATGACGGAACGGTTATCCGCACCGAATGCCTTGCGAATCGCGATTTCCCGACGGCGCACCGTGATCCAGTAATAGGAGATGATCAATGTGTTAATCAATGCGAAGAGGAACAGATCTGCCGAAAACAAGTTCTCCTCAGACAGAAGAATCTGGAAGATATTGTCTGACTCTGCCGTTTCAGTGGCATGAATCGCCGCCCTGGGCACCTCCTCCTGCAGATTTGTCCTGATCTGAGCAAAGGCTGCATAGGCATCATCTTCATTGGATGCGATCCGCAGCGTGATCTCGTACAGGCCGTGCAGGGCCTCCGGGAACGCTTTGAAATAATCGTTTGCGTTTAATACGAACAGCCCCCTGACAAAAGGGTATGCGTCATCATCCATCGTGTCATAGACAGAGAATTCCTGTCCATGTATGCTCAGCTGTCCTCTTCCTCCTGTCGTGGAAGATGGGGCTATGACGCTCCCTTCAGGAATTTCGAGGTCAGGCCTGTCCGTTGGCAGTGAGAACTTCTCATTCTGGCACAGGACGACGTTCGGCCGGTAAACGCTGTCAATCTCATCAAAATAAATCTCCATATTCTCAATATAGACGTTGCAGGTTCCGACATGGTTCATTAAACGCAGTAACGTGTCAGGAGCCATATCTTCCGCCACGTGAATCGTCGCTTGTATCTCGCTGGCACAGGCAAACTGATTTTCTTTTCGGATCAGCTTGTCAGCCTGCGCCACTGAAAGGAGGCCGTTGCAAAGACTTATGAATGCACTGAAAAAACACAGTACGATCAATACACTTACAACCGTATATCGTTTGAATACCTTCAGCAAGAGCGGCCCCCTAGAAAAACACAGGCCTGTCCGTTTATCTCTGTTTTGATAAACAGACAGGCCAGATTATCTACTTTATATCGCTTTGACAATGTACCGTCATTCTTGAGCGTTACAAGTATCAACTGCAAGTTCTACCGTGTCATTGGAGTTGTCAATCGAGTGCCTGCTCTGGAATGCATATACATCTGTCCATGTATAGTTACACTGAGCAAGTGTCTTATCATTGTTATACTTAAAGTCGCCCATTGTAGTCTTACTATCCCACCGTTCGAGGCGAACAGCTACCCGATAATTAGGATTACTGATGACAAACTTTGTCTTCGCTGTCGCCTTATCATTCCCATTACGCACCCACTGAAATGTAGGAGTAAGAGTTGCTGTGGCCCATGTTCCCTTGTATTCAAGGTCTTTAGATTCAGCACAGACCGCAAGAGAAGCGCACGCCAATAATACACTTGCACACAATATGGCAAATATGTTCTTCCTGATCTTCATGTGAATACCTCCTAATGAGTGTGACCGGATAAATATCTCGTTTTTCTTCGAGGGTGAAGTACATTAATTCGCCTCCCCCCTAAGTCCCCCATTGGTATCACCTCTGCGTTCGAACAAGATTCAAAGTTAGAATCGGCTGTTAATTTGACCTGCACATAGATTATAGTCAATCATTATCTATTTGCAATGTTTTTTTGAAATATTTCATAATCTCGCACAGCAAAAAGCCGACAGGATTTACTCCTGTCGGCACTATTATCATTATCTATTCCTATTCGTATGCCCTTACAGCAGGTGGGCGCGAAGCTCCTCGCCGCTCTTCTCGGAAAGGTAGGCGGGCGGGATGTCGAGGATGGTACGGCCGCCCTTCTGGCCTTCCGCGTGCATCCTTGCTGCCGCGCGCGCGACCGCAACGAGAACGCTCGTCGTGAACTCCGGGTTGGAGTCGAGCTTTAAGCTGTACTCAATGACATGCTGATGCTCATTCTCCCAGCCGGTTTTGCCGGTACGGAAAACAAAGCCGCCATGTTCCATGGTGGAATGGTTCCTCTTCATCTCCTCTTCGTCGATGAAGTGCACGGTCGTGTCGTACTCGTCGAAATAGTTCGGCATGGTCTTGATCTCTTCCGTGATCTTCTCCCTGTCCGCGCCTTCCTCGGCGACAACGAATACTTCACGCGTGTGCTTCTGTCTGGTGGTCAGTTCCGGATTCTCGCCGTTTCTCACCGCTTCCAGCGCTGCCGGAACCGGGATCGTGTACTGGCGCGCGTCCTTGACACCCTCAATGCGACGCACCGCGTCAGAGTGTCCCTGGGAAACGCCCTTGCCCCAGAATGTGTAGTCTTTGCCCTCCGGCAGGATCGCATTGCCGTACACTCTCGCGAGGGAGAAAAGACCCGGATCCCAGCCGCAGGAAATGACTGCGATATGCCCGGATTCTTTCGCAGCAGCGTCCACGTTCGCGAAGTGCTCCGGGATGCGCGCGTGCGTGTCGAAGCTGTCAACGACGTTGAAATATTGTGCGTACTCCGGCGTCTGTACCGGCAGATCCGTCGCAGAGCCGCCGCAGATGATCACGACGTCCAGCTTGTCCTGCCACTTCTCCACTTCCGAAACGTTCACAACGGGAACATCGGTATGTACCTTCACCGAAGCCGGGTCACGCCTTGTGAAAACAACCTTCAGCTCCATGTCCGGCGCATTTGCCGCAGCCAGTTCCACGCCGCGGCCGAGATTGCCGTAGCCTATAATGCCAAGTCTTATTGCCATGTTTACCTCTTTCCCGCGAGGCTGCTGTCAGATGTACGATGCAATCTGCGGCCCGGGCCTCGCACCGGGTCGGGTTTGTGTCCGATGCCTTCCCCACACACCACACATCTGCTGCCACAGCGATTGCCGTAACCTGCGGCCGATTGATCTTCTGCCCTGTCCTGTGTGTACGTCCGGCTCTTTCTGAATTGTGTGCTGCAATACTCCCTTCACTTTAATGCCATATTAGATTGCGCGCAAGTGATTTTTACGTTTCTGCCATCTGTGCCATCTGTATTCGTTACACTTCCAGCGTCTGTGCCGCCCTTTTCAGCTCGTCCGTGATGCGGATATGCTGCGGGCACTGGCGCTCGCACTGGCGGCAGACAATGCAGTCGGAAGCCATGTGCCGTGTTTGAAGCTTCGCGGGCTCCTTCGCCTCCCTGGCTGCCGCGTCCACCACCTCTTGGTATTCCTCCTTTGCCTCTTTTGTCTGACCGTTTGCCAGGTGTTTATTCATCGCGTGGAAAATTTCAGGGATCGGGATCTGTTTCGGGCACCCGTCGGTGCAGTAGTGACAGGCAGTGCAGGGAATGGAAGCCGAATGCCCCAGAATGCGCTGCGCCTCCTGGATTGCCTTCTGCTCCTCATCGTTCAGCGGCTGGAAATGCTGCATGTAGGAGGTGTTATCCTCTGTCTGCTGCAGGTTCGACATACCGGAGAGCACCGCGAGGATCCCATCGAGAGATGCGACGAAACGGATTGCCCAGGAGGCCGGAGAGGCGTCCGGATTGACCTTTCGGAAGAGCTCCTTCACGGCCTTTGGCGGATTCGCGAGATTCCCTCCCTTGACAGGTTCCATGACGACGATCTGTTTGCCGTGTTTCCTCGCGACCTCATAGTTCGCGCGCGAAGCGATCCCCGGGTTCTCCCAGTCGGCGTAGTTGATCTGCAGCTGCACGAAATCGACCTCCGGGTGCGCCGTCAGGATTTCATCGAGCAGCACGGGGTCAGCGTGGAACGAGAAGCCAGCATGCTTGATGAGGCCTGCTTCTTTTTTCTCCGCGACAAAATCCCACAGGCCGTACCTGTCGTATTTTTTATAATTGTTGGTCATGAGTGAATGCAGCAGATAGTAGTCGAAATACCCTGCGCCGGTGCGTCTGAGACTTGTCTCGAACTCATTCTTCGCCTGCTTCTCCGTGAGCACCATGGCCGCGTTCAGCTTCGTCGCGAGCGTGAAGCTCTCCCGCGGATGCCGCTCGATCAGGGCCTTCCTGACCGCGTCCTCCGAGCCAGGATAAATGAAGGCCGTGTCGAAATAGGTGAAGCCGCGCTCAAGAAAGAGGTCGACCATCTTCTTCGTCTGCTCAATGTCAATACTCAGTCCCCTGCGCGGCAGGCGCATCAGGCCGAAGCCGAGCTTCTGCGGGTTGGTATATAATCTTGTGGAATCTGTCATACGCTGATCCTTTCCTTGTAACAGTTCAGTACTAAAGTTTCTGAACTGTTACGCATGCCGCACCTGCTGATTTTGCTTCGCAAAAGTGCTGTATGCCTGCTGAATATCTGCTGGGGCACGCCAAGAGAAGCAAGCCATTGGGCTTTTGCTTCGGGCTATGCTGAACACATACCTATCCATACTGTATAATGTCATAAGATTATTTTAAGGTCTGGGGACGCAAATGAGGAAACGAAAAACAGGAATTTTCACCTATTTCTGGTGGATACTACTGATATTCTGCATCGCGCTGAATGTGGCGGCGTGGAACAGCGCCGCTTTCTGCGACTGGTATGTAGCGACAATTTTCCCTCTGTGGCCTGCTTCTCTCGGGAAACTGACGAGCCGCGTGCCCTTCTCTGTCGGCGAGAGGCTGCTCGCGGTCGCGCTAATCTGGCTCGCCGCTCTCATTGTAGTCTCGATTCTCTGGCTCATCCGCAGGGCCCTTGCCGGACACAGGGGCGCCGATCTTCCCTATCTTCGCTATTCCGGCTTTGCCAAAGGCTATTGGGCCGCCACGCTGTGGATCGCGGCTGTTGTTTTCCTTATCATGACGCTGAACTGCATCCTCATGTATCATGTGACGCCCCTTGAGACCACGCTCCCCGGCTACGGGAAAACCTACAGTCTGGAGGATCTGACCGCACTCCGGGAATTCGTGGTGGACAGGGCCAACACACTCGCCGCCGAGCTGCCGCGCGATGCTGGCGGGAACATTTTATATGGAAGATACAGGGATGCTCCTGCCACGGCCGATGCTGACAGGAAAGTCACATCCCACATGGGCAGCGGCGTGCCGGTCTCCCTCTTTGCGGAAAACACGCAGGCCGACATGGCGGATGGTGCGCGGTCCGCGATGGAGCACCTCTCCGAAGATCCGCTGTACCGGCGCCTGTCCGGTTTCCAGGTGAGCCCAAAGCCCCTCTCCGCCTCCGGCTACGTCAGCCAGCAGTATATGCAGGGATATTATTTTCCCTTTTCCATGGAAGCCAATTATAATGAACTGATGGAGGAGATGAACAAGCCCTTCACGATGTGTCACGAGCTCTCGCACACGCACGGCTACATCTATGAGGATGACGCGAATTTCCTCGGGTGGCTTGCCTGCATCCGCAGCGGCGATCCGGTCTTCGAGTACAGTGGCTGGCTGGGGATTCTGAACTATGTCAACAACAGCTATTACCGCTCGGTCTCCCGGAAGGAGTACGATGCGGCCACGCAGATCTCGGACCAGGTCTGGCGCGATGAGACTTTCGTCAGCAGAGATGTGTGGGATCTCATTGAGGAGAAGTCCGCTCTCCGAACGGAGGATGTGAAGAAATCCGCCGACACCTATCTCGATGTCACGCTCAAGGCCAACGGCGTGTCGGAGGGCAAGGCGCAGTACGACCACGTGGTCGCGCTCCTCCTCTCCTACTACGACGGAGATTTCACGAAATAATAATAATAATTCTATGCTTCCCGGGCAGAAGGGGTTTCCGCATGCCACGGTCAGGGATCCTCGGGTCGCTCTGAGGCCCGGAAATGTGGACGTCGGCTATTACCCGCATCCGTGCGTCGTCAGCCAGGCCGGAGTTCGGGATCTGCGGTTCGCTGGGTACCCTACGGTGCGTGTACCAAGTGTCGCGTAGCGACACCGCAGGCGAAATCCGTGAAGACGGTTTCGCCTGGATCGGGGCATCGGAGACGTTTACGGCACCGATGCCGGTTTGAAAGCCCTGCATCAGCAGGACTTTCAAACTGCACAGCAGCTCCCGAATCTCCGATCCTGTCTTTCCTCGCACGAAGGCTGGTTATGACCGACGTCCACATCGCCGACATGCGACCCGAGGACCCTGACCGCGACACGCGAAAAGCCTCTGCCCAGGAAGCACAAAGGAGTCTTTATGCAAATCAACTCTGTGGCACTGATTGGTGCCGGCGCCATCGGCGCGTATTTCATCAGCGGCCTGCAGGAGAAACTGGGCCGGAATTTCTGCGTCGTCGCGGAAGGCGAACGCGCCGAACGGCTGCGGCGGGACGGCCTTGTCATCAACGGGAATCGGTACGAGCTGAACGTGGTATCGCCAAAAGAGGCGCATGGCGCGGACCTGCTGCTCGTTGCAACGAAGTACGCAGGGCTTCCCGGCGCGCTGCCGGAAATCCGTGCGGTCTGTGATGATCACACCATTGTCATGAGCCTTCTGAACGGCATCGACTCCGAGGAGATCATCGGCACTGTCGTTAATCCGTCCCAGATTGTCTACTCTCTTATGCGCATCGCTTCTCACCGCGTCGGAGATTCCGTGAACTTCGATCCGGAACGCACCGACGGCCTCTACCTTGGGGAAAAGGGCAGCCCCAAAGAGTCCGAGAGAATCCGCGCGATTGAGGAACTGTGCAAAGAGGGCGGCCTGCGGTATCATTTCGTGGAAGACATCATCGCCGATCAGTGGGCCAAATATACGCTCAATATCTCCTACAACCTGCCGCAGGCGGTATTGGGTGTAGGCTACGCCTCCTATTTCGACTCCGAACACGTGATGTTCATCTCGAAGAAACTCGAAGAGGAGGTGCGCACGGTGGCGGACGCTTACGGCATCCGCTTCCGCCCGCTGGAGAACACGCGCGAACGCTATCTGCCGTCTGTGCAGTTCTCGACGCTCCAGGATCTCAATGCCCGCCGCCACACGGAGATCGACATGTTCTGCGGCGTACTCATGAAGAAGGCGGCGGAAAAGGGCGTCCCCGTTCCCTACGCGGAATACACCTGGCACCTCATCAAGGCCCTCGAGGAGAAAAACGACGGTCTGTTCGACTACACCTGAGAGTATAAGTGGCGAGGTGCCGCACTCTTTGTTATACTCGGAGAAACGCGCAACGGCCGCCAAGCACACTGACTGCACTATCGCGCACCGCTAAAGCCCCGCAGCTAAGAAATGAGGACTACTATGGATATCGTATGTTTAGACATGGAAGGCGTACTCGTTCCGGAGATCTGGATCGCATTCTCCAAGGCTTCCGGCATCCCGGAGCTGTCCCGCACCACGAGGGATGAACCCGACTACAATAAGCTCATGAACTGGCGCCTTGGGATTCTCAAAGAGCACGGCCTCGGCCTGGATGAGATTCAGAAGACGATCGCGACGATTGATCCCCTGCCGGGCGCGAGGGAATTCCTCGACAAGCTCCGCGACAAGACGCAGGTCATCATCATCAGTGACACTTTCACGCAGTTCGCAAAGCCTCTCATGGTGAAGCTCGGTATGCCGACGCTGTTCTGCAATACGCTGGAGGTCGCGCCGGACGGAGAGATCACAGGCTTCAAAATGCGCATCCCCGATTCCAAGCTCAGCACAGTCAAGGCACTGCAAGCCATCGGTTTCCACACCATCGCAAGCGGCGATTCCTACAATGACCTTGGCATGATCCGCGCCAGCAAGGCAGGTTTCCTGTTCAAGTCCACGGATAAGATCAAGGCTGACAACCCTGACCTGCCCGCCTTCGAGGAGTTCGACGATCTCTATGAGGCGATTGTGGCAGCGCTCGACTGATCGCCGCCGTCATTTATCGTAACAGTTCAGAACCAATACTTCTGAACTGTTACGCAGACCGCACATGCTGATTTTGCTTCGCAAAAGTGCAGTCTGCCTGCTGAATATCTGCTTTGGTACGCCCTCAGCAGCAAGCCCTTGGGCTTTTGCTTCGGGCTGTGCTGAATAGATACCATTTTCACTATATGAAATTTTACTTCGCCCCGCTTGAGGGCAATACCGGATTCGTCTATCGCACCACGCACCATGAATTCTTCCCGGAAGGCATGGCGCAGTATTTCACGCCGTTCGTCGTATCCAATTACACGAAAAAATTAAAGACGCGCGAGAAGGTGGATGTCCTGCCGGAGAACAACGAAGGCACGCCCACCATTCCGCAAATTCTCTCGAATGATGTGGATGAGTTTCTCTTCACCGCGAAATCCATCGCCGACATGGGCTACCGCGAGGTCAACATCAACCTCGGCTGCCCGGTTCGCACGGTGGTGGTGAAACACAAGGGTTCCGGCATGTTGCAGGACCTGGAGCGTCTCGACCGGTTCCTGGACGGAATCTGCGAGGGCGCGGAGCAGATTCTCGTCGATCCCGATCCTGTGAAAGAGCCCGGCCGCACCACGCCTGTGCCGCTTCGTATTTCGGTGAAAACACGCCTTGGCTACGACAACGTGGAAGAGGCGCCTGCTATTTTCTCTATCTATGAGAAGTACCCGATCTCGGAGCTCATCGTGCACGCGAGGACCCGCGCCGAACTGTATTCGGGCCAGCCGGAGCTGTCCGTATTCCGCGCCATTTGCGAAAACACCAGGCTCCCCCTCTGCTACAACGGCAATATCAACACAGTCTCGGACTTCCGCAAAATCACCGCACTCCTCTCGGAAGCGGAGAACACGCCCCTCGAGGGTGCGGATCCGGTGTCCCGCCTTCGCACAAATCTCATGATCGGGCGCGGGCTCCTCACAAACCCCGCACTCGTGCGCGAGATTACAACCGGCCAGAAACTTGGGAAAGATGAGCTCCGCGCCTTCGCTGCGAAGCTCTATGAAAGGTACCTTGCGCAATACACCAGTTTCCGTGGGCAGAGCAGCGGCGACACCGTCGTCATCAACCGCATGAAGGAATTCTGGGTGTACGCGGGCCGCATGTTCGACGACAACGGCAGGTTCCTCAAGAACATCCACAAGGCGAAGAGCCGTACAGAGTACGAGGCGGCCGTCCGCATGATCTTTGCGAACTGCGCGCTGCGGGAGCCGGAAGACGGAATCGCATAGCCATCACCGCGAGTAAGCCCCTGTCCGCACGACCTTTTCTTCGCATGGCTTGTCTTGCGCCTGTCGCTGTTGCTCATCTGCCAATCATAAACTTACGATACAGGCTCTTCTGTATCCAGAAGTAAGCCTATTTCGTAATTGTCTTCAACTTCTCCTCTACGCCGTCCACCGCGTGACTGTCCACCGGCACGAACGAGAGGAGATCTTTTATTTTCATCCTGTCGAGCACCGTGTCTGCCATGAGCATGTTGGCGGCGCTCATGCCCGCCCGGATGTCGGCGATGAGCTCCTTCGCCGCCGCAAAGGCTTCCGGATTCTGCCGAATCTGCCCCATCGTGCAGCCAAAGGAATAGTGGTCACTATGATCCTCCATGCTGAAATGGCCAACCTTGGGCGCTGTCAGCTGCCGCAGGCCGAAGTCTCCGAATACCTCCTTCAGCCACGCGATACTATCCTCCACCCAGTGCCCCGCGCGGGGTGTGATGGGATAATCCGGCACGCAGACGGTCGAATCGCCGACGGAATATCCGTGTCCGCCATAGGAATAGACATGGCTCTCGAAGGAGATGTCCGCCTTGCACAGCGCGAGTGTGAATTCCAGCGTGTTCAGCGCGGGCACCATGTCGTCGTTGCGCGCGCAGGCAAGGAAACACGGCGGTGTATTCTCATCCACCTTGTCAATGAGCCCAGGTGCATCCGCCTGCCAGTCGTGTGCGGACGCTTCATTCAATACGGGGTAGATGAGAAGCGCCGCGTTCGGCCTGCACTCAAGAGATGAAAGCGTCGCCGCACTCCCCGCAAGATGCCCTCCCGCGGAAAAACCGCAGACCGCGATCTTGTCTTCATAAATTCCCCAGGCATCCGCGTGCGTACGGATCATGGTCATGGCTTCCTCATAGTCGCGCAGCGGCTGCGGCCATGTCGAGTACGGGCGCACCGAATAACGCAGGATCAGAACCTGGAATCCCGCCGCGAGGAACGGGAAAGCAACCGGGTCCGCCTCTCTGTCGGAGCACATGCTGTACCCGCCGCCCGGCAATAACAGGAGCGCCGGGCGCTTGGTGATGTGCCCGAACTCTCCACCTGTCTGCTGAAGGTAACAGGTCAGTGTTACCTTCCTCTCTTCACTCAGCGTAACGACTTCCGTCTGCATTTAATTTGCCCCCTTCTGCTGAATATCTGCTTTGGTACGCCAAGAGAAGCAAGCCCTTGGGCTTTTGCTTCGGGCCGTACTGAACAGATATCTTCATTCATGGATTTCGTAAGATCACCTACGCGTATCAATTCTTCATCCGCATGAGATTGTCTGCGTTGAACTCCACCTCCCGCGAGAACAGGGAGGCTGCCTGTATCATACTCTGCAAAAGAGCGTTGTTCGCACCGTCAGAATTAGAGCTGTTTTCTGTCATTTTCACCGCGAACATCCGCTGCACTAATGCTATGCTCCGATTCAGCAGCCGGATCTGTCGGCTGTCATCGATTGCCGACGCTATATCGCCTGCACACTCCCGATGGATCCTTATCTGCCGATCGCCAATTCCATCTGTGGCGCCCTCCTGCTTCTCGTAATATGCGTCAATCCAGTAGCGGAATACAAGGTAACAGGCGAACTTCGTGAGCCATTCCTCCGGGATTGCGGGCTGCGCCTGTAGGTTCTGCTCAGTCTCCGGAAACTGCGCGGCTGTTCCCATTTCCGGCTCGGGTTTTTCTGTAGCTTCAAAAGATTCGCTGATCATTGTTGCGTCAGCAGCGGTATGCGTTGTGTTCGTTCGCGTCACCTTATCTTCCGGGAACATGGTATCAACGCAGTTCTTCCACGCGTCATTCAGCGGCTCCATCTGCGTTGCGATCTCCCGCAGCTGCCACGCATCCACAGGCTGCCAGACCCCCGTCCGCTTCATCCTGTCTTCGAGCGAGCCTGCATCCTGGAGGATACGCAGAATCTGGTCTCTCCTCGCGAGAATCCTGTCCCGCAGTGCCGTATCCACAAAGTTCTCTTCATCGAGGTTTTCTTCATCACGGTTCTCTTCATCGGTCGCATCTTCGGCATCTTCATGCGCTGCTCCAGCTTCTGTCGAGTCCTGGTTCGCTGCACTTTCGCCTGCTGCCTCGTCTTCTTCAGTTTCGATGTCAGCAGCATTTCCCGCCGCATCCCCATCTGCTCCGGCGTATGGCTCGTTTGCTTCGCGATCGTCTTCCTCATCTGCGACTTCTTCCCGGATATATGCGATCTTCTCGCCTTCCTCTTCGAAGAGAATGCGCGCGACCTCCGGACAGCCAAGGCTCATGTCGCGCTGCTCGTAATCGCCGCAGTCGATGAAATATCTTGGATGCTCCTGGCAAGTCACGGAGAGAAAATCCTCGCCACAGACCTCGTACAGCTCGCACAGGTTATCGTCCTTGAGGAAGGGACAGCGGCCGTCTTTCGTCAGCCGAAGGTAGCGCCAGCCATCTTCCTCTGTAAGGTATTCCTGCAATTTCTCATGGAGTCTGCCTCCCGCCACCTGATAGCGATACCAGCTCTCCTCGTCCAGATCGACTTCCCACCCGGCACAGCAGGTGTCCGGGCACCGGCCCGCAATGCAGCGGAACTTGTTGTAATAATCCGGATACTCAATCGTCAAGGCAGGCCTCCTGTTTTCCCTGTATGGAAAGGTTTGTCACTTCCCCTCCCACAGGGTACAATCATTGACATGAATATTTCCATTATCGCAATCGGGAAAATGAAAGACAAGTCCCTTGACGCTCTGACGAAGGAGTACGTAAAGCGCCTCCAGGCATTCGCGAAGACAGAGGTGATCGAGGTTCGGGATGAGGCCAACGATCACGCCGACCGGGAATCGGAAGCCCGCGAGATCCGGGACAAAGAGGCGGCACGCGCTCTGGAGAAAATAAAAGACAGCGCCTTCGTGATCCTTCTGGACCTCCACGGGCAGGAATGGTCCTCGGAGGAATTCGCGGAGCACCTTTCCGTCTGGCAGATGAAATCGTCGAACCTTGTATTCGTCATCGCGGGATCGCTCGGCCCGGGAGAGGCGCTGGTAAAGCGCGCCAACGTCCGCTGGAAGCTCTCTGACCTTACTTTCACGCACCTGATGACGAGGGTACTCGTGCTGGAACAGATTTACCGCGGCTTCATGATAGGCACAGGCCGCAGCTACCATAAGTAATATTTTGAAAAGGAAAGTTATGGAAACCGGAAGAACGTTTCAGGCTCAGGATATGGCCAAGGTATACTGTGAGAAATGTAATGGCTGCGGCGACTGCTGCCACGGAATGTCAGACACGATTCACCTGGATCCTTACGATGTGGATCAGCTCTCGAAGGGGCTTGGGTTAGCGCCGCAGGAGCTGTTCCGAGATGTGATCGCGCTGCATGCGGACGGCGGTATGATCCTGCCGCACCTTCACATGCTGCCGGACCCGGACTGGAAGCCTGCTGCCGCGCCGGCCTCTTCCGCGAATATTCCCGGAGCGCGCGCTGCCGCAGCCGCCATGGGTCTTCGCGTCGTGGATGATATGGAGGGCAGTATGGCGCCGGATGCACAGACCAATCCGGGCGTCTGCCGTTTCCTCAAAGAGGACGGACGCTGCGCCATCCACGCATTCCGCCCCGGTTTCTGCCGCCTGTTCCCGCTCGGCCGCGACTACGACGCCGATACCAGAACTTTCCGGTATTTCATCGTAGACAACGGCTGCCCGATGCCGGGCAAGATGAAGGTGCGCATCAGCAAGTGGCTGGGCGTGCCCAACCTGACGCGGTATGAGAGATACATCAGCGACTGGCACTATTTCTGCCGGGAAGTGCAGGCAAAGATCGCTTCTCTTGATGAGCTGAATCCGGACGGCACCGCCGTGCGGGGGAGCTTCACCGAGAAGCTTACTGCTTTTATCCTGCAAGTCTTCTACCTGACGCCCTACGATCCTTCGAGGGATTTCTATGAGCTGTTCGACCTGCGCCTTGCCGAAGCCCGCAAGGTGCTGTAATCATCGCTGTTCAGCACAGCCTGTGCGATCTGTGTCATCTTCGACAGATGCTAGGGAAGCAGGGTTGTGTGATCAGCAAAGAGCAGTCGTTCGTAGGCCGCGAACGCGGACGGGATGGAGTAATCCTCAACGAGTTCCCGCAGGCTGGCCGCCACATTCCCTGTGCCACCCTCTGCCTCTTTCCATTCCGAATCCACTGCCATCTTTGGTCTTCTCTCCGGATGGTTCGCGATGTTTTCATTCTCTGCGCTTTTTTCCACGGCAGATATGTCCCCGGCAGGTCGGATTGAACTTTGCCGAAATTCATCGATCCACACCTCATATCCGTGCATTCTCCACTCCTTGTGGGTGAAGATATGTTTCGCGGGAGGGAGCGGGCGGATCTCTCGGATCGCAGCGCCGTCAAAGCCCAGCGTCTCAAGATACGCCCTGGCCTCTCCCGGTTTCAGCCACCCCTCTGTATTCGGGAATTCCCATAGTCCCGCCAACAGCCCCGTCCCGGGACGCTTGCGGATCAGAACTGTGGGCTCCTCCCCCGGCTCTCCTTCCCCGGTCATGTTCCGGCAGTGTCCGTTCCCGGTTTCCGGGTGGATGAGGAATACCGTCATTTTCTCGACGGGCCGCTGTCGCTTCTTAGGTACGACGGGGAGCGTTACTTCCTCGCCCGGTGTCTTCGTATGCGCAAGGCAACGCCCATTCCAGGGGCACTGTTCGCACAGAGGCTCCCCGTTCGGCAGACATATCGTCGCGCCAAGATCCATAACCGCCTGGTTATAGTCTCCCGGGCGCTCCCTCGAAATTCTTTCGGTGAAATACGTTTCGGCCGCCTTCTTCGCCGCGTCTGTCTTGATATTCTCCCCGTACTGTGTCATCCGCGCGAAAACACGCAGGAAGTTCCCATCTACTGCCGGCACCGGCTGCCCGAAGGCAATGGATGCGATCGCCGCCGCGGTGTAGGGGCCGACCCCCGCAAGGTGCCGTAGTTCCCCGGCCGTCCCCGGCATCATGCCCTGGTACTCTTCCATGATCTGCACGGCCGCCTTGTGAAGGTTGCGCACGCGGCTGTAATAGCCAAGGCCTTCCCAGAGTTTCAGCAGTGTCTCCTCGTCTGCGGCA
Organism: Lachnospiraceae bacterium NK3A20; assembly: GCA_900107575.1. Lineage (GTDB taxonomy): Bacteria > Bacillota > Clostridia > Lachnospirales > Lachnospiraceae > CAG-791. The sequence goes on along the minus strand of FNQX01000019.1, from coordinate 19,912 downwards.
GCGAGAGCCGCAATGTCCGGCAGCACCGAGAGAAATCTCTCATAATATCCCTTCGCCGCCTCGACTCTTGTCTGCTGCAACATGATCTCGGAGAGCCAGACATGGTAGGGCGTCGGATCCTCACGCCAGGGCAGAATTCTACGCTCCCTGTCATACCATGCAAGGAGCTCCGAGGCAGCATCTTCCTCATTTTGTCTTCTCTTCTTCGGATTCATAGCTCAGACTATACCCCGTGTCGGTGAGATTGCAAGGATAGCAAAAAATCCGGACGCCTTGGGGGACGTCCGGATCATGTGGAAAAAGGCGATAAAGAACTAATCGGGGTAGCATCTGTTTGCGGGGATGCATTGTTTTTTATCGTTATTAGCATAATAGTCCAGCCAACTGGATAAATATATCACGATTTGCTATTATTTTTATCACTATCGTATATTCGTGCCTGTAATTTTGGCTGCGAACTTATGGTACAGCGCTATCATATTGGTTTTGTATGAATATCTGGCTGGAAGGAAAATGTAATGCGGCATTTATCTATCCATAACGATCTGTCCCTGGAGGAGCACTACAACATTCCGAAGCTCCCCGTTTCGGTCCATCTGGACCATCTCTCCGATTTCGGCAGCCAGATTCTGCCACACTGGAATGACAGTTTCGAGCTGGTCTCGATCGTTTCCGGGCAGATGCAGATCCTGATCCACGCACAGAAGATCATCCTGCGGCCCGGCGATGTCATGGCAATCAATGTGGGCCGCACGCATCAGCTCAGTTCCATTGATGGCGGCGACTGCGAATTCATCGCGATTCTGGCGAGCCCGAAGATTTTCGTTACCGATATGTCGGTCGCAAGCGAGATGATGTCGGCCCTCCTGGACGACGCGCACCCCGGCTATATCCTGATGCAGGAAGATACGCTGGATCGCCGGACAATACTGCGGATGGTGAACCGCATGCTCGAGCTCTACCAGGATCGGATTCCGGGCTATCCGCTGGCCGTGGTCGGCTATCTGCACCTGATTCTCTCAATGCTCTACCGCCTCGGTCAGCCGGGTTCGGAGACGACAACCAGCCGCACACAACCGGATGAGAAGATTCTGCGCTCCATGATCGCTTACATCCACTTGCATTTCTCCGGTGTCATTTCACTGGATGCGATCGCGGAAGCCGGGAGTGTGAGCCGCAGCAAATGCTGTGCGCTGTTCCGCAAATACCTGCACCAGTCGCCGATCGAGTTCGCGAATGACTATCGTCTGGACGTGAGCAAACTCTATCTGCACAGCAACCCCTCGCTCAGCATTGCGGAAGTCGCCGCCCAGTGTGGCTTCACGCAGCAGAGTTATTATACGAAGCTATTCGTCCGCCACTATGGGATGACACCCAGGGAGTACCGCCGCCAGTCAGGGAATGATAACAGTCCGGCCCCTGCTGCCCCGCAGGCCACACCGGAACTCATGGAAGAGAACCCCGAAATGCAGATGGGAAAAACCTCAGGCAGCCGCTACAATTCCAGGAATGAGGCCGCGGCTCACCGCGTGATCGATACGCTGAATGAGATTGCGGCAGGAGCAGAGATTCCCGATTCTCTCCATCCGGGCAACGGGAGCATGTGGCTGTAAGGAGCGGAAGTGTATGGAACTCAGGCATCACTTCATATATAGATACCGCTCCCCCGGCGCGAAGATGTGGAAGCGGTGGCCCTTGTGGTCCCGGAACATGTAGTCCGCAAAGTGCGCGGGATTCTCGCCGTTTCCCTCGAACATATCGAAGTGCAGCGGAATGACGAGGTCCGCGCCGCAATCGTCTGCGATGTCAGCGGCCTCCCGGCTGTTCAGATTGCCGATGATGTTCTGATGTTTCCTCTTCCAGTCGGAGCCGTTGATCGGAAGGCACATGATGTCGATGTTCTGCGGCTTCAGATCCTCCACCATGCTCTCCCACTCGATGGTGTCGCCTGCGTGATAGAGCCTCCCCGCCGGGAAGTCCAGGATGAAGCCAAGACAGGTGTAATCGCCGTTCTCGTCGAACTCGAATTCCTCGTGCGCCGCCGGTGTCGGGAGGAGCTTGATGCCACCGGCTTCCAGAGGGTGCCATGCGTGAGCAGGGAGGATTCTCTCAGAGGATATGCCAAGCTCCCGCAGCACATGCACGTGCGGCGCAGGCACGATGAATTTCGCCCGATTGGAAGATCTCGCCATCCCCTCGACCGTCACCGCGTCCAGATGATCCTCATGATCGTGCGTGCAGAGAACATAGTCGAAAATCTCTCCCGCGCTCTCCGGCGTAAACGGCTGCGGCAGGAGGCGCCGGTCCGTATCCCGCAGGTACAGGTCAATGCCGAACAACAGATCGCCCGCCTTCACCGCAATCCCCGCCTGCCCCAGATACCAGATCGCGAGCATGTGGTCCGGCAGCTTCGTCTCCCGCATTTGCGACAGGAGCGCCTCGCCGCTTTTGTACCATCCGTCCATATTGCCATCCTTTCCGACGTGAAATAGTAGTATGATAGTATTTATTACGTATGATATTCCCATCATAATTCCACCCGCCGGGTTTCTCCAGTAGAAATATTTCGAGGAGGTTTGCATGAGAAATCACTGTGAAAACAGCAGGCTCCATCGTCTCTTTGGCGCGGCCCTGGCCGTTGTGACCGCCGCTTCTCTCCTGCCGTGCGCCGGCAGCTCTGTCCATGCCGCAACTGACATCATGAGTTCTGTGCCGCAAAGCACAGAGGCCGCTAATGTTTCGAGAGCTGTTCCAGCCTCCGCTGCGGGGAGCACACAAAACGCTCCTGCAAATTCTCAGAATGCCGCTGCAGGGAGTGTCCAGCTTGGCGCGATCGTCCGCAACGAAACCTTCACGAACAATGCCCTGATGCAGGGCTTCACCGGCAATCCCGATCCCGACGCCTGGTCCTCTCTGTATCTCACCAGAATTGAGAACACCTACTGGGATTTCACCTCCGGCGAGCAGCACGACAGCCGTAATCTCACGCTCGAGCTCATCATCAACACCTACCGCAATCTCGAGCAGTTCCTCGACAACGGCTACCGATTCGAGTACCAGGAGCTCAAAGACTACGCGGCCGACTATCTCTCCCGCCGCGGCTATGCCGACGAGTTCTACAACACGCTGACCGCCGCGCTGAACAACCCTTACATTGACGGGCGGCCCGCTGCCACCGTAACGGCGACAACCTACAACGGCAGGGACTACAGCCCGGTATTCGACGCGCAGTATTACTATGACAACAACCCGGACCTGCAGCAGACCATCGGCAACAATCCGCCGGAGCTGCTGCGCCATTTCGTGGAAATCGGCATCAGCCAGGGACGCAGGGGCAATGCTGCTTTCGATGTCACCGCCTACAAGGCAAAGGTCGACGCGGATGTTATGAATGAGAAGAAGCTCTCCAGTGCTTACGCGGCAAAGCCTTTGGGCGCACCGGAACCCCTTGGGATCTACAGCTATTCCCTTGCGAACTACTATGGCAAATTCCTGGGACACTACCAGATCGCCGAGGAGGTTGCGGGTAACGATGACGCCGGAAAAAGCGCGGATGTCGATGCCGCGGCTGCTGCCGCAGCCCTGACACGCGAGAGCGCTTCCGGCAACAGCCCTGCTGCGACAGGAGCTCCCCTCGTTGGCGGCACAATCCATGAAGAGAGCCTTTCTTCTGTTTACACGGGACTGCCCACAACAGAGGCTCTCGCGAACCAGCGCCCCATCGCTGTCATGATGCCCACGGACGCCGCCTGCCAGCCGAACTACGGGATCAGCCGCGCCGATGTCCTCTACGAAATGATGGAGGAAGGCGGCATCTCCCGGCAGATGGCGATCATCAACGACTGGAAGGGCATGGAGAGGATCGGAAATCTCCGCTCCTGCCGCCTGTACTACACTTACGCGGCCAAGGAATGGGACCCCATCCTGATCCATTTCGGCGGTGTTGCTTACATGAAGGGCACCATCGACAAAGACGACATCCAGAATCTCTCCGGCACCTATGAGTACGGCGTCGGCGGCCGCGCGCCCGGTGCTTCCCGCATGTACCGCACCAAAGACAGGAAGGCACCGCACAACGCTTACATCTCATCCACCGGCATCAGCAAGGCGATGAAACAGCTCGGCTATCCCGAGGCGCTGCGTGCCGATTACTACAACCACTATCATTTCCATTTCGCCGACGGCATCAACGACCTGTCCCAGTACGGGGCGGGAGCGCAGAAAGCCGTGGAGATCGACCTGTCTCCTGTTTTCGAATACACGAAGTCGAGACTGACCTACAACGCCGCGGACGGGCTCTACTATAAATACATCCTCGGTCAGAAACAGGTCGACGGCATGAACGGCAGGCAGCTGACTTTCTCCAACGTCATCGTGCAGAACGTCACATGGCGCCAGCTCGACCGGAAGGGGTACCTCGGCATGGACATGCTGGGCACGAAGATGGACGGCTGGTTCTTCACGCGCGGCAAGGCGATCCACATCAACTGGTGGAAGACGATTGACCACGAGCCGACGAGATACTACGACGACGCGGGCAACGAAATCACTTTGAACCGCGGCAAGACCTACATCGCCATCGCGCAGGCAGGCAAGACGGTAGCGTTCCGCTAAAGGCGGGGCGGTCGCGTTCCGTAAAGGGCAGGACATGGGATGCTCAAATTTTCCCTTCGCAGCGATTCTGATAAACGTGATTGCGGCCGCCTGTCTGCTGAAAATCTACTTTGGTACGCCCTCAGCAGCAAGCCCTCGGGCTTTTGCTTCGGGCTGTACGGAACAGATGCAGGAGAGGCACATATATCGCTGACCATATAGATAAAGAGAGGAGGCATGAGACGCAGGATGAGCAAGGATACGACGAACCGGAATAATGCGAGCAGGAATCCATCCGCGGGCAATGCCGCCAACAATAATCACGCGAATCCGCCCGTTTTCACGACCGAGACTGTGAATCTGGAAGACATCCTCGGCGAGCTCGACGCGCTGGAGAGCGATGTCACTGCCAAACTCTCGGAGGAGAGACCTGATAAACAAGCCAAGAGTATAGCTGACAAAGCGCTTACAGATCAGTTCGAAAAATCTGCACCAGAGCCAGATATCGACCACAAGGTAACCGCAAGGCGAAACTCAACTGCCTCACGCAATGAGCATAGATCGGCTGCTCTCGACAGAGAGAACTCTGCTGCAAGGCACAGCTCGGATGCCGGGCATACAGGCGGGAAACCCGCGAAGAAGAAAAGCCTCCGGGCGCTCAAGGCCGCGGCCCTGGTCATTCTCGTGGCGCTCGTCATGGCAATCGGGTTGCTGGTGCTGCTGCCGCTCTACCGTTTCCACCGGGCCAATGTCCTGACGGTCAACGGCCAATATGACGAGGGCATCGCGCTGTATCAGCAGGTAGCCGCGCAGCCAATCGGCCGCTACCTCGATACGGATGCAAGAATTAACGAGGCCAATTACCGCAAGGCCGGCTCCCTGCGTGAGAGTGAGCAGTACGATGACGCCATTGCGCTGTTCGAGACGCTGGGGAACTACAAGGATTCCGCCACTCTCGCGCGTACGGTAACACTGGAGAAAATTGATCACACAATCGAAGAGGGAGAGTTCAATCCCGCGCTGGATGCGCTGGCGGCACTGGACGAGAGCTATGAGGGCAGGGATGATCTGATCCAGAAGGCCAAGCTCGGCCGCGCCCAGCTCCTCGTGCAGGAAGGTAAGGTAGAGAATGCCATCTCTGAGCTCGAAAAGCTCGGGGACTACGAAGGCGCGCAGGATGCATTGCAGGAGGCGCGCTACACCCTTGCGCTCGCCCAGCTCGATCGCTATGATTTCAAATCCGCGGCAGCGACATTGACCCTGCTTGGTGATTACAAGGAGGCCCCGACACTCGCTGCCTATGCTGCCAGCGCATTCGATGCCGTTTACGCGGCGCCGTTCATGGATAACGCTGGCCATGAATCCGACAAGGCCGTCTCCTACCTCTGGGTGCACTCCAACATCGTGCCCGGCAAGGGGGCGCCCGCTCTTTCCATGCAGGAGGATTTCTCCGCGGGTGACATTCAGCCGCAGTATTTCGGTTCCGGTATGTGGAACTATGTCTTCTACAACCAACCGGACCCTCTGACCTTCACCTTCTCCTACGGCGGGCGGGAACTGGACTCTGAGCAGGATCGCGAGATCGCCCTGTCTGCTGTTTTCAAGGAAGATTACGCGGCCGTGACCACCGAGAAGGTATTCGCGGACAGCATGGAGCCGATCGAGTTCCCTCAGCACCGCGCGTGGCACCAGGTGACAGACGAGAATATCATTCATCTTGTGAAGGACGGCTTCCGCGCCAAGATGGCGTTGAACCTTGCCAGAGGCGGCAATCCGTATTTCGCGAACGCGACCGATGAAGCGAATGTGAAACACTATTGCAGCGCCACGAACTGCACCAACGAGGGCACGCTGGTCGTCTCGGACGCCACCAGCCGCGCGTACTACTGCGAGGAGCACAGGGCGGAATACGAGGCTGATTCGCGATACGCGGCGGCTTCCGATGCCTCTAAGACTGCTGCGGAATTGAACACCGCCGATGCCACGCCCGAGGCCACCGCTACGCCTGATGCTGCTGCGGAGGGCGATGCTTCCGACCCGCAGGCAGACACGGCGGAGGGGAATGCCAAAGATGCACAGGCGCCTGCTGTTTTCAAGGAGGATGACGATACCGTCGCCTTCAAGAGCATCGACAGCGATTACGCCGTGCTCGTCAACGTGGACACCGGCAAGATTATTGCACAGCGAAACGCCGGCGAGCGGATGTACCCCGCTTCCATGACAAAGGTCATGACGCTGCTCGTCGCGGCGGAGCAGCTGGAAGGGAAGAATTTAAACGATACTGTCACGATCACCGATGACATCCTGGCTGCCGTCAATGCGGGGAATCTGTCCGCGGTCGGTTTCCACGCGGGGGAAGTCGTGACGGTCCGTGACTGCCTCTGGGGTACGGCGCTGCCTTCCGGGGCAGACGCGGCGCTCGCGCTCGGACGGTACGTGGCAGGGAGCGATGCTGCTTTCGTCGAACTCATGAACCGGAAGGCGAATGAACTGGGCCTCTTGGATACACATTTCACCAACGACATCGGCGCGGACGATGACGACCACTACACGACCGCGCTCGACATGGCGGTCATTATGCGTGCAGTAACACACAATCAGCTGGCGTGGACCATCCTCTCTACCGTGCAGTACACGACAGGATTCACGAACGACGCTCATCCGGCGGGCATCACCGTCTCCAACCGGTTCCTCCGCCGCATCGCAAGTCAGGACGTGCCCGGCCTCGTATTCTCGGCGAAAACCGGCTATGTCAGCCGCGCCAGGGCCTGCAGCGTCAGCTATGAGGTCGCGGACGACGGCCAGCACTATATCTGCGTCACCGCGGGCGCCGACAACTCCTGGCACGCGATCTACGATCACCGCGACATCTATTACGTTTACACCGGGAAGGAAGCGCACGAGAAACGCGCAAAGGACAAGAAAGACAAGGCGGCAGAAACTACCGAGGTTGCTGTGGCAGATGCGGACGAGGCAGTGAATGACTAGCCTCCCAATGAAGATTTTTGACGTAAGCGTCAAAAATCTTCAACGAGAATAGAAGGAGCCTGACTTCATGAGTACAGAAAAATCAAATCTAGCCGGCGAGAACTCCATCCGCATCCGTACCGCCGCACGGGAAGACATCCCCGCACTGGCCCAGATTTACAATTATGAGGTGGAACACGGCACAGCGACGCTTGACCTGCATCCGCGGGATCTGGCAGATCGCACGGCCTGGTTCGAGCTGCATAACAAGGACAATCACCCGCTCATCGTGGCCGTCGCGAGCGATGTGGTCCAAGGCAATGCCATCGGGGACAATATAGCCGCAGGTAATGCTGTCCCAGATGGTGCAACCGCAGGTAATGCTACCGCAGACGGCACGATCGCGGGTAATGCTGCCTCGGGTGAGGTGGTCGTGGGCTACGCTTCTCTCTCCCCCTACCGCGAGAAGGAGGCCTACGCTTCGACGGTCGAGCTCTCCGTCTACATCCATCAGGATTACCGGCGGCGCGGCATCGCGACGTCGCTGATGCGCGCAATTCTGGAGCTTGCGAAGGAAGATGGGAGAACACACCTCGTGGTCTCCGTCATCACCTCCGGGAACGAAGCCAGTGCCCGTCTCCATGAACGGTTTGGTTTCACCTTCTGCGGCACGATGCGGGATGTCGGCATGAAATTTGGGGTATACCAGGCGATCGACAACTACACCCTTGTCGTAGACTAAGTTTAGTAGAAGAACATGGTTTTACTTGGTGAAGTCACAATTTGTGCCTTCACCAGATGCACACTGAACTTTCCAGCTCGCAGGGTCGAACTTGGATTCTCACTCATACTGGAACAGGCCCTGGCCTTCCAGCCGGTGGATGATCGTTCCCTGCAGCTGTTCCGACATCAGTCTCGTCTTCTCAATATCGTTCTGATAATCTGCGATGGTCACACGATCCTGGTCACTCGCCAGCGCATCCATGATCACCTTGTTGATCTCCGGCTTGAAGTGCACCGTATCCATGTAGTTATCGAGGTTGGCCACGATCCCCTCTTCCGCCTGGAAATCATATACCTTCACATTCTCATAGGGGAGGAGCGCCGCGATCACCTGCGCCTCACTCCACAGGTAGGCATCCCTCTCGCCCGCGCGGATCGCGTCATCCCACCACAGCGCCGAGTACGGCGGCAGGAAGAAATAGAACTGGGTATCCGGGTGCTTCTCCACCTCTGCGACAAGAAGCGCGATGTTGCCCCTCGTCTCTTCCGCATAAGTTTCTACCGGCTTCATCTGCGACGTGTCCCGCCTCCGGTAATACTGGCTGAGCGCGCCCGACTGGGAGAAATCCTTGCCCTCCGCCCAGTTGTAAGAGAGATTCTCATCGTACCCGCTCCTCGACTGCGCGATCATGTATGGAATTTTCTCCAGGAGCACCGTCTTGTTGAACAGGTATTTCACATCGTCAAACGGATTCTCATTGTAGAGGTACCATGGCGCCCCTGCCGCGTCGAAAGTCGTCTCCGGCGCCGCGATCAGAGCTGCCGGGTCCAGATTGAAGAAAACCTTGTCCACGAGGTTGTGGGATGCGAACGCAAGGTCCAGGTACCAGCAAAGGTCCGCGACGCCACCATAAGAACGGACGGCCTTAATTGTTTTCGCTCCGAAAGCCTGATCGAACCAGGCATTGTCGTTGTTCTCCACGACGGACGAGCCGGCGAGCACTGCGTTGTAATCAAAATGCCGCAGCGCCCCGGGCACCTGATATTCCTTCTCCGTCTGCACCGCGCGAAGTCCCAGCTGCGCAAGCGGCCTGTGGTAATGATAGAACGGATCGAACACCGCGACGAGCGCCGCCGAGAGCATCAGGAGCGTGCCCGCGACGCCGAACATCGTCCGGCAGAAGGAACTGTATACACTTCTCTCATATTTCGGTTTACGTAGCATGGATCAACCGCCTCAGAATTTGAAATACAGGAATGTTGTGACGCCTGTCACAGAGAGTAAACACCAGGCGGCCAGAACACCTATGAGGATCGCCGTACCCTTTCGCATCTCCATGTTCTGCGCAATCTCATACGCATTCCTTTTGCCATTCACCAGCACGACGCAGATCGCGAGGAGGATGAGGAAGGCCTCGAGATGCACGGCATTGGCCGCCCCGGGTGCGTAGAGGCTGACCGCTTTCTGCACGATGTAGAGCTCCGGCAGGTCCAGCTGGTTCGTCATACGGAAGAGGAAGCCGGGCCAGGTCGGGAAAGCGAATTTGCGCAGCATGGTCAGCGCGTATTCGATCGACTGCGAGCGGAAGAACACCAACGTGAACGCGAACATCACGAAATTCAGGAGCCGCAGAAGGAGCACCGCAATCGGCCCCCGGGCGCGCTCCGCCCTCCCCCGGAACAGGTTGTTCGATAGGATCACAAGCCCGCCGGAGATCACGCCCCAGTAGAGATAGGTCCAGCCGGTCCCGTGCCAGAGCGCGCTGCAAATGAAAACGATCATGACATTCAGCATTGTCCGGACGGTGCCCTTCCTCGAGCCGCCGAGCGGAATGTAAATGTACTTCGTGAAAAACCGGGTGAGCGACATGTGCCATTTCTGCCAGAATCTCCCAAACGACACCGCCTTGTAGGGGGAGTCGAAGTTCAGCGGCAGCTCAATATTGAACATCTGCGCGGTGCCCGTTGCCATGTCGATGTACCCGCTGAAGTCGAAATACAGCTGGAACGCGTACGCCATGAGCGTCGCGATCGCCGTCAGCGTGTCCAGGTAGTAGGTGTTCGCGAAGCCGAAATCCGCCGCGGGCGCCAGGTTGTCCGCGATCAGCAGCTTCTTCGCCATACCGAAAACAAATAAGGCGAAGCCGCGCGTGAAATTATCGGGGCGGAAGAATTTGCGCTCCGGGTCCCGGAACTGCGGAGCGATCTCGTTGTAGCCCGTGATCGGGCCTTCGACGAGCTTCGGGAAGAAAACAACACTCGTGCAGTAGTTGAGGAAATCATCCTGTCCCACTTCGCCACGACAGCGGTCCACGATGAAGGAAATCTGGCTGAAGGTGTAGAAGCTGATGCCCACCGGCAGCGCGATCCCAAGACTCTCCGGGATGGAGAACACCTGTCCGCCGACCGTGATCCAGGGCAGCTGCTGCGATAGCGCCGAGAGAAGATAGTCTCCGTATTTGAACACGGCGAGGAAGAGCACGTTGAAGAGAATACCGAAGACCATCAGCACGTGCTGCTGCCGGTTCGCCGCGTCCATGATGTCCTGATGGATCTCATCGAGGGACGGATCATCGTATCTCTCCTCGGGATATCTCTCTCTCCGGGCTCTCTCCTCTCTAGCCCCCGAAGCTTCCTCGCTCTCAGCAGAGGCTGGTTCATCATAGGAGTGGTCGCCCTCGCTCCAGCCACCTGCTGCATCAGTTCTGCTCCCTTTCTCGTTGTCGTAACCTGCCTCCATGGTGGCTTCCAGAACCTGCCGGAGCGCCTTCTGCGCGATCCGGTCCGAGAGCTGGGAGAAGCCGTAATTGGCGAACACCGAGACCAAAAGGATCGGGATGAACTGTGTCCCGAACATGCCGTAGAACCAGAACGACATCAGGATGAGGAAGACCTTGGCTGCGTTCTCATGATGCAGTTGATTGAGCCCGAACCACCCCGCCAGTGACAGAGGCAGGAAGATCAGGATGAAGATGTAGGAATTGAACAGCATAGCTTGGTCTCTCAGTCTCTCTTCGGAAGATGCAGCGCGGCTTCATCTCTCCAGTGCAGGCGGTGCAGATCCCCCGTCTGCGACAGTGCCTCGAAGCCGTTCTGTCGAAGGGCTTCGTAGAGGATGATCGCGACAGAATTGGACAGGTTCAGGGAGCGAATCTCTCCCCACATGGGAATGCGGATGCAGTTCTCCTCGTGCTCTGTCAGTATTTCTTCGGGGATACCGGCCGACTCTTTGCCGAACATGATGTAGTCATCCGGTCCGAAGGTCACATCGCTGTAGGTCTGGTGCGCCTTTGTCGTCGCGTACCAGAGCTTCGGCTTCGTGCCGTGCGTCTCTCCCCGCCCTGTCAGCGCTCTGCCGGTATCCAGCTCCGGGTGCTGCGAGAGGAAGTCTGCGAAATCGACATATTCGTGGAGGTCCACTTTCGGCCAGTAGTCCATGCCGGCCCGCCGGATCATCTTGTCGCTGATGACGAAGCCGTAGGGTTTGATTATATGCAGGGCAGAGCCTGTCGCCACACAGGTTCTCGCGATAGCGCCGGTATTGAACGGAATTTCCGGTTCATGCAGTACGATATGGATCATTTGCCGCCGAACTCCTTCCCAGGTGTAACTCTCGTATATCTTGCCCCGGACTTTGCGTCTTCCCTGTCGGGATTCGGCCCGTGACTGAATGCCTGGTGCGCGACAACGACATACTCATCGCCCGACTGCCAGTACGGACACCTTGCGTGATGTCCTCTCTCTTCCTGCATCATCCGGGCGTAATCATCTTCATCAATATCAGCCGAGCAGAAATATTCCTCGGCTTCTTCATCCCATTCGTAGTTGCTGCACGTTTCGCAGTCCATAACTCCTCCAAATATTCGTGGGCGGTTTCCATCTGAATTCTGCCCGGCAGCCCGCCCCGTCTGACGGCATGATTTTATAATCCGGGGGTCGGTGGCTCCCCGTGTCATGGGTGTCGGGAGCCGCATGTCGGCCATGTGGACGTCGGGCATAACCCTCCCGTATGCGAGGAAGACAGGATCGGAGATTCGGGAGCTGCTGCGACGCCCTCGCAGGGTGGATTGTGGCTATTAGTCCGGAAGTGACGCCGATGCGTCCCTTCCGGACTTATGACCGCAATCCACACAGCTAGCCGCAGCTCCCGAACTCCGGCCTGGCTGATGACGCATACAGGCGGGTAATACCCGAAGTCCACACTACGAGCCTCAGAGCGGCTCCTGAACCCACGATGCGGGAATCCCCCGCCCCACGGACATAGAAGTTATCGTCAGACGGGGCGGGCTGCCGGGCGAAGATCAGATGGAAACCGCGCCGGTATCGTCCTTATGCCTGCGCATCATGTAGATCATGTACGGGATTTCGTAGGTCATCATCGCCCCCCAGCCGATGAGATAGGACCACGGGATGGCCTCCATGTCCATGTGCAGGCCGAAGACGAGCGGAATCGCCGCCGCGACACGCACGCCCATGTTAATGAGGCTCGAGATCAACGTGATCTTCAGATCCCCCATGCCGCGGAAATATCCCTGCACGCCGTTGGTGATCGCCGGCAGAATGTACATGAACGCGATGAGCCGCAGATATCCCGCACCGATCCGCACGACCTCCGTATCCGTCGTGAATAGCTGCATGAGCGGCACGGCAAAGACGAAGAATACAATGCCGGAGAACACACCGTAGGCAAGCTCCAGATACAGGCCGTAGCGGAAAGAGGTGCGTACCCGGCTCATCTGTCCGGCGCCGCGGTTCTGCGCCATGACCGACGTCATCGAGTGCGCGATATTCTGCTCTACGACCACCGCGTAGTCATCGGCGCGGTTGACGGCATTGAAGGCCGCTGTGGATTCGACGCCCATTGTGTTAACAATCGTCTGGATGCCGAGCTTGCCCAACTGTACCGTCGCCTGCTGCATCGCAGAGACGAAGCCGTACTGCACCGTGAGCTTCAAAAGGCTCAGGTCAAAGGTCAGCCACCTGCGCCTGAGATTCAGAATCGGGATCTTCCGGATGATGTAAATCCAGCACAGAACCCCCGAGAGGGCCTCAGATACGACCGTCGCGATCGCGGCACCCTCGATGCCCATCCGCAGCTTCACGACGAAGAGCAGGTCCCCGAAAATGTTCAAAAACGCGCTGATCGCGAGGAAATACAGCGGCGATCTCGAGTCTCCCAGCGCGCGCAGCGTCGATGCCAGGTAGTTATAAATAAAGGTGAAGATCAGGCCGACCGAAATGACGCGCAGATATCGCACCGCCTCATCCAGGATGGATGGGTCAATCTGCATGATCTTAAGGATCTGCGCTGCCGTCAGGATGAAAATGACAGAGAGCACGACCGAGAAGATCATGCCCGCCACCATGCCCGTGGAGACCTGGCGTTTTAACCTGTCATACTGCTTCGCCCCGTACATCGTCCCGATGAGGATGCCGGCACCGAGGGAGATCCCGTTGAGGAACAGTACGATCAGCGTCATCAGAGGGTTGCTGGTACCAACGGCGGCGAGCGCGTCTGCGCCGACGAATCTGCCGACGATAATGCTGTCGACCGCGTTGTAGGTCAGCTGAAGGAGATTCCCCAGCACCAGGGGAATCGTGAATTTCACGAGCAGGGGGAACAATCTCCCTTGCGTCATATCATGTGTCATGTTGCCTTGGCCTTTCCAACTCCTCCATAACATTTCAGATATCTGTTCCGTACCGCCCGAAGCAAAAGCCCAAGGGCTTGCATCTCCGGGGGTATAAAAATAGATTTCTCAGATCTTAAATCGGTAGCCCACGCCCCAGATCGTCTCGATGTACTGCGGCTTGCTGGTGTCGTACTCAATCTTCTCGCGAATCTTCTTGATGTGCACGGTCACGGTCGCGATGTCGCCCACGGAGTCCATGTTCCAGACCTGGCGGAACAGCTCCTCCTTCGTATAAACATGGTTCGGGTTCTCGGCGAGGAAGGCGAGAAGGTCAAATTCCTTGGTCGTGAAGTTCTTCTCCTCGCCGTCGACCCAGACGCGCCTTGCCGTCTTGTCGATCTTGAGGCCGCGGATCTCAATGACATCATTCGTCTTCTGCCCCGCGCCGACGAGCCTCTCATAGCGCGCGAGGTGCGCCTTGACCCTCGCGACGAGCTCACTGGGGCTGAACGGCTTCGTCATGTAGTCGTCCGCGCCAAGGCCCAGACCGCGGATCTTGTCGATGTCATCCTTCTTCGCGGAGACCATGAGGATCGGAATGTCCTTCTCCTCCCGGATTCTCCTGCACACCTCGAAGCCGTCGATGCCCGGCAGCATGAGATCCAGGATGACGAGATCATAGTCCTCCCCGAGCGCCGCCTTGAGGCCGTCTGTTCCATTATTTTCAATGGTTACCTCGAACCCCGACAGCTCCAGGTAATCCTTCTCGAGATCCGCGATTGAATCTTCATCTTCCACGATCAGAATTCTGCTCATATCATCCCGCCCTTTCTATGTGATGCGTGTCTGCCGGCCGACGCGCTCCCGTCGACCGTTTCCTTTTCCGCCTTGTTGTTCTCATGGTATTTGCGGATCACGAAATGCATACAGGTGCCCACGCCCAGCTTGCTGGTCGCCCAGATGTAGCCGCCGTGATCCTCAATGATCTTGCGCACAATGGAGAGACCGATGCCGCTCCCGCCCTTCGACGAATTCCTCGCGCTGTCCGCACGGAAGAAACGGTTGAAAATATTCGGGATGTCCCGCGGCGAAATGCCCTTGCCGTTGTCTTCGATTTCAACCCGGACGCTGTCCTGCTCATCCAGGATGCGGATGTCGATGCGGCCGTCCTTCTTGTCCATGTATTTGACGCTGTTGCTCACGATGTTGTTGATCACGCGCTTCAGCTGCTCGGGGTCCGCGACAATGAGCGTTGCGGGCGAGACGAGATTGCTGTAGTTGAGCTTGATCCCGCGCGATTCCATGTCCATGCCGATCTCTTCCACGCAGTCCGCGAAATAGTCCGAAACGTTGAGTCGCTGGAAATTATAGGGAATCTTGTTGCTGTCGATCTTCGAGTAGATGGTGAGCTCGTTGATCAGGTTGTTCATGTCGTTCGTCTTATTGTAAATCGTATGGAGATATTTGGACTGTTTCTCCGGCGTGTTCGCGACGCCGTCCATCAGGCCCTCCACATAGCCCTTGATCGACGTGATGGGGGTCTTGAGATCGTGAGAGATGTTGGAGATCAGCTCCCTGTCATTCTTCTCATTCTCCAGCTTCTCGTCCGCGGACTCCTTGAGCCGCAGCCGCATGTCCTCGTAATTCTGATACAGCTCGCCGATTTCGCCCTTTTCCTTGGTTTGCAGCATGTACTCGAGATTCCCATCGCGGATGTTGTTCATCGCGATGTCGAGCTCCTTGATCGGCTGGAAAATACTGCGTTTGAGCCACTGAACGAGCAGAATTCCCGTGCAGATCAGGATCACCAGCATGGAAATGAACATCGCGACGAGGAAAATCTTGTCGTTGTGCAGGTCAGCGTAATCCGGAATCCGGCCGCCGGCGCTGCGCACGAAACCGCCGATTCCCACAAAGGAAATCGTGACCAGGATCATCGGCAGAATAATCACAATGGAAAATGCCAGAAATAGTTTACGTTTGAACGACACGCTACACTCCTTCCTGCTGTTTTCCGGCGTGGAAAGCGCAGAGAACCCCGTAACCCTTATGATTATACCATGGGGGCGCACAATGTTGTCCTCATGTTGTAGTTGACTAACTCGCTGCTTTCGGCAGATAATAATAACCGTAATCGTTACTGTTTTATACATGGCTTGACATTCGAACGAATGGAAGGCCGGGAGGATTTGCAATGGCGCTGAAATACAGCAAGCAGCGGCAGGCTATCTGGGAATTCCTGCAAGATCGGACCGACCACCCTACCGCGGATGTCGTTTACAACAGTGTCAGAAAGGATTATCCCAACCTAAGCCTCGGCACGGTTTATCGCAACCTCATGCTCCTTCGGGACATTGGCAAGGTGCGCACTGTGGACGTCGGCGACGGGATCATCCATTTCGATCCACAGGTGCGCGAACACAACCACTTCATCTGCTCCGAATGCGGACGCATCCTTGATATTGGCGGCCTCGACACCGACCGGATCTTGGCTGACGCCGCAACAAATTTCTCCGGTAAAATCGAAGGCTTCACCGTGAATTTCCACGGAATATGCGCGGACTGTCTCAAGGGAAAACAGAAGGCGCCCGCTGACGATGTGGCTTCGCGCTGATGCTTCGGTTGCAGCAAGAGTTACCCACAGGACGGAAGAACACAGCACACTGGGAGAAGGTCCCAGGACTACAAGGAGGAAAGAACATGAAGTACAGATGCACAGTTTGTGGCTATATCTACGATGAGGACAGGGAAGGCACGAAGTTCGCCGATCTTCCGGAAGATTGGAAGTGCCCGGTCTGCAAACAGCCCAAGGCAAAGTTCGTTGCTGTCGATGAGAGCGCAGATTCCTATGCGGCAGAGCACGTCATCGGCATCGCGAAGGACGTTCCGGAGGATATCAAGAAGGATCTCGACGCGAACTTCCACGGCGAGTGCTCCGAAGTCGGCATGTATCTTGCAATGAGCAGAGCTGCCATCCGCGAAGGCTATCCTGAGATCGGTGCATTCTTCAGACAGGTTGCTTTCGAAGAGGCTGATCACGCTTCCAGATTCGCAGAGCTCCTCGGCGACGTTGTTTCCGCATCTTCCAAGGAAAATCTCGCGGTACGTGCCGCTGCAGAGAAGGGCGCTACCGCTGACAAGACAGATCTTGCGATGAGAGCAAAGGCACTGAAGCTCGACGCAATCCACGACACCGTTCACGAAATGGCTCGTGATGAGGCTCGTCACGGCAGAGGCTTCGAGGGTCTTCTGAAGAGATACTTCGGCGAATAAATGTAGCTTGATACCGCCCGGGGCACTTGCTGCTCCGGGCCTTTTATATATAATAGATACTCGACAGGCAGGCTACAATTCCGCTTTGCAGAATCGCTGCGAAACAGGACCAGCATTTGAGGCCTGCGTAACAAGAGTACATATAGGAGTAAGGGCATGAGAATCGGCATAATCGGCGCGATGGACGTTGAAGTCGCGGCATTGAAAGAGACAATTACGGATAAGAAGACTTCAACCCGCGCGGGGATGGAGTTCTGCGAGGGGAAGCTCGGCAACACGGATGTCGTCGTTGTCCAGAGCGGTATCGGCAAGGTGAATGCCGGCTGCTGCGTGCAGATCCTTGCGGACTGCTATGAGGTAACCCACATCATCAATACCGGTGTTGCCGGTTCTCTCAACAATGACATCAATATCGGCGATATTGTCGTGTCCACGGACGCGATGTATCACGATGTCGACGCCACAGTCTTCGGCTACGCAAAGGGCGAGGTGCCCCAGATGGGCACGGTCACTTTCCCTGCCGATCCTGTGCTGCGTGCCGCGGCTGTCACGGCGGTTGCCGAGGCGGCTCCCGAGGTGAAGGCCTTCGAGGGCGAGGTAATCTCCGGCGACCAGTTCATTTCCTCACACGACAAGAAGCTCCAGCTGATGCGGGACTTCCACGGCTTCTGTGCGGAGATGGAGGGCGCGGCGATCGCCCAGGCCTCTTACATCAATAAGATTCCGTTTGTCATCATCCGCGCCATTTCTGACAAGGCGGACGAGAGCGTACAGGAATCCTACGATGAGTTCGAGGGCAAGGCGGCCGTTCACTGTGCACACATCACGGAGTACATGGTGAGCCACCTGGCATAACCGCACTCCTTTGCCTGATCTCGCTTGGGGGGCTGCGGCTCTTCACCGCAAGGGACGGCGGCACCGCCTTTCCTATGGTGCGAAAACCGGTCATAACCTTCGAAAGTATCCGCGGGAAGCGGCGAAAGGGCAGACCAAGAAGCCGCTTTGGAGACAGTGTGAATTCGGGCTATTAAAAAGACAAGTTTGGCACCGACCAAACTTGTCTTTTTTATGACCCGAATTCATGCTGGCGTCGCAACGCGGCTTCGGGGCTGTCTTTTGTCGCGCTCCTGCGCATACCTTTTCAGGTAATAGCCGGTTTTCGCCCTGCGAGCGTCAAAGCGGTGCCTTCTGTCCCTTGCGGCGAAGAGCCGCCTCACCAACCGTGAACAGATCAGAGAGGCGTGATTACGCCAGGCTTGCACTCCACGATTCTGTCATCGTCGACGGAGATCCACACCGTGATGGCACTCGGATTGCAGGCAAAGTCGGAGTTCACTCCGACCTGCAGACGGCGCACTGCATCCATGTAATCCGCGATCTGGATATTCGTGGCGTACCAGATGTCCTCCTGACCGCCGACCTCTTTGCAGAAGTCCTCAATAATCTTCCAGCTGTCATTCTGACCGAACTCATAGCTGTGCCCCCAGACATAATAGACCCAACCGCACTGCGGCGCCATACCGCGTGAGTAGCTCTGCACGGTTGAGTCCCCCGCGAGGAATATGGTCATCTTGGCTGAATCCATTCTCACACCTGCACTTCTCCGGCATACCTCAACTCTTCGTGATGGATAAGAGTTCCGGCCGGCCTGTTATTTATTTTCGCTCATATCCGTAAGCGCTTACATTGTAGCATGGGAAATAAATAAGGATACAAAAAAATCCTGACAGAAACTGTCAGGATTCTTGTGCCCAGAGCCGGAATCGAACCAGCGACACGAGGATTTTCAGTCCTCTGCTCTACCGACTGAGCTATCTGGGCTTAGTAGCGGGGACAGGATTTGAACCTGTGACCTTCGGGTTATGAGCCCGACGAGCTTCCAGACTGCTCCACCCCGCGATATTGGGTGTTAAGTATTGCTACTTAGTGGATGGAGGTGGATTCGAACCACCGAAGCAAGTATGCAGCAGATTTACAGTCTGTCCCCTTTGGCCACTCGGGAATCCATCCATATACTATTCGATTGTATCGACCAGTACTAAGCCGATGATCGGACTCGAACCGATAACCTGCTGATTACAAATCAGCTGCTCTGCCAATTGAGCCACATCGGCAAAAGTATAGCTACATCTATCAGTTATCGATTATTAAAAAATGGAGCCTATAGGGCTCGAACCTATGACCCTCTGCTTGTAAGGCAGATGCTCTCCCAGCTGAGCTAAGACTCCATGTTAACAGAAAGATGTAGCTAAACGACCCGGATGGGACTCGGACCCACGACCTCCGCCGTGACAGGGCGGCGCTCTAACCAACTGAGCCACCAGGCCAGGTACTTAGTTACTATACAGCACGAATTTGAAAAGCGCAATAGCGATTTTCAAGTACCTTTTCGTGCCTTCAAAACCGATACAGAAATAAGTTCACAATGATTATTAAGGATAAGCTTCCGACCTATTAGTACCTGTCAGCTGAATACCTCACGGTACTTACACCTCAGGCCTATCTACCTCATACTCTCTAAGGGGTCTTTCTGATGTCTCATCTTAAGGGGGGCTTCACGCTTAGATGCCTTCAGCGTTTATCCCTGCCAGACTTGGCTACCCTGCCTCATGCACCTGGCGGTGCAGCAGATACACCAGCGGTCTGTCCATCCCGGTCCTCTCGTACTAAGGACAGCTCCTTTCAAACATCTTACGCCCGCGCCGGATAGGGACCGAACTGTC
>FNQX01000007.1 GCA_900107575.1 Lachnospiraceae bacterium NK3A20 | reverse complement strand
CGCAATCCACGTTACCGGTCCTCAGAGTGACTCCCAATGTCCGGCTTCCGGCATTCCCGCCATCCCGCAAGGGAAGGTTATGACCGCGATCCGCAGTTCGTGCCGCGTGACGGATGTTCGTGCCGGGGCGGTTGTCACGTGTATCGGCGGCAGGCTATGATGACGGTGGCGAAACGGATTCACCGGGGGCATGCCCGATGGTTCCCGGTTCAGAGTTCCCGGCTCTGGACGGCCGGGGTTGATTTCTGATTGCAAAGGGATGCGTGCAATGCTATACTGACGAATACGAACACATGTTCTAAAACGATTCGGAACTTAGAAGATGTTGAAGAAACATATTAACGTACAGGAAGAGAAGGAGCAGGGTATTATGGCAATGGATCATGATGACAGATTGAAGGCGCTGGACGCCGCAATCTCCCAGATTGAGAAACAGTACGGCAAGGGAGCGGTGATGAAGCTCGGCGATCCTTCCAATAAGATGGATGTGGAGACGACGCCGACCGGCTCGCTCTCGCTGGATATCGCGCTCGGTGCCGGCGGCATTCCGAAGGGAAGAATCGTCGAGGTGTACGGACCGGAATCTTCCGGCAAGACGACACTGACGCTCCACATGATCGCAGAGGTACAGAGACGCGGTGGCATCGCAGGCTTCATTGACGCAGAGCACGCACTGGATCCGGTGTACGCGAAGAATATCGGCGTCGATATTGACAACCTCTACATCTCTCAACCTGACTCCGGTGAGCAGGCGCTCGAGATCGCCGAGACCATGGTTCGTTCCGCGGCGATCGACATCGTGGTCATAGACTCTGTTGCCGCCCTGGTGCCCAAGGCGGAGATTGACGGCGAGATGGGAGACTCCCACGTCGGTCTGCAGGCCAGGCTCATGAGCCAGGCTCTGCGTAAGCTGACAGCCGTCATCAGCAAGTCCAACTGTACCGTTGTCTTCATCAACCAGCTGCGAGAGAAGGTTGGCGTCATGTTCGGCAGCCCGGAGACGACAACAGGTGGCCGAGCACTCAAGTTCTATTCCTCTGTCCGCCTCGATGTGAGAAGGATTGAGTCGATCAAACAGAGCGGCGAAGTGGTCGGCAACCGCACAAGAGTCAAGGTTGTGAAGAACAAGATTGCGCCGCCGTTCAAGGAAGCGGAATTCGACATCATGTTCGGCAAGGGGATTTCCTACACGGGAGACGTGCTGGATCTGGCTGCCAATGCGGATGTCGTGCAGAAGAGCGGCGCCTGGTACAACTACAAGGGTGAGAAGATCGGCCAGGGCCGTGAGAATACGAAGAAATATCTCGAAGATCACCAGGAGACCCTCTATGAGATCGACCGCGCCGTGAGGGAACACTACGGCCTGGATCCGGATGGCGCGAAGAAACCGGCCGAAACCGCGCCGGAGGCTGCTCTGGCGGACGAAGCTAAGCCGGAGGAGTAAAATTTGGAAGGGATGCCGATGCATCCCTTCCAAATGGTCCTCGGTGATGCAAGCATCGCCGAGGACCCGATTCGTGAGAAATCGCCTTCGCGAGTAATCGCGTACGCGATTTTCTGCTGCGAGTGCAGCAAAATACGCGGCACTGGAAATATTAGCGGATAGCGCTTCGAGGGAGAGTGTATGACGGTAACGTCACTGACACCAAAGAGCAAAACGAGGACCAGGGTTGAGATCGACTACGATACGACCCTGGTCCTGTCGAATAGAGATGTGTATTTATACAACCTTCGTGTCGGCGAAGAGATCCCTGAGAATGTATGGGACATGATCCGGGATGAGCAAAAGAGCAGTGCGCTCAGAAAGTGCGGGAGTCTGCTTCAGGACATGGACTATGCAAGGCAGGGCCTCATAGACAAGCTGACAAGGGCTGGCTACCCGGAGGATATTGCGACAGAAGCCGCAGACCGGATGGAAGAGGCGCACTACATTGACGACAGAAGGCTATCTGACAGCTATCTGAAATACCATTTGAACGATAGGAGTCTTGCGAGGATACGTCAGGATCTCCTCCGGAAGGGGGTGCCCGGGACTGTGATCGAGGAAGCCATCGCAGCGTATCGTGAGGAGAACGAGGCTGTCATCACGCAGCAGGAGGAAGAGCAGATACGACAGCTGCTCGCCAAACGCCACTTCGATCTGGATACCGCAGATTACGCCGAAATACAGAAAACCATAGCCTTCCTTCTGCGAAAGGGATACGCGATGGAGACGATACGCAAGGTGATGAAAGAACAGTGAAATTGTACTGAAACAAGCCGCGGAATGGGTGCAAAATTTTGGGCAATCTGCTGTCAGCTCATTGACACCTTTCCCATAAACGTTTAATATTTAAGTGTTGTGAGTTATCAGTAATGCATTTCCCTGGGGTTCTTTCGTCTGGAATCCTTTGTATTACTGTATATCTATGCAATAAAATTGAATAAGGAGGTGCTCCTGTATCATGACGGTTGTGATCATCATTGCAGTGATCCTGACCCTTGTGATCGCCCTGCCGGCAGGCATGTACATCGCGAACAAGCGTCGCGACGCGGAAGATGCGAAGAATGTCGACAATGCCGAGAAGAAGGCAAGAGCGATCATTGATGAGGCACTTTCGACTGCGGAGACCAAGAAGCGCGAAGCTCTTCTCCAGGCCAAGGAAGAGAATATCAAGGCCAGGAACGATCTCGACAAAGAGATCAAGGACAGAAGAGACGAGGCACAGCGCAATGAGCGCAGGCTTCAGCAGAAGGAAGAGGCTCTCGACAGGAAGTCGGACTCTCTGGAACGCAAGGAACAGAGTCTGGCATCCAGGGAAGATTCGCTGCGTAGGAAGCAGGAAGAAGCTGCCAAACTGAGTGAACAGCGTCTGCAGGAACTGGAACGAATTTCAGGTCTGACCTCCGACCAGGCAAAAGAATATCTCTTAAAAACTGTTGAAGATGAGACAAGGCACGATGCCGCTGTCAGGATCAAGGAGATCGAGGCAGAGGCAAAGGACGAGGCTGACAAGAAGGCCAAGGAATATGTGGTCAACGCCATCCAGAGATGCGCGGCCGACCATGTAGCCGAGGCTACAATCTCGGTAGTACAGCTTCCGAACGATGAGATGAAGGGCAGGATCATCGGCCGTGAGGGTAGGAATATCCGCACGCTCGAGACTCTGACCGGTGTGGATCTGATCATTGATGATACGCCGGAAGCGGTAGTCATCAGCGGCTTTGATCCGATTCGTCGTGAAGTTGCGAGAATTGCCCTTGAGAAGCTGATTGTGGACGGACGAATTCATCCGGCCAGAATCGAGGAAATGGTAGAAAAGGCCAAGAAGGAAGTTGAGTCTACGATCAAAGAGGAAGGTGAGGCGGCAACCCTTGAGGTTGGCGTACATGGCGTTCATCCGGAACTCGTAAGACTCCTTGGCAAGCTCCGTTATCGTACGAGCTACGGCCAGAATGTATTGAAACATTCAATCGAGGTAGCACAGCTGACCGGTCTGATGGCCGGCGAGCTCGGACTTGATGTGCGTATGGCGAAACGTGCAGGTCTTCTGCACGATATCGGCAAAGCAGTTGACCATGAGATGGAAGGCTCCCACGTACAGCTTGGCGCAGAACTGTGCCGCAAGTACAAGGAAGCTGCGGTTGTGACCAATGCGGTTGAATCCCACCATGGCGACGTCGAGCCGACGAGCCTGATCGCCTGCCTCGTACAGGCGGCTGACACCATCTCCGCGGCAAGACCCGGAGCGAGAAGAGAAACCCTCGAGACCTATACGTCAAGACTGAAACAGTTAGAAGAAATCACCAACAGTTTTAAGGGAGTAAGTAATTCTTATGCCATCCAGGCGGGCAGAGAAGTTCGTGTAATGGTAGTTCCTGAGAAGATCAGCGATACCGATATGGTACTGCTGGCCCATGATATTTCCAAGAAGATCGAAGACGAGATGGAATATCCTGGACAGATCAAGGTCAATGTCATCCGTGAATCACGGGTTACTGACTACGCTAAGTAATAACCAGGCTGGCTGAAACGCGAAAATGTTGTGAGGCGGAATGATGAGCGATCATCATTCCGCCTTTGACGTAGGGGAACACAGAAGGGAGATAATCTTGTTCGAAGAGCTCATAGAAGAATATCTTTCCATACTGAGAAACGAGAGGCATTTAAGCCCCCATACAAGCGCAGCCTATCGCGCGGACCTCAATAAACTCATAGCTTTTGCTGCGAAATGGCAGATCACAGAGATTGGGGAGATGGATGAGCCTCTCCTTGAGGATTTCATCCTGGATTTGAAGACTTCCGGCGCGTCGGAGAATACGGTGCGGCGCATGATCGCAAGCCTCCACGGTTTCTTCGATTACCTTGCAAAGCGCGGGATTCTGCCACGGGATACCTCGGAGCCTCTCTGCAACATCGAATCCGCCAAAGGTGCGAGGAAGGGGAAGGTGCCGGAGCCGCTGCCCCCGGAGGAGCTCTCCGACCTTCTTGCAGCTCCGGGAAGAGAGAAGAGAGCCGGCATCCGGGATACGGCAATCCTGTATCTTCTGGCCTCCTCCGGCATGAAGGTGACAGAGCTCTTACCACTGCGCATCCGGGATCTTGACTTCCTCCTCAACACGGTGCGGGTGCAGGCGGGGACGGAGAACGAGAGGAGTGTTCCACTGGATGATGCCGCAGCAGACGCACTGCGGGTTTACATTGACGCCTTTCGTCACGATTTCACGGGCAGAGACGACATTCTGTTCCGGAACAGAACCGGCGGCTCTCTTACAAGGCAGCGCATCTGGAAACTGGTAAGAGACTATGGCGTTCGTGCAGGTATTCGGGAACCGGTGACACCGGAGCGCCTTCGGGACACGGCGGCAGCGCGGCTTCTGTCCTTTGGAATGGAAGAGGAACGGGTCCGGGAACTTCTGGGACTCCACAGTCTCATTGCCCTCAGACAGTATACGGAGCAGCGGATTTAGGTTATAATATTGGCAGCGCAACTTAAGAAAAATGGGGGGATTCTGCTATGAAGAACATTCTTTTCGTCGCGTCGGAAGGGGTACCTTTTATCAAAACCGGGGGACTTGCTGATGTGGTTGGTTCGCTTCCCAAGGAAATTGACAAGGAGTACTATGACGTCCGCGTTTTTCTGCCGAAATATTCCTGCATCCGCCAGGAAATGAAGGATAAGATGGAGTATGTCACGAGCTTCTACATGGATTTCGACTGGAAGAACATGTATGTGGGAATTCTGAAGGCGGAAGCGGACGGCGTCATCTATTATTTCATCGACAACGAGGAACTCTTCAACACCTACAAGCCTTACACCGATGACGCGCTGTTCGAGATCAAGCGCTTTGCCTTCTTCTCGAAGGCGGTGCTCTCCGCGCTGCCGACCATCGGCTTCCGTCCGGACCTCATTCACTGCCACGACTGGCAGACCGGCCTGGTTCCTGTTTACCTCAAGGAGCGGTTCCAGGACAACGAGTTCTATCACGGCATCAAGACCGTCATGACGATACACAACCTCCGTTTCCAGGGCAAGTGGAACGTGCAGGATGTGGAAAATATCACAGGCCTGTCCGGCTACTATTTCACGCCGGACAAGCTGGAAGCCTACAGGGATGCGAACCTCTTAAAGGGCGGCATCGTTTACGCGGACGCGATCACGACCGTCAGTCCGACCTACGCGGAGGAGATCAAAACGCAGTATTACGGCGAGGGTCTGGACGGCATTCTCAATGCGAGAAGCCACGACCTGCGCGGCATCTTAAATGGCATTGACTACGACGAGTTCAACCCGGAGACGGACGGGAGAATTCCGTTCCGCTACAACGCTTCCAGTTTCCGTAAGGAGAAGGTGCGCAACAAGGCGGCCCTCCAGAAAGAGCTCGGACTGAAACAGGACGATAAGACCTTCATGATTGGCATTGTCTCCAGACTCACGGATCAGAAGGGCTTCGATCTCATTGCCTACGTGATGGAAGAGATGCTCTCCCTCGACGCGATCCAGGTTGTGGTCCTGGGCACCGGTGAGGAGAGATACGAGAACATGTTCCGCTATTTCGACGAGAAATACGGGGACAAGCTGGCGGCCAACATCTACTATTCCGAGGATCTCTCGCACAAGATCTACGCGGCGAGTGACGCCTTCCTCATGCCGTCGCTGTTCGAGCCCTGCGGCCTCTCCCAGCTCATGGCACTGCGCTATGGCACGGTTCCGATCGTCCGGGAGACGGGCGGCCTCAAGGATACCGTCGAGCCCTACAACGAATTCGCGGGAACCGGCACAGGATTCACCTTCACGAACTACAACGCGCACGAGATGATGCATGCGGTACGTTACGCGGAGAAGATTTATTACGACAAGAAGAGAGACTGGAACAAGATCATCGACAGGGCGATGGCGGCCGATTTCTCATGGAAAAAGTCCGCGGGCAAGTACCAGCAGATGTACGACTGGCTCATCGGATAATCCGATCCAGCGACCAACAACAATTAGAAAGTTACACTGAATGGCAGAGTCAAAACGCAACGGAGTATTGGTACAGGCAGGAATTCTCGCGGCAGCGAGTATGATCGTGAGGATCATCGGACTCCTGTACAGGGCACCGCTTACCGCTATCATCGGAGATGAGGGCAACGGGTATTACGGGACTGCCTACAACATTTATTCGATCATACTCATGGTCTCCAGCTACAGTGTGCCATCGGCGGTTTCGAAGCTGATGGCACAGAAGCTGGCAGTCGGTGAGAGACGCAATGCGCAGAGAATATTTCGCTGCGCATTAATTTATGGCCTGATCGTGGGCCTTGCGGCGAGCCTTCTGCTCTTCTTCGGCGCGGGACTCCTCGTGCCGGCAGTCGCGGAGAACGTGCTGCGCGTCTTCGGGCCGACGGTTTTCCTCTTCGGGATTCTTGCGGCGCTGCGCGGCTATTTCCAGGCGCACGGCTCCATGGTACAGACCTCCATTTCACAGATTCTGGAGCAGCTGGCGAACGCCATTGTCTCCATCGGCGCCGCCTGGGCGCTCATGCGCCTTGCGGCGGGAGAGGATGCGACGAGGCAGGCACAGATGGGTGCCGCAGGCTCTGCACTCGGCACCGGCTCCGGCGTTCTCATCGCGCTCATTTTCATGTATTTCTGCTACCACAGATACACGAGGAGAAATGCGGATCTGATTGCCGTGGACACTTCCGGAAGGCTCGATGGCTACGGTCGGATCATGAAGGAGACGATCCTTGTCATCACGCCGTTCATGCTCAGCGGTTTTATTCTGAACCTCACCACTTCCCTCAACCAGACAATTTTCTACCGGATCATGATCCACGCCCGCGGCATGGACGAGATCGCGGCGACGACGGCGTACGGCATCTTCTCGAACAAGGCGGTTGTCATCTCCAACATTCCCATTTCGATTGCGACGGCGGTGAGCAGCGCCATTATCCCCGGCATCTCCGCGGCCTTTGCGAAGGGGGATCTTGAGGAGACGAGGACGAGGGTTGCGAGCGCATCCAGGATCACGGCCCTCATTGCCATCCCTGCCTTCATGGGACTGGCAGTCCTGGCGAAGCCGATCACAATGCTCATGTTCCCGCAGATGGAGAGCCTTGGCCTTGCGGCCAGCCTCCTGGCACTTCTTGCCATCACCGTCGTGTTCTATTCCATTTCCACGATTACGAACGCCGCGCTGCAGTCGATCGGCAGGATGAACATGCCCCTCGTATCGGCCGGCATCGCGCTCATCATCCAGACTATCGTGCTGGCCGGCCTGTTATTTATTTTCCCTGTGGAGCAGGCAGTGTACACACTGGTCTTCGTCAGCGTCCTGTACGCGCTCATGATCTTTGTCGTGAATGAGCTTTTCCTGAGGAAATATCTGGGACTGCAGCGGGATTATGTCGCCCTGTTCGTCAAACCCCTCCTCTGCGCTGTCGTCATGGGAGCGGCTGCCTTTGCCGTGAACGCGGCACTTCGCGCAATTTTCCTCCACGTGCTGCACATGGACAGAGCCTATTTCGTCAACCTGTTCGCGGTACTGCCGGCACTTGTTGTCGCGATCGCAGTCTATTTCATCCTGCTCATCCGCACCGGCACGATGACGAGAGAGAATCTGACTTCTCTTCCCGGGGGAGAGAAGCTGGCGAAGATCCTTATCAGGCTGCATTGGATGAAATAATTCCTTGTCTTCCCTCTGTACAAAATTTGCATCATTGTATACAATTACGGGCAGCGGATGCCGCGAAATTCGCGGTGCCGGGACCTGGTCTGGAAGACGTGCCAATGCATTCCTTCCGAAAGGTCAGTGGTGCCGCAAGAGGAGTGGAAGGAGAATAGATGAAGTCATATCTTACGATGTCCAAAGAGGAGCTGCAGACGGAAATCGCCGCGCTGAAAAAAGAGTACAGCAAGTTCCAGTCCATGGAGCTGGAGCTCGACATGAGCCGCGGCAAGCCCTGCAAGGATCAGCTGGATCTGTCGATGGGTCTTATGGATGCCCTGACCAGCGGTGCGGACCTCTGTTGTGAGGACGGCACGGACTGCCGCAACTACGGTGTGCTCGGCGGCATTGAGGAAGCGAAGGTCCTGATCGGGGATATGATGGAGAACAATCCGGACAATATCCTGATCTACGGCAACTCTTCACTGAATGTCATGTATGATCAGATCTCCCGGAGCTTCACGCACGGCGTCATGGGCAACACGCCCTGGTGCCAGCTGGACAAAGTGAAGTGGCTCTGCCCCGTGCCCGGCTACGACAGGCATTTCGGCATCACGGAGTATTTCGGCATCGAGATGATCCCGGTTCCCATGTCGACCGAAGGCCCCGACATGGACACGATCGAGAAGCTGGTGGCGGAAGATGAGGCCATTAAGGGCATCTGGTGCGTACCGAAGTATTCCAATCCCCAGGGTTATTCCTACAGCGACGAAACAGTGAGACGCTTCGCCCGCCTGAAACCCGCCGCGAAGGATTTCCGCATTTACTGGGACAACGCCTACGGTATTCATCACCTGTACGAGGACCATCAGGACTATCTCATTGAGATCCTTGCGGAGTGCAAGAGAGCGGGCAACCCGGATATCGTGTACAAGTTCGCGTCGACCTCGAAGATCACTTTCCCCGGGAGCGGCATCGCGGCGCTTGCGACTTCGCCGAACAACCTGGAGGATATTAAGAATCAGTTAAAACATCAGACCATCGGTTACGATAAGGTCAACCAGCTGCGCCATGTGAGATTCTTCAAGGATATCCACGGCATGGTGGAGCATATGAAGAAACACGCCGGGATCATCCGCCCGAAGTTCGAAGCAGTGGAAGAGATCTTCGAGGAGAACCTCCAGGGTCTTGACATCGCCTGCTGGACCAAACCGAACGGCGGCTATTTCATCAGCTTCGACGGTCTCGACGGGACGGCGAAGGAGATTGTGGACAGGGCCAAGAAGGCCGGCGTCAAGCTGACTCCGGCAGGCTCCACCTGGCCGTACCATAAGGATCCGCACGACTCCAACATCCGCATTGCGCCGACCTATCCGCCGCTCGAAGATCTGCGGACCGCGTCCAGACTCTTCACCGTCTGCGTAAGGCTCGTGTCCGCGCAACACCTTCTGGACAACTACGATGAGAGAGCGAACATCACAGCTCCCGAGCAGTAAAAAAATTAGAGGCAGCTCCTGCAAATGCAGGGGTTGCCTCTTTGCTAAGAAAAATCTGATATAGCAGTGTCTTCGGGAACGGAGCCCGGTTCAAGGGAGGGGCACATCGCAGATAGCTTATTCTGACTCCTGCCGCACTCCCGCGGGGATCACGGCGTCCACGTTGATGGAGTAGTTCGAGTGGTAGATGACGAACCCGGGACGGGCGCCGGCCGGCTTTTTCACGCCGCGCTTTTCCAGGTAGTCGACCTCAACCCTGCCGGCATCCCGCCCTCTGGACCAGTAGGCGGCAAGGGATGCAGCTTCTTCGAAGGCTCTGTCGGGAATCTGCTCGAAGGGCTTTCCTTCCGTGCGCAGCACGACGTGGGAGCCGGGAATCTCATTTGCGTGGAACCAGATATCCGTCGGCGCCGCGGTGTGGAAGGTCAATTCATCATTCTGTGTGTTGTTCTTGCCCACGAGGATGTCGTAGCCGTCGCTCGAAACGTAATGGAGCGGGCGGCTCTCCGGTGTCCGGGATTTGGTCTGTTTATGGCTGCGACTGTCTGTTTTCCTGCGAACGAAACCGGCGTCTTCCATCTCCCTGCGGATCTGTATGAGATCGCCGTCTGTCTGGGAGAGGTCGAGCGCTGTCTTAATGCTCTCCAGCTCATCTATCTCTGTCCTGACTTCGGCGGTGAGGTGAGTCAGTGCTTCCTCGGTCCGCTTCAGCTTCGTGTAGCGGTCGAAATAGCGGCGCGCGTTCTGTTGCGGCGTCTTCGTGGGATCGAGCGGAACGGTCAGCTTCTCTCCGGTGTAATAGTTATCGAGCACGGCGGATGACGCGCCCTCCGGAATGTTGTAGCCATAGGCGTTTAAGAGCTCGCCGTACACGCGGTATTTGTCACGCTTTTTGGTATCCCGCAGCTGTCTCATCTGCAGGTCATATTTATGGACGTCGCGTTCTAAGAGCGTCGTTACGATCTTGCGAAGGTCCGTGGATTTCTGGCGGATCCTTGTTACCGTATTCTTCTCCCGATAGTAGCTCTCAAGGAGAGAAGAGATGCTGCCATACTGCTTGTCCGGCAGATCTTTGTACATGGAAAGCGTCATGGCGGCATATTCCACCGGCTCCCCCAGGGACATGGTCGCGGCCTTCCCCAGATGGTAATAGACGGTGGGTGCAAAGCGCCCTTCCTGTACGTCCAACAGCAGCGCCTGGAACGTCTCCCAGAAGAGCTCCCGTTCCTCTTTCGAGAATTCAGAGACGGAGCGGTCCTGCCCCAGGTGGGTGCGGAAGGTGACTTCCTCCGCGGTCACGTTGGAGAAACCGGTGTAGCTGCGAACGAGGAAGGCAGGCGCCGGAATGCCTGCAGAAGAGAGAAGGGAGCAGAAGTTCTCCCGCGTCTCGGTAAATGGATTTCTCTTCCCCTGCGTTTCCGGGATGAAATAGGGGCGCCCCGGCAGGACCTCGCGGACGGAGCTGACCATCTGAGAGACGTGTCGGATCGCGTCGATGATCACGTATTCGCCCTCGCCCTCGCGGACAAGCTTTGCCCCATGCGAAGGTCCCCCGTTATACGCGGCAAAGGCGGAGTTCTCCGGAAGAGCCGCAAAGGTTGCGGCATTGCCCTCTGCGGTCGGCGCCAGCAGGATGATGTTCGAATGCTTGCCCATGATCTCGATCACGAGGACATGGTGGCAGAGATCGCCCATCTCGTTCAAATGTTCGATCTCAATACGTATGATGCGCTCCAGGCCCGGCTGGGAGATCCTGGTGATCCTGCCGTTCTGCAGGTATTTGCGCAGCAGCATACAGAAGGTCGGCGCACTTTGCGGCGCCATTACCGAGTTGTCGGTCAGATAAACGAGCGGGAGGGAAGGGTCTGCGGACAGGACGAGTTTCACAGTGCCGCCGCCCTTTTCGATCATGGGCTTTACGGTGATGAGCAGCTCATCGTTCTCCGGCTGGATAATGCGGAAGATTCTCCCGCCGGTTAAGCGGTCCGAGAGTTCTCTTGTCAGGGCCGCGGTTGTGATTCCATCAAATGCCATAAGTGAGTATTTCCTTGTAAATAAGCTAATAAGTCGCTGTTTCGCCATATCTTATAACGAATCTCCAAGTTGCACAAGAATCCCCGCGCGGCTATACTGGTAGATAAAGCTTTGAGCGAACAGCGCAGACGGACACCGGGGGACAATGCGATGGCGAACAGCATGACAGGGTATGGCAGAGCTGAGAAAATACAAGGCGAGAGGAAGTTCACGGTCGAACTTAAATCGGTGAATAACCGGTATCTGGACCTGAACATCCGCCTGCCGCGGCAGTTCAATCCCTTCGAGGCAAAGATCCGCGAGGAATTGAAATGCTATATGGAGCGCGGCAAGGTCGATGTCTTCATCAGCTATGAGGACACAGAGAATGCCGGCACCAGCGTGCGGTACAATAAAAAGCTCGCCGCGGAATACCTGCAGCATATCCGTGAGATCGCGGATGACTTCGGCCTTGAGGACAAGGTGAGTGCGGCGAAGCTCTCAGCCTATCCGGATGTATTTACGACGGAAGAAGAGACCGAGGATGTGACGCCCCTCTGGGAGCCTTTGCAGGAGACGATCCGGGAGGCGGCCCGGCAGTTCGCATCGGCGCGGGCGAAAGAGGGAGAATTCCTGAAGAATGACCTGCTCCAGAAACTGGAAGAGATGGAACAGGGAGTGAATTTCCTCTCGGAACGAGCACCGAAGATTATCTCGGAATACCAGCGCCAGCTCAGTGAGAAGGTGAGGGCGATGTTGCAGGACACCGCGATCGACGAGGGCAGAATCCTGCAGGAGGTCGCAATCTACTCCGACAAGGTCTGCATCGACGAGGAGCTGACGAGACTGCGCAGCCACATTGCAGCGACAAGACAGGAGCTGCAGAATGAGGGCTCCATCGGAAGGAAACTTGATTTCCTCGCGCAGGAGCTCAACCGCGAAGCGAACACCATTCTCTCCAAGACCATTGATGTCGAGAGTTCCAATACCGCCATCGCGATCAAGACTGAGATTGAGAAGATCCGGGAACAGATACAAAACCTGGAATGATACCAGACCACCAGCAGTATGTGTAATGAAAGGAACAGCAGCATGACGAAAGGCAGCTTGACAGTAATCTCCGGATTCTCCGGCGCGGGCAAGGGGACGATTATGAAGCGTCTTCTCGAGAAATATCCGCAATACGTGGAATCGGTATCCTGCACGACGAGGCAGCCCAGGCCGGGTGAGGTCGACGGCAAGAGCTATTATTTCATCTCGCAGGAGGAGTTTGACCGCCGGGTGGCAAATGATGAGCTGCTGGAGCACGCGGGATATGTAGGTCACAGTTATGGCACACCGAAAAGGTTCGTCGAGGAACAGATCGCGGCAGGCAGGGATGTCATTCTGGAGATCGAGGCGCAGGGCGCTGCCATTGTGAAACAGAAGATGCCGGAGGCGATTATGCTCTTCGTTACGACGGAGTCCGCGGATATCCTGAAGGACCGCCTGATTGGCAGGGGGACGGAATCCATGGAGCTGGTGCAGAAAAGGCTTGCCAGAGCCTGCGAGGAGTGCCGTCTCATGGAGCATTACGACGCGCTGATCGTCAATCGCACCGGCTGCCTGGAAGAAGCCGTCGACGAGGTACACGCTGCGATCCAGTCGTTCAAGACGACACCGGGGAGGGAGCATGGCTTCATCGAGCAGCTGGAGCACGAGCTGGACGCAATTAATAAGAACTATAAAGGGTAATACATTTTACATTTTCTGAATGTACTGATATATTTAGGTTTCGATATTGGTGCCTGTCCGAAGCGGCGCGCTCTCGCGCTGTAGATCAAGGTCACGGGGCGGGGCCGCACAGCAATGAAAGGCAGAGGTGAACCATGATCCATCCTTCTTATGTAGATTTAATGAATGTTGTCAACCAGGATGTTGAGGAGGGCGATACGCCGATCATCAACAGCCGTTATTCCATCGTAATGGCGACCGCAAAGAGAGCGAGACAGATCGTCGATGGCGACGAGCCCATGATCGGCGATGCGGAAGGCATGAAGCCGCTCTCGATCGCAGTCAAGGAACTCGAGCAGTCGAAGCTCCAGATCCTGCCGCAGGATGAGAGAGAGGCAGAGGAGCTCGAGGAAGAGGAAGTCAGAGAAGCCAAAGCGCTCGAGGCAACCCTAGGCGGAGAGGAAGGAACCTCTGACAATGCGGACGAGGCAGCGGAGGCTCTGGCTGCGCCTTCAGAGGATGAGTCCCCTGTGATCGAAGACTGAGTCGAACGGAGTAAGATTTGAAGATCTTATTTGTATCGCTGGGGTGTGACAAGAACCTTGTCGACTCCCAGCAGATGATGGGCCTGTTGAAAGGCACAAGTGGCGACTATTCGTTCACCGATGATGAATCGGAGGCGGAGGTCGCTATTGTTAATACCTGCGCATTTATCGACAGCGCCAAAGAGGAGAGCATCGGCAACATCCTGGATCTTGCGAAGCTCAAAACAGCAGGCCGGCTCAAGGCGCTTGTCGTCACCGGCTGTATGGCGCAGCGCTACCAGGATGAGATCACAAGAGACATCCCGGAGGTTGACGCGGTTCTGGGCACTACGGCGGAACACCGCCTCGGTGAAGTGCTGGACGGAATTCTCGCGGGCAGGAAGCCGGATGGCGCCATCATCGAAGATGCGACGAAGACGCCGAACGCGGACACCGAGCAGGTGATCACCCTGGGCAGCAGTGTCGGGTATCTCAAGATCGCGGAAGGCTGTGATAAACACTGCAGTTACTGTGTCATTCCTTCCATGCGGGGACACTACAGAAGCGTTCCGATGGAGAAGCTGACAGAACAGGCGAAGCGCCTTGCCGCCTCCGGCGTGACAGAGCTCATTCTGGTCGCGGAAGAGACGACGCTCTACGGCGTGGATCTCTACGGGGAGAAGAAGCTCCCCGAGCTCATTCGAAGGCTCTGCCTCTTATCCGGCATCCGCTGGATTCGTATCCTCTACTGTTACCCGGAAGAGATCACGAAGGATCTCATCCAGGTGATGAAAGAGGAGCCGAAGATCGTCCACTACCTCGACATGCCGATCCAGCACGCGAGTGACCGCATCCTGCGCCTCATGGGGCGCCGAACGAACCGCAAAGAGCTGGAAGGAATCATCGCTTACATCCGGCACGAGATTCCCGACATCTGCCTTCGGACAACGCTCATCACGGGCTTCCCGACCGAAACAGAAGAGGACGTGGAGACTGTGAAGTCGTTTATCCGCACCTGTCGTTTCGACCGCCTGGGTGTTTTTACCTACTCCAGAGAAGAGGGGACACCGGCAGCGAAGATGTCGCCGCAGGTTCACTGGGCGACGAAGAAGAGAAGGCAGAAGGAGCTCATGCTGCTCCAGCAGGACATCGCCTTTGAAGCGGCGAGGGCCATGGTGGGCAGGGTACTGGATGTCGTGATCGAGGGCAGGATGACCGGCGAGACCGGTGAGCATGGCGGCGACGTCTATGTCGGACGAACCTACCGCGATATTCCGGATGTCGACAGCAGCATTTTCATTGAGACAAGGCGTGACCTCATGAGTGGCTCGTATGTCAGGGTGAGAGTGACCGGCGCGAACGCATATGATCTGACAGGAGAGATTGAAGATGGACAAGAAGACATGGAATCTGCCGAATAAACTGACCCTTTTCCGGATGTTCCTGGTGCCGATTTTTGTTCTGTTCTTCCTCGCGAGGATTCCTTCGGAGCCCGCCTGTGACTGGATCGCTGTCGTGATCTTCATCGTGGCGAGCCTTACGGATATGCTGGATGGACAGATCGCGAGGAAATACAACCTCATCACGAATTTCGGAAAGTTCATGGATCCTCTGGCGGACAAGGTGCTCGTTGACTCGGCGCTCATCTGCCTCGTGGCGCTGCAACGTATCCCCGCGTGGATCGTCGTCATCATCACCGCAAGAGAGTTCACAATCAGCGGCTTCCGCCTCATCGCCGCGGAGAAAAATGTGGTCATCGCCGCAAACTACTGGGGCAAGTTCAAGACCGCATTCCAGATGGTCATGGTCATTCTGATGATCGTGAACATCCCCGCACTGCACATTCTGACGGACATTGTGATGTGGATTGCGACCGCACTCACCGTTATTTCTCTCGTGACCTATCTGGCACAGAACAAAGACGTACTCAGGGATATCGACTGACCTATGGATGAATCTATTGCTGGCACTCTGGTGCAATTATTGCTGCAAAGGAACATGACGCTCTCCACCTGCGAATCCTGCACGGGGGGACTTCTCGCCTCGAAACTCACAGAAGTGCCGGGCGTGTCTGCTGTTTACGCCGGAGGCTTCGTGACCTACACGGCGGAGACGAAACACAAATTCGCGGGAGTCTCGAACAAGCTCCTTACGGAGGTCGGCACCGTCGCGAAGAAAACGGCGAAACAGATGGCGCAGGGGACGGCCGACCGCGCGGGGACGGACTGTGCGCTGTCCATCACGGGCAACGCGGGACCGGACCCTTCGGAAGACAAGCCTGTGGGTCTTGTGTACATCGGCTGCACGATCGACGACAAGACGGTCGCGAAAAAGTTTCTCTTTACGGGAGACCGGCAGGCAATCCGTGAGCAGGCTGCCAATGCCGCCATGGAGCTCCTCCTGGACAGGCTCCTGGATAAGGAGACCAAACGCCTTTCACAGAAAGATAAGACGGAAATAGAAATGGAAGAGTTGCCGGATGCTGCGGCCTCTTCTCTGGAAAAGTGGCTGTAAGTTATGAGTAAATTAATCCATCAGATCTTAAGGTTCGGTGTGGTCGGCGTCATCAGTTTCCTCATCGATTACGTGGTCGGCCTGATCGTCATGAATATCGCGCTGAAAATCATGGGGCCTGACTATTTCGCGACCGCCTCTGTCATCGGTTCGGTGTTCGGTTTCGTGATCTCCGTCATCGCCAACTATATCCTGAGCTTCAAGTTCGTCTTTCAGAGAAAAGAGGACATAGACCGGAGAGAGGAATTCATCATCTTCGTTGTTCTCTCACTGGTCGGCATGGGGATCAACAGTCTGATTATCTGGATTTTCACCGGCCCTGTCTACGCGACGAGCGGCTGGGTGCGCGGCTTCGGCGAGAGCCTTGTCTACACGGGCGCCAAGGTGATCGCGACGGCCATTGTCATGGTCTACAACTTCGTTACGCGCAAGATTTTCCTGGAAAGCCACGATAACCGTTAAGAGAAGAGGGAGCTGTCATGAGCGATGTTCTCTATTACGTCATCCCCTGCTACAACGAAGAGGAAGTGCTCCCCGAAACGGCAAGGCGGCTGGCGGACAAAATGCACAGCCTTATGGCTGCGGGTGCGATCAGCAATGAGAGCCGGGTGCTCTTCGTCAACGACGGCTCGAAGGATGCCACCTGGTCCATCATCCGGGATCTGCACGAGCGGAATCCTCTGTTCTCGGGACTCAATCTCTCCAGGAATCGGGGCCATCAGAACGCACTGCTCGCGGGACTCCTCTCCGTTCGCACGTTTGCGGACCTTACGATCTCCATGGATGCGGACCTGCAGGATGACATTGACGCTTCCGATGAGATGATACGTAAATACCACGAGGGTGCGGACATCGTCTACGGCGTCCGCAGCGCGAGGAAAACCGACACCTTCTTCAAGCGGACGACGGCGCTCTCTTTCTACCGGCTCATGGACCGGATGGGCGCGAACACGGTGTACAACCACGCGGATTTCCGCCTCATGAGTCAGAGATCGCTGAATGCGCTGTCACAGTTTCGGGAAGTTAATCTCTTCCTGCGCGGCATGGTGCCGATGATCGGGTTCCGCACGGATGTCGTATATTACGAGAGAGCGGAGCGCTTTGCCGGCGAGAGCAAATATCCGCTGAAGAAAATGATCAGCTTCGCCATCGAGGGCATTACCTCGCTCTCTACGAAGCCGATTCAGCTGATCACGGATCTTGGCATCTTTATTTTCCTCATCAGCCTGGTGATCCTCATTTATTCGCTGGTGCGCCACGCGATGGGCGCGACGGTGGTGGGCTGGACCTTCCTCGCCGTTTCCGTCTGGGCGATTGGAGGCCTGATCCTCTTATCCCTCGGCATCATCGGCGAGTATATCGGCAAGATTTATCTGGAAACAAAAGACAGGCCGCGCTTCATCATTGAAGAATTCCTGGATGAGAAGCACGGCTACCAAACGCGTGAAAATGCCAGGGCGATAGAGACACCTTCCGGCCGTGGCGAAGACAAATAGATTTAAGCTATCCCAGAGTATGCCCGTTATCCCGCAGCCATTTGCGCCAGCGGCGGTAATCGGGCATCAGCTGTTCTACGAGGTTCCAGAAATTCCGGGAGTGATCCATGTAGCAGAGATGGCAGAGTTCGTGTACGACGACGTACTCCAGTGCTTCCTTCGGGGCGTTCGCAAGCTTCCAGTTGAAGCTGAGTGTGCCTCTTATGGAGCAGCTTCCCCAGCGGGTCTTCTGGCTGCGGATGGAGATTTTCGTGATCCTCCGGTGCCATG
This sequence comes from Lachnospiraceae bacterium NK3A20, assembly GCA_900107575.1. Lineage (GTDB taxonomy): Bacteria > Bacillota > Clostridia > Lachnospirales > Lachnospiraceae > CAG-791. Next base: position 140,877 of record FNQX01000007.1, on the reverse strand, counting down.
AGGGGAGAAGCGGCGCGTATCTTGCAATTGCTTCTGCGATCGCGGGACGGATGAGCCTCGTGCCGTGGCGACGGAGGACTGCCTGTTCCTCGGGGGAGAGGAAGGACGCGGGGTTCTGCCTGCGCTTCTCAAGCTGTTGGGTGCGTGATGCGAGAATCCAGCCGCCTTTCTCCTGCAGGATGTTCTGGATATCCGCATCTCTCATTGCGGCGGGGACGTGGAAGGTAACGGTGCCATCCTGAGAGATGACAATAGAGTAGCTGCGGCGCCTTTGACTTCGCGCGAGCACGTAGGAGAGGTGGACAGGGTTCCCATCGGTATCCATCAATGTGACAGAGCGCAGCTCTTTTGTGATCGCCGTTGATCTCATGCAGGACAGGATAGCACAATTCAGGCGGCAGGGCAAAGCCCACAGGCCAAGCCTGAAAGGCTAAGTCTGAAGACTTTGCCTGTGGGCTTTAGCCTGTAAGGCAAGACATGGAATGCCTTGCCGTTACAGGCTGGACTGTTTCAGGCCAGGAATACACAGGAAAGGCGGGGAGTTCATATGGGAGATTGCATCATCGTGTGCGCGGGCGACTTCCCGCGGGAGAAGATTGTAACGTACTCGGACGATTTCGTCATCGCGGCGGACAACGGCCTGACCTGCCTCATGCGTATGGGTATCCGGCCGGACCTGGTCATCGGCGACTACGACTCCCTCTCGGAGGAAGGCAGAATGTGTCTCGAGGAGCTTCGAAGAGTGGCTCCGGACAGCGTTGTGACCCTTCCCGTCGAGAAAGATGATACCGACACCATGGCTGCCGTGAAGGCAGGATTTGCGAGAGGATACCAGAATTTCCGTCTTGTTGCGGCGCTGGGCGGGCGGCTCGATCATACGATCGCGAACATCCAGACCCTTGCTTACATCAAAATGCACGGAGGATCCGCCTGCATTGAAGGGGACGACTGCCTGATTCAGGTGATTCGGAACGAGACGGTGCATTTGGAGGCAGGTCCTGCGCGCACCTTCTCTCTCTTTGCCATGGAAGCCGTGATCCGCGGCGTGACGCTACGGGGAATGCAGTATGAGCTGGAGGACGCAGAGATCACGAACGATTTCCCGATCGGGGTATCGAATCATATCGCGGAGCACGCGGAGGCGTCTGTCACAGTGGCGGACGGGATGGCACTGCTCATTCTCTCGAGGCCGGAGCAGGAAAAAGATTAGGAGGTTTACGAATTTATCATGATGGACCTTCTGGTGAACAAGTGGATACCGGATCATGAGAATACGGAGGATGCCGGAGTACGGATGAGATACGGCATCCTGTCCGGTGCGGTCGGGATAGCCTGCAATACAATCCTCTTTCTGGGGAAGCTCATCGCCGGTCTCCTGTCCGGCTCCATCGCCATTATGGCGGATGCCTTCAACAACCTCTCTGACGTTGGCTCCTCTGTCGTGACGCTCATCGGGTTCAAACTCTCCGGACAGAAGGCGGATGCGGACCATCCTTTCGGGCACGGCAGGATCGAGTATGTGGCGGGACTCATCGTTTCTGTCCTCATTATCCTCGTGGGCTTCGAGCTCGCGCGGGACTCTTTTGTGAAGATTCTGCATCCGGAAACAACGCAGTTCTCCCTGGTTATTCTGATTATTCTGTTCGTGTCCATTCTCATCAAAGGGTACATGTATCTCTATAACCAGAGCTTTGCGAAGAAACTATCCAGTGTCGCCCTTGCCTCGACGGCGAAGGATTCGAGGAACGACATGATCTCGACGGGTGCCGTTCTCCTCTCCCAGATGATCGGTACGATGACAGGACTTCGTCTGGACGGCTGGTGCGGCATTGCGGTCGCTGCCTTCATCCTCGTATCCGGGATCTCTTCTCTGAAGGATACGGCCAATCCTCTCCTCGGGGAAGAGCCGGACCCGGAGCTCGTAGATAAGATTGAGCACACGGTCATGAGCTATCACAACATTCTCGGCATGCACGATCTCATCATCCATGACTACGGACCGGGAAGGCGCATGATGAGCCTGCACGCGGAGGTGCCGGCAGATATGACGCTTGTCGAGGCACACGCGCTGGCAGACAGGATCGAACTGCACCTCCTGAAGGAGTATGGGATCAGCACGGTGATCCACGTCGATCCCCACGAGGTGAATGATCCCGCGACCAGACTGGTACAGGAGAAGGTGGGAGAGTTCCTTTCGGAATTGTCTCCGGATATTCTCTTCCACGACCTTCGCATCGTGACGGAGCGGAATCACTTAAAGGTCATGTTCGATGTGAATGTTCCGTTCGGCTTTGCGCTCAGCGACGAGGAGATCGTAGATAATCTCAAGGAAAGGCTCCAGCAGTTAGATGTCTCCTGCCGGCCGCTCATCCACGTGGACCACTACAACAAGACATAGAGCCTGCCCGATCCGGAACTCTTTGTTTGCAATCAAAGCCCTGTGTGTTATAAAATCCTTGTGCCAATCACCAGGATAATAGCGGACATCATTCGATGTCCCAAGTGGCGCCCGACAGACGCCGTCAGCTTCATATCATCCCCGGCCGGGGGATCCGGCTGCTATCAGAAAGGAACCCATGCAGAAAATAGGAGAAGAGTGCGGCGTATTCGGCATCTGGTCACCGGTTCGACAGAACCTTGCTTACATGGCGTATTACGCGCTGTTCGCTCTGCAGCACAGAGGACAGGAGGCGGCCGGCATCGCGGTCAATGATGACGGCGTTTTCCGTTACCACAGAGACCTGGGACTGGTTCACGAGGTTTTCGGCAAAGAGAAACTGGACCGCCTGGGTGAGGGTCACATCGCTGTCGGGCACACGAGATATTCCACGAGCGGCATCTCGAACCGCAGCAACGCGCAGCCGGTCGTGGTCCGCCACATCAAGGGCAGCATGGCGCTGTGCCATAACGGCAACCTGGTCAATTCGCTGGAACTCCGCGAAGAGCTGGAGAACGAGGGCTGCATTTTCCATTCCACGACGGATACCGAGGTGATCTCTTACCTCATCACGAGAGCAAGACTGCACACAGCCAGCATTGAAGAGGCTGTCAATGAGACGGTGAACCGGATTCACGGCGCCTTCTCCCTTGTCATCATGTCGCCTACGAAGCTCATTGCGGTGCGCGATCCGCACGGTTTCCGCCCCCTGTGCTACGGCATGTGTGAGGACGGGTCTGTTGTTTTCGCTTCCGAGAGCTGTGCACTCGACGCGGTCGGAGCAAAGCTGGTCCGCGACCTTGCACCCGGCGAAATCGTCGTAGCAGATCCAAACGGCGTTCGCTCCATCAAAGACCACTGCGGTGAGTGCAGGCCGTCCCTGTGCGTCTTCGAATACATCTATTTCGCACGTCCGGACTCCGTGATCGACGGCTCCTCCGTGCATGAAGCAAGGCTCCGTGCCGGCTCCTTCCTAGCACTGGAACACCCGGTACAGGCGGATGTCGTGATCGGCGTTCCCGACTCCGGGTTAGACGCGGCGCTCGGCTTTGCGAGACAGTCCGGCATCCCTTACGGCATCGGCCTGTTGAAGAATAAATATATCGGCCGCACCTTCATCTCCCCCGGACAGGCGGCGAGGGAAGACCTCGTGAAAATCAAATTAAACCCCATCGCGGAGACCGTGAAGGGCAAGCGGGTTGTCCTCATCGACGACTCTATCGTCCGCGGTACGACGTCGCAGCGCATCGTGAAGCTCGTGCGTGACGCCGGCGCGACCGAAGTGCATTTCCGCGTTTCCAGCCCCGCCTTCCTCAATCCCTGCTACTACGGCACGGATATCGATTCGAGAGAGAATCTCATCGCCTGCCAGCACACGAATGAGGAGATCGCGAAGATGATCGGTGCGGACTCCCTGGGGTATCTCTCCGTGGAGAGCGCGAAGAGACTCGCCAAGGGCGTGACGAGCGAGAGCGGCTTCGACGCGAACGGGAATGTCGCGAGCTACTGCGCGGCTTGTTTCGACGGCGTCTATCCGACCGAAGTGCCCGAGAGCGGTAAGGACCGTTTCGAGCAGAAGATTCCGAAGGAGTGGCTCGAGCGTCACACAAAGACGAATTGAGATCGAAGGAATAGAGTAATACATGGCAGATACTTCACAGAACATGCAATTGAACAGAGCGGGATCCGATCCGGAGAACATCCCCAGGGAGAGAATCCGCAACTTCTGTATCGTTGCCCACATTGACCACGGCAAATCCACGCTGGCGGATCGCATGATCGAGAAGACGGGCGTTCTGACGGCGCGCGAGATGCAGGATCAGGTCCTGGACAACATCGACGTTGAGCGTGAGCGTGGCATCACGATCAAATCCCAGGCGGTGCGACTCATCTACAATGCGCGGGACGGGCAGGAGTACATGCTCAATCTCATCGACACCCCCGGTCACGTCGACTTTAACTACGAGGTCAACCGCTCCCTTGCGGCCTGCGACGGCGCGATCCTTGTCGTAGACGCGACGCAGGGGATTCAGGCGCAGACGCTCGCGAACTGTTACCTTGCGATGGAGCACGATCTCGAAGTGTTCCCGGTCATCAACAAGATTGATCTGCCCTCCGCACAGCCGGAGAAGGTGAAACAGGAGATCGAGGACGTCATCGGCATTGAAGCGGCAGACGCACCGGAGATTTCCGCGAAGGCGGGCATAGGCATTGAGGACGTGCTGGAGGCAGTCGTAGCGAAGATTCCGGCGCCTTCGGGTGACCCCAATGCCCCGCTCAAGTCTCTTATTTTCGATTCCCTATACGACAGCTACCGCGGTGTCATCGTGTTCGTCCGTGTCCGTGACGGCGTGCTCAGAAAGGGAATGAGAGTCAGATTCATGGCGTCAGGCGCGGAGGAGGAAGTCGTCGAGGTCGGGTATTTCGGCCCCGGCAGATTCATCCCCTGCGACGAGCTCTCGGCAGGCATGGTAGGGTATTTCACCGCATCCATCAAGAACATCCGCGACGCGAGAGTGGGCGACACCGTAACGGAAGCGGGCAGGGAGTGTGACGCGCCCCTTCCCGGCTACAAGAAGGCACAGCCCATGGTATTCGCGGGCCTCTATCCGCAGGATACGTCCAAATATCCGGACCTCAAGGATGCGCTGGAGAAGTTCCAGCTAAGCGACGCCTCCTTATCCTACGAGCCGGAGACGTCCCTGGCACTGGGCTTTGGCTTCCGCTGCGGCTTCCTGGGGCTGCTACACATGGAGGTTGTCCTGGAGCGCCTCGAGCGGGAGTACGACCTTGACATCATCTCCACGGCGCCCGGCGTTATCTACAAGGTGTACAAAAATGACGGGGAGATGGTCGAGGTGACCAATCCCGCGAACCTTCCCGACCCTTCCGTCATTGAACACATGGAAGAGCCGATTGTCTCTGCGGAGATCATGGTAACCTCGGACTATATCGGCCCCATCATGCAGCTCTGTCAGGAGCGGCGCGGCGTGTATATCAGCACGGAGTACATCGAGCCGACGAGAGCAGTGCTGCACTATGAGCTGCCGCTCAACGAGATTATTTACGATTTCTTCGATGCGTTGAAATCCCGCTCCAAGGGCTACGCCTCGTTCGACTACGAACTCAAGGGGTATGTACCGTCGAAGCTCGCCAAGCTCGACATCCTCGTGAACAAGGAGCCGGTCGATGCGCTCTCGTTCATCGTGCCGGAAGCGAATGCCTATGAGCGCGGCAGCAAAATGTGCGAGAAGTTAAAGGGCGAGATCCCGCGCCAGAACTTTGAGGTGCCGATCCAGGCTGCCGTCGGCGGCAGGATTATCGCAAGATCCACGGTCAAGGCCTACCGCAAGGATGTCCTCGCAAAGTGCTACGGCGGCGACGTCTCGCGCAAGAAGAAACTCCTGGAGAAACAGAAGGAAGGCAAGAAGCGCATGCAGATGGTCGGCAATGTCGAAATCCCCAAGGAAGCGTTCATGAATGTATTGAAACTCGGTGATGACAATGCCTGAACCGTTATCTTTATATCTTCATTATCCGTTCTGCGCAAAGAAGTGCGAATACTGTGATTTCCTCTCCTGGCCTGCCGGCGATACTGCCCGGCAGGCTTATCTTGACGCATTGGGCTGCGAGATTGCGCACTCCGGCATGGAGCAGGCAGCCGTCGATACGATCTTCATCGGCGGCGGCACGCCGTCTCTCATGATGCCGAAGGAACTGGATCATCTGATGTTCCTTCTGGCTTCCCGATTCGCGATACAGAGCGACGCCGAGATCACGATGGAGTGCAATCCGGGCACGGCGGATTATGACAAGCTATCAGCCTTCCGAAGCCTTGGTATCAACCGTCTCTCCATCGGCGTGCAGTCATTTCGCGATGACGAGCTGCGCCTTCTCGGAAGAATTCATACGGCGGCGGAAGCGCGGGAATGCTACGAGGCGGCGCGGCGGGCCGGCTTTGCCAACATCAATCTGGACCTGATGAGCGCGCTCCCCGGGCAGTCATTTGATGACTATATGTACAGTCTGAGAGCAGCCGCTGATCTGGATCCGGAGCACATCTCTGCCTACAGCCTGATCCTCGAGGATGGGACGCCGCTTAAGGCTCATTACGAGGCGGGGCGCCTTGCGAAGGTTCCGGAGGATGAGGAAGACCGCCGCATGTACCATGAGACGAAGGCTTACCTTGCGGGCAGAGGTTACGAGAAATATGAGATTTCGAACTACGCAAAGCCCGGTTTCTCCTGTCGTCACAACCTGGGCTACTGGTCGGGACACGACTATCTGGGCCTTGGCCTTGGCGCGGCGAGCCTGGTTCGAGGCGTTCGGTTCCGGGTCACAGAGAAGCTGCCGGAATACCTTGCGTGCTGCCAGGAGGATACTGGCGCGGCGCATGCGGCCTCGCTGTCAGAAGAGGGCAAGAGCGCTGCATCTTCGGATGAAGTGCTCCCGGATGAAGTGAGGGAGACGGACGATCTCCTGACCGCTGTAATGAAGACGCCATTTCTCCCTGGCCTTCACCGGGACGCGGAGCTTCTCTCGAAGGAGGATCAGATGGGTGAGTTCATGTGGCTCGGCCTTCGGAAAACAAAAGGCGTATCGGAAGAGGATTTCCGGAACAGATTCGGCATTTCCATAGACGCTGTGTTCGGGAAAATATTAAAGAGGCACGTTTCCAATGGCCTGCTGATCCGGGAAGGCGGCAGGATTTATCTGTCGGAATACGGCACAGATATCAGCAATTTCGTGATGTGCGACTTCGTCTGAGACTTTGTCAGACACCTTTTGCGGGGAAGTCTTCATTGACTGCCTGCTGATTTTTGTCTATGATTAGGGAATGACAGGAGCTTCCCGAATGGCGGGAAACAGAGATAATTTCGTCTCCACGAATTTCTTGCGAGGCTTGTTTTGTTGGAGGTTTGATTTTGAACAGTGTAATGAAAAGAGTAAAGGCTATTCTCGCTGCCGCACTGGCAGCGGTTGCCATCGCGGTGGCAAGTCCCGTGGGCGCGCAGACGGTAACGGTACAGGCAGCGAATCTGCCGACCCCGTTGCGGGGCATTGATGTCTCTTCCTATCAGGGCAATATCGACTGGAACGCGGTCAAGGCATCCGGCATCGACTACGCGATGGTCCGGATCGGCAATACGCAGTACGGGCTGGACAACAAGTTCGCGCAGAACGTGATGGGCGCGACGGCGGCCGGTATCCGGGTTGGCTGTTATGTTTACACTTACGCAAAGAATGCGAACGAGGCGGCGCAGGATGCGCACCTGGCGCTGGCTGCCATGCAGCAGTTCCCGGTCACCTTCCCGGTCGCACTCGACCTCGAGGATCCTTCGCAGGAGAAGCTCTCACCCCAGACGCTCGCGGATATCACGAACACGTTCTGTTCGATCATCTATGAGGGCGGCTACACGCCGATGATCTATTCCTACAAGAACTGGATGGTGCAGAAGATGCCTCCGGCGACCTGGGACCACTGGGTTGCGCACTACGCAGATGCCACGGACTACCCTTATCCGCACGCGATGTGGCAGTATTCCGCAAAGGGGAAGGTCGCGGGCATCGCTGGTTCTGTCGACATGAATTTCCTCTATAAGGACTATTTCACGAAGATCGTGCAGGAAGGTTTCGTAAAGGACGGCGACCTGACTTACTATTACCACAACTGGAAGAGAGTCAACGGCATGCGCTATGTGAATGGCGTGCGCTATTATTTCGACGAGAACGGTGCCATGTTAAAGGACAGGACCATGACGGACGGTGACGGCAATACGGTCCGCGTCTGCAAGGACGGGCACGTCGTCATGATCACAGTGGAGATGCGCCAGTACGCGAAGGCACAGGAACAGGCCCTGGTGGCAGCGCAGGCTGCTTACCAGCAGGCAGTGGCATACGCTCCGCAGGCAGCGAAGGCAGCGCAGGATGCCGCGGCACTGATCCCGGCACTGCAGCAGCAGGCGCAGAATGATACCAATGTCATGAACACCGCATTCGCGGCAGCGAGCGCGGATCCCACCAATGTCGACCTGATCACGACGCTGGCAACGGCGCAGCAGGCGGCAGCGAACTCGAACAATCAGCTCGCGGCAGCACAGGCGAAGGCAGCGCAGCTGCAGCAGGCGGCTGTGAACGCTCAGAATGACGTTCCGGCGAAGGCAGCAGCCATTGCGGCACAGCAGCAGGCACTGGCGGCAGCACAGGCGGCAATAGTGATTCCTGACTGATACAGGCCACCAGATGTTGATTAATTTCCGGTAAAAGATATAAATTATCAGATAACGGTATTGACATAAGACAAATTCATACTAGAATAAGACACGGTGACATCCAGATCTGGGGATGCACCGTGTCTTTTTATTTATTCATCTCTGCTAATCTATGCGTATTCCGCAGAGCAGACCAAATCCGGTTCAATTCAGCATACAGGGGGCAGTTTGCGCCCAAAAGGAGGCAGTGTTTGTTCAGTTATGTGACAAGCGGTGCAGTCTTCGGCATCACCAGTTATCTGATCCAGGTTGAGACGGACCTCTCGGATGGACTGCCGGGACTCACCATGACGGGTTCGGTCTCGGGGCCCGTCAGGGAATCTGGAGAGAGGGTGAGGGTCGCCATGAAAAATTCAGGCTATCGCCTGCCACCCTCGAGGATCACGGTGAATTTCTCGCCTGCAGATATTCCGAAGAAGGATGTGATCCTGGACCTTCCCATGGCGGCGGGGATTCTCATCTGTATGGGAATCCTGCGGCAGGATGCGCTGGACGGGACAATGATCGTAGGAGAGCTGAGTCTCGACGGTGACGTGAAACCGGTGCGCGGCGTCCTGCCGATGGCAGAGGAAGCGAGACGCCAGAACTGCGTAACGCTTATCGTTCCGCGGGACAACGCAAGGGAAGCGGCAATGGTCAGAGGGCTGCGCATTATCGGCGTTGGCAGTATCAATGAGATGGTAGGTTATCTTAACGCAGATGAGATGGAGAGGGAGAAGATGATCGAACCGGAGAAGGCGGACCTGTTACTCCTCCTCTCAAAACTCTCTTATACAGGAATTTCGGATCTGGCCGATGTGCATGGACAGGCAGGCGTCAAGCGTGTGTTGGAAATCGCGGCGGCAGGCTTCCACAACGCGCTCATGATCGGACCTCCCGGTTCCGGCAAGTCAATGCTCGCAAGATGTATGCCCGGCATTCTCCCGCCGCTTACGCCGGAGGAGAGCATTGAGGTGACGAGAGTGTACAGCGTTGCGGGGCGTCTTCCGGAAGAGAGCCCCATTATCCTCAAGAGACCTTTTGTTGCGCCGCACCACTCGGTGACGCCACAGGCACTCGCGGGTGGCGGAGTGATCCCGTCTCCCGGACTCATCTCCCTGGCACATCGCGGTGTCCTGTTCCTGGATGAGCTGCCGGAATTCGCCAGGGATACGCTGAATCTTCTGCGGCAGCCAATGGAGGAGCACAGGATCATGATCTCCAGGGCGCAGAACTCCGTCACCTTCCCCGCGAGGTGTCTCGTCCTCGCCGCGATGAACCCCTGCCCCTGCGGTTTCTACCCTGACAGGAAGCGATGCAAGTGTACGCGGCACGAGATCGAACGGTATGAGGAGAAGGTGCCGGGACCGATCATCGACCGCTTCGATTTGTGCGTGGACGTGCCGAGAGTCCCCGTCAGCGCCCTCATGACGAAAGAGAAGGAAGAGAGCAGTGAGGATGTCAGGGAGAGGGTCCTAAATGCTGCGAAGCGGCAGAAGAAGCGTTTTGCCGGTACGGACATTCATTTCAACGCTGACATGAACGCTGCTGCGGTCGATCACTTCGTGAAGCTGGAGTACAACGAGCGGATGTTCATTCGCGATATCTTCGAGAAGGACGATCTCTCCGCGCGGGCGTACCACAAGACGCTGAAGGTTGCGCAGACGATCGCGGATCTGGAAGGATCCGAGAAGATCACAGAGGACATCCTCGCGGAGGCGGTCGGCTATCGGATCGCGGACAGACAGCACGATGAGAGTAACGCTGCCGGAAGGTCGAAGAGGCAGCTGCGGGTCGGGGAGGCGCTGCCGGAGTACGGAGAACCCGAGGAGGATGCGGCCTTTGGTGCGGCACTTTCCCCGGAGGCAGAGGAAGAGATACCAGAGATTCACTCGACAATGGGCACGGCCTTCCACAGCTACCGATTCACGCAAAAGGGATATTAGGGATCAGTATAAGGACAAAACTCAAGAAAGGAGCCGATATGGATGAGGATTCGTTACATGAGAGTGAGAGCAGCACAGTCACAGAGGACCAAGAAGATCATTTGAAGCGCCAGGAAGCGGATCCCTACGTACTCTGGGCCAATACCATCGAAGGAGTGGGCGCCTGGGGCCTGTTCCAGATCCGGGGTATCTGCGGCGGGAGCCGTGAGTTCGCAAAGTGCCTGTATGAGCTGCCGGAGAAGGATCTGCAGGAATTCGGGATGCTTATTTACCGCGCGGAGGGCAAGGCACAACGCTTTGTGAGAAACGTGGTGAAGGCGCGTGCGCTGGACCCATCGGAAGAGGAGACTAGGCTTCGGCAAAGAGGTGTTCGCACGGTCTCTTTCGACGATCCCTGGTATCCCAAAAGGCTGCGCGATCTTTTCGACCCGCCCTACCTTCTCTACTACATGGGGGAACTGCCGAACGAAGATCGGAAGAGTCTTGCGATTATTGGTTCCCGCGATGCGACACCTTACGGCAGGGAACAGGCGAGGATTTTCGCGCGGACCATCGCTGCTAACGGCGTGCAGATCGTGAGCGGCATGGCACGGGGGATTGACGGCGTGGCCGGGAGGGCTGCCCTCGATGTTGGCGGCGGTTCGTACGCTGTTCTGGGCGGTGGACCGGACATCTGTTACCCGAGAGAGAACGCTCCACTCTATGAGGATCTCAAGTCGGAAGGAGGACTCATCTCGGAGTACCATCCGGGCGTAGCGGCAAAGCCCAATTTCTTCCCCGCAAGGAACCGGATTATCGCAGGACTCTCCGATGCTGTCCTCGTCGCCGAGGCAAGGCTGCAGAGCGGTACCCTCATCACGGTGGACCGCGCGCTGGAGCTGGGAAGAGACGTCTTCGCCGTGCCGGGGAGACTCACCGATGTGAAGAGCAAGGGGTGCAACCGGCTGATCCGGCAGGGCGCAGGGCTTGCCAGCGCGCCGGAGGACCTTCTGGAGTATTTCTTCGGCCTTGGGGAGAGTGAGGATCCGCTGCAGGAGGAGGTGCGAACGCTACGGAATCGGCGGGCCAACATCATTGAAGAGAGGCAGCGGGCAGCCTTCCTGGATGATCGGGGAAGAGGCCCGGGGTACCTGCATCAGCTGCGACTGGATGAGATTCAACAAGATCACAAAGAGAAGATGGCCCCGGAGTGGAAGACGGACATCCGTTTCCGTGATGAGGAAGAGAAGAAGAGGAAAAGGGAAGCCGCCAGGGAGAGTCTTGCACCGGTCGCAAAGGCGGTTCTCTCCTGCCTCGACCTCTCGACTCCGGAGAGCCTTGACGACATCCTTCCCATGGTCCGGGAGAAGATGGGCAGGAGCGTCTCCTATTCCGAGATCGTGAGCTCCATGACAAGACTCACCGTCAAGGATCTCGCCAGAGAAGTGCGTGTAGGCTACTACATCGAAGCCACGGAATGAATGCAGATAATTGTGCGTATAAACGTGATAATAGCGCATATTACAGCAATACCTGGAATTGATGCATCCTCGTTTTGTTGCATTTTGGGACTATCGGCGTACAATAATACCATATGTCAATAATTTAACAGAGTAGTCGCCGGGGGGAACACATGCAAATCATTGAGTTTCTGATCTTTTTCCCGTTTGTGATCGCTGCCATTCTGTATCTTCTGGGCAACAGTGAGAGGGTATATCCCGTAAGAAAATTCATTGTCAAGGGCGCGGCCTTTCTCATCATGGCTGCGGTCATCTACCTTGCCGTGCGCGTGCTACGCGGACAAATGGTGCGCACTTACCTGGAAAAGGCAGATACCGCAAACGATTTCGTTATGGCGGGCGAGCTCTTTCTGATGTGCCTTGTCACGTTCTACAGTTTCCGGTTCCGCAAAATCTTAGCGGCACTCCTGTCGTGGATCGGCACCATTCCGATCCTGTGGCTGGAACTCTCCGGCAGGGCGGCAGAGGGTACGGATCATTTCAAATTCGACAACCTGACGGTACTCATGTGCCTGGTGGTCGGCATCGTCGGCGGCTTCATCACGATCTATGCGATCGGATACATCAAGGACTATCACCTGCGGCACCCGAAATTCCCGGAGCGGTCCAACTGGTTCCTTGCGATGCTCTTCGTCTTCCTGGGAGCCATGTTCGGCCTCTTGTTCTCGGACAACCTCGGCTGGATCTATTTCTTCTGGGAGATCACTTCCGTCTGCTCCTTCCTTCTCATCGGATACAACAGGGAAAAGGAGTCTATCGAGAATTCTTTCAAGGCGCTGTGGATGAACCTCCTGGGTGGGGACGCCTTTATGGCGGGCATCCTCTATGCCTCCCTGGCCCTTCATGTCGGCACACTTTCAGACCTGCAGCAGGTGGACAACAGGGCAGTGCCGGGTGTCATGATCGTGGTCTCCCTCCTTGCCTTTGCTGCACTGACGAAGAGCGCACAGCTTCCGTTCAACGGCTGGCTCCTCGGCGCCATGGTCGCACCCACGCCGACATCCGCGCTCCTGCATTCCGCCACCATGGTGAAGGCAGGTGTCTATCTCCTCATCCGTCTTGCACCTCTCATGCAGGGGACACTGACAGGTGTCATGGTGACGCTGATCGGTGGCTTCACCTTCTTCGCGGCGTCACTCATGGCAATCGCGACATCGGACGGCAAGAGAGTTCTCGCGCACTCTACCGTGTCGAACCTGGGACTCATTGTTGCCTGCGCCGGCGTCGGCCGCCCCGAGTCCGTGTGGGCGGGCACCATGCTGATTCTCTTCCATGCGGTGTCGAAATCCCTCATGTTCATGACCGTCGGTGCGGTAGAGAACGCATCCGGCTCCCGCAACATCGAGGACATGCACGGCCTCATTGTGAAGCTCCCGCGCCTTGCCGTCGTTATGATCATCGGCATCTGCGGTATGTACCTCGCGCCGTTCGGGATGCTGGTCGCCAAGTGGGCCGCACTCAAATCCTATATTGATTCCGGCGCCGTCTGGCTCGTCCTGTTCCTGGTATTCGGCACCGCGTCGACCTCCTTCTACTGGGGCAAGTGGTTGGGCAAGATCTTTGCCGTCATCCATAAATCCCAGGCGCTTAAAGACACGACGCACAATGGCGAGTGGCAGGCACTGTATCCCCTTGCCGCGATGGTCATCGCGATGTGTTTCGGCTTCCCTTTGATTTCCAACTACATTGTGCAGCCCGTGCTGAACCAGATGTTCCACACTGAGGTTGAGCCCGTCATCGGCGGCTCGGACATCGCCGTCATGCTTCTCATGCTGATCCTCGTCGCAACGCTCCCTGTCGCCGGCGGCATCATCTCGAGAAACCGCCGCGGCATCACGGATCAGAATACAAGATCCTACATGTCGGGCATCAACGCGGGAGATGACCGGCACTTCCTGAATGCTTACGGCGACGCGCAGCCTCTGTATATGGCGAACTGGTACATGATCGACCTCATCGGGGAACTGAAGATCATGAAGCCCTGCCTTGCCATTGCGGCAGGCATCCTCGTTATTATGCTGACCATCATCATAGGAGGTGCCATCTGATGCTGCAAAGTGTACTCCTGGGTTTTATCTTCTTCCTTCTGGCACCGGTTTGCGGGGCAATCATCTCCGGAGCGGACCGTTTCCTTGGCGCCCGGATGCAAAGGCGCCAGGGACCGACCATTGTGCAGCCGTTCTACGACCTGTACAAGTTCTTCCAGAAGAAGGCATACATTGTCAACGGCCTGCAGGATTTCCTCGTCATCGGTCACCTCATGTTCGTGATGCTCTCCGGCTGGATCATTTATGCGGGACAGGATATCCTGCTCGCGGTTTTTTCATTGACTCTCGCGGAAATGTTCCTCTGCCTTGCGGCCTTCTCCGCGAGCGCGCCCTATTCCAACATGAGTGCGCAGAGAGAGTTGCTGCAGATGACCTGTACCGAGCCGATGCTCCTTCTCATGGCGATCGGTTTCTACCTGCACGCAGGCTCGTTCCTTGTCAGCGACATGGTCTTGGGCAAGATGCCCGCCATTGTGAGCTGCCCCGGGATGTTCGCGGGGTTCCTCATCATCCTGGTCATCGAGCTGCGCAAGTCCCCGTTCGATGTCAGCTCGTCCCACCACGCGCATCAGGAGATGGTCAAGGGCATCACGACAGACATCTCCGGCAAGCTGATGGGCTGGGTGGAACTCGCGGAGTGGAATGAGATCTTCCTCATGTTCACCTTCGTCGGTCTGTTCTTCGTTTGCAGCAACCCCTGGTCGATTCTCTGGGCCATTCTTGCGGGGGCAGGTGCCATGTTCCTCATGACGCTCATCGACAATACCTTCCCTCGTGTGAAATGGGAGAGGATGCTCACAATCGTGTGGAGCAGCACTTTCATTTTCGCCGGAGGGAATCTGCTCGTCTTAATGCTCCTGAAAGGGTGAAAACAAAAGGCGCCCGTAAACGTTTCACTTATCACCGTCCGCGTATCGGACGAAGTGAGGAGATAGCCTAATGAAAATGTCTCAATCCCCCTGGATGCTGCACTATGACGGCTCCAGTTGCAATGGCTGTGATATTGAGGTGCTGGCCAGTACGACGCCGGTCTATGACCTCGAGCGCTTCGGCATTATCAATACCGGAGACCCGAAACACGCCGATATTTTCCTGATCACGGGTGGTATCAACTACCAGAACCGCAGCGTTGTGCAGCAGCTCTATTCCCAGATGCCCGACCCCAAGGTCGTCGTGGCAGTCGGCATCTGTGCCTGTGACGGCGGGATTTTCAAGGACTGCTACAACATCCTGGGCGGAGTGGACAAGGTGATCCCCGTCGACGTCTATGTGCCGGGGTGTGCGGCCAGGCCGGAATCCATCATTGACGGCGTCGTGCGCGCGCTGGATCTTCTGGAGATCAAGAGAGACCGAATGCGCCGGGGGCTGTCGCCGGAAGAACAGGGCTGGGCGATCGCGAACATCAATGAAGGCCGCACCGGAAAAGCAGTGCGCAAAAGAGACGAGAGCGTAAGCGGAGGGAACAAGGCATGACGGAGAACGCAGGCGGAGAGAGCAAAGGGAATACGCCTCAGGGAAATGTAGAGAATCTGATGGATATCCGGGACATTCCCGCGGAACGGCTGCTCGATGAAGTGACGAAGATTCACTTCGATGAATGGCGGCTGGTTCAGATCTGCGCAACGAAAATCGCAGAGAACCGCTATGAAATTCTCTATACCTTCGGCAAGGGTTATGACTGGAAGAATCTTCGGATCACGGTGAGCCACGAGGACAAGGTTTCCAGCATCACGAGCATCTATGAGGTCGCGTACCTGTATGAGAATGAAATTCACGATCTCTTCGGAATTGAGATTGACATGATGAACTACGATTTCAGAGGCAAGCTGTTCCGCACCGGCGTGCCGCACCCGTTCGCGTAAGGAGCCGTGCCATGGCAGACAATTCGATCAAGAAAATCAGTATCGTTCCCTTCGGACCGCAGCATCCCGTGCTGCCGGAACCGATTCACCTGGATCTCGTTCTGCAGGATGAGAAGGTAATTGACGCGCTCCCCAGTATCGGTTTCGTACACAGAGGACTGGAGAAGCTCGTCGAGAAGCGGGACTTCCAGGATTTCGTCCTCGTCGCGGAGAGGACCTGCGGCATCTGTTCCTTCGGGCACGGCCTTGGCTATGTCGAGGCGGTCGAGAAGATCATGCACCTTGAGACAACACCCCGGACGAAATACCTGCGCACGATGTGGGCGGAGCTAGGCAGGATGCACAACCATTTGATGTGGCTGGGCCTTCTCGCCGACGCCTTCGGCTTCGAGTCACTGTTCATGGAGACCTGGCGGCTTCGCGAGAAGGTACTGGACCTGCTGGAACTCACGACCGGCGGACGGGTCATCTTCTCGGTGAACAAGGTGGGCGGACTGCGCAAGGACGTAACGAAAGGGATGCTCGATACGATCATGGCAGGAATGACGGTTCTTACGAAGGAGTGCAGGGTCGCGACGGACACCTTCCTCGGAGACAGGGATGTGCAGTCCCGTATGAGAGGTGTCGGCAGGCTCTCTCCCGAGCGGGCGGAGGAACTGGGCTGCTGCGGACCGTTCCTGCGCGCCTCCGGTGTGCGGCGGGATCTTCGCCTTCTGGGATACGAGGCCTATGGCGAGCTGCAATTCGAACCGATTGTCTCGTTCGACGGCGACTGCTATGCGCGGTGTGAGGTGCGGATCAAAGAGCTGTACCAGTCGATGGATCTTGTCCGTCAGTGTATCGAGAAGATGCCGGACGGTCCGATTGAGGTACCGGTCAAAGGCAATCCCAATGGCGAGTACATGGCGAGAATTGAGCAGCCGCGCGGAGAAGCGCTCTACTATGTCAAGGCGAACGGCACGAAGTTCCTCACAAGGTACCGCAACCGCACGCCCACCTATTCCAACATCCCGGGGCTTGTGGAGACGATCAAGGGAGCAGAGCTCGCGGATGTCGCGATGATGATCCTGACGATCGACCCCTGCATCAGCTGCACCGAGAGATAGAAATTAAAATGTCGCTTGGAACGCGGCATGAGGTAAAGGAAATGTCTACGCTGAATTATCTGGGACAGTCGCTGAAGAACCTCTTCAGCAGGCCTGCCACCGAGAATTACCCGGCAAAGCCCCACATCTATGAAGAGAGATATCGGGGACACATTGAGAACGATATCTCCAGGTGTATCCTCTGCGGGAACTGTATGAGGCACTGCCCGTCAAGCGCCATTACCGTCTCGAAGGCGGAATATACCTGGCGCATCCGTCCTTTCTCCTGCGTGCAGTGCAACGAGTGCGTAGAGGTGTGCCCTGTCAAATGCCTCTCAATGGTGAATGCGCCGACGAAGCCCGGTACGCAGAAGTCCATCATTGTGAACCGCTATTCCAGCGAGCAGATCGCAGTGGAACAGGAGCGACAGAAGGCGATCGCAGAGCGCATTGCGAAGGCAAAGGCAGCTGCCGCGGCGAAAAGTCCGAACCCGGCGGATACGGCACAGGCATCGAAGGAGAACAAGTCATGTGTGTAGCATATCCGGGAACGGTGATTCGCACGAATGAGGATGGCGGAACGGCGACCGTAGACTTCGGTGGCACCACACTCACGGCGAAGACGGGCTATACCAGAGTGCAGCCAGGTGACCACGTCCTCATCCACGCGGGCTATGTGCTGCAGGTCCTAAGAGAGAGCGATGCTGCGGAGATGGAAGAGATCTTCCGTGAAATCGCGGAGATGGAAGAGACGGGGAAATCAGGCTGATGGATCTTGAGGAGATCAAAGAGAAACTTAGAAGCTACGACGGTCCCCCGGTGAAGATCATGGAGGTGTGCGGCACGCATACCGCGGCGATGGTACGAAACGGAATCCATTCTCTGCTTACTCCGAAGATTCAGCTGGTCTCGGGGCCGGGGTGTCCCGTCTGTGTCACGGTCACAGCGTATATCGACAAGCTGGTAGAACTCTCGAGGGATCCCGGCAACTATGTCTATGCCTTTGGAGATCTGCTGCGGGTGAAAGGCTCCACATCCAGCCTTCTGGATGCCAGGGCAGAGGGCGCGCATGTCGTTATGGTATATTCGCCCATGGAGATGCTGGATGCGGCGGGGAAGGACCCGGCACATACGCACATCTTCGCCGCGGTCGGTTTCGAGACAACAACGCCTGCGTATGCGCTCCTTCTGGAAGAGGCGGAGCGCAGGAGCCTCGCCAATGTGAAGCTCCTCACCTCCCTCAAGACCATGCCGGAGGTCATCGAATGGCTCTGTGCCGCGGATCTGCAGCTGCCGGAGGAAGAGAGGATTACCGGTTTCCTCGCGCCGGGACACGTGTGTGCGGTATCGGGTTATGACTGTTACCGCCCGATCGCGAAGCGGTACAGGCTCCCATTCATTGTGGCAGGGTTCTCGGGAGAGGAGCTGCTCCTTGCGATCTATGGTCTCATCCGGGCAAGGGGGACGGCAGCTGTGAAGAATTTCTATCCCCGCGTCGTCGAGGAGTACGGCAACCGGCAGGCGCAGGCAGCGGTGGCGCGCATGTTCCGGCCGGCGCCTTCTGCCTGGCGCGGCATGGGCATTATAGAGAACAGCGGCCTGATTCTCAGAGAGGAATACGCATTCCGCGATGCCGGCTCCGATGGACTCTTTGAGGATCATACCGGCACGGGCTGCCGCTGCGCGGACGTACTGATGGGCAGGATTGCGCCATTGCAGTGTCCGCTGTTCGGGAAGGCCTGTACCCCTGCAAGTCCCAGGGGCGCCTGCATGGTGTCGCAGGAGGGGGCTTGTTTCAACGCCTTCACAGGGCGGGACAGGATGTGATATGGATAAGATTACCATGGCACACGGATCGGGCGGGGAGGAGACCTCCCGGCTGATCCGCGATATCTTCGCGAAATATCTGAACAACCCCTATCTGGATCAGATGGAGGATTCCACCATCGTTCCGGGAAATCCGGAAGGCAGCAAAGAGCTCGCGGTCACGACAGACAGTTTCGTCGTGACGCCTTATTTTTATCCGGGAGGGAATATCGGAAGGCTGGCCGTCTGCGGGACGGTCAACGATATTCTGATGTCGGGGGCGATCCCACGTTTTATCACGCTGGGTGTCATTCTGGAAGAAGGCCTGCCGATTGCGGATCTGGAGAAGATTGTAGCCTCCGTTGCGGATACGGCCAGAGAGGCCGGCCTCCTTGTTGTTGCGGGGGATACCAAGGTTGTGGAGAACCATTCGGGGCCGGACGGCGGCATTCTCATCAACACAACAGGAATCGGGTTCCTTCGGAAGGATAGCCCGAGGCTCCTCTCATCCAGCATCCGGGCGGGCGATAAGGTCATCGTCTCCGGCTGCATGGGAGATCACCACGCGGCGATTCTCGGCAGGAGGATGCAGATCAACAACGACATCGTCTCTGACAACGCGCCTCTCTGCGGTATGGTGAATGCGCTCATGAATTCCGGAATCCGGGTGCACGAGCTGCGGGATGTCACAAGGGGCGGCCTTGCGACCGTACTCCATGAGTTCGCAATGGCATCCTCCAGGGTCATCACCCTGGAGGAAGACGCGATTCCCGTAAGTGCCGCAGTGCAGAGCTTTGCGGGGATCCTGGGCCTTGATCCTCTCTACATGGGGAACGAGGGGAAGCTGGTTGCCATCGTCGCGGGAGAAGATGCGGAGCTGGCACTGGAACTCATACGGAACAGCCCGTACGGCGAGGCCGCGGCGATCATCGGAGAGGTGAGCGATCCTTTGGAACGGGAAGCCAGTGCACCGCCAGATGCAGCGCATGAAGATGAGCAGGGAGTAAGCCGCGGTGCTCTGATCCTTCGCACGTGGATCGGCGGTGAGCGGGTACTCGGCCCTCTGTATGGAGAGGGACTGCCGCGCATCTGCTGAGATTTCTGCCCGGTCTTTATTGAATCCGGCGGCGTTTCATTGTATTCTAGTAGGGCTGACCAGAGATCAACGCGCGTGGCGCGTCGGAACGGACTTCAATCGAAATTAGCAAAATTAGCGAGAAATTTGCCTTCGGCTTTCGACAAATCGAAGATTTTCGAGATTGGTCCTGATTAGATAATATAGATATAAAATGATGAGGTGACCATGGCACTTACGAAAAAACCTGTCAGAGGCATGAAGGATATTCTGCCCCGCGAGATGGAACTGCGACAGTACGTTCTCTCTGAAATCCGCAGAACCTACAAGGAGTTCGGCTTCACCGAGATCGAGACACCCGTTGTCGAGCACATTGAAAACCTGCAGAGCAAACAGGGCGGAGACAACGAGAAGCTCATCTTCAAGGTGATGAAAAGAGGCGGAGAGCTGGAGCGTGCGATCGCTTCCGGGAATCCTGACGAGTTCTGCGATTCCGGACTTCGCTATGATCTGACCCTGCCGCTGTCCCGGTTCTATTCCCAGAATCAGGCGCAGCTTCCCACTCCCTTCAAGGCGTTGCAGATTGGGCCGGTATTCCGTGCGGACCGTCCGCAGAAGGGGCGCTTCCGTGAGTTCGTGCAGTGCGATATTGATGTTTTCGGCGACGGATCGAACCTTGCGGAGATCGAGCTGATCCTCGCGATCTCTACGCTCCTCAACCGCATCGGTTTCGGAGAGAAATACAACTTCAAGATCGTGATCAACGACAGGGAGATCCTGCGTGGCATGCAGGCCTATGCAGGCTTCCCCGCGGAGGATTTCGAGAAGGTATGCATCAGCCTCGATAAGGCAGACAAGATCGGAAACGACGGCGTCAAGGCAGAGCTTCTGGAACTGGGCTATGCAGAGCCAGTCATTGATAAATATCAGGCGCTCCTGACTGGCATTGGCACGCAGAGCTCCGATATCCGCAGCCTTGGTGACACGCTGAGTGGAGTCATGCCGACCTCGATCACCGAGAACCTTGCGGGCATTGTCGACGCGGTGTCCGAGGTGGAGTCCGTCAACGTGAATGTCGAGTTCGATCCGACACTCGTCCGCGGCATGGGCTATTATACCGGGCCGATTTTCGAGATTCGTGCGGAAGGCTTTGCGGGCTCGGTCGGCGGTGGTGGCAGATACGATAAGATGGTCGGCCGCTTTACCGGTCAGGATACGCCTGCCGTTGGCTTTTCCATCGGCTTCGAGCGCATTATCACGATCATGCTGGACGCGGACGAGCAGGTGCCGGGCGCCGGCAACAAGACGGCCTTTCTTCTGGAGAAGACACTCGATGCCGGCAAGACAGCCGCGGCGCTCAATGAAGCCATGGCGCTTCGCTCTGCGGGCGCAACCATTCTGGTGGAGCAGATGATCAAGAATAAGAAACACCAGAAGGAGCAGCTCATCGCCGAAGGGTATGAGGATATCCGCGAATTCTACCAGAATCCGATCGGGCGGTAAGAAGAGCCCATTGCCAACACAGTCAGTTTGCCCTGTCTTTTGTTTTCAGGAACAGGACGCATTATAAAGGAGCAATTCTATGCAGCATCGCACACATACCTGCGGAGAGCTCAGGCTCTCGGACGCCGGGAAAAAGGTACAGTTATCCGGCTGGCTCGAGAATCAGAGAGTCGTATCCGCGAACCTTGCTTTTGTCGTTCTCCGCGACTTCTACGGCACCACACAGATTGTCGTAGACAACGAAGAGATGATGAAAGCGTTCCGTGACATCACGAAGGAATCCACGATTTCCGTCACCGGTACGGTCAGGGAGCGTTCCTCCAAAAACCCGAAGCAGGCAACCGGTGAGATTGAGGTCGTGCCGGAGAGCGTCGAAGTCCTCGGCAAGTGCAGCCATCCAAGCCTTCCCTTCGAGGTCAATCACTCGAGAGAGGCCGATGAGGCAGTCCGCCTGAAATACAGATACCTCGACCTCAGAAATCCCGAGGTAAAGAAGAATATCGTCCTTCGCAGCAACGTCGTATCCGCGCTCCGACGGGCGATGCAGGAGCACGGCTTTCTCGAGATCACCACACCGATCCTCACAGCTTCTTCCCCGGAGGGTGCAAGGGACTATCTCGTGCCTTCGAGGAAACATCCGGGCAAGTTCTATGCGCTGCCGCAGGCACCGCAGCAGTTCAAACAGCTCCTCATGACTTCCGGGTTCGATCGTTATTTCCAGATCGCACCCTGCTTCCGTGACGAGGATGCGCGCGGGGACAGATCCCCGGGAGAGTTCTATCAGCTGGATATGGAGATGGCGTTTGCCACACAAGAGGACGTCTTCGAAGTATTAGAGGATGTTCTGCCTCCTGTTTTCGCGAAATTCGGCACCTACAACAGGGCGTCCGGCGCGCCGTTTATGCGCATCCCCTACAGGGAAGCGATGGAGAAATACGGCTCCGACAAGCCGGACCTTCGCATTGACCTTACGGCACAGGATGTCACAGGAATCCTCGCCGATACGGGCTTTGGTCCCTTTGCCACGAAGGCGGAGGACGGAAGCGACACCGGCGTTGCCATCAAGGCGGTCGTGGTATCCGGTTTCGAGGGAACCCGCAAATTCATCGACAAGACGCTCGCAGACGTGGAAGTACAGGCCGGCGCGAAGCCGTACTGGTTCCGCATCGACGAGAACGGGGAACTGGTCGGCGGCATCTCGAAATTTGTTGCTCCGGTAAAGGAGAAGGTCGTCGAGGAACTGGGACTCAAGCCCGGCGATTTCGTGGGTGTTGCCTCGGGTAAACTATCTCAGGCACAGAAGACCGCCGGCATTCTCATCAAGACTCTGGGCGCTGTCGTTCCCGGTCATATAGACAAAGAGCAGTACGCGTTCTGCTGGATTACGGATTTCCCGATGTACGAGATCGGGGAGGAATCCGGCGAGCTCGAATTCTGCCACAATCCCTTCTCCATGCCCAAGGGCGGCGCGGAAATACTGGAGAAGGCGCACAACGGAGAGATTGATCCGCTGACGATCATGGCGGATCAGTACGATCTTGTCTGCAATGGCATTGAGCTCTCCTCCGGCGCGGTCAGGAATCACGATCCCGAGATTATGGTCAAGGCTTTTGAGCTCGTAAGACTGGGCGAAGAGGATGTGAAGAAGAGATTCCCCGCGATGTACAACGCGTTCAGTTACGGCGCACCGCCGCACGCAGGCATCGCGCCCGGCATTGACCGTATGGTCATGCTGCTCTCCGCGGAGGATTCCATCCGTGAGGTCATCCCGTTCCCAATGAACAAGAACGCGCAGGATCTCCTCATGAACGCACCTTCCGAGGTAACGCAGCAGCAGCTGGATGAGCTGCACATCAAGACAACGGCGACCGGGGAAGAGGTCGCGGCCGACAGCGTGGAATAAAGAAATAAAATAGATTGCAAGGCCGGAACGCACTCGTATGATTGATACGAATGTATTCCGGCCTTATGTTGTGGCATATCAATTATTGGGATTTGGATTATCGCCTGTAACAACCGCGAGAAGATAGTTCTCGTCGGGCGACGTTAGGAACTCGTATCGGGCAGGGAGAAAGCCTGCCGCAATGCTGTCTGGAACCGCATACTTTACGGCATCCATGGATGAACCGCCGGGGAGAATCTCTCCGGCGGTTTTTGATGTCGGGACGATGGTGTACCCGTTCATGCCTCCGGCAAGACCGATGCCGAGAAATTTCAGATAGGCTTCCTTGATGGCCCAGAGGCGGAAGAAGGCCCGTTCGCGGGCCGCGGCATCCGAGAGAGAGGAGAGGTACGAAGCCTCTTCCCCTGTGTAATAGCGGTGCGCAAGCTTTTCTATGTCGTACCTTGTCTTTACGATTTTCTGCAGGTCGATACCGACATCGCCAGAGGCTGTGGCGAGGGCCAGATAGTCGCCGGAGTCGGTGAAGTTGTAGTGGAAATCGGGAAGGCTTGGGAAATAGGGCTTGCCGTGTTCTGCCCTGGCAATCGGTGGAAGGTCGTCTGTCTGACCCAGAGAGAGGGAGAGAAGCACTTTTTGCTGCTCGCGGATCATAGCGCGCTGCTCCCGCGGCGGGAGAGAAGACAGCTCCAGTTTCTGTATATAAATTTTGGCGTTTGTTGTGGTGAGAGTTGTGATCATTCTGACTTGGCTTTCTTTTTATTTCGCATCGGAAGGCGCGCCATCGGTCTCTTTGCCCGGAGCAGCTGTCGCATCCTGCGCCGGAGAATCCAGTTCATCGGTAGGTGCAGGAACCTCCCGAAGGCGGATCAGAACCTTGACGATGCGGTTTCTGCGAATCCCCTTGGCTTCCAGCCGTGTGCCGTCATCCAGTGTGATGGATTCACCGTTTCTTGGCAGGCGCTCCAGCTTCTCGATGATGAGGCCGCCGATCGAGTCGTAGTCCTCTGAATCGAATTCCGTGCCCAGCTGGTCGTTCACGTCGAGCAGCTTCATGGAGCCGTCGACCAGATAGGTTTTGTCATCGTATTTCCTGACCTGTTGTTTCTCATCCTCATCATACTCGTCGCGGATCTCACCGACGATTTCCTCGACGAGGTCCTCCAGGGTGATCATCCCCACGGTATTGCCGAACTCATCCAACACAAAAGCGACGCCGAAGCTGTGCTGCTGCATCTCTTTGAGAAGGTCTGCGGTTCTCTTGTATTCGTAGGTGTAGTAGGACTCGTGAAGGAGGCTTTTCAGATGAAACCTCTTCGCATCCTGTACCGTGATGAAATCCTTGATATTGAGGTGCCCGATGATCTCGTCGGGATTGTCCGGCTGGTAGACGGGGAGTCTGGTGAACATCTCGCGGCGGAAGACTGCCATGACCTGCTCATAGTCGGCATTCGCCGACACACATTCCATGTCGATCCGGGGCACCATGATGTCTCTGGCAACGGAATCGCCGAAATCGAAAACGTTGTAGATGATCTTCTTCTCCCTGCCTTCAATGGCACCGTCTTCGTGGCCCACCTCGACGTAGGTCTTGAGCTCATTCTCGGTGAGGAGGTGGCGCTCATCCCTGCGAACGCCGAACAGGCGCAGAATGCCGCCGGAGAGGAAATTGATGACGGTGATGACGGGGGTCAGGACCACCATGAGCGCCAGAATGACGGGCGCATCGGCCATGGAGATTGATTCCGCGCGGATCTTGGAGATGTTCTTGGGCGTGATCTCTCCGAAGAGGATGATGAGGACGGTCAGGATCGCCGTGCCCACGGAGACGAGATTTTCTCCGAAATTGTGAATGACGAAAGAGGCCGCGAGCGCTGACGCGGAGAGATTCACGATATTGTTCATGATCAGAATCGCGGAGAGCATGCGGGTATCATCATCCAGTATGCGAAGGACCAGGGCGGCGCGATGACTGCCCTCGTCGGCTTTTGTTTTCAGGGATATGCGGCTCACCGTCGTCAGCGCGGTCTCCGCCGAAGAGAAATAGGCGGAGAGGAGAATGAGGACGACGAGCGCGGCGAGTTCTGTGATAGCGGTTCGATCCATGGCAAGAGCTCCTTAAATAAACATCTTATCCGTGAATTATAGTGGAAAATCGGAGGTTTTACTAGCAAACGAAACATGTTATAATTGCACAGTTCGGGCAGAACAAATCTGCGAAGAGTAAGGAGAAAGTCGTTATGAAACAGAAGAGAAACGCGGTCATTGGTCTGATCGTCCTGCTGGCTGTTCTCGCAAGTCTCTGGTATGTCATGATTTTCGGCGTCGGGAAACATCTGGATGGTTCCCTGCAGAAGGTCAGACTGGGACTGGATCTCGCCGGCGGTGTCAGCATCACCTATCAGGCGGTCGGAGACGAAGCGCCTTCCGATGAGGACATGGACGATACGGTCTACAAGCTGCAGCAGAGAGTCGAGCAGTATTCGACCGAGGCGCAGGTTTACCGCGAGGGAAGTGACCGAATCAACATCGAGATTCCCGGCGTTACGGATGCCAACGCGATCCTGGAGGAGCTGGGAAGACCCGGATCTCTTTATTTCATCCGCCAGACGGACGATGAGGGCAATGCCAATTATCAGCTCGATCCGTCTACCTATCAGTACAAATTAAACCGTACGATCGACGAGCTCAAAGAGAGCGGGGACATCGTTCTCGAGGGCACGGACGTCGTCGACGCGCAGGGCGGCTATCAGAACGACAGCATGAATAACCCGCAGATCGTCGTATCCCTCACGTTCACCGATGAAGGGCGCAAGAAGTTCGCGGATGCCACGACCCGGGCCTTTGATAAAAAGGAGACGATCGGCATCTACTACGACGGCCAGTTCATCAGCGTTCCCAACGTGCAGGCAGCCATCACCAACGGACAGGCGGTCATCACGGGCGAGAATACGATTGAGGATGCGAGAAACCTTGCTTCCACGATCCGTATCGGCGGCCTCTCCGTTGAGCTTGAAGAGCTGCGCTCCAACGTCGTCGGCGCCCAGCTCGGTCAGGATGCCATTGACACTTCCCTGAAGGCAGGCATTATCGGCATCATCCTTGTTATTGTATTTATGTGCGGCGTATATTTCCTGCCCGGCGTGGCAGCCAGCCTTGCACTGCTGTTATATATCGGACTCGAGTCTCTCATTCTCGTTGGCTTCAACGTGACGCTGACCCTGCCCGGCATTGCAGGTATCCTCCTGTCCATCGGTATGGCAGTCGATGCCAACGTCATCATTTTCGCGCGTATCCGCGAGGAGCTGCGCGACAACAAGAGCGTGAAGGCGGCGATGGAGTCCGGCTTCCGGAAGGCGCTCTCCGCCATCATCGACGGCAACGTGACAACACTGATCGCGGCGGCGGTACTTGGTACTCTGGGCAGCGGCACGGTCAAGGGCTTCGCGCAAACCCTTGCCATCGGCATTATCCTGTCCATGTTCACAGCCCTGTTCGTGACCCAGTGGTTCATGAAGAGCTTCTACAACCTGGGCTTCAAGGATAAGAAGTGGTACGGCGTTGGCAAACAGCACAAGGTGATCAATTTCCTCGGCAAGAAGGAGATCTTCTTCGCCATCTCCATCTGCTGCATCCTGATCGGTTTCGTGACCATGGGTGTCAACCACGCAAGAGGGAAACACGCGCTGAACTACAGCCTGGATTTCGTCGGCGGTACTTCCACGAGCGTTACCTTCAACAAGGATTACACGCTGGATGATCTGAACGATCAGATCGTTCCGCTCTTCGAGGATGTCACGGGAGATGCCAATGTCCAGGTTCAGAAGGTGGCGGGCAGCACGCAGGTCATCTTCAAGACCAGAACCCTTGCGATGGAAGAGAGAGAAAAGCTCGCGGATTCCCTCTCCGAGAAGTTTAACGTGGGCGAGGACAATATCCAGGCAGAGACCATCAGCTCGACCATCTCCTCTGAGATGCAGGCGGATGCCGTGAAGGCGGTCATCGTCGCTCTGATCTTGATGCTCCTTTATATCTGGTTCCGTTTCAAGGACATCCGCTTCGGCGCCTCCGCGATCCTGGCGCTCGGCCACGACGTTCTGGTGACGCTTACTGTTTACGCGCTGCTGCGTATCTCCGTGGGTTCCACGTTCATCGCCTGCATGCTGACCATCGTCGGCTACTCGATCAACGCGACGATCGTTATCTTCGACCGTATCCGTGAGAACCTGGGCGTGCGCAGGAAAGATCAGAATCTTGAGGAACTGGTCAACAGGAGTATCACGGATACCCTTTCGAGATCCCTGTTCACTTCTCTCACCACGTTCTTCATGGTAGCGACGCTGTTCATCTTCGGCGTATCCTCGATTCGGGAGTTCGCGCTGCCCATCATGAGCGGTATCATCTGCGGCACCTATTCCTCCGTCTGCATCACCGGCGCACTCTGGTACGTTCTGCGCAACAGGTTTAAGCCGGCGCATGATGACTCTGCGAAGTATCAGAGGCAGAAGGCGGCAAAGGACAAGGAAGAGCGCAAAAAGCGCCACGAGGCGAGTGTGAAGGAGAAGACCGTCATTTGATGGCAAGGCTTCCTACGGCCTCTTGAGCGAAAACAGAAGACAGGCGCCCTGTCGCATTCCGGCGGGAGCGCAAGCCTTGGTAAAATATCATTGTATGAGACCCCTCTGCGGCCGGGAAGTTTTCCCTCGCTGCAGAGGGGTCGTTGCGCGATAGAGCGGAGCACAGTGCGCAAGTATTCCGCAAAGCGGAATTGCGGCTTGCCTTCGTGATGCGTGATCGCGCCGGCTGGGCTGGAGGAGACAAAGCCCCTCCGTCTGCATATAATAGGAGCAGGCGGGATCTGGACTCTGACTGGGAGATGATAATGGCGAACTGGCTCGTATATCACAAAAAGGAAGATTTTGACGCGGTCGCGAAGGCATGTGGCATCAGCCCTGTCACGGCGCGGCTCATTCGGAACCGTGATGTCATAGGTATTGAGGATACGAGGGAATATCTTCATGGAACGCTGAAGGATTTGCCGGATCCGTTCCTGTTCCACGACATGGACAGAGCGGTAGAGATCCTGGGAGATAAGATTTCACAGCATCAGAAGATCCGCATCATCGGAGACTATGATGTTGACGGCATCTGTTCCTCGTTCATTCTGTGGAGGCTATTCAGTTTCCTCGGCGCCCGGGTCTCCTGCGATCTGCCGGACCGGCGCAAGGACGGGTATGGGATCAACGAACGCCTCGTGCAGGAGGCAATCCGGGACGGTGTCGATACGATCATCACCTGCGACAACGGCATTGCGGCAGCGGAGCCGCTGCAGATGGCGAAGGCGGCGGGACTCACCGTCATCGTGACGGATCACCATGAGATCCCTTACATTGATGATCGTCAGACGGACTTTGACGGCGACGGCACGCAGACAGAACGCTCCCCCTTATCGCGGCGCTACATCCTGCCGCCTGCGGATGTGATCATTGAACCGAAACTGGTCGATCCGGGAACCGGCAGGACCTGGTATCCCTTCACGGAGATCTGCGGGGCAGAGGTTGTATACAAGCTTGCGTCCGCCCTCCTCGGTATGCCGGATATTGCGGGGGATCCGAAGGACGACACCACTACGGAACAAACGCTTATGCGCGAGCTCCTTGGCTTCGCCGCGATCGCGACGGTATGCGATGTCATGCCTTTATCGAAGGAGAACCGCATCATTGTGCGCTGCGGTCTGCAGGAAGCGAAGCGGACGAGAAATACAGGGCTTAAGAGTCTTATCATGACGACAGGACTCTCAGACGCTGACCTTAGCTGTTATCATGCAGGCTTCATCCTCGGCCCCTGCCTCAACGCTTCCGGGCGCCTTGATACGGCAGAGCGGGCACTGGGGCTGTTCATGGAGGAAGATGAGGGCCGTGCAATGGCGCTCGCGGCAGAGCTGAAAGGGCTCAATGAGAGCCGCAAAGCCATGACAGAGCAGGGGATGCGGGATGCGGATGCCATGATCAGGGAAGAGATGCAGGCGCATGGCACCGACCGGCCGGTCAACCGGGTTCTCATCATCTATCTGCCCAATGTGCACGAGTCGATTGCAGGCATCATTGCCGGCAGGATCCGGGAGAAATATGAGAGGCCCACCTTTGTTCTGACAAATGCCCAGGAAGAGGGGATGCTCAAGGGGAGCGGGCGTTCGATTGACGCCTACGACATGTACGGGGAGATGAACCGCTGCAGCGAGTATTTCGAGAAATTCGGCGGCCATAAGATGGCGGCAGGGCTCTCCATCCGGAAGGAGAAACTCACAGCCTGGAAGGCGGCGATGAATGAGAACTGCACGCTCCAGGATGCGGACATGCAGGAGACGATCCACATCGACATGGAACTGCCGCCGCGGTTTGTTTCCATGCAGTTCGCAGAGGAGCTGAAGGTTCTGGAACCCTGCGGCACGGGCAATGCCAGAGCGCTGTTCGTTACGCGCAATCTGCGGCTGCGCGTGGAGTCGGTATTTGGCAAGAATAGAAACGTCATCCGCCTGCGGGCGCAGGATGAGAGGGGAATGTCGTTTAACTTTATCTTATTCCGGAGGGAAGAGGATGCGAAGGATCTCTGTGACGGCGAAACGCACGACTGCAACGTGGTCTATTACCCTGAGATCAATGAGTACCGTGACCGCAGGAGCCTGCAGTTCATCATCAGGGACTACAGGATTCTGCTGTGATATAATACGGGCATGAAAAAAGGCCTGCGGGAACAGGCCTTTCTCCACGTTTTCTTATGAGGGGGGAGATAGTGAGTTATCAACTATCCTGAAAACATAGTACCAGTGAATTGTGTTCGAAATGTGTCCCCTTTCGAATCAATTGATAAAATTTCTAAAGGAATTCTTAACAAAACAGGAAGGAAAACCAATGAAGCTGGAACAGCTACTGGAAGGACTGGAATACGAATATATTGACGCCTCCGGCAATGTCATCACAGATGAGGCGTTGAGAAAGGCTGCAGGAGAGACGGGCATTACTGCTATCACCAACGATTCGAGGAAGGCGGAAGAGGGAGGGCTCTTTTTCTGCATCGTCGGAGCGAACAGTGATGGCCACGATTTCGCGGACAAGGCGGCAGAGGCAGGCGCTGCGGCGCTCATCGTGCAGAGGGCGCCGGAATTCTCACAGGGTGTGAGTGCACCGGTTCTCGTCCGCGTTGCGGACAGCCGCTACGCGATGGCGATGATCTCCGCCGCCTGGTTCGATCACCCGGCGAAGAAGATGAAGATGATCGGCGTCACCGGCACGAAGGGCAAGACCACGACGACATATCTTGTGAAGTCGATTCTGGAGCACGCCGGCATCTCGGTCGGACTCATCGGCACGATCGAGTCCACCTGGAGAGAGGGAGGAGAAGAGATCCACATCCCTTCGGCGAACACGACGCCGGAGTCTCTCACGCTGCAGACACTGCTCGACCGGATGCAGAAGGCGGGTGTTGCAGCCGTTGTCATGGAAGTCTCCTCTCAGGCCTTAAAACTGGGGCGGACGGCTGGTATTTTCTACGATCTCGGTGTCTTTACGAACATCAGCCCCGATCACATCGGCCCCAATGAACACGAGTCCTTCGAGGAGTACCTTGCCTGCAAGGGGCTCCTGTTCCGGCAGTGCAGAACGGGCATCGTCAACGGAGATGACCCGAAGGTTTCCGCGGTACTGGAGGGGCATACCTGCAAGGTTTCGACCTTCGGACTGCGCCCGGAGAATGATCTCTATGCGGATCACTTAGAGCTTGTGAAGAAGCCGGGCGAGCTCGGCATCTCCTTCGATACGGAAGGGAAAGTACAGCTCCACGCCGAAGTGCCGACGCCCGGAAGCTTCTCCGTCTACAACGCGCTGTGCGCCGTGGCGATCTGCCTGCATTTTAATGTGGAACCCTCCGTCATTGCGTCAGCGCTCCTTCAGGCGAAGGTCAAGGGCAGGATTGAGATGGTGAAGGTCTCCGATGACTTCACGCTCATGATCGACTACGCCCACAACGCGGTCGCGCTGGAGAGCCTCCTCACCACACTGAAGGAGTATCATCCGCACAGGCTCATCACGGTATTCGGCTGCGGCGGCAACCGCTCGAAGCTGCGCAGGTTCGAGATGGGAGAGGTTTCGGGGCGCCTGTCTGATTTCACCATCATCACCTCCGACAATCCCAGATTTGAGGAGCCGGAAGCGATCATCGCGGACATTGTCACGGGTATCTCCAAAACATACGGCGAATACATTACGATCACGGACAGGAAAGAGGCGATCGCCTACGCGATTCACCACGGAGAGCCGGGGGACATCATCGTTCTCGCGGGCAAAGGTCACGAGGACTATCAGGAGATCCGGGGGAAGAAATACCCCATGGATGAGAGAGTCATCATACGTGAGATTCTTGACGCCGACAGGGGCGCAGTGTAAGATAGCGTTCCCGAAGCAGGAAACCCCTTCGGGGATGCCAATACATATTCGAGCAGGAAGCTATGTCGAGATACGCGCAGGTAATCATTGATATATCGCACGGCAGGCTGGACCATCCCTTCACCTACCGCATTCCGGAGGCTCTCCGGCCTGCGGTCAGGCTGGGCAGTCTTGTGAACGTACCGTTTGGAAAAGGCAGCACGTCCCGGGAAGGGTACGTTGTTGCTTTTTCTGATACGGCGGATTATCCGGACGAGAAGATCAAGGAGATCACAGGCGTCGCCGCGAAAGGCAGCAGCAGAACCGGGGACAGTATGGTTCAGCTCGCGGCCTGGATGAAGGAGAGGTACGGCTCCACCATGGTCACGGCGCTGCGCACGACACTGACCGCAAGGAAAGAGGCAAAGCCCGTGGAGAAGCGCGAGGTGCGGCTCCTGCTGGATGAGGCCTCCGCCAGGGAGAAACTCTCCTTCTATGAGGGGAAACATCAGGTGGCCCGGGCACGCCTTCTGCGGGAGCTCATGGAGATTCCCACGCAGCCATATAGCCTGATCCTGTCGAAACTCCACGTCACGGCAGCCACCATGCGCGCCATGAAAGAGCAGGGCGTGATCGAGATCCTTACGACGACCTCGCTCCGAAACCCGGTCTCTTTATCGAACGTGGAAGGCAACCTGCTGCACCTGAGCAAGGGACAGCAGGCCATCGTGGACGGTGTGATCCGGGACTTCGATGCGATTACAGCAGCGAGAGCGGCGGGATCCGAAACCGGCGTTCCGCTGGTTTCCCTGATCCATGGCATTACGGGGAGCGGCAAGACAGAGGTATATATCCGCATCATCGAAGAGATTGTGAAGCGCGGCAGGCAGGCGATCATGCTGATCCCGGAGATTTCTCTGACCTATCAGACCCTCATCCGGTTCTACCGGCACTTCGGCGACCGCGTCTCCGTCATGAATTCCACCCTTTCGGAGGGAGAGAAGAGCGATCAGTTCGAGCGGGCGCGGCGCGGAGAAATCGACGTGATCATCGGACCGAGGTCCGCGCTGTTCACGCCTTTCCCGAACCCCGGTGTCATCGTCATTGATGAGGAACACGAGAACAGTTACAAGAACGAGTCCATGCCGAAATACCACGCGCGCGATGTGGCGGTCGAGATCGCGAAGATACACGGCGGCGTGGTGGTCCTGGGGTCGGCAACACCCTCCCTTGACTCGGCCTACCATGCAAAGAGGGGCGACTTCAGGCTCTACGAGCTCGGAGAGCGCCTGACGGGCGGGAGCCTTCCGGACGTCGACATCACTGACATGAGGAGTGAGCTGCGAAGCGGCAACCGTTCCATTCTGTCCAGGAAGCTCTCCGCGCTCCTGGAAGACCGCCTTGCGAAGAAAGAGCAGACGATGCTCTTCCTCAACCGGCGCGGGTTCTCCGGTTTTGTCTCCTGTCGCAGCTGTGGTCATGTGATGAAATGTCCGCACTGCGACGTCGCGCTCTCGCTGCACAGGAACGGGAAACTCATCTGCCATTACTGTGGGTACGAGACGCCTAACGTTCACATCTGCCCGGAGTGCGGCTCGAAGTTCATCTCCGGTTTCCGCGCGGGGACGGAGCAGATCGAAGAGGAAATCCACAGGCGCTATCCCGCTGCGCGCATCCTCCGAATGGACGCAGACACGACGGCACAGAAGGGGAGCTACGAGAAGATTCTCTCGAGCTTTGCCAACGAGGAAGCGGACATCCTCCTCGGGACACAGATGATCGTCAAGGGACACGATTTCCCGGGCGTTACTCTGGTCGGCATCCTCCTTGCAGACCTCTCCCTGTATTCCAACGACTACCGGGCATCCGAGCGCACCTTCCAGCTCCTCACACAGGCGGCCGGCCGCGCCGGCAGGGGCGAGAAGCCGGGACATGTCGTGATCCAGACCTACGAGCCGGAGCACTACGCGATACAGTACGCGTCGCGCCAGGACTATGAGGGCTTCTACAACGAAGAGATCGCCTACCGCAATGCGCTTATGTACCCGCCCGTCTACCACATGCTGGCGGTGCAGATTCAGAGCCGGAACGATGACTATGCGCAGATGATGGCAGGAAGGGTGAGAGAGCTCCTCGACAAGATCACAAAAGGCATCAACGCACATGCCGGCACGATTCCGCTCGTTCTCATCATCGGTCCTGCCGCCGCTTCCATTTGGCGCATCCGGGATGAGTACCGCTACGTCGTATACATTAAGTGTGCGAAGTATGATACACTGGTTGATTGTAAGGACAGAGTGGAGGCTTATGCGTCCGCGGTGCAGGAGAATGTGCACGGGGCAGCCATCCAGGTCCAGTTTGATTTTGATCCAATGAATCCCTATTAGTACAGGGATAGGAAGTAAAGGTGAAATATGGCATTACGTACCATCAGAGAAATCGGGGATCCGATCCTTGAGAAGAAGGCAAAGCCCGTGAAGGAAGTCACCCCGCATATCAAAGAGCTCATTGCTGATATGTTCGAGACCATGTATGAGGCGAACGGCGTGGGGCTTGCGGCGCCGCAGATCGGTGTCCTGAAAAGAATCGTTGTGATTGACATCTCGGAGGACCACAGCGATCCGCATGTATTCATTAATCCCGAGATTATCGAGCAGACCGGCGAACAGGACGGCATGGAAGGCTGCCTTTCCGTACCTGGCAAAATGGGAGAGGTGAAACGACCTGCCTACGTGAAGACGGTTGCTTATGACGAGAACATGAACCGTTTCGAGATCGAGGGCACAGAGTTGTTCGCCAGATGCATGTGCCACGAGTTCGATCATCTGGACGGAATCATGTACACAACGAAAACAGAAGGCGGCCTCGTCGATACTGACCAGGTGATGGAGGACGGCGACGGAGAAGTGGACGAGTCTGTCTATTGATACGTTTATTTTGAGGGATGGGTATGAATATCATTTTCATGGGGACACCGGACTTTGCAGTGGAACCGCTCCGGGCGCTTGCGGACAGCAGGCACAGGGTGACGCTCGTCGTCACACAGCCTGACAGGGTCCGGGGCCGCGGCAGGAAGATTGTGAAGTCGGCCGTCAAAGAGTGTGCCGAGGCACTGGGGATTCCGGTGTTCCAGCCGGAGAAGGTGCGGCGCCCCGAGGCAGTGGAGCGGCTGCGGCAGGAAGCGGCGGATGCCATTGTGGTGGCCGCCTACGGGCAGATTCTCCCGGAGGAGATCCTGAACATGCCGCGGTACGGCTGCATCAACATCCACGGCTCCCTTCTGCCTGCTTACCGGGGGGCGGCACCCGTTCAGTGGGCCGTCATCAATGGAGAAGCGCAGTCGGGCGTGACGATCATGCAGATGGACAAGGGGCTGGATACGGGAGATATTCTCCTGCAAAAGGCGGTAGCTCTCGATCCGAAAGAGACGGCGGCTTCTCTGTATGACAAGCTGAGCGCCATCGGCGGTCCCCTTCTCCTGGAGGCGCTGGATGAGATGGAAGGCGGCACGATTACGCGCACGCCGCAGGATGGTGCGAAGTCCAACTATGCGAAGATGCTGCAGAAGAACTTCGGTTTCATCGACTGGAAGCGGCCGGCAGCCGTGACCGAGAGGCTTGTCCGCGGGCTCAACTCCTGGCCTTCCGCCTATACGAGATACGACGGGAAACAATTGAAGATCTGGGATTCTGATGTTACGACAGATAAGGCCAGCGCGGCGCCAGGGACAGTGAAGGAAGTCGGCAGGGACTATTTCACGGTGAATACGGGAGACGGCGTCCTGCGCGTCAATGAGGTACAGCTGGAGGGCAAAAAGCGCATGCCCGTACACGATTTCCTCCTCGGGTATCACCTGCAGGCCGGAGAACAGCTGGGCGACTAAAAGCCTGGAAATCCTGCCGATGCAGGCTTTCCAAGCTGTCATCGGTGACGCAAGCGTCCCTTGATGACCCGCTTCGCGAGAAATCGCCTG
The DNA here is from genome assembly GCA_900107575.1 of Lachnospiraceae bacterium NK3A20. GTDB lineage: Bacteria > Bacillota > Clostridia > Lachnospirales > Lachnospiraceae > CAG-791. The sequence goes on along the minus strand of FNQX01000007.1, from coordinate 105,072 downwards.
CGCGATTTTCGCCAGCGGCGCCGGGTACATAATTTGTAAGGAAGAAATGAGAGGACAGCCATGGGATATTATGGCGGATACGGCAGATACGGTGGCTACTACGGCTTCGACTGGACCTACCTCCTGGTCATTGTCGGCGTCATCATCACGGCGATCGCGAGCAGCCACGTCACCAGTGTCTATAAAAGGTACGCGGAAATCCGCGCGGCCAGCGGGCTGACGGGCGCGCAGACGGCGGCAGAGATCCTTCGAAGGAACGGGATCACGGACGTGACGATCCAACACGTGCCGGGGTCACTCACGGATCACTACAATCCGGCGAAAAAAGTTGTGAATCTCTCGGACGCAGTGTACGGACAAACCTCTGTTGCGGCGATCGGCGTTGCAGCACATGAGTGCGGACATGTGATCCAGCATCACAGGGGCTATGTTCCTCTCAGCATCCGGACAGCGCTCGTGCCGATTGCCAACATCGGCTCGAACTTAGGCATATGGATCGTGATCGCGAGCATCATTCTGGGACTGTCCGGGACGCTCACGACGATCGGTGTCGTGCTGTTCTCCTTCGGTACCCTGTTCCAGATTGTGACGCTCCCTGTGGAATTCAACGCGTCGAACAGGGCGCTTACCATGCTGCGGGACTATGGAATTCTCGGTATGGATGAAGAGAAGAAGGCACGCGCCGTGCTGAGAGCGGCGGCGATGACTTATGTGGCAGCGGCAGCATCGAGCCTGTTACAGCTCGTTCGTCTGCTCACGATCGCGAACGGCCGCAGGAGAAGATAATGGCTGAAGAGACGTTAAGCGAGAGAGAAATCGTACTGGATATTCTGACGGAGCGCGAGAGAACGCACCGTTACAGTAATGTATTGGTGAGAAATACACTGGACCGTTATGCGGGGCTGCCCCTTGCACAGCGGTCTTTTATTAAGCGACTTTCCGAGGGAACGATTGAGCGTGAGATTGAGCTGGATGCGGTGATCCGAAGATTCCTTCGTGATCCCCGCGTTCGGATGAAACCGATCGCCCGCTGCGCCCTTCGGATGGCGATTTATGAGATTTATTACATGGATTCGGTGACGGACTATGCCGCCGTGGATGAGGCGGTGAAGCTTCTTCGAAAGAAAGGTTTCCCGCAGCTGACAGGATTCGTCAACGGCGTGCTGCGCTCTGTCTGCCGCGACAAGGCGACGAAGGGCACGGTGACCGAGAACAACGGTGCGCGGAACGTGGTGACAGGCGGTGGCATCCGGCAGAAACCGGTGACCAGGGTCGTCGTGACAAGAGATGCCGAAACCGGAAAAGTGACGAAAAAGGTGATCCGGACGGTGTCTGCCAAAGATGCAGATGCTGTCGGGAATGAGGCCACAGCAGCTGCACAGAATGGCGGCCAGGGGCTGGCGAACGCATCGCGTACGGTCTCTGCGGATGCGCCGCTGTATCTTCGCTACTCCATGCCGAGGGAACTCGTGGACATGTGGATAGAGGACTACGGGGAAGCCTTCACGGAGCAGCTCCTCGATGCCATGATGAATGTGCGTCCCGTCTGCATCCGTTTCTCCCCGGATACAACGGACGAAGAGCGGGGCCGCATCGTTGAAAGCCTGCGGGAGAATGGCGCGGTCGTGGAGAAATCGAAATGTCTCCCTGACTGCTATAAGCTCTCACATGTATCTGGTGTAGCGACGCTTCCCGGCTTTGCGGAAGGCAGGTGGACCGTGCAGGATGAGAGCTCCCAACTCGTCTGTGCGGCAGCAGGACTCACAGGTAATAGTGCAGATCTTCGGAAGGGCGAGCCGGCCGGAGCGGGAATGACGATTCTGGATCTTTGCGCGGCGCCTGGCGGCAAGAGCCTGCACGCAGCGGCACTGGCGCCGGGGGCTGTCGTGTACAGCTTCGACCTTACGAAGAGCAAAACCGACAGGATACGCGAGAACGCGCAAAGGCTGCACCTTGCAAATCTTGTGATCGAGGAACACGACGCGACGGAATACAACCCGGAGTTTGATCAGAAGGCTGACATTGTCCTCTGCGATGTCCCCTGTTCCGGCCTTGGCGTGATCACAAGGAAGCGGGATATTAAATACAACGTGACCAGAGAGAAGATTCATTCCCTCACGGCCCTGCAGAAGAAGATCATGAAAAATGCCGTCAACTATGTCAAGCCGGGCGGTGTCCTCATCTATTCCACCTGCACGATCAACCGGTCGGAAAACGACAGGATGGCAGCCTACATTGAGAAGAAACTGGGAATGACGCCGGATGACCTTGCGCCTTACCTGCCGGACGGCATTCCCGGAATCGAAGGGAACCAGATTCAGCTCCTGCCATCGGTGCACGGAACGGATGGATTCTTCATCGCACGGTTCAGGAAGATGTGACAGATACAAAGTTATGAGTGATAAGAAAGATATCAAATCCATGCCTTTTGAGCTACTCACAACAGAGCTGGCAGAAAGAGGTTATCCGAAATTCCGTGCATCCCAGCTCTATCGCTGGATGCACAAAGATCTTGTGGACAGCTATGAGGAGATGACGAATCTTCCGAAGAAAATGAAAGAGGAGCTGCAGACTGCCTATGACTTCACGAAGATCCGTATGATCGACCGGCAGATTTCGCAGCTTGACGGCACACAGAAGTTTCTCTTTGCCATGCCGGACAATTCGCTGGTCGAGAGTGTATTCATGAAATACAAGTTCGGCAACAGCGTCTGCATCTCTTCACAGGTGGGCTGCCGCATGGGCTGCCGCTTCTGCGCATCGACGCTGGATGGACTCTCGAGGAACCTTTTGCCCGCTGAGATGCTGGAGCAGATCTATGCGATCCACAGGATCACGGGGGAGAAAATCTCGCACGTTGTCGTCATGGGGACGGGTGAGCCGCTCGATAATTACGACAACCTCGTGACCTTCCTGCACATGCTGACGGATGAGAACGGGCAGAATCTCTCCATGCGCAATATCACGGTGAGCACCTGCGGCATTGTGCCCAGAATCTATGACCTTGCGAAAGAGGATCTCTCCATCACGCTCGCGCTCTCTCTGCACGCGCCGACGGATGAGAAGAGACGGCAGATCATGCCGATCGCGGAAACCTATTCGATCCGTGAGCTGATGGATGCCTGCCGGTATTATTTCGACACGACAGGGCGACGCATCACCTTCGAGTACAGCCTCATCGCGAACGTCAATGATACCGAGGAAGAGGCGCGGGATCTGTGGACACTTGCGAAGAGTGTCGGGGCACACATCAATCTCATTCCGGTCAATCCCGTGAAGGAGAGAGGATACCAGCAGCCGCAGATGACAGCGGTCCGGGCTTTCAAAGAAAAACTTGAAAAGCAGGGAATAAATGTTAGTATTAGGAGAGTATTGGGTCGAGATATCGACGGCGCCTGCGGGCAGCTCAGGCACAGACACCTGACAGAAGACGGCAGCGTCGACTGACCCACAGGGATCGAGCGGGGGACTGCTCGATTTTCGCTGTGTCACGGATCTTTCTGACAGGAATTCCATAAGGTAGAGAATGATTAAGTCTTTTTCCGTCACGGACATCGGAAGAAAAAGGAAAATGAACCAGGACTATGTCTTCGCAAGCGATGCCGCAATCGGTACACTTCCGAATCTGTACATCGTTGCGGATGGCATGGGTGGACACAAGGCCGGAGACTACGCTTCCCGCTTCGCGGTCGAAGAGACGGTGCAGCAGGTGAGAGCGGCAACAGGCGGGAGTCTTCGTGACACACTGGATCTTGCCCTGCATGTGGTGAATGAAAAGCTCCACGTCGTTTCCACAACGAAGGAAGCGTACGAGGGGTGCGGCACGACCATTGTCGTATGCAGTGTCGGAGACGGTGTAATGCACGTTGCCAATGTCGGTGACTCGAGGCTGTACGTGATCGGCGACACGATCCGACAGATCACGGTAGATCACTCTCTGGTACAGGAAATGATTCTGGCGGGAAGTCTTGATGAGAAGAAGGCACGAAACCACCCGGACAAGAACGTGATCACCAGAGCCGTCGGCGCAGAAGACTACATTGACGTTGACTTTTTCAACAGCGATCTGCACAGAGGGGACATTGTCCTCATGTGCACGGACGGCCTCACCAACATGGTGGAGAATGAAGAGATATTCAGAATCGTGAAAACTTCCGGCACACTGGAAGAGAGAGCGCACAAGCTCATTGACACCGCCAACGAAAACGGCGGACTGGACAATGTATCCGCGCTATTGATCGACCCGTTTGCAGACTAGGAGAATGAATTCATGGTTAAGATCGGTATGCTGATCGCAGACCGCTACGAGGTGCTCGAGAAAATCGGCACAGGCGGCATGTCTGTGGTTTATAAGGCAAAAGACCATAAACTGAACAGATTCGTGGCTGTCAAGATCCTCAAACAGGAGTTCTCGGATAACGCCAATTTCGTATCCAAGTTCCGTGTCGAGGCACAGGCGGCAGCAGGCCTGATGCACCCTAATATCGTCAATGTCTATGATGTCGGCGACGAGAAGGGCATGTACTATATCGTCATGGAGCTCGTGGATGGCATCACGCTCAAGAAATACATTGAGAAGAAGTCCCGCCTCTCCGTCAAGGAAGCCATCAGTATCGCGATCCAGGTCTCCATGGGCCTGCAGGCGGCGCACCACAATCACATCATCCACCGCGATATCAAGCCACAGAACATCATCATCTCGAAAGACGGCAAGGTCAAGGTGACCGACTTCGGTATCGCCAAGGCGGCGACGAGCAACACCATCACCTCCAATGTGATGGGGTCAGTGCATTATACCTCGCCGGAACAGGCCAGGGGCGGCTATTCGGATGAGAGATCCGACATCTATTCCCTCGGCATCAGTATGTTCGAGATGTTGACCGGGCGCGTTCCCTTCAACGGGGAGACGACGGTTGCCATTGCGATTAAACATATCCAGACCCCGATGCCTTCTCCGCGCGAGTTCATCCCCGAGATCCCGAGGAGTGTCGAGCAGATCGTATTAAAGTGCTGCGAGAAGAGTCCGGACAGGCGCTACCAGAACATGGAAGAGCTCATCGCGGATCTGAAGCAGTCCCTGATCCATCCGGACGATGATTTCGTCAAGGTGATCCATCCAGACGAGGAGTCGGCGACGAGACTGGCTGCGCCGGATGAGCAGAGTGAGATCCGAAGACGCGCTTATTACGAGGAGGCGGACTACCAGGGAAGACGGGAAGAAATCCCGCAGGATGAGCCGGGGTATGGAGAAGAGATCCCGCCCGAAGAGATGGACCAGCCATACGATGGCTACCAGGATGAGCCTGTCTACACACAGCGTCCGGTACGCAGAAGGGATGAGAGTCTCGGCGCCCCGCTTCGCAAAAATAAGGCAGGCATGCGGTACAATCAGGACGACTATACCGATGATTTCGACACAGATACAGGTTACGATCCCCAGCGCGAGAAAAGGGTGACGTTCCTCTCTGTCCTCGCTGCGATCCTCATCGGCCTCATCATTATCATTGTGGCGGCGCTGCGTCTGGGACTGTTCGATACGGATTTCTCCGGCCTTACGGCGGATTCATCGGATGCGGGCACCTCGGAGCTGACGAGCCGGATCGAATCGGATACGGTGACGCTCCCGGAGATGCAGAACGCGGATGCGGAGGATCTCAAGAAGATTCTCACCGGTATGGGACTTACGGTCGAAGTGAAGTACGCGGAATCGGACACGGTGGAGTCGGACCATGTCATTTCCGCGAAGGTTGACGGAAATGAAGTCTCCAAGGGGACCAAGCTTCCCTCGGATTCCACGGTCGCACTGACGGTCAGCACGGGCAAAAATGGTGTGAAGGTGCCGGATGTGGCAGGCAAGAGCATCGCGGAAGCGAAGTCGATTCTCCAGGCCAAGGGCTTTTCTGTGAGCCAGGAGACGGACGCTTCCGATGAGGTGGAGAAGAACAGCGTCATCCGTCAGGACCCGGAAGCGGGGATTGACGCACCGGCCGGTTCCACAGTGACGATCACGATCAGCACAGGTCCCGACACGTCGGAGCAGGTACAGGTGCCTTCGCTACTCGGACAGACACAGGACGCGGCGGTCTCATCCCTCACGAACGCGGGCCTTCAGGTCGGCAACATCTCACAGGTGGAGTCCTCTGAGGCGGCCGGAACAGTCGTACAGCAGTCGATCGGTGCAGGCAAAATGGTCGATCCGAAGACGGCGGTTGATCTGCAGGTGAGCAGCGGGCCGAAGACGGTGACTTACAGCTTCAGCGCGAGCATTGACCAGCCGTCTCCTTCGGAGGATCCGAATTTCGTCCCCGGCACGCAGGTCTATGTGGTCATTATCGCGGCGGACGGCACCAAACTCCTGGATACGACGACTTCCAGCTTCCCGCTGGATACCGGCACGTTCCGGGGCCTGCAGAGCAGCACAGGGACGCTCCAGATGAGTTATACGAATACGACGGAGGCGACGGTTTCGACGGACGAGAACGGCAATCAGGTTGTCGTGCCAGGACAGGCGGTTCCGCAGCAGGTGACGAGGACGCTGACGTTCACGCCGGAGAACTGAGTCATATAGGGCGCGAGGCTGCGGCAGGCGCTTCCGGGGCTGCAATATATCTCATATATACAGACGCTACCGGACTGCATTGGGTCCCACAACACAGGAGTGTGACATGCCCCTCAAGGGAAAGATAATCAAATCCATATCCGGTTTCTATGAGGTTTATACGGATTCGTCCATGAACACGGAAGCTGACATGACAGGAGCCGGCGGCATCGTATGCGATGCTGCCGGCCTTGTTTATCGCTGCCGCGCGAAGGGCGTGTTGCGCGCTCTGCATCAGAAGCCCCTGGTAGGTGACGATGTTCTGTTCGATGTGACGGACACGGCAGCGGTTCCCCCGGAGGGGAATGTGGTCTCTCTCCTGCCGAGGCGAAATGAGCTGGTGCGGCCCTATGTAGCCAATGTAGATCAGGCGTGTCTTTTGTTCGCGATCACAAATCCCGCACCTTCCTACAATATGCTGGACCGGTTCCTGATCTCAATGAAAATCAAAGGCCTGCCGGCTGTCTTATGTTTTAACAAACTGGATCTGGCATCGGAGGAGCGGATCCGTGAGCTTCGAGAGGTCTACGAGCAGTGCGGCTGCCGGGTGCTGTTCATCTCCACGAAGGACCCGGATTCCCTGGAAGAGCTGCGGCGTATTCTGCGCGGGAAGACCAGCGTGATCACCGGGCCTTCGGGCGCCGGCAAATCGTCGCTGATCAACCGCTTGATCCCGGGCAGTCGGCGGGAGACGGGGGAGCTCTCGCGCAAGATCGCAAGAGGCAGGAACACGACGAGAACGGTAGAGCTTCTGGCTGCCGGAAATGATACGTACCTTGTTGATACACCGGGCTTTACGTCACTGTATTTGCAGGATATTGAGGCGGAGGATGTGAAGGCTTACTATCCTGAGTTCGTCCGCGTACAGGAACAGTGCCGCTTCCAGGGGTGCAATCACCTGGCGGAGCCCGGCTGTGCTGTCAAGGCGGCGCTGCGGGATGGTGAGATCAGCTGCATCCGCTATCAGAACTATACGGAAATCTTTGCAGAATTGAAGGATAGGAAACCGATCTACAGGAAACGGGACCTGTCCAAGCCGGAATTTGCGAAGAAGAGATAAGTGCTGCCTGCGTTGAGAATTAAGAGCCTGTCTGCTATAATTCTGTGGCGTGTCAGGCTCTTTATTCATGCGCCGGCACTCTGTCGAAAATCTGAAGGAGATGTGAAAATATATGAAATTAGGTATCGTAGGTCTGCCGAATGTCGGCAAGAGCACGCTGTTCAATTCCCTGACGAAGGCGGGCGCGGATGTCGCGAATTACCCTTTCTGCACCATTGACCCAAATGTCGGCGTCGTGGCGGTTCCGGATGAGAGAATTCAGAAGCTGGGTGAGATGTATCACTCGAAGAAGATCACCCCGGCGGTCATCGAATTTGTGGATATCGCGGGGCTTGTCAAGGGCGCGTCCAAGGGCGAGGGTCTGGGCAATCAGTTCCTCGGGAACATCCGTGAGTGCGATGCCATTGTGCACGTTGTCAGGTGTTTCGAGAACGACAATATCACGCACGTGGACGGCAGCATTGATCCGATGCGCGACATTGAGACGATCAACATGGAGTTGGTATTCGCTGACCTCGAGGTTCTGGAGAGAAGAATTTCCAAGGTCGCGAAGGAAGCGAGAATGGACAAGGATGCCGCGAAGGAGCTCGAGCTGCTCAAGAGAGTGAAGGCTGCCCTGGAGGCAGGGGATCCCGCATCCAGCGTGGCAATCGAAGATGAAGAGGAACAGAAGATCATGAACGGGCTGCAGCTGCTCACGGGCAAGCCTGTGATTTATGCCTGCAACGTGTCCGAGGATGACATTCCCGACGACGGCGCGAACAACAAGGGCGCGCAGGCCGTGCGGGCATACGCGGCGCAGGTCGGTGCGGAGGCCTATGTCCTCTGCGCGGAAATGGAAGCGGAGATTTCCGAGCTTGACGATGATGAGAAGCAGGCTTTCCTGGAGGATCTCGGTATCAAGGAGTCCGGTCTCGATAAGCTGATCCGGGCGAGCTATCACGAGCTGGGTCTTATGTCCTTCCTCACAGCTGGTCCCGATGAGACCAGGGCCTGGACGATACGAATCGGCACCAAGGCACCGCAGGCGGCAGGCAAGGTACACAGCGACATGGAGCGTGGCTTCATCCGCGCCGAGGTTGTCAACTGGGAAGTGCTGCTGCGTGAGGGTTCCCTTTCCGCGGCACGCGACAAGGGCCTCGTCGGCGTGGAGGGCAAGGACTACGTCGTACAGGACGGCGATGTCTGCGTTTTCCGCTTCAACGTATAAGACAGAGCAGCGGGTTCTGACGCCAGTAAACGAGGAGAACAGTTTATGCAGGAAATGATGGAAGACTACGATATTGCCTTCCCGCACCTTGGAATCTATCTTCGCAATGTGCCGAAGACTTTCAGCATCGGGAACTTCTCGGTGGCGATCTACGGCATTCTGATCGCAGCCGCGATGCTCGCCGGTATCTGCATGGCGGCACACATGGCCAAACGGACGAAGTGGAGACCGGATGTTGTCTGGGACGTTTCGATCTGGCTGATTATTTTCGCGATCATCGGCGCGCGAATCTACTATGTGGTCTTTTTCTGGGACTACTACCGGGATGATCCGCTGCAGGTGTTCAATCTGCGCGGCGGTGGGCTCGCGATTTACGGAGGTGTCATCGCCTGCATTCTCGTGATCTTCGTTTTCTGTAAGGTGCGGAAGGTCAACACGTTCCGCCTGCTGGATACGGCGGCCTACGGTCTGGTCCTCGGACAGATCATCGGCAGATGGGGAAATTTCTTCAACCGCGAGGTGTTCGGCGGCTACACGGATTCGCTTCTTGCGATGCGGCTGCCGATTGCGATGGTTCGTGACCGGGACATCACGGAGGGCGTTGCGGCCCATATCGCGGCGGGAACCAATTACATCCAGGTGCATCCGACTTTCCTCTATGAAGGACTGTGGAATCTGGGCGTTTTGCTCGTGATGCTCCTTGTGACGAAACATAAGAAGTTCCAGGGAGAGATCACGCTCTTCTATTTCCTGGGCTACGGCGCAGGCCGCGCGTGGATCGAGTACATCCGCACGGATCAGCTCTACATTACGGGAACGAAAATACCAGTCTCCATCGTGGTCAGTGTCATCATGATGACCTTTGCCGTCGTCTGCGACATTGTGGTACGCGCAAGACTGCGCAGCGGGAAGCTGACGCCGGAGGTGGCGATGGACGTGGTCGGCGATGTGACGGCTGCTCCATCGGATGCTCAGGAGAACACACATCAGGAGGATGCGCAGAAGCCTGAGTGATCGGCGCAAAGCGCAGTCTGTAGAGTAATCGGCGCAAGGTGCGGTCTGCCTTGCCTATATGTTGACAACTCCTGTAAAATCTAGGATGATAAATCAGGCTATTCCTTCGGAAATAGCCTGATTCGTTCCAGAATGAACAGATAGATCTGTTCATTCCGGAACCGGTGGATTCATTTCTAACATCTTGACACAGGGAAGGAGCGGAACACATGGGTATGGTATGGGGCATTATCGCAATTGTCGTCGCGATCATCCTGATCGCGAACATCAGAGTCGTTCCACAGGCGCACGCCTACGTGATCGAACGCCTTGGTAAATACAAGGGCACCTGGCCGGCTGGTCTTCACATGAAGGTGCCTTTCATTGAGAGCGTGGTCAGCAGAGTCTCCCTGAAGGAGCAGGTGCTGGATTTCCCGCCGCAGCCCGTCATCACGAAAGACAACGTGACGATGCAGATCGACTCTGTCGTATTTATGAAGATTTTCGATCCGGAGCTGTTCACCTACGGCGTGGAGAATGCCATGGCAGGTCTTCAGAATCTGTCTGCGACCACGCTGCGCAACATCATCGGTGACATGGAACTGGATGAGACGCTGACATCACGCGAGATCATCAATGCGAAAATGCAGCAGATCCTCGATGACGCGACCGATGCCTGGGGCATCAAGGTCACCCGCGTTGAGATCAAGAACATCCAGCCGCCGCACGAAATCGAAGAGGTCATGACGAAACAGATGCGTGCCGAGCGTGAACGCCGTCAGACGGTGCTGGAAGCACAGGCGCACCAGGAGGCCGTCGTTTCCCGCGCGGAAGGCGACAAGAAGGCGAAGATCCTCGCGGCGGAAGCCGAGAGGGATGCGCAGATCGCGCTCGCGGAAGGCCGTGCGAAGTCAATGAAGCTGGTATATCAGGCGCAGGCAGACGGCATCGGCATGCTGAACAATGCCGGCATCACGGATTCCGTGCTGCGGCTTCGCGGGATTGAGGCGATGAAGGATATCGCCGATGGCAGAGCGACGAAGATCTTCGTGCCGTCAGACATTTCGGGCGTGGTTTCCTCCCTTGGCATGGCGGGCGAAGCGCTGGGAATCGGCGATGCGACGAAGGTCAACACCTCCCCGAGACCTGTGCCGGCACCGGCAGCGGATCCCTGCATTGATGAGGAGACCGGCAGAGGCGGTGTGGAGGCAGCGAAATCCACACAGACACTGAAGCGGGACATGGAACAGGCCGCGAACGCGGAAGATACGTTCTAAGATACTCACGTAAACGCAAGACACGATCATAATGAATTTGCTGAAAGAACGGGCTTAGGCCCGTTCTTTTTCTGTTGAAAAATTGGAAAGCCTTTCGGTTGATTTTCAGGGATAGGTAGTTTATCATGTTGGTAAGTGGTGAATCTTCCCACTTTTAACCATATTAGTGGTGAGAAGTGGTGAATATGGCAGCAATCCCAACGAGAAGGAGAAAGGACAGCCGAGCGATGCAGGGCTTCTATTCAGGTGAATACAGACATTCGCTTGACGCCAAGTCCCGTGTTGTTCTGCCGTCGAAGTTCCGCAAGAACCTCGACAAGTCCGTTGTGATCGCGCCTTCCCTGGACCGGTGCCTCACCATTTACACGCCGGAGGGCTTTGAGAAGTTCTATGAGAATCTCAAGACACTCCCCGCGCTGAACAAAAAGGCACGCGACATGGTTCGCTATTTCATCGGCAACGCGTTTGACGTCGACATCGACAGCCAGGGCAGGATCATCCTCCCGCAGAAACTCAAAGACACCGCGAACATCACAAAGGATGTCGTTTACGTCGGTGTCGGTTCCACGATTGAGCTCTGGGGCGCGGAGGAGTACGACCACCAGGAAGAGGAAGTGACGAGGGATGCCGTGAACGACATTGCGGCGGAGCTCTCGGACAAGGACGGAATTTCGATTCCGTTCATCTGATTCCTCATAAATAATGCGGTTCGAATGCATGCAGGCCCGAAGGGCAACATCTGATACAGACGCAGCAAGGTGAGCACAATGGCGGTTGAGTTCCGACACATTCCGGTTCTGTTCCGGGAGGTCATGGACAATCTGAATATTCGTCCGGACGGAATCTATGTCGACGGAACGCTCGGCGGCGCCGGACACTCTCACGAGATCGCAGCAAGGCTCACCGAAGGCGGCAGACTCATCGGCATCGACCAGGACCGGGACGCCATTGCGGCGGCAACGGAGCATCTGTCGGACGTCAGTGACAGAGTCGCCATCGTCCATGACAACTACGAGCACATCCCGGAGATTCTGCGTGATTTGGGAATCGAAGGCGTCGACGGGATCCTCCTTGATCTGGGCGTCTCTTCCTATCAGCTGGACAATCCGGCGCGCGGCTTCTCCTACAATCAGGATGAACCGCTGGATATGCGGATGGATCAGGAAGGCCCCGTCAGTGCGAAGGACATTCTGAACACCTGGGACGCGGCGAAGCTTACGAGGATCCTGCGCGACTACGGCGAAGAGAAGTTCGCGTCAAGAATTGCTGCAAACATTGTCAAAGAGCGGCAAACGAAACCGTTCGAGACCACGGTAGATCTCGTCAAGGTCATTCGCGCTTCCATCCCGATGCGGATGCAGGAGAAGTTCGGCAACCCCTGCAAGCGGACTTTCCAGGCGGTGCGCATCGCCTGCAACCGCGAGCTCGACGTATTAAATGACAACATTGACCGCATTACCGACTGCCTGAATCCGGGCGGGAGGCTGTGCATTATCACATTCCATTCGCTGGAAGACCGCATCGTGAAGAATGCGTTCCGCAGGAATGAGAATCCGTGTACCTGCCCGCCGGAGTTTCCGGTATGTGTCTGCGGGAAGATGCCAAAGGGCAGAGTGATCACGAAGAAACCGATCACGCCGTCGGGCGAAGAGCTGGAGAACAACAAGCGCAGCGCCTCCTCGAAGCTCCGGGTATTCGAGAAGATCTCCGAAGAAGAGGCGAGAGAGATCACCGACCGCAGGATGGGGAGAAAATAACAGGCGCCAGATGGGATTACGGCGCAAGAGCGCGGATGGACAGCATCCGCATGAGGGAGAGAAATGAGCAGTCGTTCCGCTAGAACCAGAAATACAGGCCGCAGAACCTATGAGGGCGGCAACGGTTACGGGTACCGCACGGGCCGCCGCGGCACAGGGGCTGCGCGCACTTCGAACAGAAGATACTCCTCGGGCTACTACTATGGAACCGAGGCGCCTGATCTTTACACACGGACATACGAGCAGCCGAGCGTGAGGAGAAGGACCACAGAGGATGAGAGATACGCAAGGAGTGCGGCGCTTCGCAACCGCGAGAAGTCCCGCCACATGAATCCCGCCCTCATCGGTTCGATGCTGATCGTGGTAGCTGTCATCGGTGTTTTCCTGATACAATATTTGCGTCTGCAGGCGACAGTGACAACGGCGGTGCAGGAGGTGGCCCGCCTTGAGAGTACCTATACGAAGCTCAAACAGTCCAACGATGAGGCACAGAGCGAGATCGACTCCAGCATCAATCTGGATGAGATCAAATACAAGGCGATCACGGATCTGGGTATGACGTATGCCGGCGCGGATCAGGTTGTCACCTATACGAATGATGACAGCGACTATGTCCATCAGGTGACACAGATCCAGCATTAGTAAAATTTCAGATGTTAGTTCAGTACAGCCCCGCACGTTTGCTGCGGGGCTTCTATAAAGAGTGATTGCTTCATGTCCAGGAATAACAATCGTCCCCCCAGGGCTCCCCGCAAAACAAAAGGCCAGACCGGCCAGAGATTCTACCAGTATATGCAGTTCAAGCTTCTCTTCCTGTTCTTCGCATTGCTTGTGGCCTTCTCTCTCCTGGTCGTCCGCCTCTATATGATCAACCGTGACAACGGCGAAGAATATAAAAAGCAGGTCCTCTCGCAGCAGGCATACGACTCGAGGGAGCTGCCTTTTAAGCGTGGGACGATCACTGACGCGAAGGGCACGATCCTCGCGAACTCGCAGCTCGTCTACAACGTGATCATTGATTCCTATCAGATGAACTCCGGCACGAAGGATGAAACAACAGGCAGGAGCAAATTCATTGCGCCCACCCTGGACGCAGCGGAGAGTCTCGGCATCGATCGTGCGGAAATCGAACAGTACGTCACGGAGCACCCGGACTCCCGCTACTATGTCGCGAAGAAACACCTTCCCTACGATGAGTACACAGCCTATCAGAAGACACTCTCTGACGCGGCAGACAAGGTAGCGCAGATCCGCAAGGCGATCACCGACGAGCAGTCGGGGGACAACGACGAAGCAAAAATAGCAGACCTGCGTTCACAGCTGGATGCTGCCCGCAAGGCGAATGAGAAATATGAGCTGATCCAGGGCATCTGGTTCGAGCCCGCCTATATTCGCAATTACCCGGAGAAGACGCTGGCGGCCGACGTCATCGGCTTCGCCAACAATGCCAACATGGGAAATTTCGGCCTGGAAGAGTATTACAACAATGTACTGAACGGCACACCCGGTCGTGAGTATGGGTATCTTAACGACACGAGTCAGCTGGAGCGCACGACGATTGAGGCCGTGGACGGCAACAATCTGGTGCTCACGATGGATGCGAACATCCAGTCCATTGTCGAGAAATATCTGAAGAAGTTCAACGAGGCGCATGAGAACAAGGTGCGTCCCGGATATGGCGCGAACAATGTCGGCTGCATCATCCAGGATGTGAAGAATGGCAACATTCTCGCCATGGCTTCCACGCCGACATACGATCTGTCGAACCCCTACGATCTCTCCCGCATCGTCGGGATGCCTAAGCTCAACAAGGTAGACCAACCGGAGCAGGACGAGCAGGGACACACGCAGTACATGACACAGGAAGACGTAGATGCATTGGTGACTCAGGAACAGAAGACGAGATACCTCAACGCGCTCTGGTCCAATTTCCCCATCACTTCCTATTATGAATCGGGATCGACGGCAAAGCCCTTTACCCTGGCGGCGGGACTGGAGTCCGGCGCAATGACAGGCGATGAGACTTACTACTGCGGAGGCAGTCTTGTAGTAGACGGCTGGACGATCAAATGCCACAACACCAAGGGCGACGGCATGCTCACGGTGGATCAGGCGATCGGCCGCTCTTGTAACGTCGCTCTCATGCAGATGGCGGCACAGATCGGCAAAGAGAACTTCACGAAGTTCCAGCGCATCTTCAATTTCGGCTTAAAGACGAACATTGACCTCGCGGACGAGGCGAGAACCGACGACCTGCTCATCGATGTGGACCGCATGACGAATTCTGACCTTGCGACGAATTCCTTCGGACAGAACTTCGATGTCACCATGATCCAGATGATCACGGGCTTCTCATCGCTCATCAATGGCGGCAATTACTATGAGCCGCACGTGGTATCGAAGATTACCTCCCCTTCCGGTGCCACGGTGAAGAACATTGAGCCGAGGCTCCTGAAGAAGACGGTTTCAGAAGAGACCAGCAAAAAGCTCAGAGAAGCGACCCTCGAAGTTGTCGAGGGCGCCGGCGGTACGGGCACTAGCGCGCGTCCCGCGGGTTACCGCATCGGCGGCAAGACCGGTACGGCGGAGACCTTAAAGCGCGGAAACAATGAGTATATCGTATCTTTCCTTGGATACGCGCCTTATGACGATCCGCAGATTGCTATTTACGTCGTGATCGACAGAATGAACGATTCCCCGCAGGATCAGACGAGGGAAGCCTGCCTTCTGGTACACGATATCCTGACAGAAGTGCTGCCGTACATGAATATTTACATGACGGAGCCTCTTTCGGAAGCGGAAGAAGAGGAGCTCAAAAAGCTCGACCTCGAGAATACCTACGCCTACGGCGTTTCCACGACACCGGTTGCGATCAAGAATAACTGGGACAGCGACGGAGACGGCGTCAACGACGCAATTGACGCGAACGACGACGGCACGGCGGACACGGCGCTGGATACCAACGATGACGGCGTGACAGACGCAGTAGATACGGACGGCGACGGCAGCGCGAATCTCTGGGATACCGACAACGACGGCAAGGTGGACACGGACATCAACCCGCATCCGAAGGATGAGATTGACAAGCCCTGGACGGCTTACAGCGTCGATCCCACGACCGGGTACTATATTGATCCCACATCGGGACACCTCGTCGATCCGGAGACCGGCTACGTCTTCGGGGAAGCCACGATGGGCAGCGGCTCCTCTGTGGCTGGTTCAACGCCGCAGGGCGTCATCGACGCCGAGAACGGCACGAGAGACGGCAACGAGAACGGGATACCTGACGGGCAGGAGATTGGAACCGAGGCCGGCAGTGATGCCGGTGCCAATGGTGAGGCCGGAAATGCGGCACCTGCCGAGAATGGTGCGAACGGCGAGGCTGGAAATGCGGGTGCCGATGCCGCGGAAAATGACACTGCCAATGCAGCCGCAAACGGCGCAGAAGGTAATGGCGCAGGTGGCAACGGAGAAGCCGGAGCGGCTCCGGCAAGGCAGAACGTCACACCGGAAGGCAGCGCGACGAATGACACGGGAACGGTAAACAGTGCAAATGCCGCGAATGGTACGGGTGCGGCCAACGCGGCACCCGCAGAGAACAGAGCGGGCGGCAACGCCTCCAACATCGACGTGAACGGCAATGGAATCGCGGATAGCATCGAAGGCCAGCTGCTCGGGAATTAGTCCTGTATCTCTCTTTGTTTTGCGTTCCCGGTAAGTTGGTATATAATAACTATTCAGCACAGCGAAATTCATGTCGCATCACGCCATATTTATATGGCGGAATGCGATGTGAATTTCGCTGGGACCAACGCGCGCAGCGCGTCGGAAGACTTTATCGAAGAAAATCGCAGATTTTCGAGATAAAGTCCTGAATAGTTTCAAGCTATTGAATATCCTGCATCTGAAAGGAAGATACCAACATCATGTTACTGGAAACGAGCGAAATCGTGAATCTGGTGCTGCCGCTGATCATCGCATTCTGCATCAGCGCGGTCATCGGCAAGTTCCTGATCCCCGAACTGATCCGCATGAAGGCGGAGCAGACGGAGCGCGCGGAAGGCCCTGACAGCCATAAAAAGAAAACGGGTACCCCCAACATGGGTGGCATCATGTTCATCGCAGCCCTGGTGATCACCTGTCTGATTTTTTCAGTCAAAAACCCTGATGTCGTGCCTGTTGTTTTCCTGACGCTGGGCTTTGGCCTCGTGGGTTTTGCGGACGATTTCATCAAGGTGAAGAAGAGAAGGAGCGAGGGCCTGACGGTGAGGCAGAAGATGCTGTTCCAGATCGTGATCGCCGTTGTTTTCGGTCTCATCCTGGTGTTCGTCAACCACATTGATCTGTCGATGAAAGTTCCGTTCGCCGCGGGACATTTCTTCGACCTCGGGTGGCTCTCTTTCCCGGCACTCGTGTTCATCGCCGTTGCGACGGTGAACGGCACGAATTTCACGGACGGCATCGACGGACTCGCGAGCTGCGTGACCATCGCGGTGGCACTGTTCTTCGCGATTGCGGCCGTCCTTGCAGGCTCGGATGCCGCGGTGGCTGCAACTGCCATGATCGGCGCGCTCCTGGGCTTCCTCCTCTATAACGCAAATCCCGCGAAGGTATTCATGGGAGATACGGGGGCACTCGCTCTCGGCGGCTTCGTCGTCGGCATTGCCTACGTGCTGCAGTTGCCGCTGTTCATCCCGATCGTTGGCTTCATCTATCTCCTCGAGGTGGTCTCTGTGATCCTGCAGGTCTGCTATTTTAAGGCGACCCACGGCAAACGGCTGTTCCGCATGGCCCCGATCCATCACCACTTCGAGCTCGGCGGCTGGACGGAAGTCAGAGTTGTCGCCCTGTTCACGGTCATCACCGTCATTCTGTGCTCGGTGGGGCTGATCGCACTCTGGTAAAGGGAGTTTATGGCAGATTCCAGAACGCATGTCCGCGCCCGCAACGGCCGGACCAGAACGAATACAAATCTTCACGTTGTGAAGAGCGGCACTCCCGCGAAAAGGGGTGGCAGGAATACAGCGAAGACGGAGGGAGAGGGACTCCACGACTACAGCCTTCTCTTCATTATTTTCTTCCTCGTTGTCTTCGGCCTGATCATGCTCTATTCGACGAGCTCCTACGAGGCGGGAATTGCCTACGGTGATCCTGCCTACTATCTGAAGAGACAGCTCCTTAACTCAGTCATCGGGATACTCGCGATGTTCTTCGTTGCGACGATTGATTACCACATTTTCGAGAAGTTCTCTAACGCGCTGTATGTGATCTCGGTGCTGATGATCCTCGCGATTATCCCGTTCGGACGCGAAGTCAACGGCGCGAAGCGGTGGCTCTACCTGGGACCGGTGTCGATCCAGCCCGCGGAGATTTCCAAGATTGCCATTATTGTCCTGACGGCACATCTGCTCCTGACCATTAACAAAAAGGAACTCTACACCCTGAAGGGAACCGCAAAGGTCATGTTGCCTGCCATCATCCAGTCGGCGATCATCTATGGCATCACGAGAAACCTCTCCTCGGCGATCATTGTTTTCGGCATCGCATTCTGCATGCTGTTCGTCGCGCGGAGAGACTTCTTCCGGTTTATTGCCTTCTTCGGCGCCGTGCTGGCCGTAGCGGCGGGGCTGGTATTCTATATCTCCAGCCGCGCGGGAGATCCGGACATGGACTTCCGCTCGGGCCGTGTGCTCGCCTGGCTGGACCCCACGAAATACGCGAACGGCAAGGGCTTCCAGACGCTGCAGGCGCTCTATGGCATCGGTTCCGGCGGCATCATCGGTAAGGGACTGGGGCAGAGTATGCAGAAGCTCGGCTACATTCCCGAGGCGCAGAATGACATGATCTTCTCGATCATCTGTGAGGAGCTCGGGATGTTCGGTGCGATTTCCATTATTGCCATGTTCATCATCCTGTGCTGGCGAATCATGATCATCGCCATGAATGCGGAGGATATGTTCGGCGGGCTGGTCGCCTCCGGCGTTATGATGCACATCGCGATCCAGGTCGTACTCAACATCGCGGTTGTCACCAACACGATACCGAACACCGGCGTGACGCTGCCCTTTATCAGTTACGGCGGATCGTCCGTCGTCATCATGCTGGCGGAGATCGGCATTGTGATCAACATCGCGAGGAGCATCCGGCTCAGGGATCTGTCATGATATACAGAGAAGATTACCCGGATGCCCAGTCCTATATTGATGCCCTGTTCGCGGCGAGACGCAGGAAAATCCGCCTGACCGTTCTTACCATCGCCGCCGTGATCATCGCGGTGCTGGTATTCTGGTATGAATTTTATAAGGTAAGACACGTCCTCGTCGAAGGCAACACACGCTATTCGGACGAGGAGATTGCGAATATCGTAGAATCCGGCGTGCTCGGCAACAATTCCCTCGTGCTGTCTGCGCGGTATCGGAACAGGGATGTACCGGATATGCCCTTCATTGAGCGCATGGACGTTTCGGTGATCCAGCATGATTCGATCCGCATCTCGGTCTACGAGATGTCCCTCGCTGGTTATGTCAACTACCTCGGCAGATACATGTATTTCTCCAGGGACGGCACCGTGGTCGAGTCTTCCGATGTGGCGCTTTCGGGCGTGCCGGAGGTGCTGGGGCTCAAGTTCTCCTACATCGCGCTGTACGAACAGCTGCCGGTGGAGGATCCCGCGATCTTCCAGCAGATCCTGAACGCCACGCAGATGCTGAATAAATACGAGCTCGCTGCGGACAAGATCTATTTCGATACGGACGGCGACATGTCAATTTATTTCGGCGGCGTGCGCTGCGATGTCGGCAGTGTTGACTATCTGGACGAGAAGATCTCGAACATTTCCCGTATCCTCCCGAAACTTGAGGGCAAAAAGGGCAGGCTGGAGCTCGAGAATTTCACACCGGGCACGAATTACATCACCTTTGTGCAACGGCATACCGACGAAGCGGACGAGACTTCTACAGAAAAGTCCTCTCCGGATAGGGGCACGGATGGGGAGGCGGCGGACATCCCGATCATCACATCGAATGATGAGCCTTCGGCTGACGCGGCAGACGATTCTGCCGGACTTTCCACGATTCCGTCATCTGATGACGATGCCAGTGGCGATCAGGAAAACAGCAGTCAGTCCGATTCCATTGAGAGCATCATCGAGCCGATCCCTGAGGATGACCATGGAACAGTCATTCAGAGTGCCGGCGACAGCGGGCAGGAATGACGCTTTTCGTGGTCAGATTCCGCGGAAAATGAATGTTAAGCAATTGTGAATTTGTCAAGATACCCGTTGCGAACGCATGGAATTGATTGTATTATTGATAAATGTAAGTTCGTGAATTATCGTATCAGGTCAATCTTGACGGCTTCACTGCGAATGAATCGAAGATTCTGATATTACCATATTTGAAGGAGGCACCACCGTGCTAGAGATTAAGACAGATGAAAACGAAACCGCTTGCAAGATTATTGTCGTCGGAGTCGGCGGAGGCGGAAACAACGCGGTGAACCGCATGATCGAAGAGGACATCAGCGGCGTTGAGTTCATCGGTGCGAACAGTGATGTGCAGGCTCTGCAGAGATGCAAGGCACCGAAGCTCTTACAGATCGGCGCGAAGCTGACGAGAGGTCTTGGCGCGGGCGCGAATCCCGAGGTAGGCAAGAAGGCCGCCGAGGAGAGCACGGAAGAGATTTCACAGGCGATCAAGGGAGCGGACATGGTGTTCGTTACCTGCGGCATGGGCGGCGGCACCGGTACCGGCGCGGCTCCTGTCATTGCCAAGATTGCGAAGGATCAGGGCATACTGACAGTTGGCGTTGTGACCAAGCCTTTCTCTTTCGAGGCAAAGGCACGTATGACCAGAGCGCTCTCTGGTATTGAGAATCTTCGTCCCAATGTAGACACGCTCATCGTAATCCCGAATGATAAGCTCCTTGAGATCATGGATCGTCGCACCAGCCTTCCGGATGCACTGAAGAAGGCGGACGAAGTGCTGCAGCAGGCCGTACAGGGGATCACTGACCTCATCAACCTGCCCGCGATCATCAACCTCGACTTCGCGGATGTACAGACTGTCATGCGCAACAAGGGCATCGCACACGTCGGCATCGGCTACGGCAAGGGTGACGACAAGGCGACACAGGCTGTCAAGATGGCAGTTGAGTCCCCGCTGCTCGAAACCTCGATCGACGGTGCTACCGATGTCATTCTGAATATTTCCGGTGACATCTCCCTGTTCGATGCCAACGACGCGGCTTCCTACATACAGGATCAGACCGGCAACGACGTCAACGTTATCTTCGGTGCGAAGTTCGATGACTCCGATGCAGACAGCTGCACGGTTACCGTCATCGCAACCGGCATCGGTACGAAGGAAGAGAAGAAGCCCGCGGCAGGCGCCAATCCGTTTGCCCGTCAGCCGTTCAACCCGGGCGCAGCTCCCAGGCCGGCAGGGGCTCCGCAGTCTCCGTTCCAGGGAGGCTTTGGTGCACAGCAGGGAGGATTCCGCCCTCAGTACCAGCAGCCGTTTAATCAGAATCCGGGATATCCGCCGCAGCCGTATCCGCAGAATCCTGCTTTCCAGCAGCAGAGTAACCCCGGGTTTAATCCTCAGCAGCCGCAGCAGCCTGCACAGCCCAATCCGGCGAACTATGGCACACCGGCTCCTCAGCCGACTTATCGTTTCAATCCGGGCAGCATCCATACGGGAGACACACAGAACATCGTGATCCCTTCCTTCCTCTCTAAGAAGGATGACAAGAACGGAAACGACGATTCTCTTGAATGATTCACCGCTTGATCCGTTCCGGCACTGATTTATCACTGGCTGCGCAACGACAGATTCATCGCAGATCATCATACCTTCGCAAAGACCACAGCTTCTTTGCGGAGGTATTTTTCATAGGAGAGCGAGATACATGATGCATTTCAATGACCGGCAGCTGGACTTTCTGAAGGCAGAGTTCGGGAAAACAAGAGAAGACGTGGATGCAATGTCGGAAGATGAACTCCTGGAGCTATCGGATGCCTGTTTCGACATCGAGCTCGAGGGAGATATTGGAGAGGGCAGCAAGATGCCTGACCGCTGCGGCATTGCGGCTTCGATTGTAGATCTTATATCTACGGCAGGGAACGAGGATCTCTGAACGGCTCGGAAGGGCACATAGACGGATGGACAGATTTTAAGAGCATGATTGTATCCTGCCAGCGCAATATATTTCGGGGCACTCTGAGCTGATGCTCCAGGCGACCAGGAGAAGAATTGTATTAACAAAGGATCAACGATATGAGAAACAGATTGATGAAATGGCTGCTGCCGGGACTGGCGGCAGTGATGATGACAATGACCGCGTGCGGCAACGATGCGCCTGATGAAGGAGTTTCCTTCGAGGTTGAGAAGATACCAGACGCCGGCACAGCAACTGTGGCTGACACTGAGACGAGTGATTTGCAGGATAATACTGCGGATCATGCCAACAGTAGCGAGACAGGAGCTGCCGACGGCGAGGTCACAGTCAATGAAACAGCCGCAGATGGCGGAGCGGGCGCGGATGAGTCGGGAAATCAGACTGCGGAAGCTGGGAATCAGGCCGGCAGTGAAACGATCGGCAGTGATCAGGCGGATGGCAAAGAGGGCTCGACAGCCTCGGATGGTGACGCATCGTCTCAAACTGCAGAAGGCGATAAGGACGGAGCGAAAGCGCCTGACGGCAAAGCGCAGCAGACAGATGCGACTGATGCAACGGATGGAACGTCAGGAACGGAATCTGGCGCAGCGACCGCTGGAACTTCAGGTGCCAGGACGGGCGCCGGTTCGTCCAATGTGAGCGATAAGACATCATCCGGGATCACATCCGCAACGGATGAGGAATTACATGCAGGTAGCGCTGCTGTTTCCGGGCAGTATCTCACCGTGACAGTTCCGTGGGCCGATAACATGTATTCCATCACAAAGGGTTCAGGCTACGGTGTGGATTCCGTAAGCTTCTACGATGCCTCTTCCGCAGCGGCTGGCGCGGGCGGACACCTGTTCACGATCGCCTGCTATCAGGACAAGGCAGACTACGCGGATCTTCCGAGCCGCCAGTTCGTTGGCACGCTCTCCGGAGACGGCATTGGAGATGGCTCCGGCAAGCTGTACGTCGTCGCCGTATTCCCGACCGATGTGCAGGCATCGCAGGAGACCTCTGACCAGTATCAGATCATGGAGGAGGACGCTCAGACCGTGATCTCATCACTTGTGGCTAATTCAGGCTATACCTTCACGAAGGGAAAATAAGGCTTGCCATAGAAAACTTTATCCATTAAGATTTATTCCTAGAGGCAGAGTAGGAACTGATGCGTCAAGTGCCGGCTGAACAGGGAGTTGTCAGTCGGACGAAATACGCGGAGGCCGGGAAGAAATTCTCCGACGTCTGACGTATGCGGTATCAGGTCCGCATCCCGCTGCTGCATATCTGGTGAGCAGGATGACACCTCTATGCAGTTCGAGATACTGCAAAGGAGGTGTCTTTTTATGTCTGAATCCATCTTTACCAGTTCCCTGCATGAGTTCCGCAAGCTCAATGTGCTGATTTTCTGCGGCATTATGGGCGCACTGTCCATCGTGCTGGAGTATGTTGGTTCCATCCGTCTCGCTCCATACGCCAGAATCGGTATCACCGAGATCCCGAACGTGGTCATCGACTTTTTCTTCGGACCGGTGACAGGCGGTATCTTCGCGGCAGTCATGGACATCGTGAAATATGTCGCGAATCCAGACGGACCTTTTTTCCCGGGCTATACGTTGACGGCTGTCACGGCGGCCGTGATCTTCGGACTCTTCCTCTACCGCAGGAAACTTCGGATCAGGAATCTGATCATCGCGGAAATCCTGGTCAAGCTGATCTGCAACATTGGATTGAACACTGTCTGGTCGGTGATGCTATACAACAAGGCAATCGCGGTGATCCTGCCTACGAGGATTGTTACGAACCTGATCCAGCTGCCGATTGATACCATGATTCTGTATTTCGTCTTAAAGGCGGTTGATCGTGTACTGCGTCCAAGACTCTATGAAATGATGCCAGGCCGAAGATCATAACTTTAAAGAATTTTGGTTGCAACATTTCGAATACGTGTTATACTAAAACGCGTGGCCGGGAGAAACCGATCACACGAACCAATTGGGGTTGTAGCTCAGCTGGGAGAGCGCTGCGTTCGCAACGCAGAGGTCAGGGGTTCGAATCCCCCCAGCTCCATACCTTGGCAGGGGCGCCGGGAAGCATTGTGATCCAATGCTTCCCGGTTTCTTTATGCTCATTTTCCGGCGCCATTCTGCCCTCCATCCATTCTTTTCTGATGTAAATCCTCACGGATACGTTATAATGAGAACGAAGTCAACAATTCCGGGAAAGGATCGGAGTGGAAATGAAACATGGAGTTCACAAGAGAGCGAACAAGAGGAGCAGCTTCATTGTGGCTGCTATGGCGTTCCTTGTGACTTTTCTGTTGCCGCGTGCAGTGCTGGCTGCCGAAGGGAAGCCGGAGGAAACCTGGGTAGACCGTCCGATGTCGGCACTCGAGGCCTCCAAAGAGGCGAGTGAGAGTTCTCACGAGCTCGCGCAGACGGCGGCACTTCATCCGAGCGTGGTGCACCTCATCCGGACGTTTGATGGCAGCGGAGAGAATCTTCTCCAGGAAGATTTCTATGATATCCGGGGGAATCTCTTTGAGACTGTCACCTACGGGAGTCTCACCGCATCCATGAAGCGATTCGAGCTGGACGCTGACGGGCATCCAAAGGCAGGCAGCGAGATCGGCATGGATTTTGCCGGGAATGATGAGAGCTGGTACGACTGGAACTACCGCGTCACAAAGCCCGGTGACGGCACGATTCAGTACGAGGGGATTTCCGATGAAGTGGGCCCTGTGCAGACCAGCTGGTACAATACTGACGGCACGCTGCGACGGACTTTGCAGTATGATCCGACCGGTGTGAAGGGCCACCTTGCTGTCAAAGAGTATGACTACAATCGCTGGGGGATGACGACGAGAACGGTTTCCACAGAGGTCGATTCGAAGGATCCGTCGAACTATGTCAGCACTGAGTATCTCTATGACGAGTTCGGCAATGAAATTTCTTACAACGACGCGGTTTCCGCGACGGGAGAAAAGGGGCATTACGAGCTCACAAGGTCTGCCGACAGGAGCGAAAAAGGCGACTGGACAGAGATTCGGATGAGTTCCAGCGACGGCACGTCTACCACGGATCACTACGACTATGACGCGAACGGCGTGTTGCTGCGCCACCTGACTCTCGCGAATGGTTCGACGGAGAGGATCAGCACCTACACCTATTACACGGATGAGGAATACGATGTGTTCCGCAGTCACCCTGAGCGCCTCTATACGGGGATTGGGAGCAGGCAGAGCTGCCGTGAGGAGCTGCGCACTCATATCCGACAGTTCGAAATTCCGGTGGCCAGCCGACCTTCCATGACGGATCTTCTGATGGCGAATCCGGACGGTGCCATCCCCGGGACGGCAGAGGATCACTTGGGGAACGCGTTCCTCGAAGCCTATGAGAAGAACGGCATTTATTTCTACGTGGAGGAGTTACCAGAAGCGTTCTTTGCAAAGCTCAATCCCACGGCGCTGCAGAAGATGAAGGATCTCGCGGCAGAGCAGGGGATGACGGGCACACAGGTATCCGGCAGGGCTGTTTACTATGGCGATGCCAAGACGCTGAAGCTATATGACTGCGAGCTATGGATAGATATCGGCACAGTTTCAGGGAAAATCGCAGGCGGCGCGCAGTGAAATGTAGGAGCAGGCAGACGTTTTCACACGGCGAAATACGATGTAAATTGAACAGAGACGTTGCAAGGCAGGAGGAGAATCGGTATGAAAAAGGTGACATTAGGCTCCACAGGTATCACTGCGGTACAGAATGGCTTCGGCGCACTGCCGATCCAGAGAGATTCTACAGAGGTAGCGGTACAGCTCCTTCGCAAGGCGTATGAAGGGGGCTTTCGCTATTTCGACACGGCGAGGGACTACACTGATTCCGAGGAGAAGATCGGTGCCGCTTTCGCTGCGGATGACGGTACCAGGATCGGCAACCTCTTCCGTGACCACAGGGAAGAGATCTTCATTGCTACGAAAACACATGCAGCTACGCCTGATGTTTTCTGGAAAGAGCTGAACATCTCGCTCTCGAACATGAAGTGCGGCTACATCGACGTCTACCAGTTCCACCAGATGAATCAGTGCTGGAAGCCGGGAGACGGCACGGGTATGTACGAGTGCATGCTGGAAGCGAAGGAGAAAGGCCTGATCCGTCACATCGGTGCCACGACTCACAAGATCGGCGTTGCGGAGGAGATCGCGGCCTCAGGGCTGTATGAAACGCTGCAATATCCCTTCTCTTATCTTGCGAGCGACCGCGACAAGGCACTGGTCAAGAGCTGCGCGGAGCACAACGTCGGTTACATTGCGATGAAGGGTCTGGCCGGCGGCCTCATCAACCATTCCGACGCTGCCATGGCGTTCATGACGCAGTACGACAACGTCATGCCGATCTGGGGCATTCAGAGGGAGTCGGAGCTCGATGAGTGGCTGAGCTACATGGATCACACACCGGAGATGACGGAGGAGATCGCAGCCTATATTGAGAAAGAACAGACGGAGCTCTCCGGCAATTTCTGCCGCGGCTGCGGCTACTGTATGCCGTGCACGGTCGGGATCACGATCAACCAGTGCAACCGCATGAGTCTCATGCTGCGCCGGGCTCCGTCCGCGTCCTGGCTGACACCGCACTGGCAGGAAGAGATGAACAGGATCGAGGACTGCATCAACTGCCGCGTCTGCACGACACGCTGCCCGTACGAGCTGGACATTCCGAAGCTCCTTCGGGAAAATCTGGAAGACTACCGGAACGTTTTGACCGGGAAGGTATCGGTGCAGTAAGAGGGGCGACACGGATTCACGACACCACAGC
This sequence comes from Lachnospiraceae bacterium NK3A20, assembly GCA_900107575.1. Lineage (GTDB taxonomy): Bacteria > Bacillota > Clostridia > Lachnospirales > Lachnospiraceae > CAG-791. The sequence continues at coordinate 78,207 of FNQX01000007.1, read as the reverse complement.
TTAGCGGATGGCATGGCAGCGCAATCGTGTAAGGCATCACGGGGAGAGAGGGAAGACTATGGACAGGAAGAACAGGCCGCAGGGACGCCGCAGAACCTATGGAAATGGCTCTGTCGGCGCGCACAGAGAAGGCCAGGGACTGGGATCAGGTCCCGTAGGACAGCAGGGCGGCTATGCCGGAAGAGGGGATCAGCAGGGCTCGCATGGCCCTGTGAACATTGGCGGCGGAACTACCAGTGGCAATGGTGGCAGGAGAGGTTTCGGCGGAAGGTCGCCTCTGATGCTCATCATCATTGCCGTGATCGCGCTCCTTGGCGGGGGCGGCGGACTCTCGCAGCTCCTTGGCGGCGCACCGTCCACGCTGACGTACAGCGGAGGTGACAACACTTCCTCAGCCTACCAGTTCTCCGGTACGGAGACCGGTTCTTCCTCCTCATCCGGCAGCGCTGGTGCGGGTTCTTATTACGACATGTATTCCCAGCTCTTCGGCGGCGGAAGCACCCCCTCTTCGCAGAGCTCTGGCAGCCCCAGTGGCTCCTTCGGCGATCTGTTCAGCTCGGACTGGAGTGCGGCGCCTGCAGGCTCTTCTTCCGGTCAGGCAGCGGCTGCGCCGGTTGCGAACAACACCTCCCAACTGGACACCGGCGTTGCGCCCGGTGCGAGGAGTAAATTCACAAATCTTCTGGGTAACAGGCAGGACACTGTCACCATGATGGTCTATATGTGTGGCGCGGACCTCGAGTCCCGCAGCGGCATGGCGACGAAGGATCTCATGGAGATGGCGGCAGCTGCCACCGACAACATCAACCTCATCGTCTATACCGGTGGTGCGCAGCGTTGGAACAACAACGTGATCAGCGCGGATACGAACCAGATTTACCGTGTGACAAAGGGTGGCCTCGACCGGTTGGAAGCGAACGCCGGCAATCAGGCGATGACCTCTCCGGATACCCTCTCATCCTTTATCAAATACTGCGCGAAGCAGTACCCCGCGAACCGCAACATCCTTATTTTCTGGGATCACGGCGGCGGCTCCGTGTCGGGCTACGGCTACGATGAGAAGAACAAAGGATCCGGTGCGATGAGTCTTTCAGGTATCGACAAGGCTCTCTCGGACGGCGGCGTACAGTTCGATTTCGTAGGCTTCGATGCCTGCCTCATGGCGACGGCAGAGACGGCTGTCATGGTGGGAGACCATGCCGACTATCTGATCGGATCGGAAGAGACTGAGCCCGGCATCGGCTGGTATTACACGAACTGGGTCAACATGCTCAATGAGAACACCTCGACTCCGACCCTGCAGCTGGGTAAACAGATCGCGGACGATTTTGTTGCGCAGTGTGCTAAGAGCTGCCCCGGACAGAAGACGACGCTCTCCGTGACAGACCTTGCGGAGGCACAGGCAACATTGCCCGGCGTGCTCAAATCCTTTGCCACATCTACGACAAAGATGATCAAGAGCAATCAGTACAAGAGCGTTTCCGACGCGAGAAACCGCTCCCGTGAGTTCGGACAGGGCAGTGGTGTCGACATGGTCGATCTCATTGATCTTGCGCAGAAGCTGGGCTCAGAGGAGGGCACAGAGCTTGCGAAGACGATTGACAGTGCCGTGAAATACAACGTGACGTCGCCCAACATGACCAACGCGTACGGCCTGTCTGTTTATTTTCCCTACTCCTCACTGCGCTACGTAGATTCCGCGGTGAAGAATTTCCGCGCCATAGGCATGGACGACGAATACAGTAAGTGCATCCAGGAGTTCGCAAATCTCGAGGCCTCCGGACAGATCGCGGCGGGCGGTTCGGCGGCAGCGAATCCCTACCAGTCGATCTTCGGCAACTTCGCGGGCACGAGCTACGGCTCCTCCGCATCCTCCAGCTCCGATATGATCGGATCCCTCTTGGGGTCTTTCCTCTCGGGCAACATGGCGGGACTTTCGGGACTGTCCTCGTCCAATTCAGGCTTCCTGTCCGGCCGCGACCTGTCGGTGCAGGAGGTGTCGGATTACATTGCGGAGAACCACTTCGACGCAGAGGACATGCAGTGGACACTGAACGACAACGGACAGCACGTTCTCAACCTCTCCGAGGAGCAGTGGGACCTCGTTCATGAGCTGGATCTGAACATGTTCGCGGATGACGGCACGGGCTACATCGACCTGGGTCTGGACAACATCTACGATTGGGACGATGACGGCAATCTGATCGGCGATACGGACGGCACGTGGCTTACGATCGACGGACACATTGTGTCTTACTATCACCTGGATACGGTGGATGACGGAACGGACGTGACGGTCACCGGCCGTGTTCCCGCGCTGCTGAACGGCGAGAGGATCAACCTCCTTCTTGTTTTCGATGGTGAGCATCCGGAAGGCTACATTGCAGGCGCCACCTCGGAGTATACAGAGGGGGAGACCGAGACCGTGGCCAAGAGCATGACACAGTTAAGCGAAGGCGACGAGCTGCAGTTCCTCTGTGATTACTACGACTACGACGGCAATTACCAGGATTCTTATCATCTGGGAGAGCCCATTACGGTGGATGACGACATGCCGATCCGCAATCAGAGCGTGGACGGCAGCATCAGCACGATGTACCGCCTGACGGATATTTACAACCAGGAATACTGGACACCCGCGATTGAGGCAGCGAACTGAGGCTGCGCGGGAATCATCAAAGGACAGGGATTATGGAATACATCACACTGCCGCATTCAATTTACAGCAAGAATGAGTACGGTCAGATCACGGCGAAGATTGAGTTCCCCGAAGTGAAGGACGGCCTTCCGACGAAGGAGAAGACGGGAGAATACAATCTGGCCAACACCTATGTCGCGGACGAGAACAGCCACACGACAACGGGAGAAGAGCTCGTCCGGCTGGCCCTTGAGAAGATCAGGGCAGCGGGCGGGAGAGTCGTGATGGCGGAGTGCCCATTCGCGAGGAAATACCTCCACGAGCACCACATCGCGGATCTGTAGTAAGTACGAAAAAATCTCTGCAAGATATCGGAGACAGCGTATACTGTGGAGAGAATGGAATTCAAGGGAGGCAGCAAATGGTTAAGCACATCATTTTATGGCAGCTGAAGGACGAGCTCGATGACACGCAGAAGGAAGTGATTCGGGCGCAGATCAAGGAAGGCCTGGAAGGATTAAAGGGCAAGATCCCGGGACTCTTAGAGGTTCATGTGCAGACGCAGCGCCTCGCTTCGTCCAACGCGGACCTCATGCTGGATACGACCTTCGAGAGTGCGGAAGCGCTGAAGGGTTACGCAACGCATCCGGAGCATCTGAAGGTAGCGAACGGCGTGGTGCGGCCGAACACCAGGTCCAGATCCTGTCTGGATTTCGAGATCTGAGCTGACAGACCAAAGAGAATCGAAAGGAAATCAAGTTACATGGGGTTATTTGATATTTTCGGCGGTGGTAAAAAGCGGGCAGCCGAAGAGGAAAAGATTGCCGAAGAGCAGAAACAGCGCGAGCATGACCGTCTGACGGAGGAAGCGAAACAGGCCCACGAGGGTATGCCCTGGCCGTCCGTTGTCCCGCTCAACCGGATGAAGAAAAAAGATGACGATGTCAAGGCTCTGGCAGAAGATCCGATCAGCGAGGAGCGCAAGGAAGAACTCGGTCAGCTGATCTTCGAGCCGAAGATCACGGCGGATGATATCAAAGATCTGTCTCTGCAGGAAGTCATCTTCCTGTATCAGGCGCATGCGCTGCTGAATAAAAAGTCCGCGCTGCCGGATTATGAGCAGAACTCCCGCGTCTTCTACAACGAGGTTCTCCGCAGGATTCACGAAGCGAAGCAGCTCTATATGCTGATCAATAAACAGACAGGCTACCCGCTGCTCGATGGCCCCTTCGGTCTGGTATATCTGGAGGAAGACCATGCGAAGAAGGCGGCAGAGCTGTATTCTCAGCAGTTCCGTCAGGCGGTTGCCGTGACGCGTCCCGGAGAGGCTGCGCCGCTCACGGAAGATGGCAAACAGCCGATCGCCCTGTTCGATTATCTGTACTATCTGGGAATTGAGAATGTGCTGATCGACAACGGCTGGTACAAGCTGCCGATCAAGCGCTCGGAAATCTCTGCGCCGCCGACATCCTTCGTTTCTGATAATGCGAAACGAAATGATCCGCCTGCCGATCCCGCGCTGCAGTTCGCGATGATTGATTTCGAGAATGAAGCAAGATGGCCGGTGAAATACGAGAAGCGGGATGAGCTCCTGAAGGCCAAGATGGCGAGAGTGAATGAGCTGATTCCCGCAGCGAAATTCGTGGTCCCCGTGCAGGAGCTGTCCGGAGAAGCCAATACGCAGGCACCGGGAGAGAAGACCGGGCGTGAGGTGAAGCTGCCCGCGGTCAAGCTCAAAGCGAAAAAAGCAGACACCGGAGAGGAAATGGATATGAATTTCCTTCCTGTTTTCACGGATCTGTTCGAATACGCAAAGGGATTTAACCAGCCGGGCTATCGGCCTGCTGTTTTCCCGTTCGACAGGGTCCTGGGGCTGCTCGGCGCGGTGAACGGATTTGTCATCAACCCCAGAGGTGAGAGCGTCGTCGTGCCGAAGGAGCAGGCTGCACTGATGCTGCAGGCGAAGCTCAAAAAGGACAATCCGGCGCAGTATGAACAGCTGCAGAAAAATCTGCGCGCCATGGCCGAGGCCAGGGCAAAGGCAATGGAGAAGGCAAAGGCAGCTGGTGCCGGCGCGACGGGAGATGACAAGGTGGTGCAGTTCCCCGGCAATCATCACCAGCCGGAAGGGGAGAATTGAGATTTACAATATAATAATCCGCTTGGATAACTCGGGTGTGACTTTTACGGTCGCACCCGTTTCTATTTCGGCATGCGTGGCGGAAAATTGCTTCTGTGTCTGCACAGCAAAGAGATCGTACAGCTCGGAGGCGGCGATATCCTTCTCCAGCATCTGACGGAAAAGTGGAGAGAGGCCGGGCGTCGTTGAATCATCCGTGGCAGCAGTGCTGTCACGACTGGATGAATTTGGCTTGATTGAGGCTGGCTTGATTGAGGCGGTGCGAAGTGCCGAGGCAAGGTTTGTGATGAGAGGGATGGAAGCCCTGACTGCAATCTCGTGCATCAGCGCGGCACCGGTTTCCCTGCGGAAACCGAGGACTCTGGCGTATCCTACAAGGCCTTCGCTTTCATACGACTGCAAATCCTCGCGGGTTATATTCAGCAGGATATGCAGGAGCGCGCGGGAAATCCTCGTATAGGTGTAGCTGCGCGTCTTGACAAGGCTCGTGAACTGGGAGAAGCCGCGGTAATCCGGAAGGAGCTTCGCGATCCTTGCCGCAAGGTCTTCCGAGACGTCGGCATATCTGGATAGGCAGGAAGAACCCTGGCAGAGTTCGGTACGCAGCTTGTACAGGAGCGGCAGGGAGAAGGTATCCGGGCTCATTGCGGCAGGATTTTCTGCCAGCATTGCCCTCCGGATACGGGAGGCGGAGTCTTCGGATTCGCGGCGCACCGCGTGCGGTGTGATCTGCGACGCGTTGCCTGTACCCGTTCCGCGAGGCAGAGTTGGAGCAGCAGGGATACGCAGTGCCTTGAGATACTCTATTCCGAGGATATCGTTGGCGTCTTCGGGCATGGCAAGTCCTGCGGCTGCCTGCAATGCCGCAGCGCGCGCTGTGGGGTAGGGAGCACCGGAAGAGATAGCTTTGCGAAAGGCTTCCCGGTAGGAGAGAGGCTCGTTGGTCAGAATTTCTGCGATGGCGGAGAGCTCATTTATATTGCCGCTTCCGGATCCGAACACGAGGTCTGTGACAACATTCAGTCGGGACAGAAGTGAGATGGCACCCCTTGCGAAATAGTCTGCGCCGCCTGTGGCATAAGGAAGCGGCAGCTCAATGACAAGGCCTGCACCAGCTGAGAGGATGTCTCGTACCCTTGTCTCTTTCGGAAGAATCGCGGGCTCGCCGCGCTGGACGAAGTCTCCGCTCATGACGACAACGAGATAATCGGCACCAGTGATCTCCTTTGCCTTATGAATGATGGCCTGATGTCCATCATGGAATGGATTACATTCCATAATAATCGCCGCGCACTTCAATTCGGAATCCTCCCATTAATTTCAGATATCATGAGGATAGAACGAATCGCGTCATGAGGCAAGCGGGAGAAGGAGAAGCGAGGACGCGGCAGGAAACTAACACAGTACATAGCATTCAACTATACCAGTGACACATAAAGATCAAGACAAAAGATAGAAAAGTGCCTCACAGAAAGAGAGGCAAAGGTGAGTTTAGTGTCAAGGTAAGCGCTTACATTTCATGGCAGCAACAACCGACATCGTTAAATTAATGTCAATATTTCACAGAAATCGTTTGCGATCGACGCGCCAAACCGTGGAATAGTGATAATAATGGGGTTGCCGCAGGGGGTGGCAGGGTGTACACTTAAGTCGCTTCAACGGCAGTATTGTAAACGCTTACATAAGCTCAGGCACTTGCTGCTGATGCCGCATCACAGCTTATCCTGAGCAGAACACTACATCATTTACAGGAGGATTCATTATGGCATTTATTGATGGTATCAAAGAGAAGGCAAAGAGCGATCTGAAGACGATCATCCTTCCCGAGTCGGAAGACGAGAGAACGATACGCGCAGCAGCTAAGGCGCTGGAAGAGGGATTGGCGAAGATCATCCTCCTGGGAAATCCTGACACGATTCAGGCTGATGCGGCAAAGTACGGCGTAGATGTATCCGGAGCTGTCATTGTAGACCCGGAGAGCTGTGACAAATTCGAAAATTACCAGAAGCTCCTCTTCGAGCTGAGACAGAAAAAGGGCATGACCATGGACGGCGCGAAGGAAGCGCTCCTCGCGGATCGCACCATGTTCGGTGTCGTGATGCTCAAGGCCGGTGACGGTGACGGACTGGTGTCCGGTGCCTGCCATTCGACGGCCAACACCCTGCGTCCCGCACTGCAGGTATTGAAGACCAGCCCCGGATCGAAGATGGTATCTGCTTTCTTCCTGATGGATGTACCGAACTGCGAGTACGGTCACAACGGTACCTTTATTTTCGCGGACTCAGGTCTGAATCAGGATCCCGATCCCGATCAGCTGGCTGTCATTGCCAACGATTCCGCCGCTTCCTTCCGTCAGCTGGTAGACGCAGATCCTTACGTTGCCTTCATTTCCCACTCGACCAAGGGCTCGGCGAAACACGAGCTGGTTGACAAGGTGGTAGCTGCGGTTGCTTCCGCACATGAGAATTACCCGGATCTTGTCTGCGACGGTGAGCTGCAGGTAGATGCGGCGATCGTTCCTTCCGTTGCGGCGTCCAAGGCACCCGGCTCCCCTGTTGCCGGCAAGGCAAATGTTCTGGTATTCCCTAACCTTGACTGTGGCAACTCTGCGTACAAGCTCGTACAGAGACTTGCGAAGGCAGAGGCATACGGCCCGATGCTCCAGGGCATCGCAAAGCCTGTCAATGACCTTTCCAGAGGATGCAGCTGGGAGGATATCGTAGGCGTGATCGCGCTGACTTCTGTACAGGCGCAGGCTGAGTAGCACACGCCAGGACAGCCGCATAGGCTGTCTGTTATTTTCCCGACAAGACATAGGAAGGTTTATCAATGAAAATTCTCGTTATTAACTGTGGTTCTTCTTCCCTGAAATATCAGGTGATCGATACGGCGGACGGCTCCGTTCTGGCGAAAGGCCTCTGCGAGAGAATCGGCATCGACGGCGCGTTCACCTATCAGAATGTCCGCGACAACGGTCCCAGGGACAAACGCGAGGCGGAGATCAAGGACCACAAGGCAGGCATCAATCTCGTGCTGAACGCACTGACGGACAGCCAGAACGGTGTGCTGCATTCCCTGGATGAGATTGACGCTGTAGGGCACCGCATCGTACACGGCGGTGAGAAGTTCACGGAGTCGGTGATCATCGACAGCGAAGTGATCAAGGGTATCCGCGATGTTTCGGATCTTGCGCCGCTGCACAACCCGGCGAACCTTACCGGCATTCTCGCCTGCCAGGCGCTGATGCCGCACACGCCGATGGTGGCGGTGTTCGACACCTCTTTCCATCAGACGATGCCGAAGAAGGCGTATATGTACGCCCTGCCTCTCAAGTATTACAACAAATACAAGGTGAGGAAATACGGCTTCCACGGCACCTCTCACGCGTTCGTATCGAGGAGCGTTGCGGCTTACCTTGGCAAGAAGCCCGAGGAGCTGAAGACCATCGTCTGCCATCTCGGCAACGGCGCATCGGTATCGGCTGTGCAGTACGGCAAGTGCATTGACACGTCGATGGGCCTCACGCCTCTCGCAGGCCTCATCATGGGCACGAGATGCGGCGATATCGACCCCGCGGTCGGCAACTACATCTGCAACGTGGAGCACATTTCGGCCGAGGAGTTCAACTCCATCATGAACAAGGAGTCCGGCGTCTATGCGCTCTCCAACGGCCTGTCCTCCGATTTCCGCGACCTGTGGACGGCAAGGGAGAAGGGCGATAAATACGCGACCCTCGCGCTCGATGCCTGGGCTTACCGCGTGGCGAAGACGGTCGGCGCCTATGCGGCAGCGATGAACGGTGTCGATGTGATCGCGTTCACAGCCGGCGTTGGCGAGAATGACACGCAGTCGAGGAAGCTTGTTTACGACTATTTCGGCTACCTCGGCGTGAAGATTGACGAGGAGAAAAACGCCGCGACCCGCGGAGAAGTTGCCACGATTTCGACTCCGGATTCCAAGGTGGCTGTCGTTGTTTACCCGACGAACGAGGAGCTTGCAATCGCGCAGGATACGGAGAAGCTCGTCAGCGCGCTGAACGAGAGAATCGAGCACCGCACGGAGAAAAAAGAAGCGCAGAAATACGAAAATATTACGAAGTAAACCGCTTGACTTTTCTCCCGGAGCTAAATATAATTTACTTCGTCTGCGAGCAAAGAGACAAGAGTATTGGATTGAGCTCGCATGGGTTATGATTCCCGACGATTCGATCAGTCAGGTCATGATCCGCAATATGATCAAGAGATCAGACCCAATTGATCAGAAAATATCCGTGTAGAGTAAGGAGGTGTAACCTATGTCTATTTGCCCTAAGAATAAATCATCCAGAGGCCACAGAGATCAGAGAAGAGCGAACTGGAAGATGTCTGCTCCGACACTCGTAAAGTGCCCTAAGTGCGGCGCTCTTATGATGCCTCACAGAGTTTGCAAGAGCTGCGGTTCTTACAACAAGAAGGAGATCGTCAAGGTGAACGAGGACTAATCCCCGACAACCGGTCTCAAAAGAAATGTATGGCTCCCGGAATCCGTTCCGGGAGCTTTCGTGTATTATCAGATAGAGAGTATCTTTTCGGTACAGACCGAAGCGGATATTCAGCAGGCGGGCCGAACTGTTGCATAGCAAAATCTGCATGTGCGGCCTGCGTAACCGTGGTATCATGGAAGGCAGGAAGGCTGAGAATACGGATGAGTGAACTGGTAAGAATTGCGGTTGATGCCATGGGCGGTGACAACGCTCCGGGTGAGATCATCAAGGGTGCGGTCGACGCGCTGAACGAGAGTGATCGGATTGCCGTAACGCTCCTCGGGGACGAGAAGAAGGTGAAGGCGGAACTCTCACAGTACCAATATCCTTTCGATCGCCTTTCGATCTGCCCGACGACGGAAGTCATCGAGATGGCGGAGCCGCCGGTCAAGGCGATTCATGACAAGAAGGATTCCTCCATTGTACGCGGCATGCGCATGGTGAAGGAAGGTGAGGCGGATGCGTTCGTTACCGCAGGTTCCACCGGAGCCACTCTCGTCGGCGGCCAGATCCTGGTCGGCCGGATCAAGGGCATTGAGAGGCCGCCTCTTGCGCCGCTCATGCCGACGGCAAAGGGTCCGGTTCTTCTCATCGACTGCGGCGCCAACGTGGATCCCCGCAGCTCTCATCTCGTGCAGTTCGCACAGATGGGCTCCATCTATTATGAGAACATGATCGGCAAGCAGAATCCCCGCGTGGCTCTGTACAACATCGGTGCGGAGAAGGAGAAGGGCAACTCGCTCGTTAAGGAGACCTATCCCCTCCTGGAGCAGCTGCCGGATATCAATTTCGTCGGCAACATTGAGGCGAGAGACATCCCGCAGGGGGCGGCAGATGTCGTCGTGTGCGATGCTTTCACCGGCAACGCAATTCTGAAGATGTACGAGGGCGTTGCAATCACACTCCTTGGCGAAGTGAAAAAGGGCCTTCTGTCCTCGCTTCGCAGCAAGATCGGTGCGTTCCTCATCAAGCCTGCGCTCAAGGATACGCTGAAAAAGTTCAGTGTGACGACCTACGGCGGTGCGCCTTTATTGGGTCTTACGGGACTCGTCGTCAAGACGCACGGCAGCGCGAAGGCAATCGAGGTGAAGAACTCGATCCTGCAGTGTGAGACCTTCAAAGAGAAGAATATCAACGGGCAGTTCCGAGACAGAATGCATCTCGTGGACCGGACCCGCCATACCACCACGACAGCGAAAACAGATAGATGAACTTGCATACGGCATGAGAAAGGACAGTTATGGATCAGGAATTTGAGAAGCTCAGAGAGATTATTGCCGACGTTCTGAACGTTGACCCCAATGAGATTACGGAGGAGACGACGTTCGCGGACGATCTCGGCGCGGATTCCCTCGACCTGTATCAGATCCTTATGGGTCTGGAAGAGGAATTCGGCTTGACGGTGGATCAGGAAGCGGCCGAGAAGGTCAAGACGGCCGGCGATGCGCTGAAGCTGTTGAAGTCCGCGAAGGGTGAGAACGCGTAATGAAGATCTCACCATCCAAAGAGCTGGAAGAGCGGATCGGCTACCATTTCACGAACCGTTATCTTCTGGAGTGTGCGCTCACGCATACTTCCTACGCGAACGAGCAGAAAATCCATACCTATGACGATTATGAGAGATTGGAGTTCCTGGGCGACGCTGTCCTGGAAATGATCTCCAGTGCTTTTCTGTACGATAAATACCCGGACAAGAATGAGGGCGAGATGACGAAGATCCGTGCCTCCCTTGTCTGCGAACCCGCACTCGCGTACTGCGCGCGGGACATTGACCTCGAGGCGTTCATCCGCCTTGGCAAGGGCGAGGAGGCAGGTGGCGGCAGATCCAAGGACTCCATCATCTCCGATGTATGCGAGGCGGTGATCGGCGCCATGTACCTCGACAGTAACGGCATTGAGGAGCCGCGCAAATTCATCCTGCGCTACATCCTCTCGGACCTCGAGGGGAAGCTGTTGTTCTACGATGCCAAGTCGATCCTGCAGGAGAGATGCCAGAAGAGCGGCAAAACGCTGACCTACTCGATCGTGGATGAGCAGGGGCCCAGCCATGAGCGTGTGTATACGGCGGCCGCGATCATCCAGGGGACGGAAGCCGCAAGAGGCGAGGGCAAATCGAAGAAGGCGGCGGAACAGCAGGCGGCCTACGAGGTTCTTTTAGCTATGCAGCATGAAGTACGGTAAGGTATGTATTTAAAGAGCATTGAAATTCAGGGTTTCAAATCCTTCGCGAATAAGATCAAACTGGAATTCCAGCCGGGTTTCACCGGCATTGTAGGGCCGAACGGCTCCGGCAAGTCTAACGTTGCCGACGCCGTCCGCTGGGTTCTGGGAGAACAGAGAGTCAAGCAGCTTCGAGGCGGTTCCATGCAGGATGTCATCTTTGCGGGAACAGAGCTTCGCAAGCCGCTTTCTTTTGCATATGTGGCGATTACGCTGGACAACTCTGACCACGCGCTGCCGGTGGATTACAACGAAGTGACGGTCGCGCGCCGCCTGTATCGCAGCGGCGAGTCCGAATATCTCATGAACGGCGTCAATGTGCGCCTCAAAGATGTCCAGGAACTCTTCATGGACACCGGTATCGGCAAGGAAGGCTACTCCATCATCGGCCAGGGCCAGATTGACAAGATTCTCTCCGACAAGCCGGAGGACCGCCGCGAGCTCTTCGATGAGGCTGCCGGCATTGTGAAGTTCAAACACAGGAAGGATCAGTCCCTCAAAAAGCTTGAGTCCGAGCAGGCGAATCTCCAGCGTGTGAACGACATTCTCTCCGAGCTGGAGAAGCAGGTCGGCCCTCTCGAGCGGCAGGCACAGAAGGCACAGGTCTATCTGAAGGCGAGGGAAGAACAGAAACACCTGGATGTCAATGTTTTCCTCATCGAGAATGAGAAGACCTCGAAGGAGATCGAATCCCTGGGCGCGAATCTGGAGCACGCCGAGGCTGACCTTGCGCAGACGGAGCAGCGTTTCGAAGAGAGCAAGGAAGGCTACGAGAGAGTCCAGACGGAGCTGGATGGATTGGAGCACGAGATCGAGGACACGCGCAACGCGATCTCGCAGGCGAACATTGTCCGAAATAAACTGGAAGGCGACATCAAGGTCTATGAGGAGCAGATTCGCTCGGCGAAGAGCAACGCTGCCCATTTTGAGGACCGCAGATCTTCCGTGAGTGAAGAGATCAAGGGGCGCGAAGCGGAGCGTGACAAGGCGCTCTCCGGCAAGAGCGGTGTCGACGGGGAGCTGGAGAAAATAGCAGGCTCCCGCGCGGCAGCGGCTGCCGACCTTGCGAAGACGCAGGAGGAGGAAGAGGGTCTGCAGCGTGAGATCGACGCCCTGCGCGATCAGATCATGGACCTTCTGAATTCCCGCGCCTCCATCAAGGCGAGGGAAGCTGCCCTCGGGGCGAAGCGCGAACAGTTCGAGCTCAGGAAGTCGGAACTCGCAGGCAAGCTCATCAGTGCCTCTTCCGATGAGGCGGAGCATGATGAGAGGCTTCGCGACCTCGAGGCGGAGTTCAAGCGCATCTGCGACGAAGTGATCGAGCTGCAGAACCGGCAGAACGAGATTGACCACAACATCGCGGAGAAAAAGGCAGCGCTCACGAGAGAGGATGAGGCGCTGCGCAGCACCGAGATCGAATATCATCAGGAACGTTCTAAGCTGGATGCGGTCTCCAACATGGCGGAGCGCTACGAGGGCTTCGGCGGCGCGGTGAAACGCGTCATGGAGCAGAAGTCCCGTGAGGCGGGGCTTGTCGGCGTCGTGGCGGACCTGATCAAGACGGAGCCGAAATACGAGACCGCCATCGAGACCGCCCTCGGCGGCAGCATCCAGAATGTCGTAACCCGCGATGAAGATACGGCCAAGCGCATGATCGCGATGCTCAAACGCGACCACGCGGGCCGTGCGACTTTCCTCCCGATCTCGAACCTCTCGGGTCAGGCAGGCTTCAACATGATGGGGGTTCTCAGAGAGCCCGGCATCATCGGCCTTGCGGATACTCTGGTACATATCGCGCCGGAGTACGCTGCGGTGGCAAAGTCCCTGCTCGGGCGCATTGTCGTCGCGGACAGTTTCGACCACGCGGCAGCGGCGGAACGCAAGTTCGGGCACAAGCTGCGCATGGTCACGGTCGACGGCGAACTCTTCACACCGGGCGGCGCGATTTCGGGCGGCGCCTTCCGCAACAATTCGAATCTTCTCGGCAGACGTCGTGAGATCGCGGAGCTGGAGAAACACACAAAGGCGCTGAAACAGCGCATGGATGAACTCGAGGCTTCTATTCAGAAGACGAAGGAAGAGCGCAACCAGCTGCGTGCCAAGGCTGACACGGTCCGCCTCGAACTGCAGAACAAGTTCATGGCGCAGACCGCTGCGAAGATGTCGATCGACCAGGAGAAGGAGAAAAAGGAAGCTTCCACTGCGGGCTATGAGTCTCTGCGCGCGGAGAACGATACCATTGAGGATACGAAGGCAGCGCTGGATGCGGAGCGACACTCCATTGCAGCAGAGCTCGAGACGTCGAAGAAAACGGAGGAAGAGAGCAACGCCGGGATCATGGAACTCTCGAAAAAGCTCTCTGTCCTTCGCGGAGAGGAAGAGGAAAAGGCTGCCGTTGTTTCCCGCTGGAACGTCGAAGTCGAGAAGGTGAAGCAGAGACAGGACTTCGAGCAGCAGGAGGTGGACCGTATCAATGAGGAGCTCTCGCGTCTGCACGCAGAGCTCTCTGAGATTGAGACCAGCATCCACTCCGGCGACGAAGAGATCGAAGATAAGCGCAGCCGGATCGAGGAAGTGAAGAAGACAATCGAGGCTTCCCATACGACGGAGATGAATTCCGCGGCCCTCCTCAAAGAGAAAACGCAGCGCAAGGAAGCCCTGACCGCACAACAGAAGCAGTACCTTGAGGATCGGGATTCTCTCTCCGAGACCAAAGCAAACCTCGACAAGGAAGTCTTCCGTCTGGATTCGCAGAAGAAGAAACTGGAAGAAACCCTCGATGCACAGGTCAACTACATGTACGAGGAGTACCAGATCACGCTGACGCAGGCGATGGAACTCAAAGATGAGTCCATGACGAGCCTCGCCGAGATGAAGGCGAGAATCCGTGAACTCAAGGCGCAGATCAAGGCGCTCGGCTCCGTGAATGTCAACGCGATTGAGGAGTACAAGGAAGTTTCCGAGAGATTTACTTTCATGAAGACGCAGCATGACGATCTCGTCACGGCGGCGGCTTCCCTCGAGAAGATCATCGAAGAGCTGGACAACAACATGCGCCGCCAGTTCAAGGCACAGTTTTCGAAGATACAGGAAGAGTTCGACAAGGTATTCAAGGAGCTCTTCGGCGGTGGTTCCGGCAAGCTCGAGCTCATGGAAGACGAGGATATTCTCGAGGCAGGCGTGCGCGTCATTGCGCAACCGCCGGGCAAGAAGCTTCAGAACATGATGCAGATGTCCGGTGGAGAAAAGGCGCTGACCGCCATTTCTCTCCTGTTCGCGATCCAGAATCTCAAGCCCTCGCCGTTCTGTCTGCTCGATGAGATCGAGGCGGCGCTGGATGAGAGCAATGTCGTGCGTTTCGCCGGCTATATTCACAAGCTGACGAACCACACCCAGTTCATCGTTATTACGCACCGGCGCGGCACGATGGATCGCGCCGACCGGCTCTACGGCATCACGATGCAGGAGAAGGGCGTGTCGGCGCTCGTATCGGTGAGCCTGATCGACGAAAAGGATCTGACGGCGTAAGAGGTTCATTGGGGAAAACAATAAGGAGAATGTATGGCTGAGGAAAAGAAGGGCTTCTTCGCAAGACTGCGTGACGGTCTCGCGAAAACAAGATCGAATATCGTAGATGGCCTGAACAGTGTATTCTCCCGTTCGGAGAGGATCGACGATGATTTCTACGAAGAGCTCGAAGAGATCATGATCATGGGCGATCTGGGAGTCAACGCGACGGATGAGATTCTGGAGAAGCTCCGTGCGCAGGTGAAG
Source organism: Lachnospiraceae bacterium NK3A20 (assembly GCA_900107575.1). Lineage (GTDB taxonomy): Bacteria > Bacillota > Clostridia > Lachnospirales > Lachnospiraceae > CAG-791. Next base: position 62,913 of record FNQX01000007.1, on the reverse strand, counting down.
GAGCAGCGCATCAAGGAGCCTTCTGCCTGCCGCGATCTTCTGATCGCGGATATCCGGGAGCAGATGACGGTCGACCCTCACGCCTATGATTTCGAGGAGGGGCCGTCGATCGTGCTTGTCATCGGGGTGAATGGCGTCGGCAAAACGACGTCGATCGGCAAGCTTGCGAGCATCTACCATCAGCGAGGCAAGAAGGTTCTCATCGCGGCAGCGGACACGTTTCGCGCGGCTGCATACGACCAGCTGAAGATTTGGGCAGAGAGAGCCGGCGTAGATATGATCGCGGGCAACGAAGGGGCCGACCCGGCGTCTGTTGTCTACGATGCGGTGAACGCCGCAAAGGCAAGACATGCGGACATTCTGCTGGTAGATACGGCGGGGCGTCTGCAGAATAAGAAGAATCTGATGGCGGAGCTGGCCAAGATGGACCGCATCATCACGCGGGAGTATCCGGAAGCCGCGCGGGAGAATCTGATCGTACTCGACGGCACGACCGGGCAGAATGCGCTCTCCCAGGCGCGGGAGTTCGCAGGGGTCACAAGGCTGACCGGTATCATTCTGACTAAGATGGACGGCACGGCAAAGGGCGGCATTGCGATCGCAGTACAGTCCGAGCTGAAGATCCCGGTGAAATACATCGGCGTCGGGGAACAGCTCGAGGATCTGCAGAGGTTCCATCCGGACGCCTTCGTGGATGCGCTCTTCGACATCGAGGGCAGGGAGACTGCCGACGAGGCGCAGATCACGTCTCTTCCGGAGAACACAGGCGCTGAACGAGCAGAAGGTGACACCGCTGCTGATATTCTCGAGCAGCTCGCCAACGAGGCGGACGAGCACCGCAGCACATTCCATTGGGGTTAATGCCCGGATCTTACAGATCCGGGCATTTGCGGTCACGGATCAAAGATCCGGACCTTAGCCGCTAGAAAACAGCGGCACACGGTAAAATTTCTGATAGAATAGATCTATGGCTGAGCGGAAGAGAACACACAAAGAGAAGAATCCCAACCGGGAGTATTCCTTATATCTTGTGAACATCATCGTGCTGTGCGTCATCACGCTGGCGGCGGTGGCGGCTGTCCTGTACATGCTGTTCATGGTTCGTGGTCTGCGTCGAAATGTTGGCAGTCTCAACGCACAGCTCTCGAAATTGCAGGGGAACGGCAAGGTTTACTACACGAAAGACCAGGTGGATGACGAGGTGAGCCGTGCCTCTGCGGCAGCCGCAGAGAAGGAACGCAGGAATGTTCTCATGCAGATTCAGTCTTCCCTTGAGTCTGGCCGCAGTACTACTTCACTCCTGCGTAGTTTGTTTGCCGACGATCTTGTCGTTGTGAATGACGGTAAATATTACTTCTTCCCGATTTACAGTTCCCTGGGCAAATCCGGCATTCAGAGCGGCGATTTCGACTACGATGAAACGGGAGCGCTGCAATACGCCGGCAGTAACGAGAGTATTTCCATTCATAAGGGGGTGGACGTTTCCTCAGGCAACGGCGACATCGACTGGTCGGCGGTCGCGGAGGATGGCCTCAGTTTCGCCATGGTGCGGCTCGGGGCGGCGGATGAAGATGGAAAGGCCACGAAGGATAAGAAGTTCGAGGCCAACATGAAAGGCCTGTTGGACAACGGGATGGGTGCCGGCGTCTATTACGAGCTGAACGCGGCGACGGAAGAAGAGGCAATCGCGCAGGCGGACTTTGTGATCACGGCGCTGCAAGACTATGAGGATCAGGTGACATATCCCGTCGCGGTCATTATAAAACGCGTGGAAGATGACTCACGGCTCGCTGCACTGTCGCGCCTTGAGTGGTCGCGGAATCTGAATGCCTTCTGCGAGAAGATCAAAGAAGCCGGTTACACGCCGATGATCTACGGGAATCTTGCGACTTTCCTCATGCAGACGGATCTTTCCCGCCTTGACGCGTATGAGAAGTGGATTGCGGATTTTTCCAATAATGTTTATTTTCCTTACAAATATTCGCTGTGGCAGTATTCCACTTCCGGGCAGGTGCAGGGCATCGGAGGCAACGTGCATCTGGACATCCAGATTACGGGAGATTGATGCGGGCACAGCCCGATGACACAGGCCTCAACGCCACAGCGGCTGACTGACTCACCTGCCGGCACTCTGTGCCAAATTCTCCGCCGGGGTCAAGAAAATATACTTGACACTTAGTCAACATGCGTTTATGATACTCAAAGTGTCCATCCGGGGCGCTTTGGTTTTTTTTATGGAGAAAATTGTCGCGCAGGGAATTCTATACGATTTCTACGGGCAGCTGCTCACGAGCCACCAGAGGGAAGTCTACGAGCAGGTTGTCTACAACGACATGTCCCTCAATGAGATCGCGAGTGCGGAAGGCATCAGTAAACAGGCGGTGTCGGATCTCATCAAGCGGACGACGGCCCAGATGCAGCGCTACGAGGACACGCTCGGCATGATCGACAAATTCAACAAGATCCGCCGCTCCCTGGACGAACTGGAGCAGGAGGCCGACAAGAGCACTGATCCTCTGCTGAAACAGAAGGCGCTCAGGACTGCTGAGGCGATCCGTAAGGAATTGATATAAATGGCATTTGAGAGTTTAACCGAGAAACTCAATAACGTATTCCGCAGGCTCTCCGGCAAGGGGAAGCTCACTGAAGAGGATGTTAAGGCGGCGCTCAGGGAAGTTAAGATGGCGCTCCTCGAAGCCGACGTCAACTTCAAGGTGGTGAAGCAGTTCATCGGAAGCATTCAGGAACGGGCTGTCGGCACGGAAGTGATGAACGGCCTCAATCCGGCACAGCAGGTCATCAAGATCGTCAACGAAGAGATGATCCGTCTGATGGGCTCGGAGACGACGGAGCTCTCGTTCCAGCCCGGCAAGGCACTGACGGTCATCATGATGGCAGGTCTCCAGGGTTCCGGCAAAACGACAACCGCGTCGAAGCTCGCGGGTCAGCTCCGCAAAAAAGGCAGGAAGCCGCTCCTTGCGGCACTCGATGTTTACCGTCCCGGCGCGATCAGGCAGCTGGAGGTCAACGGCGACAAGGTCGGGGTTCCGGTTTTCACTGTGGAAGGGAACAATCATCCTGTTGGGATTGCGAAGGAAGCGGTTGCATACGCGCTGACCAATCATTTCGATACGCTGTTCCTTGATACCGCGGGGCGTCTTCAGATTGATGAAGAGATGATGCAGGAGCTGGTCGACATCAAGGCGGCGGTGACTGTCCACGAGACGATTCTCATTGTCGATGCCATGACCGGTCAGGAGGCTGTCAATGTTGCCAAGACCTTCGATGAGAAGGTCGGCATCGACGGCGTCATCCTCTCCAAGATGGACGGCGACACGAGAGGCGGTGCGGCACTCTCTGTCAAGGCGGTGACCGGCAAGCCGATTCTCTACGTCGGCATGGGGGAGAAGCTCGAAGATCTCGAGCAGTTCTATCCCGACCGCATGGCCTCGCGAATCCTTGGCATGGGCGACGTTCTCACCCTGATCGACAAGGCCAAGGCCTCGATGGATGAAGAGGATGAGAAGAAAAACCTCGAGATGGGCACGAAGCTCAAAAAGGGCAAGTTCGATTTCGACGACTACCTTGAGAGTATGAAACAGATGCGCAAGATGGGAGGTCTCAGGACGATCATGGGCATGATGCCGAATCTCGGCATCTCCAAGGATGACCTGGACAACGCGATTGACGAGAAGAAGATGGCGAGAATCGAAGCCATCGTCCTGTCGATGACGCCGGCGGAACGCGCAAATCCCAAGCTCCTCACCCCGCAGCGCAAATACCGGATTGCCAAGGGCTCCGGCAATGACATCGCTGAGGTCAACCGCTTCATCAAACAGTTCAAACAGATGCAGGATATGGTGAAGAAGATGCCAGGCATTATGGGAGGCCGCAAGAGACACGGCAATCCCTTCGGTGCGCTGGGTGGCCTCGGAGGCTTCGGTGGCCGGGGCGGCAGATTTTTCTGAGCGCCTGTTGTTTTCATAAGATTCGAGAATCATCTCGTTCTTAAATAGATCACATTATTTCATGGAGGAAATTACCAATGGTAAAGATCAGACTTGCTAGAATCGGAAAGAAGAAATTTCCTGTGTACCGCGTTGTTGTTCAGGAAGCATCCAACCCCAGAAACGGCGTTGCCATCGATCAGGTTGGTTTCTATGATCCCAACACGGAGCCCGCTACGATCAACATGGACCTTGAGAAAGTGAATTCCTGGATCGCCAGGGGTGCACAGCCCACAACTGTTGTGAAGAAGCTCGTAAAAGCCGCTAAGAAGGCAAACTAACTCCTTGATCGCAGCAGTATCACGGATATCAACAAGCGAAAAGGAGAGCTTTGCATGAAAGACCTGGTAGAAGTAATTGCGAAGGCACTGGTAGAGCATCCTGACGACATTACGGTGACGGAGAGGCAGGAGGGCCGGATCACAAAGGTCGACCTTCTCGTAGATCCCTCCGACATGGGCAAGGTCATTGGCAGACAGGGGCGTATCGCCAAAGCGATCCGCGCCGTTGTCAAGGCGGCCGCAGCAAGGGCAGACGTCATTGTCGATGTGAACATTGACGCGAATGAGACTGGCGAGGAGGCTTCCGATACGGAGGAACCCGCTACTGCCGCTGATGCGGAACAGGATGCCTGAGCACTGGCGTGAGAGTAGCTCCTTGATTCGCACGCCGCAACCGGCATAAGATAACGCTGTATCTTCCGCAGGGGGAGGTACAGCGTTTTCGCGATAAGGCATTCGCTCGACGGCCTGGAGAAAATAAAAATGACAGACAGATTTCAGGTGGGTGAGATCGCGGGAACGCATGGCGTCCGGGGAGATGTGAAGGTATTCCCGACGACCGATGATCCCCGGCGATTCAAGCTCCTAAAAACCGTATACATTGACAATATTCACGGCGCGCTGCAGGAGGCCACAGTTTCCAACGTGCGCATGAACGGCAAATTTGTCATTGTCCATCTCTCCGGTTACGAGACGGTGGAGGATTCGAGGATTCTGCACGGCAAGAAGCTCCTCATCGACCGGAAGGATGCGATGCCGCTGGCCGAGGGCAGATACTACATTCCTGACCTCGTGGGCCTTCACGTCATCGACGAGAACGACGCTGAGATCGGAATCTTCGCCGACGTGGTTCAGACGGGCGCGAACGACGTCTATGTAGTCAGAACAAGAGACGCCCGTGACCTCATGATCCCCGCGATCAGAGACTGCATCCTTGAGACGAACCTTGCGGAAGGCTACATGAGGGTGCACCTGCTGCCGGGACTGGAGAAGCTATAGCCATGAATTTCCATATTCTTACGCTGTTTCCCGAAATGGTGGAGCAGGGCCTTAACACCAGCATTCTTGCGCGTGCGCAGAAGGCGGGCCTCATCACGGTCGACGCCGTCAACATCCGGGACTATACGAAGGATAAACACGGCAGGGTCGACGACTACACTTATGGCGGTGGGGCAGGGCTCCTCATGCAGGCACAGCCTGTGTACGACGCCTGTATGGCGGTGCAGGAGACAATAGGCAACCCTGCTCGCAGGCGTGCACGCGTCGTCTATCTCACACCTCAGGGGCGCGTCTTCAATCAAAAGATGGCGGAAGATTTCTCCCACGAGGAGGACCTCATCCTCCTGTGCGGCCATTACGAGGGAATTGATGAGCGCGTACTGGAGGAGATCGTGACGGACAATGTCTCAATTGGTGATTACGTGCTGACGGGCGGAGAACTGCCCGCGATGATCGTGGTCGACAGTGTTTCCCGCCTGATCCCGGGCGTTCTCGGGAACGAGGTCAGCGCGGAAACAGACAGCTTCCAGGACGGCCTTCTGGAGTACCCGCAGTATTCCCGGCCGGAGGTATGGCATGAGAAAAGGGTGCCTGCCATCCTCCTCTCCGGAGATCACGCGAAGGTGTCGGAATGGCACCTGTACGAATCTCTGAAGCGAACGAAGAAACGAAGGCCTGATCTTTACACGGCTTATGTTGCCAAGTTGAACCGTAGGCTTCAGCTCCCGAAAGCCGAGTGCCCCTATAAGCCGGCGCAGAAACGGCGGCTTTGGGAAATCCTGCGGAGGGTGGAGGCAGGAGAAGGCTTCGAGTCATAACCAGCGAAGACAGAAGATTTGTAATGGTGCAGAACCATTTTCTGTTCGTGCTGCAATCGGTAGCCAAGTAGGTCGGATTTAATTGCCCGGAACCACTTGAAATAGCGGACAGGCTGTGTTACATTAGATGCACTGTGCGTCCAAACGCATGGCAGAGTTCAGAGACAATCCTCTCTTCGGTCGGTGCCAGCAGGGTCCCGGCAGCCGAACAGATTCGCAATGGTGCGTTTCGCGGCACGATGTATGAATGTCCAGAGATCAAAGGAGAATAGAATGAGCATTATCAGTGAAATCGAAGCTTCCCAGCTGAAGGCAGAAGCTCCCCAGTTCAACACCGGCGATACCGTTCGTGTTTACAACCGTATCAAGGAAGGCAACCGTGAGAGAACACAGGTCTTTGAGGGAACCGTTCTGAAGATCCAGGGCGGCGGAAACCGTACTACTTTCACCGTTCGTAAGGAGTCTTCCGGAATTGGCGTTGAGAAGACATGGCCTCTTCACAGCCCGAACGTTGAGAAGGTTGAAGTTGTCAGAGCAGGTAAGGTCAGAAGAGCAAAGCTCAACTATCTGCGTAACCTCAGCGGCAAGAAGGCTAAGGTTAAGGAAAAGGGCCAGAATTAATCACACAATGTTCCATTCAAGCCGCACTTCCGTTACATGGAGTGCGGCTTTTGTTGTATGATAGACTCGTTTGGTTGTGTAAATATAAGGCGGTATCAGCTATGGCGCGCAGGCAGCGTACATCTTATTCCACGAAAGGTCTCTCGTTCTATCAGGATGAATCCGGCATTAATTTCCATTTGATCCGGGAGATTCTGCTCTGGATACTCACAACGATCATAGCGGCGGGGCTGGCCTTTGTGCTGGTCATCGCTTTCGGCTTCCGCGTGTCTGTGATCGGGGATTCCATGACGCCCGCAATTGCGGAGGGACAGACCGTTCTCGTGAACCGGCTGCAATACAGGCTGACTTCTCCGAAGAGAGAGGATGTTGTTGCTTTCTATGCGGGCGGCAACGAGGATACGCACCCGTACGTGAAGCGAATCGCCGCGATGCCGGAGGAAACTGTGCAGATCGTGGACGGTCAGCTTCTGATCAACGGCGTGCCGGATATCCACAGCGAAGCTTACGATAAGATGCAGGATCCCGGTATGGCGGCGCAGGAGATCACCCTGGGCGAGAACGAGTATTTCGTTCTCGGCGACAACCGCAACAGCAGAGAGGACTCCCGTGATGCGTCGATCGGCATCGTTACGGCGGATGAGATCATCGGCCAGACGTGGCTTGCGCTGCCCTCCGCAGGCGGCAGCCTGCACCGGGTGGAGTGAGCAAACGCAGACACCTTCAAGGTCGTCCGCATCGCGAAGGGGATCGGGAGGCCGCGTTGCTCTTATGGGGACAGCGGTCATAAGTACGTCAGTGACACCGATGCGTCCCGTCCGAACGTATAGCCGCTGCCCCCATTGCGGGCCGCAAAGCGGCTCCCGATGACCCTTTGCACTGTGGACGACCATAGGGATGCGGGTTTAATTTTGCAACAGTTCAGAGAGGAGGCACTATGGCCATCGATTATCAATGGTATCCGGGGCACATGACGAAAGCACGCCGGATGATGCAGGACAACATCAAACTGGTTGATCTCGTGATCGAGATTATTGATGCGCGAGTGCCGCTCTCGAGCCGTAACCCTGATATCGACAGTCTCGCGGCTGGCAAGGCGCGGATTGTCATTATGGGCAAAGAGGATCTCGCTGATCCGCAGACGGAAGATGGCTTCCGCAAATATTTCGAAGGCAAGGGAATTACCGTCATCGCGATCGACTCCCGTGAGAAGAAGGCGGCAGAGAAGATCAAAAAGGCGGTTCTATCCGCCTGCAGGGAGAAAATAGAGAGAGACAGGAAACGAGGCATCATCGGCCGTCCGATCCGCGCGATGGTCTGCGGCATTCCCAATGTCGGAAAGTCCACGCTCATTAATTCCCTGGCTGGCCGATCTTCCGCGAAGACGGGCAACAAGCCCGGCGTTACGAAGGGCAAGCAGTGGATCACGGTGCGCCTTGCCGGTGCGGAGAAGAAACCGCCAAGGGGAGCCTATGCCCCCGGCAATCCTCTTGGTGTCAATCAAGGACAACAGATGGATCTTCTCGATACACCCGGCATTCTCTGGCCACGGTTCGAGGATCAGGAGATCGGGATCAGACTCGCGATTGTCGGCTCTATCCGGGATGAGATTCTGGATGAGCAGGAACTGGCGCTTAGACTCTTACGTTATCTTATCGCGAGATATCCGCAGCTTCTGGAGCGGCGCTACGGAACGCCGGAGAATCCGCTGGGCATTGAGAATAATCCGTCTTGCGGCGAAGGAAGCAAAGATCCTCAGGGCGTTGCAGAGTCTGCAGATGGAGATGTCCGGATGTCCGGCGTCACGAATTATGGCGAGAAGGAGTTGTATGAAATTCTCCTCAAGATCGCACAGAACCGGAGGCTGATCACGAAGGGAGAGGCTCTGGATACGAAGCGCACCGCTCACATCATCCTGGATGATTTCCGAAATGGCAGAATCGGCCGGATCACCCTGGATGAAGTGCCAGATGACACCAAATCACAGTAGGAATCGTATCTGTTCAGTGCAGCCCGAAGCATTTGCTTCTCTGGGAGTCCAACAGTTCAGAAAAGATGATTCTGAACTGTTACCCTGCAAGAAGCTTATGAAATGAACTGAACTATCTTGAGAATCGGAGGCATCCGAATGGACGAAGATCGCACAATGCAGACTGACAACACGGTTACGGGAGAACATAGTATGAAAGGTAAGGAAGTGGATGGAACGGCAGGTCGGCAGCAAGCTGGCAATGATCTTCCGAAGGAACATGACGCTTCTGTGGAGAAGAAGCCGCCCCTTGCACATGAGATTCTCTCGTACGTCATCTGGGTGGGGGCGGTTCTCCTCCTCTCGTTCCTGCTCATTCACTTCGTTGTGCAGCGGACTGATGTGAATGGAACCAGCATGGTGCCGACACTTGCGGACGGTGATCAGCTGATCGCAGACAAGATCAGTTACCGCTTTCATGAACCGGAACGGTTCGACATCGTCATTTTCCCATATCAGTATGCGAGGAACACTTATTTCATCAAGCGCATCATCGGTATGCCTGGCGAGCGCGTTCGCATTGATTTCGATGGCAACATTTATATCAACGGTGAAATTCTGGAAGAGAATTACGGCGCGGAAGTCATGGTGAATCCAGGCCTTGCCGCCGAAGAGATTCAGCTGGCCGACGACGAATATTTTGTCCTCGGCGACAACCGAAACGTCTCGGAGGATTCCCGCTACCCTGATGTCGGCAACATCAAGAGGGAGAACATCATCGGTCGCGCCTGGCTGCGTATTTACCCGTTCAGCGAGTTCGGCGTATTGCAGCATCAGTGATAGAGGAATCGTTATGACGAGAAAAGAAGAGGCGGCCGCAAAGCGTCTTGCCAGACAGCAGCAGGAGATTTCGAGAGTTGCAGAGATGCGTGCTTTCGAGCGGGAAGCCATTTTGGATAAGTTCGGACCTGATTTTTTCCCTGAGCTGGCGAAGGAAGAGTACGAGAAGATCCTGATCTGCGGGATCGACGAGGCGGGGCGTGGACCGCTCGCGGGACCTGTGGCGGCCGGGGCTGTCATCCTGCCCAAAGACCATGACATTCTCCACATCAACGATTCGAAGAAGCTCTCTGCCAAACGCCGCGCCGAACTCTTCGATACGATCCGGGAGGAAGCGATCGCCTGGAACGTGGGGCTGGCGACGCCGGAGAGGATTGACGAGATCAATATTCTGCAGGCGACCTTCGAAGCAATGCGCAGCGCGGTCGCGGGGCTTGGCATACAGCCGGATGTCCTCGTCATCGACGCGGTGACGATTCCGGGGATGAAGATTCCGGAAGTGCCGATTATCAAGGGCGATGCCAAGTGCCTGTCTGTTGCGGCTGCCTCCATTCTGGCGAAAGTGACGAGGGATCGGATGATGGAGGAGTACGACCGGCAGTACCCGGAGTATGGCTTCGCGCGGCACAAGGGCTACGGCACCGCCGAGCACATCGCGGCGCTGAAAGAATACGGCCCCTGCCCGATTCACCGCAGAAGCTTCATCACGCACTTTGTCGAAGAGGCGTGAGGCTGGAGCTGTGTGAAGGGGTGCAAGGATCGGTTGCGTGGAGCCGGGACAAAGCCTGGAATGAGTGACGCAAAATTCAATTCGATGCTATAATGGCCTGAGGGATTTCATAGTCCCTCAGGTTTTCTTATTGTACGCGACAGCGTACACATCTTTATCCCGGTGCGGTGAACCACATTGCTGCATCGGCAAACTTCCAAACGTGTGACTTGCACAGTAAGCTTGCCGATGTTGGTATATCCGTCAAGCTGTCATCATATGCTGGACACGCATCAGACATATTTCTTCTGCAGACCGAATGGTCTGCATTCCGCCGCGGATTTCCCTTCCCCGTAAAATCCGAGACACCCCATACGATAATTGCAACTGCAACGAATTGATGTCATTGGTATTTGCGCGCATAGCGGCAATGTGGCTTTGGCTTGTGTTCGCCGCAGAGCGATTGCTCGCATGGCTGGATAGATCCAAAATTGCAACAGCTTGTTGCACGATATCGAATAGGACTTCAGAAAGGAGAGACTTATGCCGGGAAAATGAACAACAGCAAACTACCTGCCGTGAACAAGCGCAGGGTTGGCACAATCGAAGAGAGGCTGGCTGCCTGTTTTCTGGAGAAACACGGCGTGCACATTGTCGATCGGAATTTCCATGACAGCAGGTATGGGGAGATCGACCTGATCGGCTACGAGGGGCGCGTGCTGGTCTTTGCCGAGGTGAAATACCGCAGCACGTACCTTTTTGGCAGGCCGGAGGAGGCGGTCACGCTGCGCAAACAGAAGACGATCTCCAACGTTGCCAGGTTCTACATGTACACGCACCATTGTTCTGACCGGCCTGTACGTTTTGATATCGTGGCGATCTCGGAAATGGACGAGACAACGGATCATGTGTTGTGGCTGCGGGACGCTTTCCCGTACAGGGGGAAATGATGGAAATCGTACAGCGGATGAAGATGGAGAGGAAGGCTCTGCTGCAGAAGAAGGCAGAGCTGGAGAGGCAATTACAGGCAGCGCCGGAGGGTAGAATTGTCTGTTATCGGAATGGCAGATATCTCAAGTTCTACCAGTGTCTTCGCGACGACGGCAGGGAAGAGCGGCATTATCTTGATAAGAGCAAGGCGGATCTCATCCATGAGCTTGTTCAGAAAGCGTACTGTCAATATGAGCTATGTGATATCGATCACGATCTGAAAGCGATCAACCAGTACCTGAAGTATTGGAATGAGGGCAGCAGACTCCTGGATCACCTTGCGGCGGAGCCCTGGCTGGAGCAAGTGGAGCCATACGTCACGAGGAAGGCAAAAGTGGAGCAGTGGGAGCAGGAAGCGTATCCTCACAGCGACAGGCATCCGGAGAATCTGAAGATCCGTGCGGCTACAGGGATTCGTGTGCGGTCCAAGTCGGAGGCTATCATCGCTTCGGAGCTGCACGGCAGGCAGATTCCATTCCGCTACGAATGCAGGCAGCTCCTTGGTTCTGTTGAAATTTATCCTGACTTTACGATCCTGGATCCGAAGAGCGGGGATGCGCTGATCTGGGAGCATTTCGGCATGATGGATGAGGAGAGCTATGCCGCCAACATGGTCAGCAAGCTGCGGCTGTATATTAGGAACGGCTATATTCCCGGCGTGAACCTCATCACTTCTTACGAGACGAAAGATCATCCGCTGGAGATCGGCCACGTCAGGGCTTTGATAGGCTATTACTTCGATTGATTTATAATCTTCCTGCCGATGCTGGACGGATTGGATGCAGATTCTAGCGGATCTGCCTGTCGCTCTCAGCCACTTTGAAGGTAGTTTTCTCTGAATTGGGTGTAAACGCAGTTTCTGGAAATCTGTTACCCTGCCTTTGGGAATATATGAAGATTTTGAAAATCTGTTACCCTCAAATTGGGTACAGGGGAGAATTTTTGAAATTTGTTACCCATTCTGAAGAGAAATGCTTCCTATATTGATATCTTAAATGTGCGACAGATAAAATATCAGGCAAAGATATCAGGCATATAACGAAAAATACATGATATGTGCGACATTAAAGAATCGAAAAATACAATTTCCATGCCTGAAAATGAGTCGACCTCATTAACATGGGGTAACAGAATTTCAGATGGTCGCTATATTTCCAAGCGAGGGGTAACAGATTTCACGATGGTCGCTATATTTCCAAGAATGGGTAACAGAAATTTCCGAGGCCTTATTATTGCCCAAGGAAGAGTTACAGACCTCAGACAGGCTTGCATATTGCCAAGCCAACTGGTAACAGACTTCATATAAGGACAGAAATCCTCTTCCCATGCCGCAAGATCTACATGCATGAAAAGGCCAGGCGTTGCCGCCTGGCCTGAAGAGTTCGTCTGAAGGTAAATCTGAAGTTGTATCTGAAGATGATAACAGATCAGAATTCCGTGCTCTGTAACGTTTCCTGCTCTAGTTCCGAAGCTTCATGCGCATTGTATTTCGCGAGGAGCTCATGAATCTTGTCCGTCGGAGTGGAGACGTTCTCAATGGTTGCGTCGTGGTTGAGGAAATCAATGATGGTGGCAAGATATTTGGACATATCCGCTTCATTGAACCACTTGCGCTCGCGCAGCTCCTGCGGCTGCCAGGTGAGGTTCGTGGTAATGATCATGTCGAAGTCGCCGTTGTCGTACGCCTTGTCGAAAGCATCGAGGCCGTCGGTGAAGAGTCCGAACGTCGTGCAGAGGAAAACGTGGTTCGCATTCATCTGTTTCAGCTGACGGGCTGTGTCGAGGATGGAACCGCCGGAAGAAATCATGTCGTCCATGACGATGACGTCTTTGCCGGTCAGGTCAGTGCCGAGGAATTCATGCGCGACGATCGGGTTCTTGCCGTTGACGATTTTGGAATAGTCGCGTCTCTTATAGAACATACCGGTGTCGGCATTGATCACGTTGGCGAAATACACCGCGCGGTCGAGCGCTCCCTCATCGGGGCTGATCACGACAAAATGTTCCTTGTCGAGGACAATGTCCGGGAATTCCCGCATGATCACGCGCAGGAACTGATAGGGAGAGATGTAGTTCTCGAAATTAGAGAGCGGTGCTACATTCTGGATTCTGGGATCGTGCGCGTCGAAGGTGATAAAGTTCTTGACGCCAAGGTCAACCAGCTCGCGGAACATGAGTGCAGCGTCCAGGGACTCGCGGCCACTTCTCTTGTGCTGGCGGCCCTCATAGAGGAAAGGCATGATGACGTTGAGTCTTGCTGCCTTGCCGTTGATCGCCGCGATGATGCGCTTCAGATCCTGGAAATGATCGTCCGGGGACATGTGGTTCACGAAGCCATTCATCTTGTAGGTGAGAGAGTGGTTCATGACATCCGTGACGATGTAAATGTCCTTGCCGCGCGCGGATTCCAGAATCTCGCCCTTGCCTTCGCCGGTGCCGAAGCGGACGCAATCCGCCTTCATGCGGTAGTCGTCGCGGCTGTAGTCCTTGAAGGCGGGATCTTCGTCCACCAGGTTGTGATATTCGTGCCGGAAGGATACGAGATAGTTATTCACCTGGTCGCCGATTTCCTGGGCGGAGGGCATGACAATGAGTTCGAGCGGCGCGATCGGAATCTTGCGGTCGAGAAGCTCGTGAAGTTCGATATCTGCTGACATCCTGTCAAACTCCTTGCAATGATCTGTGGCATCTATTCAGCACAGCGAAATTTATGAACAGTACGCGGCTGGATGCGCATTAAATTTAGCTGAATAGTTGCGACCTGTGTTGAAATGAAACGCTTCCAGGAACTGCAACAACTGCCATGAACAGCCGGAAGCACTCCCATTGTAAATTCAATCCCCGCTGATGGCAAGGCAAATCATATCTGTCCTGCCTGTCGTTCGATATAAAAGGTGTAGCATATCAGCAGCATCAGCGTCCTATATCTGCCGCGCCGACCGGTGCCGGCCATGACGCTGACCATTCTATGCCGGTCTATGCCACATTCTATGCAAAAGCCCCCGTGCATGGTAGAATACGAATCTGTTATAATTGCGGTCAGATAAGTACCAACCGAAGTAACTGTTGCATGTTCAGCAGTCTTTGCAACCAAGGAACAGGAATTATTATGCCAAACACAGTAAAACCCATCGTCGCGATCGTAGGCCGTCCCAATGTCGGCAAGTCGACGCTGTTCAACGCGATCGCGGGCGAGAAAATATCCATCGTCGAGGACACCCCCGGCGTGACCAGGGACCGAATTTATGCGGATTGCACCTGGCTCAATCACGACTTCACCCTGATCGACACCGGCGGCATTGAGCCGGATTCCAAGGATGTCATTCTCTCACAGATGAGAGAGCAGGCGCAGATCGCGATCGACATGGCGGACATCATCATTTTCCTCGTGGACATTCAGTCGGGTGTGCAGGATGCGGATCAGAAAGTCTGCGATATGCTGCGCCGCGCGCACAAACCGATTGTCCTCGTCGTCAACAAGGTTGACCGGCCGAAAGCTCAGGAGGCCGACGTCTATGAGTTCTACAACCTTGGCATCGGCGATCCGTATCCGGTATCGAGTGTCAACAAGATGGGCCTTGGCGACATGCTCGAAGAGGTGGCGAAGCATTTCCCCGAGCCCGTCGAGGAGGATGCGGAAGATGACGCCATCAAGGTAGCCATCATCGGCAAGCCCAACGTCGGGAAGTCGTCCATCGTGAACCGGCTCATCGGCGAGAACCGTGTCATCGTTTCCGACATTGCCGGCACGACGAGAGACGCCATCGACACGAGAGTAACACACGATGGGAAGGACTATGTGTTCATCGACACCGCCGGTCTTCGCCGCAAGAACAAGATCAGCGACCAGCTCGAGCGATTCATGATCATCCGCGCCGTTGCGGCTGTCGATCGTGCAGACATCGCCGTCCTCGTCATCAATGCCGAGGAGGGGGTTACCGAGCAGGATGCGAAAATAGCAGGCATCGCCCACGACCGTGGCAAGGCGATTATCATCTGTGTCAACAAATGGGATGCGATCACGAAGGACAACAGCTCGGTTAAGAAATATTCCGAGAAGATCCGTTCCGTTCTCTCGTTCATTCCTTACGCCGAGATCATTTTCATCTCCGCGAAGACGGGACAGAGACTGAACAACATCTATGCGGCAGTAGACATGGTATCCGCGAACCAGAACATGCGGATTCAGACGGGAATTCTCAATGAGATCATCACGCAGGCCGCCATCATGCAGCAGCCGCCGCAGGACAAGGGCAAGATGCTCAAGATCTACTACGCGACGCAGGCCGGCGTGAAGCCGCCGACGTTTGTGCTGTTCGTGAATTACAAATATCTCATGCATTTCTCCTACCAGAGATATCTTGAGAACCAGATCCGTGAGACCTTCGGCTTCCGTGGCACACCGATGAAATTCATCATCAAGGAGCGCAGCGACGAGGACCGGAAATGACTTGGGTTGTCATGTGCGGACGGATGCGTTCTGCACGACAGTTGGTGGCAGATATGCTCGGATGTTGTGTGAGTTGCCATGTGCGGACGGATACGATCTGCACGACAGCTGTCGGCAGGTATGCTCGGATGTGCCGTATGCAGAGAGCCGCACGGAGCAGACGCAAGATTTGACGCAGGTGAGGCTGCTGCAACAATGCAGAACAAAGAGGAAGAATGTGATGCTTCGACTGGTGTGTATCCTGATCGGATACTGCTTCGGACTGATCCAGTCCGCCTATATTATCGGCAGAATCAAAGGCATTGATATCCGCAACTACGGCAGCGGGAATGCCGGGACAACGAACGCCATGCGCGTCATGGGGACGAAGGCGGGGCTGGTTGTTTTCGTGATGGATATCTTAAAGTGCATTGTGGCGATCCTGCTCGTGACGGCACTCTTTGGCAAGGCACACCCGGAGTCGATCTACCTGCTCAAGACCTATACGCTCGCGGGGTGTGTGCTGGGGCACGATTATCCCTTCTACATGAAGTTCAAGGGCGGCAAGGGCGTTGCGGTGATCGCGGGCTTTGTGATCGCGTTCCATTGGACTTTTCTCCCGGTCGCGATTATAGTATTCACCGTGCCGTTCGTGCTGACGCACTATGTGTCGCTGGGCTCGCTCCTTCTGTATACCGCGTGCCTTGTGCTCATGATCATTGAGGGGAGCCTTGGTGTTTTCACACCCGCGGCGCAGCCCGTACTCATTGAAATGTACATCGTCATGGGTGTGCTCACGGCGATGGCGTTCACGAAACACCGTGCGAACATCAAACGGCTCTTAGATGGCACGGAGCGGAAGACATACATTCTGCACCACGAGAAGGACAGCCAGTAGAAAGGCGGCAGTATGGCGAATATCGGATTAATTGGCGCGGGCAGCTGGGGCACGGCACTCGCGTACGAACTGTCCACCAACGGACACCACATCGAGATCTGGTCGATCGCACAGGATGAGGTCGACATGATCAATCAGGACCATGAACAAAAAATAAAGCTACCCGGCACTATTTTGCCGGAATCCGTACACGCGGACACTGACCTTCAGACAGTCTGCCGGGACAAGGACCTCCTCGTCCTCGCCGTGCCGTCTCCCTTTACGAGGAGCACTGCTCAGAAGATGGCGCCGTACATCCGTTATGGTCAGCTCATCGTCTCCGTGGCAAAGGGCATTGAGGAAGATTCGCTGATGACACTCTCGGAGCAGATCCGGGAGGAGATCCCGCACGCCAATGTCGCGGTGCTGTGCGGACCAACCCACGCCGAAGAGGTCGGCAAGGGCATCCCCACCTGCATTGTCGCGGGCGCGAAGGACGAACAGACGGCGAAATATGTCCAGAACATCTTTATGAGCGAGGTATTCCGCGTTTATACCAGTCCTGACATCAAGGGGATGGAGCTGGGTGCTGCACTCAAAAATGTCGTAGCGCTCGCGGCCGGCGTCGCGGACGGACTGGGCTACGGCGACAATACGAAGGCAGCGCTCATCACCCGTGGTATCGCGGAGATCACGAGAATCGGTATCGCGGCTGGCGGGCAGGCTGCTACTTTCCAGGGGCTGACCGGCATCGGCGACCTCATCGTCACCTGCGCGTCCATGCATTCGAGAAACCGCAGGGCCGGCATCCTCATCGGCCAGGGGAAGACTCCGGACGAAGCCATGAAGGAAGTGCAGCAGGTAGTCGAAGGCGTCTTCTCCGCGAAGGCTGCGAAGAAGCTCGCCGAGAAATATGAGATCGAGGCACCGATCATTGATGAGGTCTGTGCTGTTTTATTCGAGAATAAACAGCCCGCGGAGGCAGTGCGTGACCTGATGCTGCGTGACCGTAAGGTAGAAGCTAACGATCTTGACTGGAATTGATTAGGGAGAAACTCACATGACTTTATATGAAGAGCTGCAGGCGAGAGGCCTGCTGGCACAGGTAACGGACGAGAAAGAGATTGCGGAGCTCATCAATCACGGCAAGGCGACCTTCTACATCGGTTTCGACCCTACGGCAGATTCCCTGCACGTCGGGCATTTCATGGCGCTGCTTCTCATGAAGCGGCTGCAGGCGGCGGGCAACAAGCCGATCGCGCTGGTTGGCGGCGGCACTGCCATGATCGGCGACCCTTCCGGCCGCTCTGATATGCGCAAGATGATGACGATCGAGACCATCGACCACAACGTCGAGTGTTTCCGGCAGCAGATGAGCCGTTTCATCGACTTCGGCGAGGGCAAAGCTAGGATTGTGAACAACGCGGACTGGCTCAGAGACCTCAACTTTCTGGATTTCATGCGCGACATCGGCGCCGAGTTCAACGTCAACGAAATGCTGCGTGCAAGGTGCTACGTGAACCGCATGGAGACCGGCCTTTCCTTCCTCGAGTTCTCCTACATGCTGATGCAGTCCTACGATTTCTACCGCCTGTACCACGATTACGACTGTCAGATGCAGTTCGGCGGCGACGATCAGTGGTCCAATATGCTGGGCGGCATCAACCTGATCCGCAAGAAGGACCAGAAGGACGCCTATGCGATGACGATTTCCCTGCTGCTGAAACATGACGGCACGAAGATGGGCAAAACATCAGGCGGCGCCGTATGGCTGGATCCGGACAAGACAACACCTTACGATTTCTACCAGTACTGGAGAAACGTGGACGACGCGGATGTGCTGAAATTTCTCCGCATGATGACCTTCCTGCCGCTCGAGCAGATTGACGAGATGGATCACTGGGAAGGCAGCCAGCTGAATGAGGCGAAAAAGATTCTCGCGCATGAGCTCACAACGCTCGTACACGGCGAGGATGAGACGAAGAAGGCAGAGGCAGGAGCCCAGGCGCTGTTCGGCGGCGTGTCCCTGGATGGCGTGAACATTCCGGAGACGGAAGTGAAGGATGGCGACTTCCAGGATGACGGCACCATCGACATTCTGAATGTACTCGTGAAGGCTGGCCTTGCGCAGTCCAGAGCAGACGCGAGGAGAAATGTTCAGCAGGGCGGCGTCACCGTCGATGATGTCAGGACAGATGATATCAAAAAGAGCTACACGAAAGAAGATCTGACCGGCGGCATTCTCGTGAAGAGAGGCAAGAAGAAATTCATGAAGGTCGTGTACAAAGCGTAAGAGGTAAATTCATTGCAGTGGGGAGCAACTTCTGCGATAGATGCATTAAGACCGAAAGATTGTCAGAGCGCTACAGGGCAGAGCGGGGGAGACCTCGTTCTGCTCTTTTGTTTCCTGCCATACAGTGTTAAAATGAAGCATTCTATTGCGGGGAAACCATTGAACTTTGATGATGACAGGCATCAGGGGAGAGAAGATGACAGATTACAGAAATCGTGGGCGGAATGTGAAACAACAGGAGACAGACAGGGACCTTGAAGGGCTGTCGGATCATGAGCTCTTCGTTGAACTCACCCGCCAGCAGAGGGAAGATACCAGATATCAGAAGAGAACGGCGATCGCGACCTGGGCGGTGGCCTTGGTGCTCCTTATCGCGTGTCTTATCCTGATTCCGAAGGCGGTGCGGACACTGCACAATCTGAATGATACGATGGTCAGTGTCACCGAAACGTCCACGCAGCTGCAGGGGACGCTGTCTGATCTTGACGAAGTCATCGGCAATGTCAACGGACTGGTGGAAGAGAACACGGATTATGTGAACGATGCGATCAAAGAGCTGAACAGCATCGACTTCAATTCGCTGAACCGTTCGATCAAGGCGCTGGAAGAGATCACGGGACCACTGGCCTCCCTCTTTCACAGATGACTTGATTCGCGAGAAATCGCCTAAGCGATTTCGGGCATGAATGCAGCGAAATATGCGGCATTGCGTATAAGGTTAAATATTCTGACCAGGGAGAGAATTCATGAATGGAGCAGACGCAGTAGTAAAGTGCCTTCAGAAGGAAGGCGTTGAATATGTTTTCGGATATCCGGGCGTTGCGATAGCCCCGTTCTACAACAGCATTCTGGATACGGATATTCATACCATCCTCGTGCGGCAGGAACAGAACGCGGCACACGAGGCCTCGGGTTATGCGAGGATCACGGGCAAGGTGGGGGTCGTTGCGGTAACTTCCGGTCCGGGTGCGGAGAATCTCATCACCGGCATCGCGACGGCCTTTGCCGACAGCATTCCGCTCGTGTGTATCACGGGTCAGGTAGAGACGAGTCTTCTGGGCGGTGATGTATTCCAGGAGGCTGACATCTCGGGCGCCTGCGAATCCTTTGTGAAGTACAGCTATATCGTGCGGGATGTGAAAGAGATTCCGAGGATCATGAAGGAAGCCTTCTACATCGCGTCGACCGGCAGACGCGGTCCTGTCCTCATCGACCTGCCCTCGGATGTGCAGCTGTCGGCTCTTCCGCATTTCGACTATCCGGAGAGTCTTCGAATGCGCACGTACAAGCCGACGGTCGAGGGCCATGCGGTTCAGATCGACAAGGTGATGAAAGAGCTTTCCCGCGCAAAGCGCCCGATCATCTGTGCGGGCGGCGGCGTGCACTTATCCGGCGCAGTGAATGAGCTGCGCGCGTTCGCTGAAAAGTACGAGATCCCCGTCGTCTGCACGATGATGGGTCTTGGCGTCATGCCGACACAGCATCCCCTGTTCTACGGCATGGTGGGCAACAACGGACAGCCTTACGGAAACCGTGCAATGAACGACGCCGACATGATCATCATGGCGGGCGCGCGGGTTGCGGACCGGTCGATCAGCCAGCCGAGCCTCATCACAGAGGGCAAGATTCTGGTGCACATTGATGTGGATCCCGCGGAGATCGGCAAAAACGCAGGCCCCACCATTCCTCTTGTCGGAGACCTTGATCACGTGCTCGCAAGCTTTTTGAGACATGAGCCCATCACCTGCGACCACGGCGCGTGGGTTACGGAACTCAACAAGAACCGCACGGAATCCGAGGCGGACAAGAACGCGGAGCTCAAAAAGGCGCTGACCAATGAGAACCCTGCCTACCGCGGCGTCAACCCGCAGGCTTTCGTGCGGGCGCTCTCCCTTGCGATGGACGACGACGCGATTTATGTGGCAGATGTCGGACAGAACCAGCTCTGGAGCTGCGCGAACGCTGTCATCCGGGAGAACGGGAGATTCCTCACCTCCGGAGGCATGGGCACGATGGGCTACGCACTGCCCGCAGCCATCGGCTGCCAGCTTGCGGCACCGGATCGCCTAGTCGTCTCTGTCTGCGGCGACGGCGGCTTCCAGATGAATATGATGGAGCTTGCGACGGCACAGTATTACGGCATCCGGACGAAGACGGTGGTATTGAAGAACCGGTGGCTGGGCCTCGTGCGGCAGCATCAGCACCTCTCCTACAAAGACCGCTGGTCGGTGACGGATATCGGGGATTACCCAAGGCTGGATGCTCTGACGAGGGCTTATGATCTGGATTATGTGAAGCTCGAATCCGACAGGGAGATTCATGAGAAGATCCGGGAATTTTTGCAGTGTGAGAATTCCGTTCTCCTCGAGGTAGATGTCGATCCCGACTGGATGGCATTCGGCGATTTCCATAAGGAGTATCACAGATGAAGCGAATCTATTCGGTATTGGTAGAGAACCGGGCAGGTGTGTTGTGCAAGGTGGCGGGGCTGTTCTGGAGGAGATGTTTCAACATCGACTCCCTCGCAGTAGGCGAGACCGACGACCACACTGTCTCCAACATGGTCATTGTCTCCTCCGGGGACCGGAGAACGCTGGAGCAGATTGAGAAACAGCTCAACAAAAAGCTCGATGTCATCAAGGTCAAGACCTTCGATGAAACGCAGGCTCTCTCGCGCGAGCTCATGCTCATGAAGGTGAAATACAACCGGAATAACCGCAGAGACATCATGGAGAACTGCACGATCATGGGGGCGCAGATCGTCGACATGTCGAACAGCCTCATGACGATACAGATCTGCGATACGCCGGAGAGGGTCGACATGTTTCTCAATACATTCAAGACGATCAGCATCGTCGAGCTGACGAGGACAGGCACGCTCGCCGTGACCAAGTGCAGCGAAGCGTAGAGGGACGCCTGCTGTTGTCACATGGGACTCTGAGTCATTCTGGGCTATTCGATGGCGGGTGATAGTAGATGAAAACGAAGCAATTCAATGAGTATACACCGGACGCGTATCAGGACATTCCCGTTCCGTACGCGGCGTATGAGGTGCTCTTAAACGCGGAGGGAACAGCGGTGATTAATACCCGCTACCGCTACGTCAATGAGGAGTATTGCAGGCTCACGGGCAAGCGGCGTGAGGAGCTCATCGGTCGGCTCTTTCTCGACGTATATCCAGAGAAGGATACGAGGTGGTTTGATTATTGTTACCGGGCGCTGCGGCAGAATCAGAGGATTCACGACGTGGTTTACAGCACGGAGATCGGGCACTGGCTGGATTTCACGATCGGGCCGATCTCCGGGACGAACATGGTCGCATATCTCTTCATGATGGCGGATGAGGAACACGCGAAGAAGATGCTCCTCACCAGAGAGAAAATGACAGACAACATCAGCCTCAGTATTTCCAAGATACTGAACAAGTCCGGCAACTATGAAGAGACGATTCAGGCGGCGCTCGCAGAACTCGCCGAATGGATCGCGGCCGACAGGCTCTACATTCTGGAGACGGATCATATCACGGCGAGCAATACGTTCGAGTGGTGCAGGGAGGGTGTTGAACCGCAGATTGACACCCTGCAGGATAAGACATACGAGAGTTATCTGGGCGGCTGGGAGAGCTTCCTCGAAACGGACACCAGCGTTGTCCTGGACGATATTGAGATCCTCAGAGAGGAAGATCCCGTAGACTATGAGAATCTGAAACGCCAGGGAATCCAGCGGCTCATCGCGTCGCCATTCTATGATGAGGGGAAGCTCATCGGGTATCTCGGCGCGGACAACTACGAGGTCAGCGAGCTGGTGGATACGCAGAAAATACTGGAGACCACGGCTTATTTCCTCGGCACCAGGCTGATCAACCACCGGCTGGTGAAACGACTGCAGCACCTGAGCTATTACGATGAGCTCACTGACGTGCGGAATCGCCACAGCTTGCAGGAGACGGTCAACAGGCTTTTGAAAGAGCATACGAGCGTCGGCATTATTTACGCTGACGTCAACGGCCTCAAGGGTGTGAATGATACCGGCGGTCACGGCGCTGGTGATGAACTGCTGCGGCAGGCGGCAGAGCTGATACAGAAAATGGTCAGCAAAGAATCCGTGTACCGTGAAGGCGGAGACGAGTTCGTGATCGTCATCCCGGACATTACAGAAGAGGATTTCGCCGCGCTGCAGGCGAATCTGTCGGCAGAGATCAGAGAGAACGGGAAGATTAACATCGCACTCGGACACAGCTGGACCTGTGATTCCGCAAAGATTATGGAAGCGATCCGCGCTGCGGATCAGGCGATGTATCAGGATAAGGCCAACTATTACCGGCTCCATGATCGCAGGAAGAACCGGAGCAATCCGGGCGAGCCACAGTAGATGTTCAGAAGGCAGGTCGCATTCTTCTGGCTGTGCAACAGTACGTAAATGAAGATTTAGAACTGTCTCAAGATACGGTGTATGTAATATGTTACAGAATGATATAGAAGATACTTCCGGGCTGCCGGGTGGTGAGACTGCCGCGGCGGCGACACACTCCGGCGTACAGGTGGAGTCGCGGCTGCAGAACATTCTAAGAATTGCGAAGGAGAGCGGTGCGAGCGACGTGCACATCACGGTTGCGGTGCCGCCCGTTATGCGTGTGAACAATCAGCTGGTTCCGATCCCCGGCGAGGCGAAACTCCTGCCCGCGGACACGAGGAACCTTCTCTTTCCCACAATTGATGAGGATCACAGGCGGACCCTCACGGAGAGCGGCGAGGTGGATTTCTCCTTCGGCATCCCTTCGATCGGGCGCTTCCGAGTCAATGTTTACCGTCAGAGGGGAAGCTATGCGGCGGCGATCCGCATTATGTCGACGTCCATCCCGGAGCCCGAGTCGCTGGGGCTTCCGGCTTCGGTCATTGATCTCTACAGGAAACAGTCAGGCCTTGTCCTCGTCACCGGCCCTACGGGTTCCGGCAAATCGACGACGCTCGCCTCGATCATTCAGAAGATTAACGAGAACCGCTCCTGCCATATCCTGACGCTGGAGGATCCCATCGAATACCTCTACCGCCACGACAAATCCCTGGTGGATCAAAGGGAGATCGGCCTCGATTCCCGAAGCTTCGCCGCGGCGCTTCGGGCGGCACTCAGGGAAGATCCGGATGTCATTCTCGTCGGCGAAATGCGTGACCTCGAGACGATATCCACCGCGATTACCGCTGCAGAAACGGGACACCTGGTGTTTTCCACGCTGCACACGATCGGTGCGGCGTCGACCATCAACCGCATCGTTGACGTGTTCCCGGAGGGGCAGAAGGAGCAGATTCGGACGCAGCTCTCCATGGTCATGGAATCCGTGATCTCGCAGCGCCTTATTTCCAGAGCGGACGGGGAGGGGAGAACGGCGTGTTTCGAAGTCATGCACTGCACGCCGGCGATTCGCGCACTCATCCGTGATGACAAGACCTACCAGATTCCGAGCATTATTCAGACGAACCGACGGCTCGGGATGATCACGATGGACGATGCGCTTCTGGAAGCGTACCGAAACCACCTGATCTCGCCGCAGGACGCAATCGAATACGCGACGGACCCTGTTTCCATGCAGACCAGAATGCGGAGCAGCTACTGATGGTGAGGTTTTGGACGGCACTGGCTCATATCGCGGGCTGGTGCCTTCTCTTTCTCTGTCATGGCGTGCAGGCTACAACCTTCTGTTACGGCGTGACGACGTCGGCGCTGATCACACTCTCTGTCTCTGACTGGAAACGGCAGATGATCCCGCCAGTTTGCAATCTGGTGATCCTGGGATCAGGCATTGTAAATCTTGCATTGCACTACAGAGACTGGGCGCAGTTCCTCCTGGGCGCTGTCCTGGTATCGGGGCTCCTCTATGGACTTCGAAGGTGCAGCGGCGGCGCAGCAATCGGTGGAGGGGACGTGAAGCTGGCTGCGGCAGCAGGACTGCTGCTGGGCTTTCGGAGGATGCTCCTCGCCTTTGCGATCGCCTGTATTCTCGGTGCCGTGGTCGAGGGTGTCAGGACACGGTGGAAGAGGAAAGGCCAATCAGAAAAAGGACAGGTCGTGGCGTTTGGCCCGTACCTGTCCCTTGGAATTTATCTGATGATGCTGTTCTGAAACTGTTACATTTACTGGATGTACTCCGAGATGCCCTGTAAGAGCTCGTTCAGATGGTCGGCTGCCTCGGAAGCCTGCTCTTTTTTCTCCTTCCAGAATTTGCTGTCGCCGGGATCGCCCTTCAAGGCGTCCTCTGCCTGTTGACGCAGTTTGTCCTTCACCTCTTCGAGGGTGTCGTTGACATCCTCTGCGGCTTCGGTGAGCTGATCGACAGTATCCTGGAGAGTGCTGTTGGCATCCTTCGCGTCGAGGAGCGCCTGGTTGGCGTCATCCAGCTGCTTCTTCAGATCCGTGATCTCGGCATTGGCAGAGTCGAGCTGCGCCTTCGCATCATCTCTCTCGGTCTCAAGGGAGGTGATCTGTTGCTCAAGAGTTTCCGCATACTGAGAGACCGCATTAAGTCTCTGAACCGCGAGCCAGATGACACATGCACCGGCAAGAACGCCTACAATGAGCAGAATCCAGAAGGCGATCTTCCAGCCGTTTCGCTGTTTCGGCAGGTCTACGCCGGCTGACGCTTCCCGGGCGGGAGTTGTTGCATCTGCCGAAGGCTCGCTGCCTGCCGGCGTCGCAGCGGCAGGATCGGTGGCCTCGGGAGCATCGGCTGTTGCAGCAGGATCGACCGATGCAGCAGCTTCCTTTACAGCATCACTGGCTGTAGCTTCTGTCTCGGCTGCAACAGCTTGCGCGGTTTCAGCGACGTTATCTGTTGCGGATTCTCCCGCAGGCGTTTCAGAGGCTGCAGCAGCTCTGGCTCTTTCCTCTGCGACTTCCTTCTGTCTGGCGGCTTTTGCGGCCGCGCGTTCTTCTTCGCTGAATAATCCCATAATACCTTCCTTTCCGCCTGCGGTGCATAACCAGCGCCGGCAGATCTGCCCTTTTTCAGGATACGGTCTGTAGTCTTGCATCCTTGAAACTCAATTTATGTAACCCTGAGAATAGTTTACAATATATTGGGGCCTGGCACAACGCGCGGGATGACACAAAATCTGAAATTATTATAATAAATCGTCCGTTATCAAAAATTTGGGCTACAATGATAACCGGATGTGACTGCAGGTCAGATGGCAGTTGAGAATGATGAAAAGGACAGTAAAAGTTCTGAACTGTTACGAAAGGACATCCATTATGGCAGGGAAAGATACCTCCGCCTTCGACAAGATGGCGGTGAATCAGTATAAACAGCTCCTGTTGCGAGGCAGATATCGAGAGGCGGTGCAGTGGCTTCAAAAGGCTGCAGATCACGGCAGATCCAGCGCACAGTTCAATCTGGGCGTCTGCTATGCGCAGGGCATTGGCGTCCGGCAGGATGATGCCCGGGCGCTTGCCTGGTACAGGAAGGCTGCGGCGCAGGGAGATGCCTATGCCGAGGAGGCGCTGGGCACCTGTTACATGCAGGGCACAGGGGTGGAACAGAATGCGGAGGAAGCTGTATCCTGGTACCACAGGGCGGCCGACAATACACAGCCGTATCCCAAGGCCATGCATGAGCTTGCGAAATGCTACGAGAACGGAACCGGCACGGACAAGGACGCTGCAAAGCGCATCTATTATCTGAAGGCGGCCGCCGGCTACTCCGATGCCGAAGCGCAGTATGAGCTTGGCTGCATCTATGAGACGGGGGATGGCGTCGCCGCTGACCTCAAGGAAGCTCTGATGTGGTACGAAGAAGCGGCAGAGCGGGGACATGAAAAGGCGGGCGAAGCCCTTGCCCGCCTGCAAAAATCCAATTGATCATTATGGCAGCGCGCAGCTGCGCGCTTGCAGGAAAATAACGGATGAAGAATACTACCGGACGAAAAGGAAAAGGCTTCCGCATGCCGCGGAAGGTACGAAGAACCATACAGATTATCGCTATGATCATGGCGTTTGCCATTCGAGTTTCCTGCGACAGGTGTCGCGATGCGCGCTGTTGGCATATGAAAAAGATATGAATTCGCGGTACCATACGCAATTCACCGCATTGCTGTGTAAAACTTTAACGCGGCATTGCAATTTGAAAATCGTCGCACTATAATAGGTTCAATTTCTCAAATGATACGAGAAGCCTATAGCAAACCGGAGATACCATATATATTAAATATAGATATATGAGGTTTGATCGGTTTACAGGGCAGAAGGTATCGGGAGAACAGGAAAGGATATTCGATGCAGACTAAAGTTTTCCAGCTTCTCGTAGACAACACCTCCGGCGTACTGTCCCGGATCTCGGGGCTGTTCTCCAGACGCGGCTACAACATCGAATCCATCACTGCGGGCATCACGGCAGATCCCAAGATCACGAGGATCACGATTGCCGCCAGTGGAGACGATGACATCCTCGAGCAGATAGAGAAGCAGGTCAGGAAACTCGTCGATGTCTGTGACATTCATGAACTGAAGCCGGAAGAGTCGGTCTACCGGGAACTTGCGATGATCAAGGTCCTCGCAAAAGATGAAGAGCGGCAGGGTATCATTTCGATCACCAACATCTTCCGCGGCAACATCATCGACGTCGGTCCGGAATCCCTGATGATCGAGATTACGGGCAATACCGGCAAGGTGGACGCGTTCCTTCGGCTTCTCGATAACTACACCATCGTCGAGCTCGCAAGGACCGGTATCGCGGGTCTTGGCAGAGGCCTGGACAACGTCATTGAGATCCGCGAGGATGGCAGTGTCTATCATCCGTTCCGAAAAGAGAATGTCACGCACCACTAAGCTCATGATCCGGGAATTCCGGTCACGATAAAACACACATGGAGGAATGTAAAATGGCAGAAGCGAAACTGTTCCACGAAGAAGACTGTAACCTCTCTTTGCTCGAGGGCAAGAAAATTGCGATTATCGGATACGGTTCCCAGGGTCACGCACACGCGCTGAATCTGAAGGATTCCGGGTGCGATGTCAGAATCGGCCTGTATGAAGGTTCCCATTCCAAGGCGAAGGCGGAGGCGCAGGGACTCACCGTCATGACCAACGAGGAGGCAGCGAAGTGGGCAGATATCATCATGATCCTCATCAATGATGAGAAGCAGGCTGATATGTATGCGAAGGACATCGCGCCGAACCTCAAGGCGGGCGACATGCTGATGTTCGCGCACGGCTTCAATATCAATTACAAGCTGATCGTTCCTCCCAAGGATGTCGATGTCACCATGATCGCACCGAAGGCGCCCGGACACACCGTACGTTCCGAGTATGAAGCCGGCAAGGGAACGCCGTGCCTCGTTGCGGTAGAGCAGGATGCGACAGGACACGCCCTCGACATGGCACTGGCTTATGGTGCGGGTATCGGCGGCGCGAGAGCAGGCATCCTCGAGACCACGTTCAAGACGGAGACCGAGACGGACCTCTTCGGTGAGCAGGCTGTCCTCTGCGGCGGTGTCTGCAAGCTGATGCAGACCGGCTTCGAGGTACTGTGCGAGGCAGGATACGATCCGAGAAATGCATATTTCGAGTGCATCCACGAGATGAAGCTCATTGTCGACCTCATCTATCAGTCCGGTTTCGCAGGAATGAGATATTCCATCTCCAATACGGCGGAGTTCGGTGACTATGTGACCGGCCCCAAGATCATCACGGATGAGACGAAACAGGCGATGAAAAAGGTTCTCTCCGACATTCAGGACGGCACCTTCGCTTCCATGTTCATCCAGGACATGAAGGCGGGCGGCATCCAGTTCCAGGCGATGAAAAAGAAGGCGGCTGCACATCCTTCCGAGGCGGTTGGCGCAGAGATTCGCAAGCTCTACAGCTGGAACGATGAGAGCGACAAGCTCATCAACAACTAAACTTGAATGCAGAACAGTTAATTCGGAGCAGGGACGCATGACGCCCCTGCTCTTTCACATCTGTGGATACAGAAGGAGGAATCCTGTTATGGGCATGACGATGACACAGAAGATCCTGGCGAAGGGCGCAGGTCTTGCTAGCGTTACGGCAG
Source organism: Lachnospiraceae bacterium NK3A20 (assembly GCA_900107575.1). GTDB lineage: Bacteria > Bacillota > Clostridia > Lachnospirales > Lachnospiraceae > CAG-791. Next base: position 34,038 of record FNQX01000007.1, on the reverse strand, counting down.
GGCAGCTCATTGAAGCGGATCTGGATCTGGTGCTGGGCAACGATATCACGGCGCCGGTTGCCATCAAAGAGATGGACAAATTCAAGACGGAGGGTGTTTTCGACAAGGACAAGATCGCCCTCGTGCCGGACCACTTTGTTCCCGCGAAGGACATCAAGTCCGCGGAGAACTGTAAATGTGTCCGCGAGTTTGCAAAGCGCAATAAGATCACGAATTATTTCGAGGTAGGACAGATGGGCATCGAGCATGCGCTCCTGCCGGAATCCGGCCTCGTCTCCCCCGGCGATGTCATCATCGGCGCGGATTCTCACACCTGCACCTACGGCGCGCTCGGCGCTTTCTCTACCGGTGTCGGCTCCACGGATATGGCAGCAGGCATGGCGACGGGCAAGGCGTGGTTCCGTGTGCCGGAAGCCATTTGTTTCCGCCTGCGCGGCGAGCTGCAGCCCCGGGTGTCCGGTAAGGATGTCATTCTGCACATCATAGGAGAGATCGGCGTGGATGGCGCACTGTACCAGTCGATGGAATTCGCTGGCTCCGGCGTCGCAGCTCTCTCCATGGATGATCGCTTCACTATCTCCAATATGGCGATCGAGGCGGGGGGCAAGAACGGCATCTTCCCTGTAGATGAGAAGACCCTTGCCTATGAGAAGGAGCACGGCGCGGAAGTGGACGAGTCAAAGATCTTCGCACCGGACGACGATGCGGAGTACGTAAGGGTCATTGACATCGACCTTTCGAAGATACGCCCGACCGTTGCCTTCCCGCACCTTCCGGAGAATGCAAGGACCTTAGATGAGATTCCGGAGATCACCATTGATCAGGTGGTCATCGGTTCCTGTACGAATGGTCGCATCCAGGATCTTCGGCAGGCGGCAGATATCCTGAAGGGCCGCCATGTGGCGGAGGGCGTACGCGTCATCGTGATTCCCGCGACGAACAAGATCTATTTGCAGGCAATGGAGGAAGGCCTGATTCGTATTTTCCTCGAGGCAGGCGCCGTCGTATCGACACCGACCTGCGGACCCTGCCTTGGCGGCTACATGGGCATTCTCGCGGCGGGCGAGCGGTGCGTATCCACGACGAACCGCAACTTCGTAGGCCGCATGGGAGACACGACGTCCGAAATCTACCTCGCAAGTCCGGCCACGGCTGCTGCCAGTGCGATTGCAGGGAAAATCGCAGACCCCACGGCATGCTGAGTTTGCTTCGCGGGGATTTCGCAAGGCGAAATCGTGGCCTGCCTGCTGATTAGCTACTTTGGTGCGTTCGGAGAAGCAAGCCCTTGGGCTAAGCCCTTGGGCGTTTGCTTCAGGCTGTAATGAACAGATACGCCTGCATAACAATTGAAATTGGATCCTACCCCTGCGCTGATTCCGGGGAAGGGCAACAGATGGCGGGCAGGCACCAACCTGTCCGCGGGAGAATACAATATGAGAGAAGCAAGAGGAACGGTACACAAGTTCGGAGACAATATTGATACTGACGTCATTATCCCCGCAAGATACCTGGCATCGAGCGAGCCGGAAGAACTTGCGAAACATTGCATGGAGGATATTGACAAAGATTTTATCAAAAAGGTGAAACCGGGAGATATTATCGTAGCGAACAAGAACTTCGGCTGCGGCTCCTCCAGAGAGCACGCGCCGATCGCGATCAAGGCTGCCGGCGTCTCCTGTGTCATTGCGGAGACTTTCGCGAGAATTTTCTACCGAAACGCCATCGACATCGGCCTGCCCATTGTGGCCTGCCCGGAGGCAGCGCAGAACATCAAGGAAGGAGACCAGGTCTTTGTGGACTTCGAGACCGGCCTCATCACTGATGAGACGACTGGATTGACCTTCCAGAGCCAGGCCTTCCCGCCTTTCATGCAGCAGCTCATTGACGCCGGCGGCCTCATCCCCTATATCAATTCCAAGAACTGAAGCATTGATACGAATACAGGCCGAAGCAAAAGCCGAAGGGCTTGCTGCTCCGGGCTGTTCTTAAAAATGACATATTCACGATGCGCGAGAAAGTTCGCGCGTACGCGCCGCTACTGTAGCAGAACCATGTGGGACAGCTGCGCGTTCACATGTCCTTCACACGCGAGAACGCGCCGTGGTTGGAGATGGGCTCCCCTGCATCAAAGAGGTGCCTGGTGTCGCCGATGACCTGTGCTCTTGCCATGGCTTGACCGGGCAGTCTTTTCTCGAAGTTCAGGATGGAGACGGCGGTCGGCGCGAGGAAAACGGACTGCTGCAGTACGAGCGGAGAGATACCCAGAAGATATCCCATGGCTTCGAAGTTGGCGCCGAGGTGGCCGAAGAAGACGATCGTCTTCTCGTCATCATCTAGGACTTTCTCATCCTCGATTGCATAGTACGAACCCTTCCTGTGATAGCCATAGCCGGCGAGGATGTCGTCGAGCCCCTTTCTGAGCGCCATCACCGCGGGCTCATAAGCAGGATTCGATTGCAGGATGTCCGCCTGATAGAAATTCTCGTGATCGAACAGGAGAGGTTCCTTCGTCCAGAATTCCGGCATGAAGTCCCACGGCACGTGCGGCTTGCCCGTTGTGGGATCGGTGATGGGATAAGAGAACTCCTGCAGCCAGGGGACGATCGTGGGCTGGATATTTAACTTGTCCAGCGAGGGCTTTGCCGTCAGGACGGCGCGCTCGAGCGGTGAGACGAACGCCGCGTCGATGTTCCATTTCGTGACGCGCTCGGACAGAATATTGGCTTCACGGAAGCCCTTCTCTGTCAGGGTGTGTTTCTCATAATCCGGTTCCGCGTGGCGGATGAATATCAGTCTCATTCTCAGCCTTCCTTGTCTTGTTATTTCTGACATGTTATTCTAGATAAGTATGCTTAATATCTCTGCTCAGGACAGCCCAAGGCACTTGGTGCTGCAGAATGCCAGAATAGATATTCAGCATGCTTTATCATAACAGAAATGAATGAGGACGCAAATGATAGCTTTTGTGGAAGGCAGCGTGGATGAAATCGGCGATGGCTATGCCGTGATCAATGTGGGCGGCGTGGGCTTTGCCGTGCTCGTCTCGGGGGATACCGCGGGACGCCTCGCAGCCGCCGGCAGGGAGGAAACGGTCCGCCTCTATACCTATATGAATGTTGACAGAGAAGGCGCCATGAGCCTCATCGGCTTCCCAGGCCGAGAGGAGCTGAATCTCTTCAAAAGCCTCATCACCGTGAGCGGAATCGGGCCGAAGGCGGGGCTTGCGCTGTTGTCTGCCATGAGCGCGGACGAGCTGCGGTTTGCGATTGTCTCCGGCGACGCCAAAAGGATTGCGAAGGCGCCGGGCGTCGGCCGGAAAACAGCAGAACGCCTCGTCTTAGAGCTGAAAGACAAACTGGAAGTTTCGACCGGAGAGGATTTGGAAGGCAATGAATTCGCTGCGGCACTCCATCTGCCGGGCTTCGGCGATGACAATGGCGAAGCTGGCGCGGGAGAAGAGGCCGTGGAGGCACTGGCAGCACTTGGTTATCCCAGAAACGAGGCAGTTGGGGCAGTGCGAAAGGCAAAGGCCAACGGCGCGTTGCCGGAGGACGCGGACACGGAGACGATACTTAAGTCAGCGCTCAGATTCCTGTAATCCAGGGCGCCTTCTATTTTCATAGAAACGATGCGGTATCTGTTCAGAGCGGTCTGGAGCGTTCCGTCGGATATGCAGGGGAGTCAGATCATAAGTATGCAGTTCCACGAAGAGGTGAGAGATGATACACAAAAAGGCAATATGGCATGACAGAAAGCGGAATTTTCTGGGCCTGCCCTGGACGTTCACAATATACGAGCTGACCGAAGACCGGCTGTATATCAACACGGAGATATTGAATTCCAGAGAGGACGAGGTGCGGCTCTACCGCATTACGGACCTTACGCTGACGCGCAGTCTCTGGCAGAAAATCACAGGTACCGGTACGATCCATTGTGACAGCGCGGACAAGACCATGCAGAATTTCGATATTCTGAATGTAAAGAATTCGATTGAGGTCAAGGAAATGCTGTCCGACTCCGTGGAGCAGGCAAGGCGCAGGAACCGTGTTTACGCCAGAGAGAGCATGGACGGCAGCGCGGGCTATGGTGGCGATGCCTATGGCGAGGGGCCGGAGTTCGAAGGCGCCGAACCGGACGCGGACGATCAGGATGACAATCATTGATCGCTATAATCAGCAATAGTATCTGTTCAGTACAGCCCGAAGCAAAAGCCCAAGGGCTTAGCCCAAGGGCTTAGCCCAAGGGCTTAACCCAAGAGCTTGCTTCTCCGGACGTACCAGAGCAGATATTCAGTATCACTAACAGGAAGTTACATGGAACGTCGTATGATCAATACCAGCGCGACGGAGGAAGACGTAGGAATCGAGAACACGCTTCGTCCGCAGACGCTGGAAGGCTATATTGGACAGAATAAGATCAAGGAGAGCGTGAAAATCGCGATCCAGGCGGCGAAGATCCGCCATGAACCGCTCGACCACATCCTGTTCTACGGGCCGCCCGGCCTTGGCAAGACCACACTCTCGCAGATTCTCGCGAACGAGATGGGCGTGCACATTAAGATCACCTCCGGCCCCGCGATCGAGAAGCCGGGGGAGATGGCGGCGATCCTGAACGGCCTCAAGGAAGGGGACATTCTCTTCGTCGATGAGATTCACCGTCTGAATAAGCAGGTCGAGGAAGTGCTGTACCCTGCGATGGAGGATTTCGCGATCGACATCATGATCGGCAAGGGTGCGACGGCGAAGTCGATCCGCCTGGACCTGCCGCATTTCACGTTGGTCGGCGCGACGACCAGAGCAGGCCTTTTATCTGCGCCGCTGCGCGATCGTTTCGGCATGATCCAGCGCCTCGAATTCTACAACGTGGACGAGCTCTGCCGGATTATCAAAAATTCTGCGGCTAAGCTCGGCGTCGAGGTCGACGAGATGGGTGCGCGGGAGATGGCAAGGCGCAGCCGCGGGACGCCGAGACTCGCCAATCGTATCCTCAAGCGCGTGCGGGATTACGCACTCGTCGTCTACAATGGGAAAATAACAGAAGAGATCGCGGTTTCGGCGCTTGACAAGATGGATATCGACAAGATGGGACTGGACCGGAATGACCAGCGGATCCTCCGGACGATTATCGGCACCTTCGGCGGCGGGCCGGTCGGACTCGATACCCTGGCTGCGGCGATCGGCGAGGACGCCGGCACGATCGAGGACGTCATCGAACCCTACCTTCTGCAGAACGGCCTTCTCATGCGCACACCGAAGGGGCGCGTTGCGACGCAGCAGGCGTACGCGCATTTTAACCTTGAATTGCCGTCCTCGGATGAGTAAAATTACTATAACTACAATCAGTTTGAGAAGGGTGGAGTGAAGTTATGGCTTCCAATGCAAATAAAACGAGCGCAGAAGTGATCATTGACGGCAAGGTCTACACGCTTGCCGGCTACGAGAGCGCGGATTATATTCAGAGAATCGCGACTTACCTCAACGGCAAGATCTCCGAATTCCAGAAGAATGAAGGCTACTCCCGCCTGACGACTGATTACAAGAACATCCTCATGCAGATCAACATCGCGGACGACTATTTCCGTCTGCAGAAACAGTACCAGGAGCTCCAGGACGCAGAGTCCGCGAAGGTGACGGAGCTGTACAACTTCAAGAGCGAGAAGGTCGCGACCGACATGAAGCTCGCTGCGAGTGAGAAGACGGTCAAAGAGCTCAGGGAAGCCAACGATGAGCTCTCGAAGAAGATCATCCGCCTGGAGACCGAGATCAAGACCAGAGCAGAGGATGCGAGGAACAACAGATAGTCATTTCATCAACTTCACAGAACGTGAACACGGGGGCGCAAGATGAGAAATCCTGCGCCTTTATTTATTGATGGGGCATAAGTTTGGGAGCGACGCTGATGCGTGCCTCCCAAACGATCCTCGGTGACGCAAGCGTCCCCGAGGACCGATACATGCGAAACCGCCTGCGCGGTGAATCGCTTTAGCGATTTCGCATGCGGATGCCGCGAAGAACGCGGCACGGTGGCATCAATTTGAATACAATATCTGACAACAAAACAACAGGCACAGCAAAGCGCGTGGAGCTCCTCTCACCTGCCGGCAGCATGGAGGGTTTCATCGGTGCCGTGAACGCAGGGTGTGATGCCGTGTATCTGGGAGGTCCCTCCTTCGGTGCCAGGGCATACGCGGAGAATTTCACGGAAGAAGAGATCATCACTGTGATCCGGACGGCACACCTTCACGGGGTGAGAGTCTACATGACGGTCAACGTCCTCGTGAGAGAGAAAGAGCTGCAGGACTGTGTTGACATGGTGCGCCGCATGTATGCTCATGGTCTCGACGGCGTCATCGTGCAGGATCTGGGCGTTCTCGCCATGCTCCGAAAGGCCTGTCCGGGACTTCTTCTCCACGCATCCACGCAGCTCTCCGCAACGCTCCCCGAATCCGCACGTTTCTATCAAAGGCTCGGTGTATCCAGACTCGTGCCGGCAAGAGAGCTGTCGTTAGCTGAAATCCGTGCGATCCGGCAGACGGGCATTGAGGTGGAAGCTTTCATTCACGGCGCCATGTGCTATTCCTATTCGGGGCGGTGTCTGATGTCGAGTTTCCTCGGCGGTCGCTCCGGCAATCGCGGCAGATGCGCCGGCACGTGCAGGCTACCCTATACGATACTGGATGAGAACCGCCAGCCGGTAGAGATAAAAGGCGCGGGTAAAGAGCAGTATCCCTTATCCATGCGGGATATGAGCACGCTCGGTATTCTACCGAAGCTCATTGATGCCGGCATCGACAGCTTCAAGATCGAAGGCAGGATGAAGAAGCCGGAGTACGCGGCGGGCGTGACGGCTTTCTACCGCAAGTATATTGACCGCTTCTATACGTGGGACGCGGCAGGGCGTCCGGGCAAGTGGGAAGTAGACCGGAGAGACCATGCAAAGCTCCTGTCTCTATACATTCGCGCGGAGCTCTCTGAAGGCTATTATCACGAGAGAAACGGCAGAGACATGGTGACGCTCGGCAAGCCCGGGTATGCCGGTGCAAATGACCGGCTCCTAGCAGACATTCGGGAACGTTACCTTACGAAGAAACCGCAGCTGCCCATCCGCGGGAAGGCAGTCATTCTCCCCGGGCAGCCGGCGAGGCTGACCGTCGAGGCAATGGCTACACGGGAGAAGGCCTTCAACGCTGCACGACAAAATGAAGATAATATCGTGCGCCTGTCAGATAGTGAGAGCAAAACTGGTCTTACATCCATGGGTGAAAAGGACTCATCGGCAGCTGCGATGCAGAGTGTGTATCCGATTTCTGTGACGATCACTTCAGCGCAGACAGTCAGCGCGGCGCAGAACCGCCCGATGACGGAAGAGGATCTGAGGAAGCGGCTGAATAAGACGGGAGATAGCGCATTTACATTCGATGAGCTGGAGATCGAGACGGACGGCAACGCCTTCCTGCCGGTCGGCGCACTGAACGCGTTGCGCCGGGATGCGCTCTCTGCCCTGGAGGAGAAACTCCTCGACCAGTATGTTCATCAAGAAACTTGCGTGGGAGATGAGGCCGGCCATACTGATCTTACAGCCATAACCGGGGACAGAGCTGCGCGCGGCGAGAATCCCATTATTTCGCATGCAGGAGACACCGGGATGGATTCCCTGAGTGGAAATGCAACGGGGACTGACGACAGCGAAGCAGAACCTAAGACAAACGTCCTTGCCGGGGCAGAATCTAAAGCAAACGCTCTTGCAGAAGCGGAATCTAAAAAGAGCGTCCTTGCCGGGGCAAAAGAGCTGGTGGCTGCCGGAATACATCATCGAGTGATCGCGCAGGTTACGACGAAGGAGCAGCTGCGTGCCGCGCTCACGCTGGAAACGCCCGGGATCATTCTGGACGGGGAGCTACCCAATGCGTACGCGGCCGGGGAACTCTCTGATCTCTTTGACCATGACAGGCTGCCAGCAACGCCTCGCACCCGCAGAATATACTGCGCGCTGCCGTATATTTTCCGGGAGAACAGCAGGCAGTGGATGGAAGAGATCACACAGCGGCTCCATGGTCAAATTGACGGCTGGCTGTGCCGTACGGCAGAAGAAATTGAATTTCTTGACGAAAAAGGTTATGATGGTGTGGTTATTGCTGATAGTTCGGTCTATCGCTGGAACAGAATGAGCGATGCCGTGGTGTCGGCTTTCTGCGATGCCGCCGTTCTGCCGCTGGAGCTGCAGGGGCGGGAGAGCACAGAGACATTCCAAGGCAGGCTGGAATACAACATTCTGCCTGTGTACGGACGTCTCCCGATGATGATCACGGCGAACTGTGTCCGGAAGACGTCGGGGTGCTGTGAACACAGAGAGGACGGTTTCTGGTATCTCGAAGACAGGAAGGATGCCTGGCTCCCGGTTCGCACAGATTGCAGGCATTGCACGAACATTATTTATAACAGCGTCCCCCTATCGCTGCATGGCGCGGCAAAAGATGAGATCTTCCAAAGGGCAGGGGCGTTACTGGTGATATTCACGAACGAGACCAGGGAGAAGGCAGAGACGATCCTTGGGGACTTTATGGCTCTGCCTGAGAGCACTGCCGCAGCCTCTCTCATTGCGAATGCTCTTGCGAATGACGGATTCACCACGGGACACTACAGGAAGGGCGCAATCTAACGATTTCATGCGTACATATATACTCGCTTTAACTAAATACGGGCTGACCGCGATCGTAGTCCTGTACACGATCATTGCGTTCTACCTTTTGTTTGCCAAAAAGAGAAATGAGATGATCTTCGGCTTCATCCAGTCGATGCTGATGCTGGCGTTCCAGCTGATCGCCTACCTCACGCTGGCGGTCGCCATGCAGGATGGCAAATACATCATGTTCTCGCTGGTGCAGCTCGCAACCTTTTTCGCGGCGATACTTGCATACCGCATCCTGTACAAAAATGCGAGCACGGCACTCCTCAACAACATGTGTTTCCTCTTGTCTGTCGGCCTTGTGATCATCTCGAGGCTCGACTTCACCAAGGCGTGGAAACAGTTCGCGATCGCGGTCGTGGGGCTTGCCATTGCGGTGGCACTGCCCATGCTGCGAGGGATGTTCGGTCTTCTGAAAAAGCCGAAATTCTTCTATGCACTCGTCAGCATCCTGATCCTGTCCATGGTCATGCTGCTGGGCTCCGAAACGCTGGGCGCGAACATCACCTGGTCCATCGGCGGCCTCACCTTCCAGCCTTCTGAATTCATCAAGATTCTATACCTCTTATTCCTTGCCAGCACGCTCAAGGACGTACGGGATTTCAGGGACGTTCTCCTCGTCGCCATTTTCGCCGGCGCGCACGTCCTCGTTCTCATCGGCTCGACCGATCTGGGAAGTGGCCTCATCTACTACATTGTTTTCCTGTTCATGCTCTACCTCGCAACCGGTATGTGGTATCTCCTCGCGGGAGGGATTGCGGCAATGGGCGTCGGCGCGGTTGCCATGTACATGATGTTCGCGCACGTGAAGAACCGTGTGCAGGGTTTCCTGGATCCCTGGAGCGTGATTGACACCATTGGATATCAGATCACACAGGCACTGTTCGCTATTTCCGGCGGCGGCTGGTGGGGCGCAGGCCTCGGGCAGGGGACCCCGGATAAGGTGCCCTTTGCGGATACGGACTTCATCTTCGCTTCCAGTGCGGAAGAGTACGGCCTCATCATCGCGATCTGCATCATTCTCATTGAGATCAACTGCGTCTTCCACATGCTGAAACTTGCATCCGGCTTCGCAGACAAGTTCTACCAGTTGCTGGCCTACGGCTGTGCAGTGACCTATGGTTTCCAGGCGTTCTTAACCCTCGGCGGGCAGACCAAGTTCATCCCCCTGACCGGTGTCACGCTCCCTCTTGTGGCATACGGCGGCAGCTCAATTCTGTCCACCCTTCTCATGCTGACTATGGTACAGATGATGTTCATGATCCGCGGAGACAAGATTGATGAATTGAAGGCAAGACGCCAGGCGAAGATCACAAGAGCCCGCGCCTATGATGCGGATGATGGCTACGGCGACTACCAGGGCTATGCAAGATCAAGTTATACAGCGCCTAATAGCAGCGGCTATCTGGATGACGATGACGACGATTCGCAGTCCGGCAGCCATTATTCCAGGCCTGTCTACAGCTCGGCGAACCGACGCCCTTCCACAACCTTCCGGCCACAGTCATCTGCAAGAAGATATTAGGTATCTGTTCAGAAGCGATAATAAGGTAATCTATGGCATATTACGATAATGACAGGAACTACCGGAGAACCGGTGGCTCCAACAGATCGAATCCATCGCAGCGCGCGCGGCAGCAAAGACCCGTAAGATCTTCGCAGGACAAACGCCGCGCGGCACTTCTCAAAGAGAAACTGCGTGTCAAAAAGGATATCATCGTCACAGCAGTCCTCATGTCTGCTATTTTCCTCGCAATGACCGTATACATGGTCGTCTATTCCGCGAGCCAGGAGCAGACACTGTTCGAGAACGACTACAACGGGCGGGAAGAGGCACTCCTGTCGAAAAACCAGCGCGGCAAGATCTACGCGGACGATGGCAAGACGGTGATCGCGGACACGGTAGATGACGGCAACGGCGGACAGAGGCGGGACTATCCTTTCGGCAATCTCTTCGCGCATGTTGTAGGCTACGACGTGGAAGGCGGCTCCGGTGTTGAACTGCAGAACAACTATGATCTGGTCCATTCCGATCTGACTCTGGCGGAGAAGGCTTCCTTCGACAAGGCGGGCAAGTTATACCCCGGCAACGAGGTCTATACTACGCTGAATGTCGACCTCCAAAAGGCGGCGAGTGACGCGCTCGGGAGTCATAAGGGTGCCGTCATTGTGACGGACATCAAGACCGGCAAGATTCTGTGCATGGTGTCGAAACCTGACTTCGATCCCGGCACGGTGGAAGAGAACTGGGACAGTTTTCTTGCGGACAGCAAGTCCGGCATACTGGTCAACCGTGTGACACAGGGCCTGTATGCGCCCGGTTCGACATTCAAGATTTTCGATGCGGTTGAATTCATGCAGGAGGATCCGGAGAAGGCGGACAACTTCACCTTCGACTGCCCAGGGTACGTTACGATCGACGGTGAGACCATTACCTGCTACCACTGGGAAGTGCACGGTCACCTGGATTTCATCGGCGCATTCGCGCACTCCTGCAACTCGGCTTTCGCAACCATTGGAACTTCCCTCAAAAAGGACAGCTTCAACGCGACGCTGGAGCGTCTGTATTTCGGCAAGAAACTGCCGTACGACATGCCCAGCAACGTGAGCTCCTACGTACTGGAGAACAATACACCGACGAAAGAGGTTATGCAGCTCTCCATTGGTCAGGGGCAGACTCTGATGACCCCCCTGCACCTCAACATGATCACGGCGGCGATTGCCAACGGCGGCACGATTTACAAACCATACGTGGTATCGAGCGTTCGGACGGCGCAGACCAAGACTAATCCGGAAGGCAAAGTCCTCTCTCAGACGGATGAGGCGACAGCAGCACTCGAGAACGCTATCGGCGAGACGATCTGTTCCAAGATGCGCGAGCTCATGCGCGGCGTTGTCGAATTCGGTACCGGCACCAAGCTTCTCGACCGCAGCTATGACGCGGCGGGCAAGACGGGATCCGCGGAGTTCATTTCCGGTACCTCGGAGTCTCACGCCTGGTTCACGGGCTTTGCGCCGTACAACAACCCGGAGGTTGCGATCACGGTCATCGTCGAAGGCGCCGGCACGGGCGGCACGGCAGCGGTTCCGATCGCGAAGGACGTGCTGGATGAGTATTTCCACTACGACGGATCCGACGCGATGTCCAAGAGTACGATGTATACAACGACCACGTCGACCATGAAGACACCGGAAACCCCTGATACGCCGGAGAATGTCATGGAGCTCAATCTCGACACGAACGGCGACGGCACCATGGATGCCATTGATGTCGATGGCGACGGTGTGGCGGATGCTTTCGATATGAACGGCGACGGCATTGCGGACACGATGGCAGTGAACGGTCAGCCGGTAACGAGTGCGGATAACGGCGACGATACAGAACCTGCACAGACGACCTCGCCCGATACGGACGGCGACGGTATTCCTGATGACCAGGAGGATGAGAACGGCAACGGCATCCCCGATGTACAGGAGACGCAGCAGACAGAAGCCGATACGGACGGGGACGGCATCCCCGACAGCCAGGATCCGGACGCGAACGGCGACGGTGTGGACGACGCACAGGCAGCGACAGACAACGCATCGGAGGAGCAACAACAGCAGGCGGAGCAGGCTCTGCAGCAGGTAGAACAGCAGACGGCAGAGCCCGACACGGACGGGGACGGTATCCCCGACAGCCAGGATCCGGATGCGGACGGGAACGGTGTGGACGACGCACAGGAGGCCGCAGCGCCTGCCGAACCGCAGACACCGGCAAACGATACGAACGGCAACGGCATTGATGATGCAGAAGAGGGGCAGGCTAATCCCGCGCCGGTGGACGCCAACGGCGATGGCATCGACGACAATACGGGACAGCCAATCACACAGTGACGGATAGGAACGCATGCTGCATTTTGCTCGACAACTGTACCTGAGCCCGAACATCAGACACCCGGAGATCCTCAAGTGGCGGCTGCGCCACAATGCGGGCAATCTGGGTGTCTATGTCATCGTGCCGGGAGACAATAAGAAGGAGAGCATTCCCGGAGCCAATCAGCTGGAAATCCTGCACTGCGCCAACCTGCATCAAGGCTATTATAAGGCGACGGATCTGACCATCGTGGGCCTTGCAGAAGGCTACTGGCAGGCCATCGAGCTCGTGGCGAGGATTACGGGAGAGTGTGTGGACAAGACGGGGGGGACTGATCTTAAGGCTTACCTCTTCCCGGAATGTCAATCCGGACAGCATGGAGGTGACAGGCCATGACCGTTCTCCCCGTCATTCTCTCTATTTTAAAGATCATTGGTATCATCCTGCTCATGGCGCTCCTTGTCATCCTGATCCTGATTGCCCTCATTCTGTTCGTGCCGATCCGTTACGGCGGAAGCGGGCGCATCATCGACCCGGAAGGGAACAGAGAGATGTTCGATACGGAATATCTCAAGGCACACTCCGCGGGGGAATTCCATTTCTCGTGGCTCCTGCACCTTGTGAGCGGGAAGATCAGCGTTCCGGATGAGCCAAGGTTCCTGATTCGCGCGGCCTTCTGGAAAATCGATCTCCTGGACGTACTAAAGCGCGCAGGGGATAAGAAGGAAGAGAAGTCTCAGGAGAAAGAGCAACAGCCGGATACCGGACTCGTGGAAAAATTTCAGAAGGCCTTACAGAATGTGAAATATTACGTTCACATTCTGCAGCAGCCATACAGCGAACACGCGCTGAAGAAGGCGGCACGCACCGTGACCAGGGTGCTCCGAAAGATTCTGCCCGGAAGGTGGCAGATTGCGGGGACCGTAGGCCTTGGCGATCCGCAGGCGACGGGGCGGCTCCTTGAGGCACTCGGCATTCTGTACCCCGTGACGGCAGGCCACATTGAGATCACACCTGAGTTTATGAAATATCAGGCGGACGCCGCAGGCTTTGCCAGGGGGAAGATACGGATCTGGACGTTTCTTACGGCAGCACTTGGTCTTATCTTCGACAGGGATGTCCGGCATTTCCTTCACAGGATGAGGAAGAAGCCGGTGAACAAACGCGCACAGTGAGAGAGGTAAGAGACATGGCAGAGAACAATAATATCACGAATGTCATTGATTCCCTGATGAAGGGGGTGAACGGTGTCCTGACGAGCAAGACGGTGGTAGGGCAGGCGATCACCGTCGGCGATACCATTCTCATCCCGCTCTCGGATATCACGATCGGGTGCGGCGCCGGCTCGAACAGTGGAGACAGGAAAGACGGCGGCATGGGCGGTTTCTCTGCGAAGATGAGCCCGACGGCGGTGCTCATCATTCACAACGGCAACACCAAGGTAGTGAACATCAAGGACACGAACAACATCACGAGACTTCTCGACATGGTGCCGGAGGTCGTGGACAAGATGGTCGCGGCTCGCCAGGGGCAGAGCATGATGGGCAGCGAGGAAGCAGTGGAGAATGCGTTCCCCGAAGGCACGAGAGGAGCGGCTGCGCAGGATGCGCCTTCGCACGGCGCGCCGGAAGTGAAAAGCCAGGACCTGTAAACACGTCTGTCTGCTTATAAATTTCGCTGTGCAGAATAGATAGCAAAAAAAATAAGACCGGGAGACCGGTCTTATTTTTCAACGTTGTTTTTGATAAGAATTCTTATTAAAAATCTGTTACTGGAAATTACGCGTGCTGAACTTTGCCGGCACGAAGGCACTTTGTGCAGACGCTCATCTTCTTAGCGCCGCCGTTTACCTTGACGGTAACCTTCTGTACATTAGAGTTCCACACTCTGTTGGATCTTCTATGTGAATGGGAGACATTGTTTCCGAAATGTGCGCCCTTGCCACAGATTTCACACTTAGCCATGATAACACCTCCTGTCCTTCTGTCTTTCGACATAATAAAGCGGCCTGCCAAAGCGCAGACACAAGTAGGATAATATCAGAATTGTGATCCGATTGCAATAGCTTTTCTTAACCTTTACTATCAATTTGAAACCTTGTATAATCTATTAGAATGTTGCGCGGGGCGAATTGGGCTGTATTGGCGGCTTTCGAGCGCTGTCGCGGACATTCCTTCTTGATTGATAAGGCGTCGGAACCTCAGGGGATGGCAAGGGTTCCGGAAAGGAGTATACGGAATATGAAGGCATCTTCCATGAACACTCATATGGGCAATATCTCGATAGATAACGAGGTTATTGCACAGTATGCGGGCAGTGTCGCGAGCGAATGTTTCGGCATCGTCGGCATGGCGGGAATCAATGTCAAGGATGGCGTTTTCGGTCTCCTCAAAAAGGAGTCCATGACAAGAGGCATCAATGTTTCGCTTACGCCGAACAACAAGCTGGTCATTGATTTCCATGTCATCGTCTCTTACGGTGTGAATATTCCTGCTGTGGCTGACAACCTGATCGATTCGGTTCGATATAAGGTCGAGGAGTTTACAGGACTGGACATCGAGAAGATCAATATCTACGTAGAAGGCGTCAAGGTCATTGACTGATGTCTTTGAATCGATCGGAGGATAATAGCGTGAGTGCAACAACCATCAATTCCAACCTGCTCCGTCAGATGTTCCTGACCGGCGCAGCGAATCTGGAAGCCAACAAGGCCTGGATCAACGAGCTGAATGTTTTCCCGGTACCGGACGGAGACACCGGCACCAACATGACGATGACCGTCGTCTCTGCCGTCAGAGAAGTGACAGACCTGGGCGACACCGACGATATGCGGGCGATCTGTAAGGCGATTTCATCCGGATCTCTGCGCGGCGCAAGAGGTAACTCCGGCGTCATCCTGTCTCAGCTCTTCCGCGGCTTCTGCAAGATTGTCCGTGACCAGAAGGAAATCGACGTTCCCCTGTGCGCGAACGCGTTCGACAAGGCCGTGGAGACGGCCTACAAGGCTGTTATGAAACCGAAGGAAGGCACGATTCTCACCGTTGCCAAGGGCGCAGCCGAAAAGGCCAGAGAACTCGCAGACGGTGGCACCACGGATTTCGATGAGTTCATTCCCGCGGTGATCGAATACGCGGACACCGTCCTCGCCAGCACACCGGACCTGTTGCCGGTACTGAAGCAGGCGGGCGTCGTAGATTCCGGCGGACAGGGACTCGTACAGGTATTAAAGGGCGCCTATGAGGGCTACCAGGGCAAGACTGTCGACGTAGAGAGGCTCCTCCATCCCGGTGTGGCCGGAGAGGCAGCAAGGGAAACAGAGGAAGAGGAGAAGCCCACCTATAAGTTCGCGTACGAGACCGAGTACATGATCATTCTCGACACGCCGATGAATAAAAAGGTCGAGGACGACTACCGCAAATTCCTCTCTACCTACGGAGAAGATATCACGCTCCTTGTCCAGCCCAAGGCGATCAAGCTGCACATGTGCACGAACGATCCCGGCATGGTGATCCAGAAGGGCCTCCAGTACGGTCAGGTGCGCCAGATGCGTGTGGACAATCTGAACCTGAAAAATGACCCGATCCCCGAATTCACAACGAGTGAAACTGAGGCAGATCCTGCGGAGCCGACGGATGGTGAGACCAAAGATCCTGCTGCAGCCGAAACGCCACACAAGGAGCTCGGTATCATCGCTGTCTGCGCAGGCGACGGCCTCGCTGAGATCTTCAAGGGTCTCGGCGTCGATGTCGTGATCTCCGGCGGGCAGACGATGAACCCTTCGACCGCAGACATTCTGGACGCGGTCGAGAAGGTGAATGCGGACACGATCTTCGTTCTGCCGAACAACAAGAACATCATCCTCGCGGCCAACCAGGCTGCTGCTATGGACGGCGAGAAGAAGATCATCGTCATCCCGACGAAGAATGTGCCGCAGGGCATTACCGCGGTCATCAACTTCATGCCTGACCTCGACGCGGATGCAAACCGCGACAACATGACCGAGGAGATCGGCCATGTGAAGAGTGCGGAGATTACCTATGCTGTCCGTGATACCGTCATCGACGACGTGGAGATCAGGGAAGGCAATATGATGGCGATCGGCGACGCAGGTATTCTCGGCGTCGGCGATGACATGAATGAGACGGCGGCTGCCGCGCTCGAGAAGATGATCGACGAGAGCACCGAACTCGTTTCCGTTTACTACGGTGCGGACATCACGGAAGATGACGCGAACAAGCTGCGCGACAAGATCACGGCAGCGCACCCTGCCTGCGAAGTCGATGTACAGAATGGCGGACAGCCCGTTTACTACTACATCCTGTCGGCGGAATAAAAATCCTGAAGGGATGCTGATGCGCGGCAAAGGGTGCATTCATAGAGTGAGGTTAGACTGGCGCTGCCGCAGAAATGCGGCAGCGTTTTCCGTAGTGGGTTATCGCTGCCGCACAATAATCTTCACTGGGCAAAGATGGATTATGATCAATCAGAATGCAAAACTTACCGAGCTGAAAGGCGTCGGGGATAAGACGTCGCAACTGCTCGCGAAGAAGGGGCTGTGCACGGTCGGCGACATGCTCACCTATTATCCCCGCGACTATGACTGGTTCGAGGATCCCGTAAAGGTCGCAGAGCTGAAGGCGGGGAAGGTGGCGGCGGTTGTCCTCACCATCCTGGGAAACGGCTCGACGGTGCACGCGGGCGGCTACCGCATCACGACCTTCCGCGCGGCGGATGCGACGGGACAGATGAGGCTCACCTATTTCAACATGCCTTATCTGCAGAAGACGATACAGCCGGGCTCCATTCACGTCTTCCGTGGCCTCGTGCGACAGCAGAAAAACGGCGCCATCATCCTGCAGCAGCCTGCTGTTTACACGCCGGCGGAGTACGAAAAGCTACAGTCCACCTTCCAGCCAAGATACCCCCTCTCCCAGGGACTGAAAAACGGCCAGATCATCAAACTGATGACGAAGATCCTCGAACAGTTTTCCTTCGGGGACGACTATCTGTCGACGGCGGACAGGGAGAGGCTGGGGCTGTATGACGAGGAGAAGGCAACGCGCCTCATCCATTTCCCCGGCAGCAGAGAAGAGCTTATCAAAGCGCGGAACCGCAAGGTCTTCGATGAGTTCTTCGCCTTCCTCATTGCTGTCAAAAAAGAAAAGGCGGCCGAAACGAGGTGGCAGAACACACGACCGATGATCGAGACGGCCGAGACGAGGCGCCTCATCGAGTGCCTCCCCTACGAGCTGACAGACGGTCAGAAGAAGGCGTGGCAGGAGATTGAATCCGACCTTACGGGGCCTTACGTTATGAACCGCCTGCTGCAGGGCGATGTCGGCTCCGGCAAGACGATTCTCGCGTTCCTCTCGCTCCTGCTGTGCGCCTGCAACGGCAGACAGGGCGCCATGATGGCACCGACCGAAGTCCTCGCGCAGCAGCACATGGAGGGGCTGGAGGAACTGATCCGGGAATATCACCTGCCGCTCCATCCGGTGCTCCTCACAGGTTCCGTGAAGGGAAGGCAGAGGAAGGAAGCCTATGCGGCGATCGCGGACGGCAGCGCCAATGTGATCCTCGGGACGCACGCGCTCATCCAGGAGGCCGTGGAATACAAGGATCTGGGGCTCGTCATCACGGATGAACAGCACCGTTTCGGCGTGCGCCAGAGAGAGTCACTCGCCGGCAAGGGAGAAGAGGTGCCGGTGCTCGTCATGAGCGCCACGCCGATTCCCAGAACGCTCGCCATCATCCTCTACGGTGACCTGCAGGTGTCGCAGCTCACAGAACTGCCGAAGAACCGCCTGCCGATCAAAAATCTCGCGATCGACGCGGGTGCGCGGGGCAGAGTGTTCAAATTCATGGCAAAACAGATCGCAGAGGGACGGCAGGCCTACATCATCTGTCCCGCTGTTGAAGAATCCGAAGCGGAGGGGATGGCGGACCTCGAGAATGTCAGGGATTACACGGAGAAGATCAGAAAGGTTTTCCCGCCCGCGATCCGCATCGCCGGCCTCAACGGCAGGATGAAGCCAGCCGAGAAGAACCACATCATGGATGAGTTCTCCGCGCACAACATCGACATCCTCGTTTCCACGACGGTGATTGAGGTCGGGATCAATGTGCCGAACGCGACCGTCATCCTCATCGAGAATGCCGAGCGGTTCGGCCTCTCGCAGCTCCATCAGCTGCGCGGGCGCGTGGGCCGCGGCAAGTGGCAGTCCTACTGTGTTTTCCTGTATTCCGAAACGCTGGAGAAGAAGCCGAAGCGCCTGGAAATCCTGGAGAAGAGCAACGACGGCTTCTACATCGCGGAAGAGGATCTGAAGCTGCGCGGGCCGGGAGATATGTTCGGCGTTCGGCAGTCCGGCGAGCTGGGATTTCGCCTCGCAGACATCTACGAGGATGCCGGGACCCTGCAGAAAGCGGCGGCCTACGCGGACGAAGTGCTGCAGAAGAATCCTGACTATGAACTGCCGGGCAGGCGGCAGCTGGACCTGCGCAGTATATGATTGGATTGACTTTCCCTGTAGCGAAAGATATGATTTTTGGTATGTTTATGTTGTTTATCCACTCAGTAAGGAGAGTATAGCTATGGCAAAGATTGCAGTTGTCACTGACTCCAACGCGGGCATTACCCAGAACGATGCGAAGAATCTCGGAATATCCGTGATCCCCATGCCGTTCATGTTCGGCGACAGCGATGAGACCTACTATGAGGACATCAACCTCACGAGGGAAGAGTTCTTCCAGCGTCTGGGGGATGGGCAGGTCGTACATTCTTCACAGCCTTCTCCGGTGGAAGTGCTGAAGGTATGGGACAAGCTCTTAGAGGACGGCTATGATGAGATCGTCCATATCCCCATGTCCTCCGGACTCTCCGGATCCTGCCAGAGCGCGATGATGCTCTCCAGTGACTACGACGGCAGGGTGCAGGTCGTGAACAACCAGCGCATTTCCGTAACGCAGAAGCGTTCCGCACAGGATGCCTTAGAGCTCGCAGCCAAAGGCTGGAGTGCGAAACAGATCAAGGACAAGCTGGAGGAAGTGAAGTTCGACTCCAGCATCTACATCATGCTGAATACGCTCGTCTATCTGAAAAGAGGCGGACGCATCACGCCTGCTGCCGCGGCGATCGGCTCCCTCTTAAAGCTCAAGCCCGTCCTGCAGATTAAGGGCGAGAAGCTCGATGCCTTCTCCAAGGCAAGAACCGTTCAGCAGGGCAAGAATACGATGATCACCGCCATGAAGAACGACATTGAGAAACTCTACGGCGGCATCGCGAATGATCCTGTCTACCTCTACGCGGTACACGCGCAGTGTCAGGATGAATTCAATGTCTGGAAGCAGGAAGTCATCGCAGCTTTCCCGAACATCCACGTGGAGGAAGGGCAGCTCTCTCTGTCCATTTCCTGCCATACCGGCCCCGGCGCGCTGGCAATCGCATGCAGCAGGAAGCTGGAAGAGCTTAGATAAATCATTAAATTAAGGTCAGGTAATACATGGCATCACAGGCAGCTAATTACAACGCATCGAGTATCAAGGTTCTGGAAGGGCTGGAGGCGGTCCGCGTCCGTCCCGGCATGTACATCGGTTCTACCTCTACGAGAGGTCTGAACCATCTCATCTACGAGGTCGTAGACAACGCGGTCGATGAGCATCTGGCGGGTTACTGCAAGAATATCCGGGTCACGCTGGAAGCGGACGGATCCTGCACAGTAGAGGATGACGGGCGCGGCATCCCGATTGACATGCACGCCAAGGGCGTTTCCGCGGAGCGTGTCGTATTCACGACCCTGCACGCGGGCGGCAAATTTGACAACAAGGCGTATGCAACCTCCGGCGGCCTGCACGGCGTCGGCTCTTCCGTCGTCAATGCGCTCTCTCTGCACATGACCGTCGATGTCAAGAAGGACGGTACAATCTACGAGGACCGCTACCGCCAGGGCAAGCCCGACATGAAACTTGAGAAGGGCCTGCTCCCCGCTGTCGGTAAGGCAAAGGGCACGGGTACGAAGATCAACTTCCTCCCGGACCCGGAGATCTTCGAGAAGACCAGGTTCAAGGCAGACGATGTCAAGTCCAGGCTCCATGAGACCTGTTATCTGAATCCTGCCCTGACCATTTATTACGAGGACAAAAGAGACGGGCAGGATGACAAAGAGACCTTCCATGAACCGGAGGGCATCGCAGGCTTCGTCAAGGAGATGAACAAGACCGACGAGACCGTAACCCCCATCGTCACCTTCAGCGGCGAGTATGAGGGCGTTAAGGTCGAGGTCGCGTTCCAGTATATCCGTGATTTCCGTGAGGAGATCATGGGCTTCTGCAACAACATCTACAACTCCGAAGGCGGTACGCACCTGACCGGTTTCAAGACTGCCTTCACACAGATTATCAACCAGTACGCCAGAGGCATCGGCGCTTTAAAGGACAAGGATCAGAACTTCACCGGCGCAGATGTCCGCAACGGCATGACGGCGATCGTCTCCATTAAACATCCGGATCCCCGGTTCGAAGGTCAGACCAAGACGAAGCTCGACAACCCTGATGCGGCGAAGGCTGTGGCACAGGTCACAATGGATGAGGCCACCCATTATTTTGACCGAAACCTCGAAGTTCTGAAGGCCGTCATTGAGTGTGCGGAACGCGCCGCGAGGATCCGGAAATCCGAGGCCAAGGCGAAGACAAACCTCTTGACGAAGCCGAAGTTCTCCTTCGACTCCAACGGCAAGCTCTCTAACTGCGAGTCCCGCGATGCCGAAAAATGCGAGATCTTCATCGTCGAGGGCGATTCGGCCGGCGGCTCCGCCAAGATGGCGAGAAACCGCATGTTCCAGGCGATCATGCCCATCCGTGGCAAAATCCTCAATGTCGAGAAGGCATCCATGGACAAGGTACTCGCCAACGCCGAGATCAAGTCGATGATCAATGCGTTCGGCTGTGGCTTTTCCGAGGGCTACGGGCAGGATTTCGACATCTCGAAACTGCGCTACAACAAGATCATCATTATGGCCGATGCCGATGTCGACGGCGCGCATATCGCGACGCTCCTCCTCACGCTGTTCTACCGCTTCATGCCGGAGCTGATCTACGAGGGGCATGTGTTCGTCGCGATGCCGCCGCTATACAAGGTCATCCCGCAGAAAAAGGGCGAAGAGGGCGAGTACCTCTACGATGACGCAGCTCTGTCCAGATACCGCAAGACACACAAGGGAGGCTTCACGCTCCAGCGCTACAAAGGTCTTGGTGAAATGGATCCGCAGCAGCTCTGGGAGACGACGCTGGATCCGGAGCGCAGAAGGCTGCGCCTCGTCCAGATTGACGACGGCCGCATGGCGTCCGAAATGACAGGCCTCCTCATGGGCACGGACGTTCCGCCCAGAAGAGAGTTCATCCACGCGCATGCGCAGGACGCGGAGCTGGATGTCTGAAACACAACGTACGGAGAATATGCCCAACGTGAGGACGCACCAAAGTAGATATTCAGCAGGCTGGAAATAACAGGAACACAAGGTAAGATATGCCAGGGAAGAAGACAACAGCGACTCCGGTCGAAGAACAGATCATTACAACAGAATATTCCGAGCTGATGCAAAAGTCGTACATCGACTACGCGATGAGCGTCATCATAGCGCGCGCGCTGCCGGATGTCAGGGACGGCCTGAAGCCGGTACAAAGGCGCACCCTCTACGACATGTCGGAGCTGGGAATTCACTACAACGGCGCCTACCGTAAGAGTGCCCGTATCGTCGGCGATACGATGGGTAAATATCACCCTCACGGTGACAGCTCCATTTACGACAGCCTTGTCGTCATGGCGCAGGATTTCAAAAAGACCATGCCGCTCGTCGACGGACACGGCAACTTCGGTACGATTGAGGGCGACTCCGCCGCGGCCATGCGATACACCGAGGCGAGACTGCAGAAGATCACGGAAGAGTCCATGCTGGCCGACCTCGACAAAGACGTGGTCGATTTCGTCCCTAACTTCGACGAGACAGAGAAGGAACCGTCCGTTCTGCCCTGCATGATACCGAATTTCCTCATCAACGGTTCCGAAGGCATCGCTGTCGGCATGGCGACGTCCACTCCAACACACAACGCGGCGGAAGCGATTGACGCGGAGATTGCCTACCTCGACGACCCCGACATTTCACTGCGGGATCTCATGAAGCTCCTGCCCGGTCCCGATTTCCCGACGGGTGGCGTCATCATCAACAAGAACGACCTCTACGACATCTATGAGACCGGTGTCGGCAAGATCCGCATCCGCGGGAGAATGACCACGGAGAAGGGCAGGAACGGTCACATCAATCTGATCGTCACTGAGATTCCATACCCCATGATCGGCGCCGGCATTGCGAAATTCCTGCAGGATGTTGCCTCCCTTTCGGAGAACAAGGCAACGAACGACATTGTCGACATTTCCAATCAGTCCAGCAAGGAAGGCATCCGCATCGTCATCGAACTGCGCAAGGATACGGATGTCGAGAATTTCAAAGCACTGCTGCTCAAAAAAACCAGGCTCCTCGATACCTTTGGCGTCAACATGCTCGCGATTCGTGACGGAAGGCCTGAGACTCTCGGCCTGAAGGACATTCTGAAGGCTAATGTCGAATTCGCCTTTGAGGTAACGCGGAGGAAATATGAGACCCTTCTCGAGAAAGAGAAGGAGAAACGGGAGATCCAGGAGGGCCTCATCAAGGCGGTCAACGTCATCGACCTCGTGATCGAGATTCTGCGCGGCTCGAAGAGCCGTGACCAGGCGAAGAAGTGTCTCGTTGCCGGTGAGACAAAAGGCATCCACTTCAAGTCGAAGAGCTCCGAGGTGATGGCGACGCAGCTGCAGTTCACAGAGCCGCAGGCGGACGCGATTCTCAACATGCGCCTGTATAAACTGATCGGTCTCGAACTCGACGCCCTCGTTGCGCAGCACGAGGAGACAGTCGCGAACATATATAAATACGAGGACATCCTGGAGAACAGAAGCTCCATGTCCAGCGTGATCCGCCGCCAGCTCCTCGATATTAGGAAGGAATACGCGCAGCCCCGCAGGACCGAGATCATCAATGAGGAGGTCCAGGAGTTCCAGAAGAAGGAGGAGGAAGAGATGGACGTCGTCTTCGTCATGGACCGTTTCGGCTACGCGAAAACCATTACGACCGAAACCTTCGAGAAGAACGCGGACGCCGTTACGGAAGAGTACCGATACCACTTCACCTGCAAGAATACGGGCAAGGTCTGCATTTTCACCAACACGGGCAACATGTACACCGTCAAGGTATCTGACCTGCCTGCCGGCAAGCTCCGCGACAAGGGCAAGCCGATCGACAACGTCAGCGACTACGACGAGGCGAAGGAGAGCATTGTCTTCATCACCAGCCAGAGCAGTCTGAACCTCTATCGCATTCTGTTCGTCACAAAGACATCCATGATCAAGATGGTATCCGGCGGCGAGTTCGATGTGACAAGACGGACGATCTCGGCAACGAGCCTTGCGGACGGCGATGAGCTCGTATACGCGGGTGCCGTCACCGGGCAGCAGACCGTGGTACTGCAGTCGAAGGACGGGTATTTCCTCAAATTCAACCTGGACGAAGTCGCGGAGCAGAAGAAAAACGCGAAAGGCGTGCGCGGCATGAAGCTGGGCAGAAACGACCATGTGGAGACAGCCTACCTGTTAAATCCCACCGGACCGAACGTCATCCTCTACCACGAGAAAGAGCTGGATCTGAGCCGGCTGAAACAAACGTCCCGCGGTGGAAAGGGCAGCAAGCATTGACACAATGCCGCGTGGACTAGGGCGCTAAAGAACAGCGCCACACGTCCCGCAGTGGAAAGGGCAGCAAGCATTGACGCAATGCCACGTGGACTAGGGCGCTAAAGAACAGCGCCAAACGTCCCGCGGTGGAAAGGGCAGCAAGCATTAAGAGGAAAATTTTATGAGAGTCATTGCGGGCAGCGCAAGGCGTATGAATCTGATCGCACCGGACGGGCGCGACACGAGACCTACGCAGGACATCATCAAGGAAACGTTATTCAATATCATCCAGTTCGACGTGCCCGGTTCCGTTTTCCTGGACCTGTGCGCGGGCTCCGGCGCGATCGGCATTGAGGCGCTCTCCCGTGGCGCGTCGAAGGCGTATTTCGCGGAGAACGGCAGAGTTGCGGCAAGGTGCATCGCAGAGAACCTGCACAGGACGCACTTCGAGGAGAAGGGAACGCTACTCAAAATGGATGTTCTGAACGCAGTGCATCGGATCCATGAGAAGCACGCAGACATCATCTACCTCGATCCGCCGTACGAGTCCGATATCGCGAAGAATACGCTCGCGGAACTCTCAGCCGTCCCCTACGTCGATGGGGAGACGCTCATCATCATTGAGACCAACCTTACCTCTGACATCTCGTACATCGAGGCGCTGGGCTATACGATCACGCGTGAGAAGGATTACAAATCCCAGCGGCATCTCTTCCTACACAGGATTTAGCAAAAATAACAGGCAGGCAGAACATGAGTACCATCAAGGCAGTTTATCCAGGAAGTTTCGATCCGGTTACCTTCGGACATATCGACGTCATCAAGCGCGCGGCGAAAATGTTCGACGAGGTCACCGTGTGTGTACTGTATAACAAAGCAAAGACAAGTTCGTTGTTTTCAGTAAATGAACGTGTTAAAATGCTAAAGGATGTGACCAAAGATATTCCCAATGTCAAGGTAGATTCGTATTACGGGCTGTTAATTGATTACGCGAAGATGACCGGAGCACATGTCAGCATCCGGGGACTGCGTGCGGTCACCGATTTCGAGTATGAGCTGCAGATCGCGCAGACCAACAAGCTCCTGTCAGCCGGTGCGCTGGATACGATTTTCCTGACCACCAGTCTGGAATATGCCTATCTGAGCTCGTCCGCGGTCAAGGAGATCGCCTGCTTCGGCGGGGATATCAGCCAGTGCGTGCCGCCGGAAATCGAAGAGCTCGTGAAGAAGAAATATGCTGCCAGGGCAGTTGCCCATAAAAATAAATAACAGGGGTATGGTGTATGAGTGCCAATAAGATTGAGAGAAAAATTGATGAGATCCAGGATTTCCTGGAATCTTGCAAATACAGGCCGCTCTCCAAGGATCAGATCATCGTCGACAGGGACAGGATCGACAGTCTGGTAGAGGAGCTGCGGGATACCGTACCCGAAGAGGTTGAGAGATACCAGGAAGTCTTACAGCAGAAAGACCAGATCTTCGCTGACGCGAAAGCAAAGGCAGCTTCCCTGATCAAACGTGCCACAGATCAGATGAATCAGCAGATCAACGAAGAAGAGGTCATGAAACAGGCCTATGACCAGGCGAACCAGATGCTCGCCGCGGCCAACGATCAGGCGCAGCAGACGGCGGATGCCGCCAACACGCAGGCGCAGGAAACGGTAGAGAGCGCGAACGCGCAGGCTGCCACGACACTCGCGCAGGCGAACGATCAGGCAACACAGATCATGGCACAGGCCAGTGCGGAAGCGAACCAGATGCTCGCGGATGCCAATGATCAGGCACAGAGGATCGTGAGCGGCGCGAACCAGCAGGTATCCGATTACAACCTGCGTGCACAGAACTATCTCGACGAGATGCTGGGACATCTCGAGATGCTGACACAGAACGCGATCAGCGAAACGAACGCGACGTTCCAGACTTATTTGCAGGATATGCAGACGTATCTGGACACGATCCATAAGGACAGAAACGCCCTGGTGGCACAGCAGAACGCAGCCGCGGCCCAGCAGGCGCAGGCAGAGGCCAATGCCGCAGCTGCAGCCCAGCAGCATGCCGCCGCAGCCGCCGCAGCCCAGCAACAGCTCGATGAGGCAGCCGCCTCACATGAGACGCAGAGCGCAGGCAGCGAAGGCTGAAATATATTATCGCAATGAGGACCGGGACGGAGCAACTCCGTCCCTTTTTTGAACTATTGAGCTTGTAGCCATATCCCTATCGGGATACAGCGCGTAGCGCGTCGGCAGGCTCTCAGGCGTAGAAAATCTTCGAGATGGAGCCTGAATAGTTCTGAGAAGATGAGCTTATGGTATTGAATGGCAATAATATCCAGGCGATGATTTTCGACCTGGACGGTTCGCTTATGGACTCCATGTGGGTCTGGAGACGGATCGACATCGAATATCTGGACCGGTTCGGGATCAAGGCGCCGGCGGATATTCAGACAGATATCGGCGGCATCAGTATGCATGAAACTGCCATCTATTTCCAGAAGAGATTCGGCATTACAGATTCGCTGGAACAGATGAAGGCGGACTGGAATCAGATGGCCTGGGATCACTACACGCACGATGTCATGCCGAAAAAGGGCGCGAAAGACCTGCTGCACGAATGCGTGCGGCGTGGTATCCGCACGGGGATCGCTTCCAGCAATTCGAGGGAGCTCGTGGAGCAGGTAGTGAGATCGCGCGGGATGTTCGATCTCTTCGATACCATTGTCACGGGCTCGGAAGTGCAACGGGGCAAGCCGCAGCCGGACATTTATCTCAGATGCGCGAGGGAGCTCTCTGTGGAACCGGCGGCCTGTCTTGTTTTCGAAGACATTCCGGATGGAATCGCGGCGGCTCACAACGCAGGCATGCGCTGCATTGCCGTCTACGATCCGGTGTCTGAGGCTATGGACAAGGAGAAGAGACGCAGCAGCGACGGCTATATCCGCGATTTCACAGAGATTAACTGGCAATGAAGGAACCGGCTGCCCTGTGCCTTGCGTCGCAAGCCGGCAGAAGGACAGTACGGAAGGCAAATACGAGAAGAGATGAAGAGAACAAAAGGCGAATTCGGATATCTTGCATACCGCAGGAAGCGCACGATTGTGCTCGTGATCCTGATGCTGGGAATTGTGGCGGCGGTGTATTTCGGCGCGCGGGCTTATTTCGGAACCAACCAGAATTATTTCTCCATCGTGGCGGCACTCTTGTGCCTGCCTACGGCGAAGCTTATTGTGAATATGATCATGTATCTGCGCGCGAGGGGCTGTTCTCTGAAAGCGTACGAGAAGATCACCTCGGCAGGATCCGTGCTGCCCGGCGCCTTCGACCTCTATCTGACAAGCGAGAAGCATAACTTCGCGCTAAGTCACGCCTGCGTGGCAGACGGGAGTGTTGTCGCACTTACAGAGGATCCCAAATGCGACTTGAGAGCCGGGGAGCAGCACATTCGCAGAATGATGCAGCAAAACAACTTCCACGGTTATACCGTGAAAATCTTTGATCGGGTGGATCAGTACATCAGTCGTCTCTCCACGCTGAATGAGCTGAGTTCCGGAACTGGTGGAAAAAGCGAGCAGCTCCTGCAGCTGTTCTACCGGATCTCACTGTGAAGAGATATCCACCTAAAATGGTAGCTTGCCTGATGGGTATAGGTAAGGACAGGTTCTGAAAATTATCAGCCGATGAAGATAGAGACAGCATGAAGGAAATGACGGTAACTGCGGCGGAGCGTGGCCAGCGGTTTGAAAAATACATCAAGCGGGTTCTGCCCGAAGCGACGACTGCCTTCGTCTACAAGATGCTTCGCAAGAAGAACATCACCCTGAATGATAAGAAGGCGGATGGGAGAGAGCTGGTCACCGAGGGGGATGTAGCGAAGTTCTTCCTGTCGGATGACACCTTTGCGAAATTCGCTGGGGAGTCCATGTCCGGAACCTCACTTTCGGGGGAGCTTACGCATGAGGCAAGGAGTCGCTTGCGAGATGCTCCGCAGGAAGAACATCACCCTGGAGGTTCTCGCACCAATGCCGCGGGGACAGCAACTGACAGGTATCTTGCAGCTTATCGAACACTGCAATCCAACTATCCCGATCTTCGCATTGTCTATGAGGGCACGGAGCTGCTCGTTGTGAACAAGCCCGCAGGTGTCTTATCACAGAAGGCGCAGCCATCTGACCAGTCGCTGAATGAGTGGTTCATCGGATACCTCCTCTCGCAGCATCAGATCACGGACAAAGATCTCCTTCACTTTGTTCCATCGGTTGCGAACCGCCTGGACCGGAACACCTCCGGTCTGGTTCTCTGTGCGAAGACGCTGCAGGGCAGCCGCAGGGTGACGGAGCTTCTGCGGGAGCGGACGCTGCGGAAATTCTATCAAATGGTGGTCGCAGGTGACCTCAGAGAGCCCGGCGTCATTGAAGGTTATCTGGACAAAGATACAAAGTTAAATAAGGTGAGCATTTATAAGAACCAGACGGAAGGGACAGCCTACACAAAGACCCTTTACCGCCCGCTCATGCACACGAAGGATCGAAGCCTAACCCTTCTCGAAGCGGAACTTGTGACCGGCAAGACGCACCAGCTGCGCGCACACCTTGCCGCCATCCGCCATCCGATCGTGGGAGATGTCAAATACGGCAGTAGCGCGATGAACCTGGCTGCTGCGCCATTTGGCGTGAAATCTCAACTGCTGTGCTGTGTGCGGGTTGTGTTCCCCGAAATGGATGGGGAATTCCAGGACCTGTCCGGCAGGACCATAGAGATCGGGGCGCCTGCTGTTTTCCGGAGAATCATGAACCGATGAGCGCTTCGGAGGACGGATTAAAGGAACAGATTCATCAGGGAGAGTTGCAATGCCAACCTGGAACAGCCGCGGTCTGCGCGGTTCTCAGTTAGAAGAAGAGATCAACCGAACCAACGAAACTTACATGGATCAGGGCTTGTGTCTCGTGCAGAAGATCCCGACGCCGATCACGCCGATCCGCATGGACAAGTCGTCGAGCCAGATCACACTCGCGTATTTCGACCAGAGATCGACCGTCGACTACATTGGGGCGGTGCAGGGGTACCCGATCTGTTTCGACGCCAAGGAGTCGAAGTCGACGACATTTTCTCTGCAGAACATTCACCCGCATCAGGTCGAATTCATGCAGCGCTTCGAGCGGCAGGATGGTATCGCCTTTTTCCTCATCTATTTCACGGGGATCGAGGTGTATTACTACCTGCCGCTGCGCCATTTCATGCCGTTCTGGGACCGTATGAATGCCGGCGGGCGCAAGAGTTTCCGCTTCGACGAGCTGGATCAGACCTATATCCTGCCGAAGGAGCGCGGCGTCCTCGTGCCGTACCTCGATATGATCAACAAGGACATCACGGAGCGCACGTAACTCTTTGGGCGTTGACAAGAGAAGTTTCGTTCGATACAATACCACTCAGTTTCACGTGCTACCATGATATCACGTTACCATAGTGAAGCACGCCCCGGTGAAAACAACTGCGCAGGCGGCGCCAAAGGTACTGGCGGACGCCTGTTATTTTCAGAGGATAGGATATGTCGAAAGGTAAGAGTCAGAAACTGCTGCACACCCCCGAGGGCGTCTGGGACCACTACGGCAGGGATTATGCCGAATACGAGGCGGTGCAGCGCCTGATCTCGGACACGTTCCGCTCCTATGGCTATGAGGCTGTCAGGACGCCGACGTTCGAGTTCTTTGATGTTTTCTCGAAGGAGATTGGTACGATTCCGTCGAACGAGCTGTACAAGTTCTTCGATAAGGACGGGCACACTATGGTGCTGCGGCCGGATTTCACGCCGTCCGTTGCGCGGTGCGCTGCGAAATACTACATGGAGGAGACGAAGCCGCTAAGGTTCTGCTACGAGGGCAGCGCTTTCACGAACAACTCCAATCTCCAGGGGAAACTCAAAGAGAGTACGCAGCTCGGCGCGGAGCTCGTGAATGAGAGGTCTGTCTACGCGGACGCAGAAATGCTCGCGATGCTGATCCGCTCGCTCCTGTCGGCAGGGCTGTCCAATTTCCAGATCACGGTCGGCAATGTCGAATATTTCAAGGGCATCTGCGACGCCGCCGGGATCGATGACGACATGGAGGAAGAGCTGCGCGAATATCTGTCCGGCAAGAATTACTACGCCGCGGAGACACTCTTAAAAGGCGGCAGGGTTCTGCCACTGTACCGGGAACAGTTCCTCAAGATCGCGGATTTCATGAAAAATGATGAGGATCTCAAAGAGGTGCAGCAGACGGCGCCGAACGAGAGGGCCGCGAGCGCGCTGCAGCGGCTGATCGACGTATATCGGGTGTTGCGGCTCTACGGTGTCGAGCGCTATGTGAGCTTCGATTTGTCGCTTCTGTCGAAATATCAGTATTACACGGGAATCATTTTCAAGGCCTATACCTACGGCGTCGGGGATGCCGTCGCGACTGGCGGCCGCTATGATACGCTCCTGTCACAGTTCGGCAAGGACGCGCCGGCGATCGGGTTCATGATCCGCCTGGAAACACTCATCGAGGCACTCAGGGCGCAGCAAATCGGAATTCAGGTGCCGGATGCGCCGGTGACCATCGTCTGGAACGAGACGAACTTCGAAGAGAAGCTGAAGGAAGCGGAAGCACTGCGAAGGGAAGGCAGCAGGGTAGTGCTCGCGCAAGAGGATACAACATGCAGGATTTGACAATCGCATTGACAAAGGGGCGACTCGCGGACAAGACGATGGCTCTCCTCGAGAAGGCAGGCTACTCCTGCGAGGAAATGAAGGAAGACTCCAGGAAGCTTATTTTCCGGAATGCGGAGCAGCGGATGAACTTTTTCCTCTCCAAGGGGCCGGATGTGCCGACCTATGTGGAGTATGGCGCGGCTGACATCGGCATTGTCGGCTCGGATATCATTATGGAAGAGAACCGTCGCGTCTATGAGGTACTGGATCTGGGCTTTGGCAAATGCCGCATGTGCGTCGCGGGCCCGGCGGCGGCCAGAGAGCGCCTGCAGCACCACGAGATGATCCGCGTGGCTTCCAAGTACCCGAACATCGCAAGGGACTATTTCTATAATACGAAACACCAGACCGTCGACATCATCAAACTCAACGGTTCTGTCGAACTGGGGCCTCTCGTGGGTCTCTCCGACGTCATCGTAGACATCGTGGAGACGGGATCGACGCTACGAGCGAACGGCCTCGAGGTGCTGGAGACGGTGTGCGATCTCTCCGCGCGCATGATCGTGAATCAGGTGAGCATGCAGATGCAAACAGACAGGATACGCCAGTTCATTCTGGACGTGCGGAAGGCACTGGAGGCCTGGAGGGGGAAGACATGATAACAGTGAATCTCAATGAGGATACCAGAACGGAGCTGCTGCAGCTCTTAAAGGGCAGAAACCCCGCGAGCTACAAAGAGCAGCAGGCTGCTGTGGATGATATCATAGCAAAGGTGGTCGATGGCGGTGACAGGGCTGTCATCGAACTGGAAGAGAAATTTGACCACTGCCACCTGACGCCGGAGACGCTGCGCGTCACAAGAGAAGAGATCGAAGCGGCGTACGAAGAGCTGGATCCTGCCTTCATCGATGTGATGAAAAGGGCGGCGAACAACATTCGTGCCTATCACGAAGAACAGAAAAAGAAAATCGGACAGAACTGGCAGGTGCTGCAGCCGGACGGCTCCATCCTCGGGCAGAGAGTGACACCGATCCAGGTGTCTGGCTGTTACGTGCCGGGCGGCCGGGCGGTTTACCCTTCCTCTGTTCTCATGAACATCATCCCCGCGAAAGTGGCAGGTGTAGAGAAGATCATCATGTGCACGCCTCCGGACAGAAACGGCAGGGTGCCCGCGGGAAGCGTTGTCGCGGCGGATATCGCTGGCGCGGATGAGATCTACAAGGTCGGCGGCGCGCAGGCGATTGCGGCGATGGCGTACGGAACGGAGACGATTCCGAGAGTAGACAAGATCACGGGGCCAGGCAACATCTATGTGGCCCTCGCGAAGAAAGCGGTGTTCGGCATCACGGGCATTGATTCTGTTGCGGGGCCTTCGGAGATTCTCGTCCTCGCGGACGAGAGTGCCAATCCCAGATTCGTCGCGGCAGATTTGCTCTCCCAGGCGGAGCACGATCCGCTGGCATCCTCCATTCTGCTCACGACGTCGAAAGAGCTTGCGGACAAGGTTTCGGAAGAGATTGACGGGTTCCTGCAAACGCTATCCCGGGCGGATATTATGCGGCAGTCACTGGATAATTACGGCCGCATCTTCGTATCCGACAACATGGACGAGCTCATCGACGCGGCGAACGAGATCGCGTCGGAGCACATGGAGATCGTGACAAAGGATCCCTGGAAGACCATGGAGAAGGTAAAGAATGCCGGCGCCATCTTCCTCGGCCCCTGGAGCAGCGAACCGCTCGGGGACTACTACGCGGGACCGAACCACATCCTGCCGACGAACTCGACGGCGCGGTTCTCCAGTCCCCTCGGCGTCGACCAGTTCATCAAGAGATCGAGTGTTATATGCTACACCAGGGACGCACTCCAAAGGGATTCGAAGGACATCGAGCTCTTTGCCGAGAATGAGCAGCTGACGGCACATGCCAACTCCATCGCGGTCAGGTTCGAGGAGAATTAATTCTTAGGAGGAAAACATGGCAGCACGTAACGCTGAGGCGGCCCGCAGAACGGGTGAAACGGATATCAAGATCCATCTGAATATTGACGGAACCGGCAGGGCGAAGATCTCGACCGGGATCGGGTTCTTCGATCATATGCTGGCTGCCTTTGCGCGGCATGGCCTGTTCGATCTGGACGCGGCGGTTAAGGGAGACATTGCCGTCGACGGGCACCACAGTGTCGAAGATGCTGCCATAGTGCTGGGCACGGCGATACGCAGAGCGATCGGGGACAAGAAGGGAATCAAACGCTACGGCTATTTCATCCTTCCCATGGACGAAGCCCTCGTTCTGTGTGCCATTGATCTTTGCGACCGGCCTTATTTTGTTTTCGAGGGAGAAGAGAAGATCACGGCGCCCATGGTCGGGGAGTTCGATACGCAGCTCGTTCGCGAGTTCTTCTACTCTCTGTCCTACGCGGCAGGCATGAACCTGCACTTCCACGTACTCTCGGGAACGAACGCGCACCACATTATCGAGGCAATGTTCAAGGCTTTCTCCAAGGCGCTCGATACGGCGACGCAGATAGATGTGCGCATCGAAGATGTGCTGAGCACGAAGGGGACGCTTTGATATTTCGCGCGAAGCGACATCCATGTGATCTGAGGAAAGAACCTTCTCGAATCGAGTGAGTTTAGAGAATAGGAAGTTCTGAATATTATGCCGGACAATAAGGATCAGAGAGAATTGAATCACAATGCGGCCTTCTCCTGGAAGCAGCTCAAAAAGGATCCCCAGGGCCTTCTGACGGTTGTCGTACAGGAAGCCGGCACGAAGGAAGTGCTGATGGTCGCCTACATGAACGAGGAGGCCTACGAGAAGACGTTGGAGACCGGGATCATGACCTACTGGTCCAGATCGCGGCAGGAGCTCTGGGTCAAGGGGGCGACGAGCGGACATTTCCAATACGTGCATTCCCTGACGCTTGACTGCGACCTCGACACCATGCTCGCCGTGGTGGATCAGGTCGGCGCGGCGTGCCACACAGGACATCACTCCTGCTTTTTCCAGATAAATAAGGAGTTCGATCCCAAAATTCACCATTGACTTCCCTTTGTCCGAATGCTATC
>FNQX01000022.1 GCA_900107575.1 Lachnospiraceae bacterium NK3A20 | reverse complement strand
AATAGCCATATACATGATGAACCACGGGAACAATAAGGATTCGCCCCTCTCCCTTGTATACTCTTAATGCCATTGGATAAGTTTCTTTCATACCCTAATTTCCAAATCTTCTTAAAGGATATCTCCGTTATTAAGAGAATACTCATTCCCCTACACGATAAACCTGTACCCCGCGTTCGCCGGATTATCTTCTATTTCTTTCAGCATATTGAACAGCAGAGCTACCGTAACATCCGCATTCTCCGCATCGCTTTCCGTCAGCAGCCTGTAAATATACGCAACAGGCGCAAATGCATACAGATGATGCGGGGAAACTACGCCGTGATAAAGATAACTTTCATCCCCGAATGCCATCCAGTCCCAGTGATATTCCTCACTGATGATCCAGCCTAAAACATATCCCAGTTCCACGGCAGCATCATTGTACGACCTGCACACCGGAGGATAGATGCCTGCCTTTATGATGTCGCTGACGATGTGGTCGATCTGCTCCACCGCCTTTACCCCATCCTTATGGTTGATTTTAAAAAGCGTTTCACCAATGAGGGAATAAACCTTGATCTTCGAAACTTCCAGATTATCCAGCGGACGGACAATGCTGAAAATATCTTCCACTGTTATATTCTCCGGCGGATTTTTCGGTGTGTTGTCAGGACCCGCAGATTCTGTTGCAGTGGTGTCCTCTTCCGGCACCTCGGCCTCACTGTCCCAAACAAGCTCAAACGCAAAGCCTCGCAGTCCATTAGCTTCTACCGCTTCCTTGAAACGGTCTGATACAAATGGCTTTCTTGTAGTTTCATCCGGGATTTTAAAAATGTCATATTCTGACAGTTCGGGAACATTCCTGAATGCATACTTTTCAAACCACATGATTCTGTTTCCGTCACTAAAAGTATCATATTTTGATTTTTTATAATCAATCACGTCTAATATTGTAAGAACATTGATTGCATAATACTTTTCAGGATAATCCAGTTCTAACTCTTCAACCGATTTGCCTATAAGAGGATGCAGTATTCTGACGGCTCTTTCACTGAACGCCGGGATAGTAAATCTTGGAGCGTCACCCAGTTCATCATATTGATCAGGTTCCATCCGCTCAACCTTAATCGGTTTCCAGCTAGCCTTTTTACTGCTCCCGTCAAAATCCATCAAATAATCTAGGTCTCGGTCGTATACAGTGGTCAGATTATCAAAATGTTCCAAATCCGATTTTAATTTCCAAATCTTCATAAATAGCCTCTTAACTAAAAAGTACCTTTCATCAATTTCTCCGAAATTTTCTTCAACATATCCATAGCTTCTTGCTTACTTTTTGCCGTAGCCAATAACTCATTAACTTTATCGTAATAAGAATTTGTGTGCAATGAAGGATGATACGCTGCTTCGGATACATTCCTGACCGTTGGCAGAAAAACCCCATTGGCCGCATCATTAATACTGATACCAAATTTACGCAATTTTGCCCTTGCTTCCTTTGCTCCTTTACTGCACCCCGCCACAATATGGTGTGCGGCGCACGGATAGTCCGGCTTCACAATCCCGCTTGCGATCATGTTTTTTGCCAGTATTTTCGAATCGGGAGCTTCGAAAATTTTGACCATCACGCGTGCCGTGTCTTCGGGCACACCTGCCTCTGTGAACATTTTGGTGATTCGCTTCGCTTCCGTTCTCGTCAGGCGTATAGTGTCTTCATCCGTGATGTTATTTACTGCGTGTATAAAGTCGTCATTTTTCCCCAGCAGTTTCATTGCATCCGGGAAATTTTTCTCGAGGAATTCACCCAGCGCTACAATTTTGGGCAGATCATCTATATTTCCAAGGGCAAATTTCCCTGCCTTTGCCACGGCTTCAGTCGCATCTCCTGCGAGCGGGATCAATCCCAGAGCACTGATCCCAGCCATGATATAATCACCGTTCTTAATGTTCCCGACAACATCCCGGGCATCAGAGAATGGAATGAAGCAGCTCGCGATCTGCCCCATGACAACCGCAAGATTATCCGGCTCTGCTATAAAGTCGCCTTTGATAAAGCCTTTGATAAAATCATAGCGATACTCATCCCAGCTTTTATCATATTCAAACGGACTGGTGCCTTCCGAATACTCTTGCGAATCCAATCTTCCATCTGAATCTGCATCGGCTTCAAACGGATCAAACCAATTAGTGATCTCCAGATAATCATCCAGGCCGTCACCATCCGTATCAGCCTTTACCGGTGATGTACCGTAACTGCCAATCTCATCCTGATCAGTGACGCCATCCCCATCTGTGTCTGTCATCGATGGGTCCGACAGAAACCTCCCTGTAACAATAACCTTTGTTTTGTCCGCGTTATACCGATAGTTGAGATCCAGTGCTTCCTCGCCGTCCGGCAGACCGTCATTGTCGCTGTCAGGATTGTTCTTGTCCATTTTCAGCGACATTCCGTTGAACATCACCATGTGGTCTTCGTAGTAGTCCGGCACGCCGTCTCTGTCACTGTCTGTCGTGATGTCTATCTTATCGTTGATGTCCTCATAAATCGCTGCCAGCTCATCCGCTTCGGAAGCCAGGTAAAAGGCGCCGCCGGTTTCTTCCGCCAGCGGCTTCATATAATCATTGAAATACCTGGAGCTGCCCTTCCCCAGCCCGACTGTATATATTTTAATGCCCTTGCTCTTTGCGTTGTCTATAACAGCCGCGTGCCTGGATGTATCTTCCGTTTCGCCATCACTCAGTACGATCATCATTTTCAGCGTATCATCATCCGCATCGCTGAAATACGAGAACGCTTTGTCAATGGCGGCATACATATACGTACCGTCGTAAGCATGAAAATACGAGGAGGTCAGGTAGGATTTCGCCTTCTCTTTATCGCTGGTCAGCGTATCCGTCAGCTTGACCGGACTGCCCCCGAATCTCACCACGCCAACGCGGCTGTTCTCGGGAAGATGATCTATCAGGTTCCGCGCAACGGACAATCTGGCCCTCGAGCCGTCATTGTCTGACATGCTGCCGGAATCATCGATGATCAGCGCCACATCGGCGCCGGAATGATCCGATGCCGTCCATACGTCCTGCCACTTGAACGAATCCTCGAATTTCTTTCGATTCAGCAGTATGTATGTGGAAAAATGATCTGTCGCCGCGGATGCGACGTTTCCGCTGACCGTGGTATCCAGCGGCTCTAACAGCTGTGTCTCCTCATTGAAATAATAAATGACAGGATCAAAGGAGGGGTCATTTAAGTCAGTCCGTCCTCATCCGTATCGGCGCTGTAAATCTTCGTCCCGATCTGGTACTCGGTCAAGTTGCTGAGCCCGTCGCCGTCAAGATCTTCCTCTGCGTCGCTCAATCCGTTTCCATCGGTATCTTCTGAAAGCGGGTCCAGTGCAAGCGAGTACAGCTCCACATAATCTGACAGGCCGTCGTCATCCGTATCCGTTTTGCGGATGTCTGTTTCGAAACGCTGTTCAATACAGTCAGGTAATCCGTCATTGTCCGCATCAAGTTCCGGATCTGTTTCTGCCGCACCTCCTTCCTCATCACGATAGGAATAGAGACTGTAATTCTCAGGCGCGTCTTCACCCTTCCCGGCTTCTCCGTTGAATCCGAAGCTTACGCTGCCGTTTGCGGGAATCCCGCTGTTATAATCATGATTCCGGATGACATAGTGATTGTCCTCATGGGATTCGACCACCGCGTCCCAGATGTCATAGATGCTGCTCTCATAATCAAATTCCAGGACCCAGTCGCTCAGCTCCTCATCCGTAAGATTGGTGACCGTTATCTCTGCACTGAACCCTGTCTCCCAATCCGTCTTACATTCGTATTCGACGCGGTAGTCCTCCGTGGTGACACTGCTGATCTTTCCCAGTAAGTGATATTCACTCGGAAAGCCGGCAAAATCCCCCTCTCCGTTAATGCCGAACTCCACACTCTGCCCTGCGGCGATGTCCTGATTCCAGCCTGCGTTTCTTACGACATATTTTCCGGGATTTTCGGGATCGGAGGTTTCCAGTTCCGCATTCCAGACACCGGAAATTCCTCCCGGACAATCAAAGCCCAGGGCCCAGCTTTCGATAACGTCAGTCCCGGTATTCTCTATCCGAACGCCGGCTGTGTACCCGCCGTCCCAGGAATCCTGTAATTGGCAGGTGACTCTGAAGCCGTCCCCTTCGTATACGGACTCCTTCTCCTTCGTCTCGTCGGCAGCATCGCTTGTCTGTGTCCCGCCAGCATCCGTAACATTTGCCGTATTCCCGTCAGTAAGGCCGCCATTGCCGCCTTCCGCAAACACGGTTATGTCTGTCCCGCCGATCACCAGACAGAACGACAG
Source organism: Lachnospiraceae bacterium NK3A20 (assembly GCA_900107575.1). Taxonomy (GTDB): domain Bacteria; phylum Bacillota; class Clostridia; order Lachnospirales; family Lachnospiraceae; genus CAG-791. The sequence continues at coordinate 61,502 of FNQX01000022.1, read as the reverse complement.
CAGTATCGCGGCTGCTCTTGTAATGATACTCTTTGACATATTCCCCTCCTGTTGCCGAATAATTTGGTATTTCCCGGTGTGTTTTCGGCATTTATCCTATATTAAATTATTGTTTATATCTTGTGATAGGATTATATTATGCAATATATGTATATTTTTATGATATTTCTGATTAATTTTTTCATTGTATCGTAATTTTCTCCTAATAAGTCTGTCATCCGTTCGCCGCAGGTCCGCGCAACTGCGCAAGCGATCGGATAGACAGTCCATCGCCTGACCAGCCGGCGCTTTCACTCATCTCACGGCACAGCCGCCTAGAGACCATTGCCCGTCGAATTTCCGCTCGTGCCGGCACGGCGGAATTCTCCGGCTTATCGCGCAAAAAAACACCGGCAGCGTATCCCCCTGAACAAATCAGGGGAATACGCTGCCGGTGCCGGTATGCACGCGGTATGCTGCGGGCGGTATCGGAATCCGGAGCTGCCGTGAATATGCCGAAAATCAGTTCCGCTTCCAGACGCGCGGCAGGAACAGCATCAGCATCGGATACAGCTCGAGTCTGCCGGCCAGCATGTCGTACATCAGTGTGTACTTGGATAAAACCGTCAGCCCGCCATAGTTGCAGGTGGGTCCGACGCCCGCGAGTCCGGGTCCAATATTATTGAAGGTCGCAGCAGCTGCAGTAAAATCCGTCACAAGATCCCACCTGGGATCCAGCGTCAGGATGAAAACTGAGATCACGAACAGGAACAGGTAAGTGGCAAGGTATACCGATACGCCGTGCACCGTCTCTTTCTCCGATGTCCTGCCGTCGAACTTGACGCAGGTGACCGCATTGGGGTGCAGGTATTCGACCACCTGCTGCTTCACCGTCTTGAAGAGAATGACAATGCGGGAAACCTTGATGCCTCCACCCGTTGAACCCGCGCAGGCGCCGATGAACATCAGAAGGACCAGGATGCCGCGTGAGAGCTCCGGCCACCGATCGAAGTCAACCGTGCTGTAGCCCGTCGTCGTGATAATCGTTGCGACCTGGAACGCCGCGTGATGGAAAGCAAGATACAGACTCTCGAACGTGCTGCGGATATTGAACGTGATGATCGCAATCGCTGCCGCCACAATGAGAAAATACCAGCGCACCTCTTCCATTTTGAACGCCTGTTTTTTGTCCTTGCCGAGCAGGAAATAGTACGCGTTGAAATTGACGCCGAACGCGAGCATGGCAATCGTCAGGATCGCCTGCTGCAGGATCGTATAACCGCCGATGCTGTCATTGTGAATGCCAAAGCCGCCGGTACCCGCCGCGCCGAACGCCATGCAGAGGGAATCGAACAGCGGCATACCCGCGATGAGGAGGGCGGCAATTGTGATCACCGTCATCGCGAAATAAATGAGATACAGGATCTTCGCGCTCTCACGCAGCTTCGGAACCAGCTTGCCGAACGAGGGGCCCGGCGATTCCGCCCGCATGAGCTGCGCGTTATAGCCACCGGTCATCGGAACGATGGCGAGCATGAAGACAATGACGCCCATGCCGCCGACCCAGTGCGTGAAGCTTCTCCAGAAAAGAGACGCGTGCGAGAGTACCTCGACGTCCGCCAGAATGCTGGCTCCCGTCGTCGTGAAGCCCGAGATCGTCTCGAACAGCGCGTCCGTGTAATTCGGGATGTCTCCGTTGATGACAAACGGAATGGCGCCGAATATTGAGATCAGAATCCAGGCAAAGGAGACGCTGACGATGCCTTCTCTTGCGTAGAACACGAACTTCTTCGGCTTCCGTATCGTCAGGAGAAACCCGAGCGCCGCCGTGATCGCCGCCACGATGAAGAACGACCATGCCGCCTTCTCGCGATAGATGCAACCAACGAACGCGGGCAGGAGGAGGAGAACTGCCTCAATCTTGAGGATCATCCCCTGAATATATCGAACTATATTGTAATGCATGTCCAGTTGTCTCCTAACGCAGAATGTCTCCGATATCGCCGAAGCCCCGGTGCGTCGTCACGATGATCACGCTGTCTCCCACCTCGATGGTCGTCTGACCGACGGGCAGGATGAACCTGTTGTGTCGCAGAATACCCGCGATCAGGACATTGTCCTTGAGCTTCAAATCAGAGAGCGGCGTACCGGTTACCTTCGCGCCCTCGTGCACCGTGAACTCGAGGGCTTCTGCCTTGTTTTCCACGATATTGTACAGCGTCTCGACATTGCTGCCGATGGAGTTCTGCATCGCACGGACATAGCGCACGATATACTCGGCGGTGATGTTCTTCGGGTGGATCATGCTGCCGAGGTTGAACTTGTCAATGATGTTGTCAATGGAGATCCGGTTGGTCTTCGTGATGATCTTGACGCCCGGATTGCTCTGCTGCGCGAACATGGACACGAAGATATTCTCCTCGTCGATGCCCGTGAGCGTTACGAACGCGTCGCAGGTCTCGATGCCTTCCTCGCGCAGAAGGTCCTGATCCGTGCCGTCGCCGTTGATGATGATCGCTTCCGGCAGAAGGTCAGAGAGCTCCTCGCAGCGGTGCAGATCCTTCTCCAGGATCTTGACGTCGATGCCGTAGTTGATCAGCTGTTTCGCGAGGTAGTAGGCAATCGTGCCGCCGCCGACGATCATGGCGTTGCCGACGCGGTGGGTGTCGACGCCGATCCTTGAGAAGAAATTCCTCGCGTGCACGGGGCTCGCTACAATGCTGATCGTATCGCCTGCCTGCAGCACATAGGCGCCATTCGGGATCACGACGTCATTGCCGCGCTGTACCGCGCAGACGAGAACCTCGGATTTCACCCGGCCGGGCATATCCTGCAGAGCGAGGTGATCGAGCAGGGAGCCTTCCGGGATCACGAACTGTAACAGTTCTACCCTGCCCTTGCCGAAGGTGTCAATCTTGATGGCGGAGGGGAAGCGAAGAAGCCTTGAGATCTCCGTCGCCGCCGCGTATTCGGGGTTGATTGTCATGGACAGACCGAGCTCGTCCTTGATGAATCCGATTTCCCCGCGATAGAGAGGACTCCTCACCCTGGCGATCGTCCGGCAGTCGCCCGCCTTGCGCGCGAACAGGCAGCACAGGAGATTGAGCTCATCCGAGTCCGTGGCCGCGATCAAAAGATTCGTGTCCTCGATGCCGGCGTCGCTCAGCGTACTGTAGCTCGCGCCGTTTCCGACAATGCCCATGACGTCGAAGTTGTCCGTCACGTCCGCGATCACCTTGCTGTCCGTATCAATGACGGCAATGTCATGTCCTTCGGTGCTGAGGCGCTCCACGATGGCCATACCCACCTTGCCGCAGCCAACCACAATTATTCTCATAGTAAACTATCCTCTAGTGTCAAAACAGCAGGCCGCACATGCAGATTTTGCTGCGCAAGTATTCCGCAAAGCGGAATTGCGGCCATGCCTGCTGAATATCTGCTTTTGTACGCCAAGAGAAGCAAGCCCTTGGGCTTTTGCTTCAGGCTGTACTGAACAGATACCCGTGGTTACAGTTCGAACAGCAGATCCTCGTAGGTCGGGAACGGCCAGGATTTCTTGTCCACCATGGTCTCCAGAAGGTCACAGGGTTTCCGAAGCGCCGTCATCGCCGGCAGGATTGTATCCTTGTAATAGAAGGCAAGCTCCTTCTCATCCCGGATCCCATCCGCCGCCTTCTCCAGTTCACGGAGACGGTCCAGCGCATTCTGCGCCTCGTCGATATCGTCCGCGATCTTCTGCAGTTTCTCCGTCTCGGCGCTGAATGTCGCACCGGCGCTCTTCACCGCGATGATCGTGTTCGCAAGGTCCCGCTCATACTTCATGCAGGCAGGGATCACCTGTTTGCCCGCCATGTCGATCATGGTGAGGGCTTCGATATTAATCTTCTTCGCGTAGGTCTCGTACGTGATCTCTTCGCGGGACTCCAGCTCTGTTCTCGTGAAAATACCGAACTTCTCGAACAGCTTCACGCTCTTCTCTGTCGTCAGGGCGGGAGCCGCCTCGATCATGGAAGGGATGTTCGGCAGGCCGCGCTTTGCCGCCTCCTCGACCCACTCCGCGGAATACCCGTTGCCTTCAAAAATAATCCGCTGGTGTGCGGAAAGATTCTCTTTGATGAGGTCGTGTACCGCGAGCTCGAAATCGTCCGCCCTCCCCAGCTCATCCGCCGCGTCACTGAATGCCTCCGCGACGATCGCGTTGATCGTCGTCGTGGAATCCGCCATGGAGTCGGAGGAGCCGACCATGCGGAACTCGAACTTGTTGCCGGTGAAGGCAAACGGGCTCGTACGGTTCCGGTCTGTCGCATCCTTAATGAAATCCGGCATCGTGGAGACACCCGTCTTCAGAACGCCGCCCTCGATGTGACTGTTCGCCTTGCCGGTCTCAATGAGCTGTTTCACGACATCCGTCAGCTGTTTGCCGAGGAAGATCGAAACAATGGCAGGCGGCGCCTCGTTCGCGCCGAGTCTCAAATCGTTGCCGACGTCGGACGCGCTCTGGCGCAGCAGATCCGCGTGCTCATCGACCGCCTTGATGATGCAGGAGAGCACAAGGAGGAATCTCACATTCTCTTCCGGGGAAGTACCGGGATCCAGGAGGTTCTCTCCCGTGTCCGTCGTGAGCGACCAGTTGTTGTGTTTCCCCGAGCCGTTGACGCCTGCGAACGGTTTCTCATGGAGCAGGACGCGCATTCTGTGATGGTCCGCGATCCGCTTCATGGATTCCATGATCAGCTGGTTATGGTCTGTCGCGAGATTGGAGTTCTCATAGATCGGCGCGAGCTCGTGCTGGCCTGGCGCCACCTCATTGTGCTGCGTCTTCGCGGGAACGCCGAGCTTCCAGAGGTCGACGTTCAGATCCTTCATGAATTCGCCGACTCTCTCCCGGATGACACCGAAATAGTGGTCATCCATCTCCTGCCCCTTCGGCGCAGGCGCGCCGAACAGTGTGCGGCCTGTGAAGATGAGATCGGTTCTCTGCAAATATTTGTCTTTGTCTACAAGGAAATATTCCTGCTCCGCGCCGGTGGAAGAGATGACGCGGGAAGCCGCGGTATCGCCGAAGAGGCGCAGGATGCGCAGTGCCTGTTTATTCACCGCCTCCATGGAACGCATGAGCGGTGTCTTCTTGTCCAGCGCTTCGCCGGTATAGGAGAGGAAGGAGGTCGGGACGCAAAGGGTGACGCCGGTGCCGGACTCCTTGAGGAAAGCGGGGCTGGTCACATCCCAGGCCGTATAGCCTCTGGCCTCGAACGTGGAACGGAGGCCGCCGGAAGGGAAGGAGGAACCGTCCGTCTCTCCCTTGATGAGATCCCTGCCGGAGAAGGAAGTCACTGCCCTGCCCTCTTCGTCGGGGGATGTAATGAACGAGTCGTGTTTCTCCGCCGTGATCCCCGTCAGCGGCTGGAACCAGTGGGTATAGTGGGTCGCCCCGTTCTCAATGGCCCAGTCCTTCATGGCCTTGGCAACGACATCCGCATCCTCCGGTGAGAGATCCCCGCCGTTCTGCATGACGTTGACCACGTTCCGAAAGACACTCTTTGGAAGCCGCTCCTTCATCTTGCTGATGGTGAAGACATTCTCTCCATACAGCGTTTCGAGATTGATCTTGTCACTCATATCTTCCTCTTTTCCACAGGGCGGCTGCGCTTCGCCGCTGAGATACGGGCCGCTGCGCGGCATTCCGCGTCAATCGCTTTTTCCCGTGCATTATACACCCGGATGTATTTCCGCGAAACCGTATTCACGGATTACGTCCGTATCCGCTCGTTGGTTTCGGTGCGGAGCAGATCGCCCTGGTCTGCCTCGGCGTCCAGGATGATCCAGAGCCGTTCCTTCGGGTGCGGTGCGCTCTCGACTGCCTCACCTGCCTCGTTGATCATCGCGACAACCTTCGTCTGCACATCGCGGCCGTCCGGCTTCATGAGCTCAATGCCGTCGCCGACGCTGAATTTATTCCGCTGGGTGATGCGAACCGCACTCCCGCCGCGAGGAAGCTCAAAGGTAGTACCTGCATTCTGCACCTCTTCGGCGATGCCCAGCCAGACGGATTCGCTGACGTAGGTGTTGCTGTCATAGACCATGGACTCTTCCGAAGGCTTGCCGAAATAGAATCCGGTCGTAAATCTTCGGTAGGTACACTTGCGAATCTCTTCCCGGTACCAGTCCATGTTCGCGCGGTATTTCCCCTCGCTCTCGAAATAGTCGTCAATTGCCTTCCGGTAGGTTCTCGCTACGGTCGCGACATAGAGCGCGGTCTTCATGCGCCCCTCGATCTTGAGGGAGTCGATGCCTGCCTCTACGAGCTCCGGGATGTGCTCGATCATGCACAGATCCCTGGAATTGAAAATAAAGGTGCCCCTCTCATTCTCTTCGATCGGGAGGTATTCGCCGGGCCTCGACTCTTCCATTACCGCGTACTTCCAACGGCAGGGGTGCGTGCACTCGCCGTGGTTCGCATCGCGCCCTGTGAAATAGTTGGACAGAAGGCACCTGCCGGAATAGGAGATGCACATCGCGCCGTGCACAAAGGCCTCAATCTCGAGATCCTTCGGCGTATTGTCCCGAATCTCCCGGATCTCCGCAAGGGAAAGCTCCCGCGCGCACACGACGCGTTTGGCGCCCTGCGCTGCCCAGAAGTTGAAGGTTCCGTAATTCGTATTATTCGCCTGGGTGGAGATGTGGATCTCGACATCCGGACAGTTCTCTTTCGCGAGTGCGAACATGCCGGGGTCCGCGACAAGGACCGCGTCGGGCCGCAGCTCCTCGAGCTCCCGGAAATACTCCGCCGCCCCTGCAAGGTCCGGGTCGTGTGCCAGGATATTAGCTGTCACATGGACTCTCGCACCGTGTGCGTGGGCATAGCGGATGCCCTCCGCCATTTCCTCTCTGTTGAAGTTCCTCGCCTTTGCACGCAGGCCGAAAGCCTCGCCGCCGATATAGACGGCGTCCGCGCCGAAATCGACCGCGGTTTTTAACACCTCCAGGTCCTTCGCCGGGCAGAGGAGCTCCGGTTTCTTCCTGTTGATTTTCTTCATTTCACTCATTTCTTTTTAATGCTGATCGCGGCGCCGTCGCCCTCCTGCAGGAGCAGTGTCTGCAACGCCTCGTTATGTGTTAATGCGGTCAGGTACTCCCGCATACGTTTATGTATTGTGCGGTCGCGCCGTTTCACCGCGAATCTCGATTCCAGAATTTCGCCGTCCTTGAAAATGTTATCGGAGAGAAGGAGGCCTCCGGGTGCAAGGAGGCGCAGCACATCCGGCAGGAAATTGATATACTGTCCCTTCGCGGCATCCATGAAGATGAAATCGTAGCCTGCCTCACCTTCCGGCGCCTGCATCTGTGAGAGAATCTCTGCAGCATCGCCTTCCAGCATTTCACACCGTGCGGCATCGTTCAGTTCCCCGGCATCCAGCGCGGCCTGCCGGTTCTCTAACGCTTTCCGGTATCTTGCCTCATCCCGTTCGATGGTAACAAGCGCAGGCTTTCCCGGCGCGTACGTCAGCATGAACAGCGCAGAAAAGCCGGTCGCCGTCCCCACTTCGAGGATGTGCGCCGGTCTCTTCAATGTCAGCAGAAATTTAATGAGGCTCTGGGTCTGCGTCCTGATGATCGGGATGTCGTGGTCCAGCGCCTCTTGTTCCAGTTGTTGCAGGAAAAGCGTATTCCCGGCCTCCATCGACTCGATGAAGGTCAGAATCCGCTCTCTGGTGTCAGTATCAATGTGTTCGAATGTTTCGCGGTTATCTTCCGGCCTCTGTATCACTTGCGATCCTCTGTATGACTACTGTGCCGCCTGTGCGGTGGAGAGAGCGGAACTGCCATCCTCTCCCTCGGAAGAAGCCTGTGCCAGCGCCTTGAGTATCTCATCCGGCGTCATGTCGGAAGTCAATGTGTAGGTGCCCGGTGCAAGCTTCCCATGGTAGGAAGAGAGCCTCTCCTGCAGAGGGAAGACTCTGGCATCCTTGATGAGACCGTCCTTCTCGAGGAGCTGCCCGATCTCACTGACAGACATGCCGTCCTTGATCTCGACCGTAACCTCGTGCCCTTCGCCCTCGGCGTCCATGGCCTCTTCCGAGAAGACACCGTAGCCAATGGCATAAGCCTCCCGCGCATAACGCACGATCAGCATGATCAGGATAACGATCAGCACATATTGCAGCACCGTGCCGAGGATGTCAATGAATGACTGTCTGTCATTGATCCCCTGCCGTGGTCTTCTCCTCGCAGCTCTCCTGCGGGGAATTTCACTTCCCCTTGCCATCTTCGCTCTCCTTGTTACAGCCCAGAATCATCGCATCATATCTCTACGTTGATCGGCAGGATCATCGGACGCCTCTCTGTCTTCTTCCAGAAGAACTCGCCGAGGGAATCCCGTACCGCCGTTCTGATCTTGTTCCTGTCCTTCGTGCCGTTGTCGAGGAGTCTGTCAATCGCCTCTTCGGCGACAAGGCTTGCCTCATTCATCAGCACGTCGGCTTCCTTGATGTAGACGAAGCCGCGGGAGGTGATCTCCGGCGTCGTCACAAGGCTGCCACTCGCATCCATCGCAAAGGAGACGATGACAATGCCGTCCTCCGCGAGGTGCTGCCGGTCGCGCAGAACCGCGTTGCCGACATCGCCGACGCCGAGACCATCGACGAGGATGGCACCGGTTGGGATGTTGCCTGTTATTTTCGCACTCTTATTGTCCAACTCCAGCACGTCGCCCGAATGCATGATGAAAATGTGGTCGTTGTCATAGCCCAGCATCTTCGCGATTTTTTTCTGCGCGATGAGGTGACGGTACTCGCCGTGCACGGGAATCGCGTATTTCGGCTGCACGAGGGAGTAGATCAGCTTCAGCTCCTCCTGGCAGGGGTGTCCGGATACGTGTACATCCTGGAAGATGACGTCCGCGCCCTTCATGAGGAGTTTGTTGATGACGTTGGTCACGCTCTTCTCGTTGCCCGGGATCGGGTGGGAGGAGAAGATGATCGTATCGCCCGGCCTGATCTTGATCTTGCGGTGCGTATCCTCCGCCATGCGCGTCAATGCCGCCATGGACTCACCCTGCGAACCGGTCGTGACGATGGTCTGTTTATTGGCGGGGTAATTTTTCAGCTCGTCAATGTCGATCAGCGTATTCTCCGGCACGTTGAGGCAGCCGAGCTCGGATGCGATGCGGATGATGTTGACCATCGACCTGCCCTCGACCACGACCTTGCGGCCGTATTTATAAGAAGAGTTGATGATCTGCTGCACGCGATCCACGTTCGAGGCAAACGTCGCAATGATGATGCGGGAGTCTGTGTGTTCCGCGAAGAGATGATCAATCGTGACGCCTACTGTTTTCTCAGACTGCGTGTAACCCGGGCGCTCCGCGTTCGTCGAATCGCACATCAGCGCGAGGACGCCGTTCCTGCCCAGCTCCGCGAATCTCTGCAGATCAATCGCATCGCCGTAAACGGGTGTGTAATCGACCTTGAAATCTCCCGTGTGAACGACTACGCCCACCGGAGAGTAAATCGCGAGCGCCGCCGCATCCACAATGCTGTGATTGGTCTTGATGAATTCCACGCGGAACTTGCCAAGATTCACCGTCTGGCCGAAGCTCACGACGTGGCGCTCTGTCACACTCATGAGACCGCGCTCGGTGAGCTTGTTCTCTATGAGACCCATGGTGAGCCTCGTCGCGTAAACCGGCACATTTACCTTCTGCAGGATGTACGGCAGCGCGCCGATATGATCCTCGTGTCCGTGTGTGATCACGAAGCCTTTTACTTTGTCAATGTTGTCTTCCAGATAGGTAACGTCGGGAATGACCATGTCAATTCCGAACATATCATCCTCGGGGAAAGCCAGACCGCAGTCCACGACAATAATACTGTCTTCATATTCGAAGGCAGTAATGTTCATGCCGATCTGCTCCAGCCCGCCGAGCGGGATGATCTTCAATCTGGAAGGTTCTCTTCTCTGTTTCAGTTGGAACCTCCTTTTGTTGTGTTGTTGTTATGTAACGCGGAGATCTCCTGGATCTCCTTTTCATGTGTCTTCATGTAATCTTCGAGAATGATACTGGCAGCGACCTGGTCGATGTAGCGCTTACGCTCATCCGGGCGCACGCCCATCTCTTCCAGCATCCCGTCGGCCGTAAACGTCGTGAGGCGCTCGTCCGACATGACAACGGGGAGGCCTGTCCTGCGCTCTAACCTGTCCTGGAAGTCAAGGCAGGCCCGGGCTCTCTCGCCCACGGAATCATCCATGTTGAGCGGCAGTCCCAGGACGATGAGCTGCACGTCGTATTCCTCGATCAGCTCCTCGATGCGAACGAGCGTCCGCCGGATCTTGCTCTCCCTGTCGCGCCATATCGTCTCTTTGGGTTCTGCTGTGAGGAGGAGCTCATCGCTCAGGGCGACGCCGACTGTCTTCGCGCCGTAATCCAGTCCCATGATTCTCATGAAAAAAACACTTTCTGAAACTTACCTCTCCGGTGACCAGTGGTTGTTCGCGATATAGGCTTCCAGGATCTCCTCCACGAGCTCATCGCGCTCCACCTTCATGATGAGGCTTCTCGCGCCCATATAGTTCGTGATGTAGGTGGGATCGCCGGACATGATGTAGCCGACAATCTGGTTGACCGGATCATAGCCCTTTTTGGACAGGGCTTCATATACGATCGAGAGGACTTTCTTCACGCCGCTCTCTTCATCAGGCTTCACCTTGAAATACTGTGTGTTGCCCAGATCTTCTTCACTGAATCTTTTCATCATCTGCACTCCATTCAATGAGCCGCCCAAATCAAGGCTCTTTGGGGTTAATCATACCTTATTTCACATCATTCATCAACAGATAGTGCGGGTCGCGGGCCATGGCTGTGAACCTGCCATGCACCAGAAGTCCCTCATAGTCGCCCTCTTCGCGCCCCCTCTCTCCGAATACGCGGGACAGCTCCGCCTCGCGCACGAGTCCCTGCACGTAACGCTTCGTGTGCCCCGTCCAGTATCGCTCGCCGTCCTGTTCCACCATCTCTTCGAGGAGGAGTTCCTCTTCCTCTCCGATGAATGACCTGCGGAAAACATCAGACTGCCCTTTTGTCAGTTCCAACAGCTCATCGGATCTCTCACTCTTGGTCTGTGGCGTCTGCTGATCCGGCATCTTCGCGGCCGCCGTGCCGTGGCGCATTGAATATTTGAACACGTGAATCTCGTAGAAATTCACTTTTGCAAGGAACGCCTTCGATGCCGCGAACTCCTCCGGCGTCTCACCGGCAAAGCCTACGATGACATCCGTCGTGATCGCCGGCCGGTCGAAGAATTTCCGAAGGAGCGTAACGCCCGCGTAGTATTCCTCCGCGGTATAGTGGCGGTTCATACGCCGGAGCGTCGCATCGCACCCGCTCTGGAGGGATAAGTGGAAATGCGGGCAAAGCTTGGACAGCCCCGCGATGCCCCGGACGAAGTTCTCTGTCATGATCCTCGGCTCAAGAGACCCCAGGCGAATCCGCTCGATCCCGCGGATCATCTGAATCCTTCTAAGAAGAGAGAGGAGCGCCGTCTCCGGCTCTTCTCCCTTATCCTTCCCATAGGAACAAATGTGGATGCCTGTGAGCACGACTTCCCGCACACCTTCCGACGCAAGGCCGATGATCTCCTCTACGATCTCCTCCGGATCGCGGGAGCGGATGCGCCCTCTCGCGTACGGGATGATGCAGTAGGAACAGAACTGATTGCACCCGTCCTGAATCTTGATGTACGCCCGCGTGTGGCCCGGCTCTGTCAACTGCATGGACTCGAAGGAGGGCTTCTTCGCCAGATCCTCCATGGTCCTGCCGGAGAGCGTCTTCGAGGTGTCAGGGGTCTTGGAGTCCCTGGCACCCGTTGAGCCCTTAGAGGCCGCAGGGCTCTTCTCGCCCGTGTGTTCCTCAAGGTATGCCGCAAGGATCTCCGCGATCCTGCCCTTTTTGTTATTGCCGATTGCAAGATCGACAGCAGAATCCTCCTCAATCCTCTTCTCGTCCGTCTCCACGTAGCAGCCGACGGCGACCACAATGGAATCGGGATTCTGATGTTTTGCCTTGTGGATCATCTGACGGCTCTTCCTGTCCGCGATGTTCGTCACCGTGCAGGTGTTGATGACATAGACGTCCGCCTGCTCCTCGAACGGCACGAGCTCGTAGCCGCTCTCTTTGAGGCGCTGCACCATGACGTCCATCTCGTATCCGTTGACCTTGCAGCCAAGATTGTGTACCGCTACTCTTTTCATTCCACTCTTTCTAATTGACTTTTGAAACCCGTGACTTTACTATTAAGTCACGCACTACAATATTCGCCAGCATGCAAGGAGGCTGATCCAATGAAAACCGTAAAGATTTCCCTGAATTCTATCGATAAAGTTAAGTCGTTCGTCAATGATATCACGAAGTTCGATTCCGATTTCGATCTCGTATCCGGAAGATATGTGATCGACGCGAAGTCCATCATGGGTATCTTCTCTCTGGATCTGTCCAAGCCAATCGACCTGAACATCCACGCAGAAGACAACATTGACGATATCATGACCGTATTAAAGCCGTATATCGTATAGCTTTCGAGGAAATTTCACAGAGAGAAACATGCCGGGCTGCATTGGCGGCCCGGCTTTTCTTATGCACTGCATGCTGAATATCTGCTCTGGTACGCCCGGAGAAGCAAGCCCTTGGGCTAAGCCCTTGGGCTTTTGCTTCGGGCTGCGCTGAACAGTTACTGCTCACATGCCTTCCACGAGCGCATCTTCTCTATGTTTGATCACTCTCGTCATGTCCCTGTCCACGATGATGATCTCGTCCGTGTTCAGTGCTCTCTCTACCATCTCGTCGATCTTCTCATCCAGCAGGTGCTCATGGCGCTCGATCACGTCAAGGAGCGGCTTCGTCACGGGGTGCTTCGCCACGAAAATCGTGCAGCAGTCCTCGTACGGCAGGATGGACGTCTCGTACGTTCCGATCTTCTTGGAGATCGTGACGATGTCCTCTTTATCAAAGGCAATGAGCGGCCGGAAAACAGGCAGGCTGCACACCGCGTTCGTGACGGCGAGGGAACGCATCGTCTGCGACGCAACCTGGCCGATCGACTCCCCCGTGATGAGGGCGCCGCAGTCCGTTCTCTTCGCGATGGCCTCCGCGATCCGCATCATGTATCTGCGCATGATGATCGTCAGCTCATCGTGCGGGCACTTCTCGTAGATGTAGAGCTGGATCTCGGTGAAATTGATGTTGTGCAGATAGATCGGACCGGTGTACTTCGATACGATTCTCGCAAGGTCGATGACCTTCTGCAGCGCGCGCTCGGAGGTGTAGGGCGGCGCGTTGAAATAGGTCGCGTCGAGTTTCAGTCCTCTCTTCGCGCACATCCAGCCGGCAACCGGGGAATCAATGCCGCCGGAGAGGCAGAGCATCGCCTTGCCGCCGCTTCCGACCGGCAGGCCGCCGGGGCCCGGAATGACGTGGGAATACACATAGATTCTCTCGCGAATCTCCAGATGCACCATGACATCCGGCTCGTGCACGTCGACCTTCGTCTCGGGATAAGTCTTTAAGATCTCTTCGCCCAGCTGGGCGTTGATCTCCATGGAGTCCTCCGGGTAGTTCCGCGCGAGCCTTCTCGTGTGCACCTTGAAGGTGACATTCCTGTCCGGATACTCCTCGCCGAAGAACGCAGCAACGTCTCTGCGCAGCTGGTCAATCGGCTCGACCGGCAGAATGACCATGGGGCAGATGCCGACAATGCCGAAGACCTCGCTCAGGTTCTCTACTACCTCATCGTAGTCGTAGTCGCTCTTGCAGTTGACGAAGATGCGGCCGCTGGTCCTGTCGACACTGAACGTGCCCTCGCACCGCTTGAGCGCGATCTTGATCTGTTTCACGAGATCCAGTTCGAACAGGCCTCTGTTCTTCCCCTTGATGCCGATCTCGGCATATTTGATCAGGAATGCATGATAATGCAGCATGGGTTAACTCCTCTGAAATCTTAATATCTTGTATATTTGCGCAGCATCGGCAGGAGCTCCTTCAGAGCCTCTGCCGTGTACCGCATATCCTCTTCCGTGTTCATCACCGACGTACTGAAACGGATGGTTGAGTCCAGGAACTCTTTCGGCGTGCCGATCGCGACCAGCGTATCCGAGATGTGCGGCCGGTTCGATGAGCAGGCAGAGCCCGCAGAAACATAGATGCCCTTGTCCTCCAGTGCATGCAGGAGAACCTCCGCGCGAACTCCCTCAATGGAGAGCGAGATGACGTGCGGCGCGCTCTCCCGCCCGGTGAGCCCGTTCACGTGCACGCCTTCAATGGCGGTCACTTCCCGGAGAAAGAGTTCCTTCAGCCTGTAGAGCTTGTCCAGCTCCGCGTCCAGATCGGCATAGATCATCTTCGCCGCGAGAGCCATGCCGGCGATGCCCGCGACATTCTCCGTACCGCTGCGCATTCCGTTCTGCTGTCCGCCGCCGAAGAGGATATTCCTCACCTTGACGCCGTCCCCGATATAGAGAAGACCAACACCCTTGGGCGCGTGGATCTTGTGACCCGACGCGGACAAGAGATCAATATGCATCCTCTTCGGGTAAATATAAGCCTTGCCGAAGCCCTGCACCGCGTCCACGTGGAACAGCGTTTTCGGGTTCCTGCGCTTGATGGCTTCCCCGATCTGTGCAATCGGCTCCAGCGCGCCGATCTCATTGTTCGTATGCATGATGGAGACGAGAATCGTGTCAGGCCGCACCTCGGCCTCTACATCTGCTACCCGGACGCGACCGTTCGCATCGACCGGCAGATAAGTGATCTCAAATCCCTGTTCCTTCAGAAACTTCGTCGTCTCCAGAATCGCGGGATGCTCAATCCTCGTCGTGATGATGTGCTTGCCTTCCCGCCGGTTCGCCAGGGCGCCGCCGATGAGGGCGATGTTGTCCGACTCCGTGCCACAGGAGGTGAAATAGATATTCCTCGTGCTGCATTTCAGGATATCGGCGAAAATCTGCTTCGCCTCGCGGATACGGTTCTCCGCCTCTACCCCCTTGTGGTGGAGACTGGAGGGATTGCCGTACTCCTCCAGATAAATGCGATCCATCAGCTTGACGACCTCCGGGAATACCCGGGTCGTCGCGGAATTATCAAGATATACTTCTCTGTCTGCCATTGTCTCTTGCCCTGTTACTCTGATAGCGGCCGAGCCGTGAAAAAACACAAGTCATAGCATAACCGCCGCGCCCCGAAAATGCAAATCCCCCGCTGGATCAGCGGGGGATGTCATAAGACTAACGCCTATTATTTATCGAGGTTCATGATAATGAATCTCATGATGATAAGTTAACCAGTATTCTTTGTACTCTTCTATTGAAACCTGCATAACGGCAAGAATATGGCGCAATACATTCGCCGGCACCTTACTGTTATTGTTCTCAAGTCGAAAAGAATTGTTCTGCAGGATCCATATCTTTGTGGCATTTGGTGTAGGCTTTCCCTGTGCTATATGGAAATGAATAGGTTCGTCATTTTCATTAGTCCAGAAATATACATACCATCCACGATATCTAATATATACAGGCATCAGACCGCATCTCCCATCTGATCAAGCGAGCGGAAATAACACACGGTTGGATAGATACGATGAAAGTCATCAAGAAACTTCTGAGTTTTCTCAGGATTATCCGCGAAATTATTGTCGATGATGTGCCCATCATTCGCAATCAATATTGCCTCCGCAGTGTCACAATCTTCAAAGGCAACATCATAGTCCGAGTATGTAATAAGAATGCCATTTTTTTCACAGTATTCGTGTCTCATATAATCACCCCGGTGGATACAATTGATTTTGAGATAATTTTAGTATTTTGTATGTCACCTTGCAACACAGCGTTGCACCTGCGACTCTCCTCAGCTACCGCTGTTCAATAGGTAATTTGACTTCAGCCAAATGCCATTCAACGGTGACGTCATTATCGTCCATGGCTTCAACGGAAAAAACCGCCAGGCATTTTTGCGCTTCCCTCATCAATAAATTCATCACCCACTTCCAGAAGCGGACATGCACCAACCGATCTCCCTTCTGTCAAATATTCATCAGCATATTCAGGGTAAAACTCCTTGTGCAAAACAGTAATTTTAACCTTTTTCATTTGCTTTTACCTCATAATGCTATTGACTCCGGGTCGCTACGCGACGGCTCTTTATGACTGTGGCTCCAAAAGCTTTTCCTCAGTCTAGAAGCATTGACGAAATTTAGTTCACCCAACCGTCGGTTTGCTTGTCAGACATCAGTTCACATGATAATGAAACCCTTAAAATCTCCGAAGCCAATACCGATCGTAAATTATGAGATCTCCAGGATGTAAATCAACCAGGCAAGAACTGTCATGCCCGCTGTCTCTGTACGAAGTATCCGTCTGCCCAGGGATATCGGTTTCACACCAGCTTCTCTGGCAGCCTCGACCTCTTCCGGTTCAAATCCGCCTTCCGGACCGATAAAAACCGCCACCGACTTCTTCCGGGGAATTGCAGCGGTCGTAGTACCCTTGGCATCTGTACCCGTCTTAGCATTCACAGTGCCCTCGGCATCTACAACAGCCTCAGCATTTGCACCACCCCTGGTACCTGCTCCCATCTGAGCATTCGTACCTTCCATAGTATCTGAATCTGTCGGCAGGGCAAGACTCTCCAGCAGCGCTTTGGTGCTGCCGTCATCCTCCTGCAGCTCGTATGGCAGCACGCAGACATCGCAATGCTCTCTCGCATAGCCGATGGCATTCCGCATACTCATCGGCAGAGTGATCTCCGGGATAATGCGCCGCCTTGACTGCATGGCAGCGGAGGCCGAAATCTTCTGCCACCGCTCAACCTTGCGGGGCGCCTTTGCCCCATCCAGCTTCATGACACAGCGATGCATCGCAACAGGGATCACCTCATGGACCCCCAGCTCGACACATTTCTGCACGATGAGATCCATCTTATCGCCCTTGGGCAGGCCCTGGAACAGATACACATCGACCGGAAGCTCAATATCGGAATCCTTGACAAAGCGAAGCCGCAGCTGCACCGTCTCACTGCCATCCGGATCATTCCCGAACGCTTCAATGCCATACCGGTATTCCTTCTCGTCTACGCCATCGCTGACGCTGACCTCATCACCGGGCTTGAGCCGCATGACATTCCTGATGTGATTGACTTCACTTCCCCTGACCGTCAGGAGATCACCCTGCATGTCAGCAGGATCTGCAAAAATATGTAACATAACGGATACCTCTCTCCTGCCGTCGCAGAGTAGTAGCCGCAGAGCAGCGTGGTCAGAAATAAGAAACTCGCCTGCGAGGCTCGAAAGGCGGATTTCGGCTATAAGTCCCGTCCTTTGGAACTTATGACCGAAATCCACCAGACCGCATGCGACGTTTCGGTTTCTGACCACGATACACTGCGACTACAGTTTTGAAGGAACACGCGTTTTCTCTGGCGCGCCACAAATCACATCGGTTTCCGTCCGACCACGCAATGCCACTCGCCCTGCGTCGTTGTCCGCACAAGTTCCAGTCCGTTGGCAGTCATGGCCTGTTCGACCTCGCCCTCGGTGCCATCAATAATACCGGAGGTGATGTAGATGCCGCCCTTTTTGAGTGCGGCACAACCGGCCGGCATCAGCGGTACCAGTACCTTCGGAAGGATATTGGCAACCACAATGTCATATTTCTCATAACCAACCTCATCCTGCACCTTCGGGTCATCGACGAGATTGCCGAGGATCACCTTGAACTTCGCAGGATCAATGTGATTCGTCTCCATATTCTCGTGGATGGCAGGCGGTGCGCAGGGATCGAGATCCGTGCCTACGGCATACTTTGCCCCCAGCATCAGAGAGAGGATAGAGAGTATCCCGCTGCCTGTGCCGACATCAAGGAGTTCTGTTTCCGATGTCAGGTACCGCCGGATCTCACGGATGCACAGCTGTGTCGTTTCATGCGCGCCGGTGCCGAAGGCCGTTCCGGGATCAATGTGGAACGTGAGCGCGGGTGTCAGTTCCGGTTGCGCCGGCTTCTCCCAGGAGGGGATCACCAGAATATCGTCAATCCAGAACTGGTGGAAATACTGTTTCCAGTTATTCACCCAGTCAAGATCCTCTGTCTCTTCGATCGTTACCGTACCATCGCCAATGACATCGGAGTAAGATTTCAGCTCCGCAATCTTGTCCTCAATCCTGCTCTTCATGACCTCGGGCGTGACACGCTCTTCGTCGATCAAAAGGCGCACCTGCCCCGCGTCGTGGCTGTCTTCCTCTTCCTCGACGAAAAAAGAGAGCACGGCCGAACCGTCATCCGGCTGCTCCTCGGGCATGATGTCAACGAACATCTGCTCCTTCTCCGCCGCCGTGAGCGGCACATGATCCTCGATCTGTGCGCCATAGAGGCCGATATCCTGCATGGAACTTACGAGGATATCCTCTGCCTCAGACGTAGTCCGAATCCTGAAACGCATCCATCTCATTCTGGTATCTCCTTACCTTCTCCAACGTAACCGTCCCGAGCCTGCGTTTTCAAATTGTTGCGCAGGCGTATCTGTTCCGTACAGCCCGAAGCAAAAGCCCAAGGGCTTGCTGCTCCGGGCGTACCAAAGTAGATATTCAGCAGGCAGGCCGCACTATTTCGCGAAGCAGAATTGCAGCCCGCCTGCTCGCTAAACATTTCTTCCCATGCGACAGGTCGTGCCGGATCAGGTGACGGAAACTCGCCTGCGGGACTCGAGGGGCGGATTTTGGCCATAAGCTCTGGTTTGTGAGCTTATGACCGAAATCCACCTTCCCGCATGCGACGTTTCCGCGCCTGACCCGGCACGACCGTCCTCATGGTTCAAGGCAGATCACTTGAACCAGCTCTTTTTCTTCTTTTTCGAGGATCCTTTGGAGGCAGACCCTGTCTGCGGCTCCTCGTCCTCGCTCTTGGACGACACTGACTCCGCCGCGTTCAGGCTGTTGCCCGTCAGCGCGTCGAACTGCCGGAGGATATCCTTCGCTTCCTTTGTCAGTTTCGTCGGTGTTTCCATAACCAGCGTCACATAGTGATCGCCGCGCACATTCCGGTTCTGGAGCGTCGGCACTCCCTTGCCCTTGAGCCGGACCCTCGTGTCCGTCACCGTGCCGGGCTTGACGTCGTAAATAACCTTGCCGTCGACCGTATTGATCACTACACTGCCGCCGAGCGCCGCGACCGCGTAGGACATCTTCACGGTGGAGTAGATGTCGTAGCCCTGGCGGTAGAATTCCTTGTCATCCTCGACGATCACCTCGACCAGGAGATCTCCCCTGGGGCCGCCGTTGATGCCGGGCTCGCCCTTCTCACGGATGCGCACGCTCTGGCCGTTGTCGATGCCCGCGGGAATGGAGACCGAGATCGTCTTCCTGCTCGTCGTGTAGCCGGTGCCGCCGCAGGTCGCGCACTTGTCCTCAATAACCTTGCCGGTGCCGCCGCACTGCGGACAGGACTGAACGTTCCGCACTGTGCCGAAGAAGGACTGCTGCGTATAGACCACCTGTCCCTTGCCTCCGCATCTGGGGCACATCTTCGGCGCCGTGCCGGGCTTCGCGCCCGTGCCGTGACAGGTGGGACAGGGATCCTTGAGGTTCAGCGTCATCGTCTTCTCGCAGCCGAATACCGCCTCCTTGAAGGAAATTCTCACACTCGTACGGATGTTCGCGCCCTTCATCGGGCCGTTGTTCGCGCCGCCCCTCGTCCTGCTGCCGCCGAAAATATCACCGAAGATATCTCCGAAAATATCGCTGAAATCAGCGCTGTTGAAATCAAAACCGCCGGCACCGAAGCCGCCGGTCCCATCAAATGCCGCATGGCCGTACTGGTCGTACTGGGCGCGCTTGGTCTTGTCACTGAGAACGGCATACGCTTCGGAAGCTTCCTTGAATTTCTGTTCCGCTTCTTTGTCGCCGGGATTGACATCAGGATGATATTTTTTAGCCAGCAGCCGGTAGGCCTTCTTGATCTCATCCTCTGACGCGTTCTTGTCTACGCCCAGGACTTCATAATAGTCTCGTTTCTGTTCTGCCATATTCGTACTCCAAACGGATCTGTTACATTCTTCCTTAAACCCAGATTCGGCCCAGAGCGTATCTGCGCCCTGGGCTTACTCCGGAATTGCGTATAAATGGATGGCTGTATTGCTGGCTCTTAGACTTCTCTGTAGTCTCCGTCAACCACGTCGTCGTTGCCGCCGTTGCCGCTCTGGTTCGTGGGGCCTGCCTCAGGTCCGCCCTGCGGTCCCGCCTGCGGGCCGGCTTCCGGGCCTGCGCCCTGGTTTGCCTGATTGTAGAGCTGTGCGAAGAGCTGCTGCGCGTCGTTCGCGAGCTTCTCTCTGCCTGCCTTCAGCGCGTCGACATCCGCGTCGCTGATGTCAGGCTGATCCTTGGTCCTGTCCAGAACCGCCTTGAGGTCAGCAATGTCGGCCTCGACTGTCTTCCTGGAATCCGGGGAGATCTTGTCTCCGGCGTCCTTCATCGCCTTCTCTGTCTGGAAGACGAAGGAGTCAGCGTCGTTTCTCGCGTCAATCGCATCCTTCCTCTTCTTGTCCTGTGCCTCGTACTCCTGGGCATCCTTTACAGCCTTGTTGATGTCGTCGTCACTCATCTTCGTGCCGCCGGTGATCGTGATGTGCTGTTCCTTGCCGGTCCCCAGATCCTTCGCGGATACGGTGACGATGCCGTTCGCGTCGATGTCGAAGGTAACCTCGATCTGCGGAACGCCTCTCATTGCCGGCGGGATGCCGTCGAGACGGAACTGGCCGAGGGACTTGTTGTCCTTTGCGAACTGACGCTCGCCCTGTAATACGTTGATGTCAACGGCTGTCTGGTTATCAGCCGCAGTGGAGAAGATCTGGCTCTTCTTGGTCGGGATGGTCGTATTCCTCTCGATGAGGTGAGTTGCGATACCTCCCATGGTCTCAATGGACAGGGTGAGAGGTGTGACATCGAGCAGGAGAACGTCGCCGGCGCCGGCATCGCCCGAGAGCTTCCCGCCCTGGATGGCCGCACCGATGGCTACGCACTCATCGGGGTTCAGATTCTTGGAAGGCTCCTTGCCGGTTAGCTGTTTCACCTTCTCCTGTACGACAGGAACACGAGTGGAACCGCCGACGAGAAGTACCTTGCCGAGGTCTGCGTTCGTGAGTCCTGCATCTCTCATCGCGTTCTGTACGGGGATCGCAGTTCTGTCTACGAGGTCGGAGATCAGCTCTTCGAACTTCGCTCTGGACAGATCCATGTCGAGGTGCTTCGGGCCTTCGCTGGTCGCCGTAATGAAAGGCAGGTTGATATTCGTTGTCGTTGCGGCGGAGAGCTCCTTCTTCGCCTTCTCGGCTGCTTCCTTAAGTCTCTGCATCGCCATCTTGTCGCCGGAGAGGTCTACCCCTTCCTTCGACTTGAACTCACGGAGCATCCAGTCGATGATCTTCTGGTCGAAGTCATCACCGCCGAGACGGGTATCGCCGTTGGTCGCGAGAACCTCGATGACGCCGTCACCGATCTCAATGATGGAGACATCGAAGGTGCCGCCGCCGAGATCGTATACCATGATCTTCTGTTCCTGCTCGTTATCGAGGCCGTAAGCCAGAGCTGCCGCCGTAGGCTCGTTGATGATACGCTTGACATCAAGGCCTGCGATTTTGCCGGCGTCCTTAGTCGCCTGTCTCTGGCTGTCGTTGAAATATGCAGGAACGGTGATAACCGCTTCCGTTACCTTCTCGCCAAGATATGCCTCTGCGTCATCTTTGAGTTTGGAGAGGATCATGGCAGAAATCTGCTGCGGGGAATATTTCTTGCCGTCGATCACGGGGCCGTCGTCCGTGCCCATCTTCCTCTTGATGGAACGGATGGTCTTGTCCGCGTTGGTGACTGCCTGACGCTTCGCCGGCTCGCCGACGAGTCTCTCTCCCTTATCTGTGAATGCCACGATGGAAGGTGTGGTTCTCTCGCCTTCCTTGTTGGCGATAACGGTAGGCTTGCCGCCTTCCATTACCGCGACGCAACTGTTGGTCGTACCCAAATCAATACCAATAATCTTGCCCATAGTTATAATCTCCGTTTCTGTGCCAGACGGCACACATTTATGTCTGCATCCCTTACGGGACACGCATATACATCTATCAGATCAAATGGCGGGTGAGCGCCATAAGATTTTATTTGACCACGCTGACCATGCTGTGGCGAAGTACCTTGTCGTGATAGAGATAACCCTTCTGCAGCTCCTGTGCCACCTTGCCGGTCTCATACTGATCGCTCTCTACCTGCATCACCGCGTTGTGGAATGCGGGATCGAAGTCCTTGCCTTCCGCGTCGATCGCAGTCACACCGAGATCCTGCAGCTGTTTGATCAACTGGTCATACACCTTGTGCATCCCGAGAACGAAGGCGTCTTCCTTGTCCTCTTCCGTAACGGTAGAGAAGCCGCGTTCGAAATTGTCCACGATGGGGAGCATCTTCTCGAGAACGCTGCTCTCGCCGCTTCCGAACATCTGCTCTTTTTCCCTGTCCGTGCGCTTCCTGTAGTTGTCGAACTCCGCCATCTGGCGTTTCAGCCGATCTTCCAGGGAAGCTATCTTTTCCTGCAGGGCTTCCTTCTCTTTATCTTTCTTTTTGAAGAAACTCTTCTTCTCTCTGGTGCCGGGTTCCGTGGCTGCCTTGTCCTCCTCAGAGGGAGCTGTCTCTATGTCCACCGTCGTTTCGGAATCCTTGGTATTTTCCCCGGAAGGGGCTGCGCCTTCTGCGGCAGCTGCGGCTGTATCCTCGGAATTCACTTCCTGTGCTGTCTCGGCCTTTACCGCCTCTTCCTGCCCGGTGTCTGTCTTTGCCTTATTCTCGTTGTCCATCATTCTCATCCTCGCCTTGTCTCTTATATAATGTATCCAGCTGTGTCATGATCTCCTTCAGGACCTTGACCACGCGGTCGTAGTCCATGCGCTTGGGACCGATGACGCCGATCGTGCCCTTCATGTCGCCGCCCAGATCATAGGTTGCGGTGACGACACTGCAGTCCTTCATGCTGGCCATTGGCATCTCATTGCCGATGTAAACCTGTATTCCCGTCTCGTTGTTGTCCTGCAGGCTCTCCTCGACGATGTTGGAGAGATTCTTCTTCTCCTCGAAATCACTGATCAGTTCGCCTGCCCTGTCACCCAGCTCCGGATAACGGAAAATGTTGTCCGCGCCGCTCGTATATATTCTCGGATTGTCATCCGGCTGTATCGCTTCCGCGGCCGAATCGACCACGCGCCCGATAATCTCGCTGTGGAGGCCTGCCTGTTTTTTAATCGAAGCGATGAGACCTAAGTTGATCTCATCGACCGAGAGGCCGCACAGGCTGTTGTTCAACAGCATGTTAAGACGCAGCAGATCCTTCGCATCCAGCACCTCGTCAACACGGATCATGGTGTTCCGCACGAGATTCCCCTCGATGACAATGACCGCCAGGATGTTCTGCGGGTCGATCTGGGAGAGCTGAATGAACTTGATCTTGTTCTTCTTCAGCGTCGGGGCGGAGATCAGCGACGGATAATTGGTGTTGGCCGCAAGGAGTTTCGCTACCTGCTGCAAAAGGCTCTCCAGACGGTCCTGTTTCTTAATAAGAACGTCCTTGATGTCCTGCACTTCCTGCTTCTCACTGCGCAGCATGTCGTCGACGTAAATGCGGTAGCCCGCATCGGTTGGGATTCTGCCCGCGGAGGTGTGCGGCTGTTTGATGAGTCCCATCTCCTCCAGATCGGACATCTCATTGCGAATTGTCGCGCTGGAGAGGTGCAGATCCGTGTACTTGGAAATCGTTCTACTGCCGACCGGCTCGCCGCTCTCAAGGTAGTTGCGAATGATGGCCTGCAGTATTTTCATTTTTCTTTCCGGCAGATCCATCATTTTCTTCCTCGCTGAAATTCGAGATCTGTTAGCACTCAATCGGTATGAGTGCTAACATCTACGATTGATAGATTAGCACCGGCTCTATGGGATGTCAACCGGATAACCCGCCGCAGATTCTAAAAAGATCGTGAACTTTCGCACCGCAGAAAAGGTTCCGGAGATCACTCCCCGGAACCCTGTTCTCATTCGTATGAAGTTCTGCTGCCGGTTCTGCGCCGGCACCGAGGTCTGCCTTAGATGTCAAAGGAGAGCTGCTCGTCGCCGTTTACAACTGCGTATGCCTTGCCCTCTTCCGGCTTCACATAGATCTCAACGTCCTTGAAGTCCGCGACATCCTTACCAAGATCATACTGCCATACATCCTTCGCGGACTGTACGAGTCTGTCTGCGGTGTAGTCGTTGCCGTTCCACTGGAGAACGACCTGGGACTTCACAGCCACTGCCTTTTTCGCAGGAGCTGCCTCCTTCACAGGAGCCGCTTTCTTTACGGGAGCTGCCTTCTTCGCAGGAGCCGTCTTCTTCTCGGGAGCCGCCTTCTTCGCCACTGTCTTCTTTACGGTTTCTTTCTTCTCTGCCACTTTTTTACCCTCTTTCTCCTCTGCGGCGACTGCAGCAATAGCCGCTGCCGGTGCTGCTGCCTTCGTTACCTCGGCAGGCTTCTTCGCTGCCGCCTTTTTCACTGCAGGTACCTTCTTCGCTACTGCCTTCTTCACAGGAGCTGCGGGCTTCTCTGCAGGTGCTGCTACCTTCGAATTGAAACTGGCCTTCACTTTGGCTACGGGTTTTTTCTCCTCACTCATCGTAAAATCGACTCCTTTCGCCTCAAATCGACTATTATATGATAAAAGCACCAAAACGCAAGCATTTCTTACGACTTATCCAACTTATCACACTTGAAAAATAGTGTCAATAAAGTTTACTGAATACTCGAGAAGATCAGTGGAGCAACGCAAAATATAAGATGACCAGAGCGCCTATGGCGATCCGGTACCAGCCGAAGACCTTGAAGTCATGACGCCGGATATAGTTCATGAGGAAGCGGATGATCACAACGGAAACAAGGAAAGCGACGATAAGGCCGACTGCCATGATCTGCACCTCTGTGCCGGAGAAGCTGTTACCCTCGTGCAGATATTTCACAATCTTTAACAGCGACGCCCCCGCCATGACGGGGATCGCCAGAATGAAGGTGAATTGTGCGGCAACAGTTCTGGACACGCCGATGAGAAGGCCGCCGATAATCGTCGCGCCTGAGCGGCTCGTACCGGGAAGGATCGCGGCGATCAGCTGGAACATGCCGATGAGCAGTGCTTCCTTCATGGAAAGGTCGGAGAGCTCGGTCGTCACCGGTACCATGTCCTTGTTCTTCACCTCAACGATGATGAAGGCGATGCCGACAACAATCAGCATGACGGAGACCACCAGCCAGTTGTAGAGGTGTTCATCCAGCCAGTCATCGAAGAGGACGCCGACCACGGCCGCCGGAATGCAGGCAACAATCGTCTTCACCCAGAGCATCAGCACTTCTCTCTTCCATACGACGCGGGTGCGCTTCCGATGCGTATAGAGGCCGAGCGGCCAGATCGTCTTCCAGTACAGCAGGACGACAGCCAGGATCGCGCCGAACTGGATCACGACAAGGAACATGTCCCAGAAATCCTGCGAAACATCGAGCCTCACGAACTCATTCAAGAGGATCATGTGCCCCGTACTGCTGACGGGCAGCCATTCTGTCACGCCCTCAACCAGCCCGAAGAGGGCAGCTTTGAGTAATTCCATCATGGATCAATCTCCTTCTATCTTCCGTAAGCTTCCTGCACAAACCGCCGTATGGCAGAAAGTGATCTTCTCACCTTCTCCGTGTCGATGCAATAGGCAACACGGAAATACCCCGGCGCGTGGAAGCCGTCGCAGGGCACGAAGACAAGGTCATAGTCCAGTGCCTTCCGGCAGAATGCCACCGCGTCCTCCTCCAGTGCCTTCGGCATGATGTAGAAGGTCCCGCCCGGCCTCTGCACGGTGAACCCGAGCTCTTGGAAGGTGTCATAGAGAAGGTTCATGTTCGTTTCGTAAACAGACAGGTCGGCCGTATCGTCTATGGCCTTCGCCATCGCGAGCTGGATGAGGGAGGAGGGGCAGTTGTGTCCGATGCCGCGCGAAATCTGTCCGCAGATCGGCACGATCTTCTCCGCGTTCTCCGCAGCAGGGTTCACGGCAACGTACCCGATTCTCTCTCCGGGGACGGAAAGGCTCTTCGAGAAAGAATAGCAGGTCAGCGTATCCTCATAAAATTTCGCAGGATATGGCACTACCTGCCCGTCAAAAGCGATCTCGCGGTACGGTTCGTCGGAGATCAGGAAGATGTGGTGCCCGTATTCCTCCGACCGCTGCCGCAGAAGGTCAGAAAGGCGCCGCAGAGTTTCTTCGGAGTAGACAACCCCGGAAGGATTGTTCGGCGAATTGATAAGGACCGCCGCCGTCTTGTCACTCAGCAGTTCCTCAAAGGCTTCGAAATTGATCTGGAAATCCGCAAAGCTCGCGGGTATGATGACGACCTTAACCCCGGCGTCCTGAAGGTAGGGAAGGTACTCCGGGAAAAACGGCGCGAAAATGATGA
This sequence comes from Lachnospiraceae bacterium NK3A20, assembly GCA_900107575.1. Lineage (GTDB taxonomy): Bacteria > Bacillota > Clostridia > Lachnospirales > Lachnospiraceae > CAG-791. Next base: position 34,997 of record FNQX01000022.1, on the reverse strand, counting down.
CCTCATCTCCCGGCTCTGTCACGGCGCGGACCGCGTGCGCAATCGCGCCGGCGCAGCCTGCCGTCGGGAAGATGTGATTCGCCGTATACTCCATGCCAAACCTTCGGTTGCAGGAGTCCGCAATGGTCTGCTTCACCCCGGGAAGGCCAAGGCTCGGGCTGTAGCCGTGGAGCTTCACGGGCTCTTCCGTCTGCAAAAGGTCGATCGCCCCGGCGGTGAAACTCTCCGGCGCCGGCACTGAGGGATTGCCAAGGCTGTAATCGAAGACGTTCTCATAACCGATCTCTTTGCCCCGCGCCGTCGCGTATTCCGACAACTCCCGGATCACGGACTTATGTCCCAACATTTCCAGATAGTGCTGATTGATCATGCGATTCTCCTCTCAATTTGCAAATTCATGGCAACTATTCAGAACCCATCTCGAAAATCTTCGATTTGAAAGCCGAAGGCTTTTTTCGATTGACTTCCTTCCGACGCGCTGTACCCCGAAGGGGTATGGTTATAAGCTCAATTTATAGCGCATCCAGCCGCGTAAACTCGGCTGTCCGCTCATAAATTTCGCTGTCCTGAATAGTTCCGGATCCACCTTGTCATGTTTGGATCGGTTTCGGTTTCCTGCGCCCTTTGCTCTCTCTCAAAGCCAAGGCTGTGCAGCAGCGCGATAGACGCCGTATTCTCCCGGTCGGTCTCGGCAATGATACCGGGGAACCCAAGATAGCGTATTGCAAAGGCAAGGACGGCGCCTGTCACTTCCTTCGCAATGCCCTGTCCCCGGTAATCCCTCCGGATCAGATACCCGAAGGATACTGCCTCCTCCGCCCCCCGGTAGGGCTCGAAGCCTACGCGCCCGATGAGCTCGCTGCTCTTCCTGTCTATCACGCCCCAGTAGCCGTAGCCGTACAGTCCGTACACTCTATCGATGTAGGATGTGAGGAGCTCTCTCTCCTTCTCCCTGTCCGGTCCCGGCCCCTCGAGGAAGCGCTGCGCCGCCGCATCATCGTAGAGGCGGTACAGCCCATCGAGATCTGATACGCACATCTCCCGGACGATACAGCGCTTCGTCGTAAGGATCGTCCACGGCAGATGGTGCAGCCGCTCGAAAATTTTCTCATAGGTGTCGAGGTCCACGTTGTCAATCTCGGACAGCACATAGGAGAGCCCTTGGAATTTCGCCCCGGCATTGTTCTCGTGGAGATACCCCACCACAGGGTAGCCCGCCGCCAGGAGCTTCTCCGCAAGGAGCGGCGCATCGCACAGGATGAGACCGTCCGTCCGGACAGGCTCCCGGATATCCTTCCATGCAGCGCTGCCCGGGATGTCGGAAGCCGGAATGAGAACGGGTGAGAACACTCGGTAATCCGGATCCGCGACGGCGCGTGCCGCTTCGTTTCCGTTCAGCCTGATATTATCCGGCATCATAATGATGGCAAGCTTTTTCAGTTTCCAGGAAAGGTTCTGACCGGAATTCATAGTTCGTTCATATATTATTCTAAAAATCTTCAACGGATGGGCAAGGTTTGGTCACGATTCTTCTCTATAGTGTAGACATAGCAACGAGCAACAGTCACTACATACTAACCACTTTTTCATAATAAATGCCAGGTGCCCCAAAGGCACCTGGCATCCTCCCTTTTCAGGCCTTTTCTCCCTTTTCCGTAGACAACAGAATCCTGTCGTTGTCCAGTTCCTGACCTGCATTCTGCGCGAACTTCTCCAGAAGATCGTCCACGGTCATCCTGGAACGCTCCTCGCCCTTCACATCGAACACGATATGTCCGCCGTCCATCATGAGCGTGCGGTTGCCCAGCTCCAGCGCCTGGTTCATGTTGTGGGTGACCATCAGGCAGGTGATGTGGTTTTCGGACACGATCTTCTTCGTGAGCTCCAGCACCTTGGCCGCCGTCGCGGGATCCAGTGCCGCCGTGTGCTCATCGAGGAGGAGCAGGCGCGGCGTTACAACCGTTGCCATGAGGAGGGTCAGCGCCTGTCTCTGTCCGCCGGAGAGAAGACCCACCGGGGAATCCATCCGGTCTTCGAGACTCATGTGGAGGAGAGAGAGCTTCTCGCGGAACTCTTCCCTCTCCTTCTTCGTAACCCTGGTGAAATCCTGCGCAAGTCTCCCGAACAGGGAGAGCTTCTCTTCCGAGGCGCGCAGATAGGCGACCGAGAGATTCTCCTCGATCGTCATGTGCGGCGCCGTCCCCATCATGGGGTCCTGGAAGAGCCGTCCGATGTACCGGCTTCTCTTGTGTTCCTTCTCGAACGTGATGTCCCTGCCGTCAAGCTCGATGGAGCCCTCATCCGTGATGAAACTCCCCGCGATCGCGTTGAACAACGTCGACTTGCCGGCGCCGTTGCTGCCGACGATGGTCGCAAAATCCCCATCGTCGAGTTCGAGATTCACCTTGTTCAGAGCGACCTTCTCGTTGATCGTGCCGGGATTGAATGTTTTCGAAATGTTACTGATTTTCAGCATCTTGTGATCCGTATCCTGTAACAGCTCAGAATCATTGATTCCGAACTATTACACACGCTGCACATTCAGATTTTGCTACGCAAAAGTGAAGCCTGCATATTGAATATCTACCTTAGTATGCCCAGAGCAGCAAGCCCTTGGGCTTTTGCTTCGGGCTGTGTTGAAGCCTGGTGCTGAAGCTTACAGCTTTGCCTTCCGCGTCCGTACGGCTGTCCACTTCTTCATATAGAAAGAGAGGAGTCTCTTCGCGGCGGGCGCTGCAATAGCAATGGCAACAATAATGGCGGAGACGAGCTTGAACGCCTCGGTCGGCACGTTCAGCCGCAGTGCAATCGCCATGATGAAACGATAGAGTACCGCGCCGATTACAACGCCGATAATGCGGAGCATCATCTTCCCTCTGCCGAAGAGGGTCTCGCCGATGATGAGAGAGGCGAGCGCGATGGTGACCATGCCGGTGCCAAGGTTGATGTCGCTCATCTTGTTGTACTGGCCGATGAGAGATCCGGCGAGTCCCGTCAGGGAGTTGGAAATGCACAGTCCCGTGATGATCATCACGTGCGGATTGATGGAGGATGCGCGCACCATGGGCGAGCTGTCTCCGGTCGCGCGGATGGAGAGGCCGAGCCTCGTACCGAGGAACCAGTGAAGCAAAATGCAGATAATCGCGACGAGGATGCCGAGCAGGAAGAGCGGGCTCCACTCATGCCAGAATGGCGACGGGTTCTCACCTTCAAAGAGGCTGAATACGGTCGCGGTCCCGAAAATAGACAGGTTAGACGAGAAGCCCATGACTGCCAGGTTGATCGTGTACAGCCCGGTGTTGACGATGATGCCGGCGAGGATGCTCGGGACGCCGAACACAGTCTGCAGGAGCGCCGTGACAAACCCCGACGCGGCCCCTGCCAGCATCGCCATGACGATGCCGAGGATCGGGTGTCCCGCGATGGTGAATACTGCGCCAACCGCGCAACCTAAGGTGTAGCAGCCGTCGGTCGACAGGTCGCAGATATCGAGAATGCTGAAACTGATGAATAACGAGAGTGCGATCAGCGAGTAGATCAGTCCGACCTCCAGCGCTGTCTGCACGATCCCTGCTGTCAGAAATCCCACAGCGAAAACCTCCCAATAACTGATGCAACAAATATACCACGATCTTAACCCTTTGGGGCACCACCCGCCTGGCAGAGATGCTGCCTGCCGGCCCGCAATGTGAGGTGCAGCTATTACTTGGCACAGCGCCCGGGGTGGTGAGCCGGAGAGCGGAAGCTGCATGATCGCTGCGCGAATGTCAGGCATAAGTCCAGAATGCGGACTTATACCCGAAATTCGCGCTACGAGCTCCCAGGCAGCTTCTGCTTCTCCGATCTCGCCGCCTTCGGGCGCCTGTGGTAAGTTATGACCGCTCCTCACATCAAAGGCATGCAGCTTCCCTGACAGGCGGGTGGCGCCCCGAAAGGGTAGATCGTGGTGATTTGTTGCTATGATTTGCGTTACTCCGAGAACTCCTGCGCGGTGGTTGTCTCGTTGATCGCGGAGCAGTACGGCTCGAAGGCGGTCTTCGTCTCGGCGAGGTCGTAGCCGAGGGCTGCCGCCGTCTCGGTGTTGATCGTTGCGATGCCGTTATCCAGCGTGCCTACCGCGTAGGAAGCCGGATCCTTGCCGCCGGCCAGAATGTCGGCCGTCGTGTCGGCTGTCATCGTGCCCAGATCCTCGTAGTTGATGCCAAAGCCCAGGAATGCTCCATTTAAGGCGAAGGAATCAGCCCCGGTGTAGTGAGGGATGCCTGCGTCGATGAGCTTCTCATAGATCGCGAGCTCTGCGTTCATGACTGTGTTGTCCGTCGGCGTGAAGATCGCGTCCACGTCTTCCGCGATGAGCGCGTCTGCCGCCTGGCTGACCTCATCGGTGTTGGTGCCTGTCTTCTCAACATAAGCGATACCCTTGCCATCCAGGAATGCCTTCGCGTCCGCGATTGCCTTCGTGGAGGAGTCCTCGCTCTTGGAGTAGAGGAGACCGATCTTATCCGCTTCCGGATCCTGCGCGAAGATGAGGTTCATGATCGCATCCGTGTTCAGCGCGTCCGAGGTGCCGGTGATGTTGGCGCCGGGCGCGTCCATGCTCGCTGCCAGTCCCGCACCCACGGGATCGGTTACCGCGGAGAAGATGATCGGGGTGTCCGTGCCCTCGAACGTGGACTGCATGATCTGTGCGGTCGGTGTCGCGATGGCGATTACGGCATCCACGCCGTCATCCTTGAGCTGTGCCGCGATCTGGTTCAGTGTCGTGGCGTCGCCCTCGCCGTTGAATACGTAGTCTACGTAGTTAAAGGCGGCGCCGAGCTCGGCTCCCTTCGCGTCCAGTTCCCTCTCCACGCTCGCCGTGATCTGGTTCAGAGAGGCGTGGTCCATGTACTGGACGATGCCGACCTTGAACTCACCGCCCGCCGTCGCAGTCTCTGCCGCCCCTGTCTCAGTTGCCACAGCAGTTGCATCTGCGGCTGCCGCAGTATCAGCTGTTGTCGCCGCTGTGGCATTGTCACCTGTTGCCGCAGTGGTCGCCGCGGTGTCTGCATTCGAGCCGCAGCCCGCAAGGAGCGCCCCCGTCATGACTGCTGCCAGTGTGATGGATATAGCCTGTTTTCTCATTTTCTCCTCCTTTACCCGACATCCTGTGCTGCAAGGGTCGGATATGTCTGGTGCACTTTCCGGGTGCGGAATTCTTCAGCCTGTCGCAATCGAATGAGCGGCAAGTGCCTGTCCATCCGGCGCGATCGCTCATCTCGCAGACAAGCTGCTCGATGAACGATAACCGTCGAATAGATGCCCACGCAAGCGCGGTATCTACTCTCCGGTCTGTCGCGCAAAAAAAGCGTCCCGGAAACACTACGGTTTCTGAGACGCTAATAAGCTTCCTTATTATCGCGGTACCACTCAAATTGGCATTCGCCCACTCTATGCACGCACCATCATGCGCTCCGTATTGATCACGGGTCCGGTTCCCGTCAGTTCCTACTGCCTTCCGGCCTTCGGGCTGCCCTCAAAAGTCCATTCAGTTACAGATTCCATACGGCCTTTCCATCTGCCGGCCGCTCTCTGTGATATCCTCTGTCGCCTACTACTCTTTCTCATCGGTTTCCATATGAAATTAAGAGCATTTTATTACTCTGAAGTGGTAAAATCAAGCCTTATTTTCTCACTTCTTGTTGGTGACAAACTCCTCGATTTCACGGATCGCGGCTTCTTCGTCGTCACCGTCAGCGGATACCGTCATGGCATCGCCGTTATCCAGTTCCAGAGACATCATGCCCATGATACTCTTGGCATTGACTCTCTTCGTTCCGAGCTCGATGTAGATACGACTGTCATATTTGCTCGCAACCTGTACCAGCTCGGCAATCGGACGGGCTTCCAGGCCGCCCTTCAGCGCAATAACCATAGATTTTTTCATCATAATCGACTCCTCTTGTCACTCCTCGTCTGCCGTTCTCTGTTACATTCCGCTCCTGACCTCAGCAGCGGCTTCGGATATCTTCCTTAATCTGTGATTCACCCCGGACTTGCCGACCGGGGGATCCAGCAGCTCTCCCAGTCCCTGCAGGGACAGCTCGGGATACGTGGCCCGTGCCCTTGCGATCTCCTGTATTCCCTGCGGCAGCTCCTGCATCTTCCCGCTCTCTTCCAGGAGATGGATATCGTCGATCATCTTCTGTGCAGCAGTTACCGTCTTGCGGATGTTCGCCGTCTCGCAGTTCACCTGGCGGTTCACACTGCCTCTGACCTGGCGCGTGACTCTGGCGTCCTCGAATTGCAAAAGACTCCTGCGTGCGTCCATGAGGGTCAGAATGGCTGCAATGACTTCCGCATCTCTGGAGTAAACCACGAAATTCTTCCTTCGCGGTGTGATCCTGACATCAATGTCACAATCCGCCAGGACGCTCTGTACCTGCTCCGCCTGCTCACGACTCACACAGTTGAATTCCAGATGGTATTCCCGCTCCGGATCGCTCACAGAGCCGACGCACAGGAACATGCTGCGGATATAACTGCGGATGCAGCCGGTATCTGCAAGGAGCGACCAGTCCGTCACGCCTTTCGTGTCACGGATCTTATCCCCCGGCGCCGCGTTCTTCGCGGCACCCGCATGCGAAATCCGCACAGGCGGTTTCTCTTCCACAAGATCCAGGAGCTGTGCCAGTTCCCGTACCCTGGAAGAGCCCGCCTGTACGCGCAAAGTGCCGCGAATTTCACTCTCCAGGCCGCTCGCAGGATCAGACTCGAACCTAATATTAGACGCTTTGCTAAGCAATGTAAAGCACTTTGTGGCCGCTGGTACGTTGTCACAGTTGAGGGTCAGCGTGTACTCTCCGCCCTCCTCGATCTCGAATCTTCCGATGCAGGCAAGGATCGCCGCAAGCCCCGCGACCAGTGAATTGGCCTTACCGGAGATCAGGTCCTTCACTTCGCTTTTCACTTCTCCGGAAAATGACACAAGGCCCGCCTTTCTTCATTGGCTTTCCCACAGGATGTCTCCCGCAGGCAGCTCTTCTTAAGTATACTGCCGGGAATCGTTCAGGATGTCGCGGTGATATAGCTTCAATCCGTAGTCTCCCTTGTCCTTGAGCCGCGCGTAGAGATCGTTCGCCAGCGTGACGCTCCTGTGATGCCCGCCGGTGCAGCCGATCGCAATGACCAGCTGGTTCTTGCCCTCTTTAATATAGTAAGGGATGAGGAAGGTGATCATGTCACTCAGCCTATCCATGAACTCCTTCGTCTGCGGGAAGGAGTTGACATAGTCCTGCACCGGTTTGTCGTTGCCGTTCTGATGTTTCAGTTCATCAATGTAGTAGGGATTCGGGAGGAACCTCACGTCGAAAACAAGATCTGCATCCGAGGGAATCCCGTATTTGAACCCGAAGGAGGTGACGCTGATCATCAGGGAATTGTAGTGCTGATTGTCCTGGAAGATGCGCACCAGTTCCTGCCGCAGCTCCCTTGTCAGAAGGTGCGAGGTGTCGATCACGTAGTCGGATTTGGCCTTGATGCCCTTTAAGATCTCGCGCTCCTTGTGGATGCCGTCTTCCACGCGGCCTTCCGGCGCCACAGGGTGGGCGCGGCGCGTCTCCTTGTATCTCTTGATGAGGACCTCATCTGACGCGTCCATAAAGAGGATCTCGTAGTTGTATCCCTTCTTGCGCAGGGCGGCCAGCACCTCTTCCACATAGGCGAAGGACTTGTCCGCGCGCACATCCAGGCCGAGCGCCACCTTGGATATCTCCGACGCCGGCATGAAGACAAGCTCCATGAACTTGTCGATGAGATGGACCGGAAGATTGTCGACGCAGTAGTAGCCCTCATCTTCCAGCATTTTCATCGCGGTAGCCTTGCCGCTGCCGCTCATTCCTGTCACCACCACAAATCTCATTTGCCTGCTCCTGCTGCCCTATGAAATGCGGTTTAGAACTCCCCGAGGAAGATCACTTCCCGCTCGAGCCGTATGCCGGAATGTGCCAGCACCTTCGCCTGCACATCCTCGATCACCTGACGGATCTCTGCCGCGCTCGCGTTGTCCCTGTTGACGACAAAGCCGCAGTGTTTCTCCGATACGCCGGCGCCGCCGACTGTGTACCCGCGAAGGCCCGCTTCCTCGATGAGCTGTCCCGCGAAATGTCCCTCGGGCCGCTTGAACGTTGAGCCTGCGCTCGGGTATTCCAGGGGCTGTTTCGCCAGCCGCCGGTTCGCGAAGTCCTGCATTTTCTCCGTGATCGCCGAGGGTTCCTTCGGTGTGAGGCGGAAGGTGACCTGCAGCGCGACCGCGGGGATCTCTTTGAGCAGGCTCTTCCGGTAGCCGAAGCGCAGATCGTTATTGGACACCGTGAGGATCTTCCCATCCGGCATAAGGAGCCTCGCGCTCTTTACGACCTGCCTCATCTCCCCGTCGTAGGCGCCTGCATTCATCACGAGGCCGCCGCCGACAGATCCCGGAATCCCTGCCGCGAACTCGAGGCCGGAGAGCCCGTTGTCCCGCGCCATCACGGCAACTCTGGTGAGGGACGCGCCCGCGCCCGCCGTGATCTCTTCTCCCGCAATGCACACCGTATCAAGCGGTGCCGCCTCAGAAAATTCCCCCGCCTCAATCGCCGGGAGTTCCTTCGTCGTGTCTGTGAGCGGCTGCGACTTCACCCCGGTGAAAGTAATGACTGCCCCGCGATAGCCCCTGTCCCCGACGAGAAGATTCGTTCCCTTGCCGAGGAAAAAATAAGGCACGCCTGCTGTTTGTAAGATTCCGAGAACCTTCTCGAGTTCCGCCGTATCGCCGACGCGGAGGAAGATATCTGCCGGACCGCCGACGCGGAAGGAGATGTGTCTCGACATGGGCTCATCTATCTGGACACGGTCTTCGCCCAGGACGAATGTCAGTTCATGATAGTAAGTTTTGGTATCTGTCATCTAACCTGTCCCTGCCTAGTCGTCTTCCTCGTCGCCGTCGTCGCGCCGGCTGGTCAGTGCCTTCTGCACGCGGTTGTAGAGCTCCTGAGCGGCGTTGTAGCCCATCTGTTTCTGCCTGTGGTTGATCGCGGCTGCCTCGCAGATGATGGCAAGGTTCCTGCCGGGACGGATCGGGATGCGGTGGCAGACGACGCGGTTGCCGAGGTACTCCGTGTACTCCTCCTCGAGGCCCAGTCTGTCGTACTCCTTGTCCTTGTCCCAGTCTTCGAGCTGGATCACGAGGTCGATGTTCTGAGTGTCACGCACACTCTGCACACCGAACAGCGTCTTGACATCAATGATGCCGATGCCGCGCAGCTCGATGAAATGTTTCGTGATGTCCGGCGCGTTGCCGACGAGCGTCTGCTCGGAGACCTTGCGGATCTCAACCACGTCGTCGGAGACCAGACGGTGCCCCCTCTTAATGAGCTCCAGGGCCGCCTCTGATTTGCCAATGCCGCTCTCGCCGGTGATCAGCACGCCTTCGCCGTAGACATCGACCAGCACGCCGTGAATGGAGATGCAGGGCGCGAGGCGCACATTCATCCAGCGGATCAGCTCCGCCATGAATACAGAGGTCGCCTTTTTCGTCATCAATACGGGAATCTGATATTTCAGCGCGTATTTCATGAAAATCCGGTCCGGCTCCAGCTCCCTGCAGAAAATAAAACAGGGCGCCCCCATGGAAAAGAGCTTGTCGTAGATCTCTTCCCTGCGCTCATCGCTCATCTGCGCCATGTAGGAAGCCTCGACGAAGCCGATGATCTGGATTCTCGCCGGCTCGAAGTGCTCGAAATATCCCGTCAGCTGAACGCCGGGGCGGTTGATGTCCGGCTGTTTGATCTTGATTCTCGTCGTATCAATATCCGGCGTCAGATTCGTCAGTTTCTCATTCTCAATGACTTCACTCAGATGTACGCTTGCCATTCTGTCCTCCATACCGCATGCTGCGGATATTATATCTTATGGCATAAGATCCCGGGGCCGTGCCTCAATGCGCGATCGCTTGCACTCATGCCTGTAAATCTCCGGCTCCGGTATCATAGTATCATTCCGCATCGCTTTTTGCTACCGGTGCGGCCTCCTCGTGGAAGTAGGCATAGATCGCTCTCGCCTCCTTCTCCCGGATCTCTGGCACCCTCATGAGCGTCTCTTCGTCGGCGTTCATGATGTCCTCGATCGACTGGAAACTCCGCATGAGCGCTTTCTTCCTCGCGGGGCCGATGCCCGGGATGTCGTCGAGCCTGGAGTGCACCTGCGCCTTGGAGCGGAGCGAGCGGTGGTAGGTGATCGCGAAGCGGTGTGTCTCATCCTGGATTCTCGTGATCAGCTTGAAGCCCTCGCTGTGCGTGTCGATCGGAATCTCTACGTTGTTGTAATACAGGCCGCGCGTTCTGTGGTTGTCATCCTTGACCATGCCGGCGACCGGGATCTCCAGCCCCAGCTCTTCCAGAACGGAGAGACAGATGTTGACCTGCCCTCTGCCGCCGTCCATCAGGATGAGATCCGGGAATTTGGTGAAGCTTCCGAAGTCAATGTCGATGTTCTTGTCTGACAGCTCCTCCCGCTCCGCAAGGCCATGGGAGAAGCGCCTTGTCAGCACCTCTTTCATGCAGGCGTAATCATCGGGGCCCGCAACCGTCCTGATCCGGAACTTGCGGTAGTCGGAACGTTTGGGTTTCCCCTTCTCGAAGACCACCATGGAGCCCACATTCGCGAAGCCGCTGATATTCGAGATGTCATAGCTCTCCATGCGCTGCGCCGTCGGCAGATGCAGCCAGTCCGCGACCTCGCGGACCGCACCGATTGTGCGGCCTTCTTCTCTTTTCATCCTCTCTCTGTCCTTCGAGAGAATGAGGCGGGCGTTCTCCATCGCGAGCTCGACGAGCTTCTCCTTCTGCCCCTTCTGCGGCACGATGATCTGAACCCTGCCTTCCCTGCGCACCCCGAGCCACTGCTCCACGACATCCCTGTCGTCGAAGTCCTCCGGCACCATGATCTTCCGGGGGATGAAGGGCGTGCCGGCGTAGAACTGTTTCATGAACTCCGACATGATCTCGCCTGTTGTTTTGCCGCCGACGTGATTCATATAGTAGTGATCCCTGCCGATCAGCCTGCCGTCGCGGATGAAGAAACTCTGGATCACCGCGTCCGCGTCGGAGTTCTCAGGCTCCACCGCGATGCCGAGAATATCCTTGTCCTCGCCAACGCCTTCGCTCATCTTCTGTTTCTGCGAAACCTGCTTCACAGAATTTAACAGGTCGCGGTAGTGCATCGCCTCCTCGTAGTTCAGCGCTTCCGATGCCTCCATCATCTTGCGGGTGAGGTCATCGCAGACGACCTTGTAGTTGCCGGAGAGGAACTCCAGCGCCATGTCGACACGCTTTCGGTATTCCTCCGGCGAAATCTCACCCCGGATGCACGGCCCGGTGCAGCGCTTCATATAATAATTGAGGCACGCCCGCTCCTTGCCGATGTCCTTCGGCAGATTCCGCCTGCAGTCGCGCAGCCCATACATCCGGTTCAGGAGCTCGATTGTGTCATTCACGGCATTCGCGCTCGCGAACGGACCGAAATACTGGGCTTTGTCCTTTTTCCTCGTGCGGGAGAAGAGGATGCGCGGGTAGACCTCGCCGACCGTCACCTTGATATAAGGGTAGGTCTTGTCGTCCACGAGAAGGGTGTTGTATTTCGGCCGGTGTTCCTTGATCAGGTTGTTCTCGAGGATCAGCGCCTCCAGCTCGGAGTCCGTGACAATGTACTCAAAGTACGCGATCTGTCTTATCATCTGGTCGATCGCCGGCCCTCTGCCCACATTGGCGCGGAAATACGAGCGCACGCGGTTGTGCAGCACCTTCGCCTTGCCGACGTAGATGATCGCATCGTTCTGGTCGTGCATGATGTAAACACCAGGCTGATAGGGCAGCTTGTGCAGCTCATCGCGGAAATTGAACGCCCCGACCGTTTTGGAAACGGGATGTCCCCTGAACCGCTCGTACTCTTCGAGCATGATCTCCTGCTTCTCCTTCTTCGACGCGGGAGCTGCCTTAGGTTGATTCTTGTTGTTTACGTTGTCTTTGGTCATTTCCACTTAATCTATTGGCTTACTGACAAGAAAATGAGCACCGGAGTGCTCATTTTCCTGGATACTTGCATGTATTGCAACTCAGTCGTGGTCTGTCGGTTCCGTCGCAGCCTGATTGGCTTCCGTATGCTGCGTTTTTGTCTCCGAAGTGTCGGCCTGCTGCGGCGCGGCTGTACCCGGCTGCGATGTTGCTGCGCTCTCCGGCGCGGTGGCCTGCTGCGGCGCGGCATCTCCTGCCTTCTCCGCTCGTTCCTTCGCCTGGCGCTGCGCCTCTGCCGCGAAAGCGTCCACAGGCTCGGCGGCCTGCCTGCCATTTTCCAACGCAGGCTTCTTCTCCCTGCGGACCTCTTCCGCGAGCTTCTCTTCGGGCGTCTTCTCCGGAACGGGAGGCAGGCCCTTCGCCTCGCGGTAAATCTTCATGAACTGTGCACCGGTAATGGTCTCTTCCTGGATGAGGTAGGCCGCGATCTTGTCCATCACGTCCATGTTCTCGGAGAGGATGGCCTTCGCCTCCTTGTAGCACTCCTCCAGCATTCTGCGGACTTCCTCGTCGACCTCGGCCGCCGTGTTGTCTGCGCAGTTGAGCGCCGCCCTGCCTTCGAGGTACCGGCTCTCGACCGTCGCAAGTCCCATGATGCCGAACCGATCGCTCATGCCGTACTGCGTGACCATGCTGCGCGCGAGCTGCGTCGCCCGCTCGATGTCGTTCGATGCGCCGGTCGTTACGGAGTCGAATTTCAGCTCCTCGGCAGCGCGGCCGCCCAGAAGGCCCACGATCATATCGTGCAGCTCCTTCTTCGAATTGAGGTAGTGTTCCTCCTCCGGCACCTGCATGACATAGCCGAGCGCTCCCATGGTGCGGGGCACGATTGTGATCTTCTGCACAGGCTCCGCATTCTTCTGCACGGCGTTGATGAGTGCGTGGCCCACTTCGTGGTAAGACACGATGCGGCGCTCCTTCGCGTTCATCACGCGATCCTTTTTCTCCTTGCCGACGAGCACCTGCTCCACGGCCTCGAACAGATCTTTCTGGGAAACGTACTCCCTGTGTCCCTTGACCGCGTTGATGGCGGCCTCGTTGATCATGTTGGCAAGGTCGGAGCCGACGGCGCCGGAGGTCGCAAGTGCGATCTCGTTGAGGTCGACGGTCTCATCCATCTTGACATCCTTGGAATGCACCTTGAGGATGGCAACTCTGCCCTTCAGATCCGGCTTGTCCACGATGATGCGCCGATCGAAACGGCCGGGACGCAGCAGCGCCTTGTCCAGGATCTCCGGACGGTTGGTCGCGCCAAGGACCAGAATTCCCTTCGTGGAATCGAAGCCGTCCATCTCGGAGAGGAGCTGGTTCAGCGTCTGCTCGCGCTCCTCGTTGCCTCCGCCGTATTTACTGTCACGGCTGCGGCCGATGGCGTCGATCTCATCAATGAAAATAATGCATGGCGCGTTCTTCGTCGCTTCCTTGAACAGGTCGCGCACGCGGGATGCGCCGACGCCGACATAGAGCTCGATGAAATCCGAGCCCGTCAGCGAGAAGAACGGCACGTGTGCCTCACCGGCCACTGCCTTCGCGAGGAGCGTTTTGCCGGTGCCGGGAGGGCCGACGAGCAGCGCGCCCTTCGGGAGCTTTGCGCCGATCTTGGAATATTTACCCGGATTGTGCAGGAAATCGACGACCTCGACGAGGGATTCCTTCGCCTCATCCTCACCCGCGACATCCGCGAATGTGATGCCGGTATCCTTCTGAACGTACTCTTTCGCATTGGATTTACCGACGCCGCCCATCATCCCGCCGCTTCTCGAAATCCTGCGGAACAGGACGGACAGGAGCAGCCACATGATGACAATCGGGAGCACGTAGGTCAGCAGCACCGAGAACAGCACCGTGGATCCGTCCGGAGACGAGGCCTCCACGATGACCTTCTGCGTAAGGAGCCGCTCCGTCAGCGTGTTGTCATCCTCCGCCTTGCCGGTGTAGTAGCGGATCGGTGCGTCCGTATCCTTCGCGCTCTTGTCCTTCGGCGCGATCTCGATCCTTGAGTCCTCAATCTCGACCCTTGCCACCTTGCCGTCTTCGACCATGTTCACGAATTCGGTGTAGGTGATCTCCTGTGTGGTCGAGGTCACACTGCGCATGAAATAGCTGACGAGCAATAGCGTGATCATCGCCGCGATCATCATCATGAACAGGTTCTGGCGAGGCTGACTGCCGTTCCCATGCCCGCTCCCGCGCTTATTGTTGTCGCTGCCGCGGCTATCGCTCTCGTCATCGTCGCCGAAGCCGAAAAAATCCATCCGGAGGATACGCGCCCCCAGGGATCGCAGCCTTGCAGCAAAGCCTTTATTCATCTCTCTCAATTGATCTCCTCTTTCAGGGTATGAAAATACTTTTCTCATTATAATAAGGAATGTGTCAAGCGGCAATCTGCCAAAAAATGAAAATCCTGTGAATTCGACCTGGAAACCTGTTATCATCTTGGTGGTGCCGCGCCGATCGGCCGCACCAGGGAGATACTATGGAAACCATCCGGATTTATGATACGAAGCCTTACGATACGACATTCTCCGCGCGTGTTGTCTTAGCAGTCCCCGCGAAAACAGCAGGCGCCCTGAACGTTATTCTGGACCGCACCCTGTTCTTCCCCGAAGAGGGCGGGCAGACTCCCGACCGGGGACAGCTCTCCGGCCGCGAAGTCCTCGATGTACAGATAGATAGAGCTAACGTGATCACGCACACCATCGCCCTGCTCCCCGATGAATCGGCGAAGGCCGCGATCGCAGACCTTACATCACAGACGGAAGTTACCGGCATCATCGACTGGTCATACCGCTATTCCAACATGCAGAACCACTCCGGGGAGCACATCCTCTCCGGCCTGTTGCATTCCCTCTACGGCTATGAGAATGTGGGCTTTCGCCTCTCTGACAATACCGTAACCTTAGACACCAGCGGCATCTTATCCGATGAACAGATCCTGGATCTGGAGCAGCGGGCCAATGACGTGATCTATCGAAACGTTGCGATCACCTGCGCCTATCCCACAGAAGAAGTGCTGAAGACGCTCGACTACCGCAGCAAGAAGGAACTGAGCGGCGCGATTCGCATCGTCACGATCGAGGGCGTCGATGTCTGCGCCTGCTGCGCCCCGCACGTTGCAAGGACAGGGGAGATCGGCATCATCAAGATCACCGGTGTGGTGCGCTCCAAGGATTCCACCCGCCTGTTCCTCGTCTGCGGCAGACGCGCACTCGCAGACTATGAGGCGAAACAGGAACAGCTCCTTGCCATCTCGCACCTGACGAACCTTCCGCAGGAAGACACCGCAGAAGGCGTGGAGCGGCTGCTGGGCGACATCACAAGACTCAGGGAGAATCTTCGCGCCGCAAAGGAGCGGTACGTTGACGCGAGGCTCTCCGCCATCCAGTCTGCGGCTGCCGCCGATGCGTCCATTCCGAGGAGAGAGGACGGCACTCCCGACCTCTCGCAGCGAAGTGTCTGGGTCTTCGAGGCAGCCATGGACAACCTCACGCAGCGCCGCTTCATGAATGCGCTCTGTGACCTGGGCTACCTCTACGCCGGGGTGTTCGCGGGGAACGATACCGATGGCTGGAAATACCTCATCGGCTCCCGCGGCGGCAACGCCAACCTTCCAAATGGAATATTGAAGGAGCGGTTCCAGGCACGCGGCGGCGGGAAACCGGAGATGGTGCAGGGCAGTGTCGCGGCCGCGCAGGCAGACATCGAGACAGCACTTGCGGCAGTGCAGTGACGCAACATACACGCCACACAGACATACGTTTTGATAGAGTATCTGTCCCGTACAGCCCGAAGCAAAAGCCCTTGGGCTTAGCCCAAGGACTTGCTTCTCCGGGCGTACCAAAGTAGATAATCGGCAGGTAAGGTGAGAACTTCATGGTGAATCGGATTAAATCGACAATAGAAACGGCGCGGCAGCGCAACTGGTTCGCGGACTTTGTGCTGATCTTCATCGGGTCCACGCTGACTGCCTTCGCGACGCAGTACATCTTCGATCCCACGGGCCTGGATACCGGCGGCGTGTCAGGTCTCTCCATCATCGTGAAGGACCTCTCGGGGCGACTTGGCTTCTCCATCCCGCTGTGGGTGTCCACGCTCGTTCTCAACATCCCGATCTTCCTGCTCTCGATCAGGATTGACGGTTTCCGACAGATTCTGCGCACGATAATCTCCTGGATCATCCTGACGATCGAGCTCGCCATTTTCCCGCAGGTCAACTTCATGCCGGACAATCTCCTCCTCGTCTCGCTCTACGGCGGCATCTGTTTCGGCGCGGGCTGCGGACTGCTCCTGCAGGCAAGAGCGACGAGCGGCGGCACCGACACCCTCGGCACCGTCATGCACCATTTCTTCCGCCACTACAGCATGGGACGCATCATCCAGATCCTCGACGGCATCATTGTCGTCATTGGCATCCCGGTTTTCGGCATTGAGCGCACACTGTACGCCGTGATCTCCGTTTTCGTCATGGGCTATGTGACCGACTACATCCTCGGCCAGGGCAAGAGCGCCAAGATGGCACTCATCATTTCCAAGGCAAGCGACGACATCGCACGGGACATCCTCACTGACCTCGACCGTGGCCTCACAGGACTTACAGGCACCGGTATGTACACCGGCAAGAATCGGAACATCCTCGTCTGCATCTGCAGCAACAAGGACATCGTTGCGATCAAGGACATCGTGAGGAAATACGACCCCGCCGCCTTTTTCATCATCACCAGCGTGAACGAGGCCATGGGCGAGGGCTTTGTAGAGAGGTGGTTCTAACGGCTCTTACTCCTGCCTGGCCGCCGCCATGCTGCCGATGCGCCTGCAATTTTCCCTTTTGTGAATTTGCGGTGGGTGTTACACTATTTTCGTTTGTACCAGTGAATAGCAGAATACAGGAGAACCACCATGACGACTACGATCGGATTTGACTCGCAGAAATATCTGGAGTTGCAGTCTTCCCATATCAAGGAGAGAATGTCCCATTTCGGCAAGCTCTACCTCGAATTCGGAGGCAAGCTCTTCGACGACTTCCACGCGGCGAGAGTGCTGCCCGGCTTTGCTCCCGACAACAAACTTAAGATGCTCGAACAGCTGAAAGACAAGGCGGAAATCGTCATTGTCGTCGGCGCGGACGCCATTGAGCAGAACAAGCTCCGCGGCGATCTCGGCATCACCTACGACGAGGACGCCCTGCGCCTCAAAAAGGCCTTCGAGGACCGCGGTTTCTACGTCAGCTCCATCGTCATCACGAAATATACCGGTCAGCCCGCGGCGAGACATTTCCGCCAGAGGCTGGATTCCATGGGCATTCGCTCCTATTTCCACTATGTGATCGAGGGCTACCCCTCCAACATCCCGCTCATCCTCTCCGACGATGGCTACGGCAAGAATGATTACATCGAGACTACGCGCGATCTCGTCGTCGTCACGGCGCCCGGCCCCGGCTCCGGCAAGATGGCGACCTGCCTCTCCCAGCTCTATCAGGAGTATAAAAGAGGGAAAAAAGCAGGCTACGCCAAGTTCGAGACTTTCCCGATCTGGAATCTGCCGCTGAAACACCCCGTCAACATTGCCTACGAGGCGGCGACGGCCGACCTCGCCGACGTCAACATGATCGACCCCTTCCATCTGGACGCCTACGGAAAGACGACGGTTAACTACAACAGGGACGTCGAGATTTTCCCCGTGCTGCAGCAGATCTTCGAAGGCATCATGGGTGAGTGCCCCTACAAGAGCCCGACCGACATGGGCGTCAACATGGCAGGCTTTGCCATCTGTGACGACGAGGTCTGCCGCGAAGCATCCCGCCAGGAGATCATCCGCCGCTATTTCGAGAGTGCGGTGAAGAACAAAAAAGGCCTCGCCTCCAACGACGAAGTCTATAAACAGGAACTGCTATTGAAGCAGGTCGGTGCAAAGCCCGAGGACCGTCCGGTCGTCGTAGCCGCCAATGCGCGTGAGGAGAGGGAAGGCGGACACCCCGCCGCCGCGATCGAAATGGAGGATGGCAGGATCATCACCGGCAAGACTTCCGACCTTCTGGGCGCGACCGCTGCCTGCCTCATGAACGTGCTGAAAGAGTATGCCGGCATCCCGCACGAGGAGCACCTGGTATCCGCCGAGTCCATCGCGCCGATCCAGGAACTCAAGACCACTTACCTCGGCGGACAGAACCCGAGGCTCCACTGCGACGAGCTGCTCGTCGCGCTCTCCATCAGCGCCGCGACGAACCCGCACGCGAAGCTTGCCATGGAGCAGCTGCCGAAGGTGCGCGGGAGCGAGATGCACTCCACCGTCATCCTCTCCGCCGTGGATGAGAAAATTCTCCGAAAGCTCGGCGTCCACCTGACGCAGAGCCCGGTGTACAAGAAATACTGAAGCAAAAACAGAAAGACCCCAGGATTATCACGCAGCCGCATGAAAATCCCGGGGCCTTTTCCTACATTACAATGTGGCAGTGGTGATAAGCCTTCCCTGCTCGTCCTGTCCGACGCGGATCACGAAGTCGAACTTATCGCACTCCGTACAGAGGAAGAAGTCACCTTCCGGGAAGACTTCCTGGTTGTCCGGATTGAAGAAATGACTGCCATCTGTATCCTTTAAGGCCGATGCCTTCTCCTGGATGTGGAATTCTTCTCCCCTGCCTTCCAGACAGGCCTTGATATATTCGGCACAGAGGACATCTTCACCGGCCGTTTCAATGCCGGCCTTGCCCATTGCTACGATGGATACGACCTTCGGATCTTTCTTCTTAATATGCTCTGCGACTGCTCTCGCGTTGACGAGGCTCGCTGTCACAATCTCCTCGGCCCCCGCCGCGGCAGCATTCACGATCCCCTGCGTCCCCGCGCTTGTTGTGTGAATCACCGTTCTCCCTGTAAAGTCGAATTCCCTCGACTGCCAGGGCGAGTTGCCGAAATCGCAGCCTTCGACCTTCGCGCCGCCCCGCTCTCCGATGAGAACGTAGTCCCGGTGCTCCTTTTTCAGGGCAAACGCGGCATCCAGGCTTCCGATAGGATAGATGCGCTTTGCTCCGCGCTCGAACAGATAACATTCCAATGAAAACGCACGGAAAACGTCAATAATGACCGTCAGGCCTTCTGCTCTTTTCGCGCCGTCAATCAATTCCAGAATGCGAATGTCCATAAAATTCCCGCTCCCTGCATGCAAATCAACTTCGCGTATTATACACCAGCTCTGCTATAATATGGATATCTATTCCGCCAGGAACAATTTCTGAACAGCCGCCGTGCTCGCACGAGCGGGTGTGAAGAAATTGGGCTTGGGCCAACGCGCGAAGCGCGTCGGCAGAATAGATCGCTGCACCCGACCCTACTCGCACAGGCGAAAGTGCAGAACAGATATACGCAATCTACATCAAGATTCGGAGGCACAGGTCTATGGAAACGAAAGCTTACGGGCAGTTTGAAGAGAATACCGCAGACAGCAGGACAACGGAACGTGCCGCTGGGAAAAGGATCGCCATCGTCACAGGCGCCTCTTCCGGCCTTGGCAGAGAATTCATCCGTCAGATGGATGCGGATAACAGAGAATATGATGAGTTCTGGGTGATCGCCCGGAGGAAAGAACGGCTGGAAGAGTTACAGGAAGGCACAAGGACACCGCTCCGTGTGCTGCCCTATGACCTGACAGACAAGGCTGCCATCCAGGAGATCAGGGCGCTGCTCGAAGAAGAAAAGCCTGACGTACGTCTCCTCATCAACGCTGCGGGTTTTGGCAAGATTGGCAGCTATGCCGAGATTCCGCTGGAGCAGATCGACAACATGATTGATCTCAACTGCCGCGCCGCAGTAGATATGTCGCAGATCTGCATCCCCTTCATGCGGGAGAATTCGCACATCTGTGAGATCTGCTCTGTGGCAGCGTTCCAGCCGATCCAGTACATGAATGTCTACGCCGCCTCGAAGTCGTTCCTGTACCGCTATTCCAGAGCGCTGCGTATCGAGCTGCTGCCTCGGAAAATCTATGTGACGGCAGTCTGCCCTTACTGGGTGAAGGACACAGAATTCATCCCGACCGCTGCAGATGAAACAGAAGGCGGCAGCAAAGCATATTTTGCCAGCTTCCCGTTCGCCTCGACCATGGACATTGTGGTGTCCAAGGCTCTCCTTACGACGAAGCTCGGCCTTGCCGTCTGCACGCCGAACCCGATCGCGGCACTCGACCGGTTTTTCGGTAAGATTTTCTCCTCTGATATTATGATGGGAATTATGGCGTTGGTACGCCGCATCCCGGGGAGGTAACCACCTCCCCCCAGGAACAGCGCTTGACCTCACGCCGCGAGGGTGTATATTGGAACTGCGCTACATCTGATGTTTCCATGACATGGAAGCCCGTCCGGCGGGTGCCGGATCGGAATCGCAGAGCAGCAGCAGGAGGAAAAATGAAGAAAAGAATCTTCGCTACTATTCTCGCGGCCATCGCCGCAGTCTCTCTCGCCGCATGTGGGCAGTCCAAACCCGCATCCGACAATTCCGTCGCTTCCACAGCGAACACCTCCGATGCCACACCGGCAGACGGCGGCAACTTCGTTTACGGACTGGCAACGGAAGTCGACAACTTCGATCCCTTCACCGCTACCACAGCCGATGCCAAGAGCATCTATTTCAACATCTATGAGGGTCTGGTCAAGGTCAATCCTGACGGAACCTTCTCCGGCGCGGTCGCTTCTGATTACAAGATTTCCGATGACGCCAAAACCTACACCTTCACGCTGCGCGACGGTGTGAAGTTCCACAATGGTGCTGTAGTCACGACGGACGATGTGCTCTACTCCATTCAGCACGCCATCGACAGCGGCATTCCCGGCTATGACAACGTGGACTCTTTCGAAGCCACGGACGATAAGACCATCGTTGTGACACTCAAAAAGGGCGATGCGGATTTCCTCGCCATCGCTTCCCAGGCCATCATTCCCAAGGATTCCGACAACCAAGGGGAACTGGCCCTCGCGCCCATCGGCACCGGCCCCTATAAATTCGCCAGCTACGCTGTCCAGGATCACGTAACGCTGGATAAGAACCCCGACTACTGGGGCACGCCGGCGCACCTCAATGAGATCATCATCCGTTTCATCGCATCCAGCTCCGACCTTCTCGTCAACTATCAGTCCGGCGCGATCGACGGCTTCACTGCGAACGCTGCGATTTCGGAACAGGTCGACAAGAATAGCTCCACGATCAATGTCGGTCACTCCAATGCGGTGCAGGCGCTGTATCTCAACAATGCCAACACACCCTTCGATGACGTCCGGGTTCGTCAGGCGCTCTCCTACGCCGTGGATTCCGAGGGTGTCATCAATACGGTGGATTACGGCTACGGCACAGAGATCGGCACAGCAATGATTCCCGGCCTGTCTTCTTTTTTCAATGATGATGTCACGCATGCCTACGACGTCGATGTGAAGAAGGCAAAACACCTCCTCTCCGACGCCGGCTATCCCAACGGCTTCTCCTTCACTGTGAAGGTACCTTCCAACTATCAGGTGCACCTCGACTCCGCGCAGGTTCTCGTCAACCAGCTCGCCAAGGCCGGCATCACCATGGATATTCAGCAGGTTGACTGGGCGACCTGGCTCGAGAATGTCTATACTAACCGCGACTACGACGCGACCATCATCTCCGTCGACGGCAGCATCGCGTCTCCCACGGCGTTCCTCTCCAGGTATGTTTCGGACGCACACAACAACTTCGTGAACTTCAACTCGAAGGACTATGACGCTGCCTACGCAAAGGCTACGGCTGCCGTAGATCAGGAGAAGCGCGTCGCGGGATTTAAGGAGTGTCAGAAGATCCTCTCCGACGAGGCGGCCAGCGTCTACATCCAGGACATCGCGAACAATTTCGTCTACAGCACGAAGTTCGCGGGCTACACCGGCTACCCTCTCTATGCCGTGGATTTTGCCTCGGTTTACAGGATACAGTAACTATGCGCTATCTCATCAGAAAGGCAGTCATCCTGATCCTCACAATGTTCCTGATCTCGCTTATGACTTTCCTTGCGTTCCACATCATCCCGGGTGACCCGGCACAGCTCATCCTGGGTACGAGCGCGTCGGCGGAGAAATTAGAACTTCTCCGCCACCAGCTTGGCACCGATCTGCCGTTGTGGCAGCAGTACACGAGCTGGATCTTCGGATTTTTCCGCGGGGATTTCGGCACCTCGATCCGCTACTCCATGCCGGTGAAGACACTCCTGGGCGACCGCATTGTCGTGACCGCGCTCCTGGGTCTCATGGTCATTGTCCTGACGCTCGTGGTGTCGATCCCACTGGGCGTCTATGCAGCCAGCAGACGCAACACCGCGGCGGAACAGGTCGTGAATTTCCTCACCATGATCGGCATCTCCATCCCCGGATTCTTCCTCAGCATCATCTTCATGTGGGTATTCGGCCTGGTACTGCACCTCTTCACCCCCGGAAGCTACGTCTCCTATCAGCAGGACTTCGGCGCTTTCCTTCGGTTCATGATCTTCCCGGCGCTGGCGATCGCCGTTCCCGAGATCGCGATCCTCACGAAATACATCCGGACTGCCATGCTCGATGAGATGGACAAGGATTACGTCCGTACTGCGCGGGGCAAGGGCGCGTCACATCGCACGATTCTCTACGGGCACATCCTGCGCAACGCGATTGTGGCCGTCATCCCGCTCATCGGCATGATGATCGGCAGCATTTTCTCCGGTTCCATCATCGTGGAGCAGGTCTTCGGCGTCCCCGGCATCGGCAGGCTCCTCATCTCTTCCGTTACCGGCCGCGATTTCCCGCTCACGCAGACGCTCGTCATGTACATCGCACTCATCATCGTCATCACGAATTTCATCGTGGACATTCTGATCCAGGTCATTGATCCCCGGATCAGGCTCTCGAATTAGGCGAGAACGCGATAGTTCCCTTTGTGCAAAATCGCCTTCACGAGAAATCCCATTCGCGAGTAATCGCTTAAGTGTTTTCCCGCGTGGGTGCCGCCAAATGTGCGGCACAGGAGCACCGATATGAAATCAGGCAAAATCGAATTCAGAATAGGCTGCACTCTGGCCGGCATTGTGATCCTTCTCGCCGTCCTCTCCCTCTTCTGGACCCCCTACGGCATCAATGAAATGGATCCCGCGTCCCGGATGGCTGCGCCGTCCCTGCAGCACATCTTCGGCACCGACAACATGGGCCGTGACGTCTTCTCCCGCGCCATTGTCGGCGCCCGCTTCACGCTCGCTGTCGCGGTCTCCACGGTTTTGTTCTGCACGCTCATCAGCATCGTGCTGGGTCTTCTCGCCGGTTATGCCGGCGGCTGGGTCGACGAGGTCATCATGCGTATCATCGACGCCATCAACTCATTTCCCGGCATCCTCATCGCGCTCATTATGGTAACTGTCCTGCCGCCCGGCAACTACACGATCGTCATCGCGCTCTGCATCATGTTCATCCCCAGCTTCACCCGCATCGTGCGCACGGGCACGCTCCAGTACAAGAACGCGGATTTCGTCCGGAACAATCGGGTGTTCGGCGACTCCGATCTGCGTCTTCTCCTCGTGCACATTTTCCCGAACATCATCCCGCTCCTGCTCTCGTCCGTCATCGTCGGCCTCTCCAACGCGATTCTGGCCGAATCCAGCATGAGCTATCTGGGGCTCGGCATCCAGCCGCCCGCTCCCTCCTGGGGCCGTATGCTCTACGAGGCGCAGAGCATCATCTTCAACGCGCCATGGTGCGCACTGGCGCCCGGCCTCATGATCGTCGTCACGATTGTTGCTTTCAACTGCGTCGGCGAAGGCTTACGGAAACGTTATCTTGCGTGAAAATATCAGGCGCCCCCAGGACATGAGGGCGTTCCGCTGGTCCGCTATGGTCCCGGCGGGTCTGCTGTTTTCCGATACAGGTGACTGTCTATGAGTGAATCTAAGACTGTAACTTCACAAAATCTTTTAGAGATTCGCAATCTCTCCATCGGCATCCGCGAAGGCGACAAGATCTACCGCGCGGTCGACGACATCGGCTATGAGGTGGCGGAAGGCGAGATTCTCGGCGTCGTGGGCGAGTCCGGCTGCGGCAAAACCGTCACGAACCTTGCCATCATGGGTCTGCTCCCGGACGTTCTCTTCGTTTCCGGCGGACAGATCCTCTTCGAGGGGAAGGATCTCGCGAAGATGTCGGAGAGGGAGCGCGCCGCCATGAACGGCAGAGATATCTCGATGATCTATCAGGAGCCCCTGACCAGCCTGAATCCCCTGGTGAAAATCGGCAGGCAGGTCGGAGAGCCGCTACGCATCCACCACAAAGAGATCCCAGAAGAAGAGATCACGAAGCGCGTTGCAGAATCTCTACGCGAAGTAGGACTGCCCGACCCCGAAGTCACCATGGAGAAATATCCACACCAGCTCTCCGGCGGGCAGCGGCAGAGAGTGATGATCGCCATGGCGACGATCTGTCGGCCGAAGCTCATGATCGCGGATGAGCCGACGACCGCGCTGGATGTGACGGTGCAGGCACAGGTGCTGCGCCTGTTGAAACACATCAGCAGGAAACATAAGATGTCGATCATCTTCATCTCCCACGATCTCGCTGTCATCAACCAGATCTGTGACCGCGTGATCATCATGTACGCGGGGAAGATCGCGGAATCAGCGCCGGCCCATGTGATCATGCGCCATCCCGCACACGAATATACGAAAGGGCTCCTCCGCTCCATTCCGAGGGCGGATTCCAAGGGAGAGAGTCTCCCCGCGATCCCTGGCCACGTGCCCTCCACGGAGGAGTACCGGGATCCCTGCCCGTTCGCGCCACGCTGCCCCATCGCGCAGGATATTTGCAGGCAACAGGCACCGGACGCTGTACAGATCGCAAAAGACCATGTCGCCTACTGTCACTTCCTGAGAGCAGAGTAAGAGATGAGTGAGATGAACAGTGAGAAAGGCGAGATCCTCGAGGTCTCGCACGTGAATAACTACTATGAGGACACCGGGCTCGGGATTTTCGCCAAGAGGCAGAAGAGACAGGTGCTAAGCGACGTATCCTTCACGATCCACACCGATGAATTCTTCGGTCTCGTCGGGGAATCCGGCTGCGGTAAATCCACGCTGGGTAACGCCATCCTGGGGCAGCTCCCTTTCGAGGGGACAATCCGTGTGGGTGGCATGGAATACAGCAAGTCGGACCGCAGGAAATTCACAGAGAAGGTGCAGGCTGTCTTCCAGGATCCGATGAGCGCGCTGAATCCGCGGATGACGATCGGCTCCACGATGCGCGAGCCGCTGCGCGCCCACAACATCGGAACCAGGGAAGAACAGATTCGCGCGGTGAATGACATGCTGGAGAAGGTCGGTCTGGATGCCTCCTACGCGGATCGCTACCCCAGAGAGCTCTCTGGCGGGCAGCGGCAGAGAGTCTGCATTGGCGCCGCGCTGATGCTGCAGCCGGAACTGATCATCGCGGATGAAGCCGTGTCCGCGCTCGACGTCTCTGTCGGCGCACAGATCCTGAATCTCTTCCACGAGATCGACGCCGGGGCGGATTTCGCCATGCTCTTCATCTCCCACAACCTGAATGTCGTGTACTATCTCTGTGACCGCATCGCCGTCATGTACCGCGGCACGATCGTGGAGATCGGCAGCGCCGAGGACGTGTACCATCACCCGGTGCACCCTTACACGAAGCTCCTGCTCGCGGCGATCCCGGACTTCACCTCCCGGATTGAGGACGACGGCACGGGGACGCTCGCCGACATCGCGAAGGCGAACGCGCAGTTCGAGGTCAGGAATGAAGACCCGGAGGGTGCCTGCTGTTTCTACCACAGGTGTCCGTACGCGAACAGCGAATGTCTGAAGAGGCCATCGCTTACCGCGGTGCCGACCACGGACAGCGAGGAGCACCGGGCCGCATGCCGTCTCGCCGCAGAACAGCCATCGGCACAGGTGGATGAGAAAGGCTCTGTTGCTGAAGCATTCCAAAGTACATGTTAAGCAGGCAGATCATACATGCGTAACCGTAAGAGTTCAGAGCCAATACTTCTGAACTCTTACGAAGAATAGACTGAATCATCTAACCGTGTAAGTGTAGGGTAACAAAGAAAAGAGGGCGCTATGATACTGGCACTGGATACCGGAAACACACATACTGTTCTCGGTTGCATCAATGAAGAGAATGAAGTGACACAGACCGTCCAGATCGGAACGGACATAATCGGAACAGCATACGAATATGCCGCGAAGATTAGAGAGATTTTCGACCTTGCGGGCATTGATTCCAAGGGCTTCGAGGGCGCGATCATCTCCTCTGTCGTGCCGCAGGTCACACAGGTGCTCGCAAAGGCCGTGAAGCTGATCACCGGAATCGAGCCGCTGGTCCTCGGTGCCGGCGTGAAGACCGGTCTCAACATCAAGCTGGACGATCCCGGCACCATTGCGGGTGACCTCGTCGCAACCGCCGTTGCCGCCAAAGAGGAATATCCTCTTCCCTGCATCATCATCGACATGGGCACGGCGACGACTGTCACCGTCGTGGATGAGAAGGGCAGCTATCTGGGCGGTTCGATCCTGCCGGGCACCGGCATCTCGCTGGAAGCACTGACGAAGGAGACCTCCCTCCTTCCCAGCATTGATTACACCGCGCCGAAAAAGGTAATCTCGACCAACACGATCGACGCCATGAAGAGCGGCATCGTCTACGGTTCCGCGGGTGCGCTCGACGGCATCATTGACAGGTACACAGAGGCGCTCGGCGGGAACATCGGCAGCATCGTGGCAACGGGTGGCATGGGCAGACTCATTGCACCCTACTGCCGGCACGACATCACGGTCGACAACCGCCTGCTCCTCAAAGGGCTCGGTTACATTTACCGCAAGGACGGGGAGTCCAGGAAGAGAAGCACCAAAGCCGGAGCAACCAGATCCAAAGCTGCAAAGGCCGGAACCTCAAAGCCAGGAGACGCCGGAAGCAGAACCGCAGGCAGCAGAAGAGCCCGCCCCACGGACTAAGTGGAGGCAGGCTCTAAAAAATCTGAGGAATCTCGAGGCTATAAACTATATCGCTTCGGAGATAAATTGGCGCATCGCTGTCGCACATGCGCCAAAATTTTGTGGGGCTTACGGGATACGCTCGTTCGATATGATACGCATCGAACAGCTGCGGTCGTCGCATCACCCCAGGGCGGGCAGCACCTTGTCAAGACCGTCCAGCGGGATGTCCTCGAAATATTCCACGGTGCCCTGATCCATGGCTTCGGTCAGCTTCTGGTCAATCGGCAGACTGTCGATGAGGACGGTACCTTCCTTCCGGGCTACCTCTTCCGCGTGGCTCTCGCCGAAGACCGCGATCTTCTCACCACAGTGCGGGCACTTGATGTAAGACATGTTCTCGATGATACCGAGGATCGGCACATCCATCTGTTTCGCCATGTTTACGGCCTTCTCCACGATCATGGAGACCAGATCCTGCGGCGTTGTGACGATGATGATGCCATCGACCGGCAGAGACTGGAATACCGTCAGCGGAACATCGCCTGTTCCCGGAGGCATGTCGACGAACATGTAGTCCACATCCCCCCAGTTGACGTCGGTCCAGAACTGTTTAATCACTCCGGCTACGACCGGTCCTCTCCAGATCACGGGCTGCGTCTCATCTTCCATCAGAAGGTTCATCGACATGATCTGAATGCCTGTCGTACTCTTCGCCGGAATGAGGTCCGCGCCTTCCTGACCGTTCTCATCCTTGCGCCCGTTCGGCACTGCGGACACATCCGCCGCCGTCACGCCGAACATCTTCGGAATGGAAG
The DNA here is from genome assembly GCA_900107575.1 of Lachnospiraceae bacterium NK3A20. Lineage (GTDB taxonomy): Bacteria > Bacillota > Clostridia > Lachnospirales > Lachnospiraceae > CAG-791. Next base: position 7,132 of record FNQX01000022.1, on the reverse strand, counting down.
GTCCTGTGATATCGCAGTCCATGATGGCTGTCTTATAACCGTGGCGCAGGCTCCACATCGCGCAGAGGCCCGTAACACTGGACTTGCCGACGCCTCCCTTGCCGCTGACAACGCCGATCACCTTTTTCACATGGCTGCCCGGATTCGGGTCTACCAGGAAATTCGGCTTCGGCATGGGAATTCTGCCCTCTGTATTCTTCTCTTCGCTCATATTATCCTCCAAATAATCTCCCACGACCCCGCACGTCTGCCACGACTGTTCCACTGCCTGGCATTCCTGTCTCTGGGTTCGTATTCGTATCTGTTGTTACCAATATTTCCGTTGATCACAAGTATTTCAGTTGATCACAAGCCCTACCGGGCAGTGGTCGGAACCGAATACCTCGGTGTAGATTTCTGCGGATTCCAGCCTGTCTTTCAGCGCGGCCGACACGATGAAATAATCAATGCGCCAGCCTGTATTTTTCTCCCGCGCATGGAATCGGTAAGACCACCAGCTGTAGACGCCTTCCCTGTCCGGATAGAAATACCGCCAGGTGTCCACAAGTCCGCTGTCCAGTGCCGCCGTCATCTTGGCGCGTTCCTCGTCCGTGAAGCCCGCGTGACCGCGATTGGTCTTCGGATTCTTCAGGTCGATCTCTTTGTGCGCGACGTTAAGGTCGCCGCAGTAGATGACCGGTTTCGTCTCCTCGAGCTTCTTCACATAAGCAAGGAAGGCATCCTCCCAGACCTGGCGGTATTCCAGCCGTTCGAGGTGCTCTTTGGAATTCGGAACATAGACCGTGATGAGGTAATACTCCGGGTATTCCAGCGTGATCACACGGCCCTCGTGGTCGTGCTCCTCAATGCCGATACCGTAGGTGACGGACAGCGGCTCCTCTTTCGTAAAAATCGCGGTGCCGGAATATCCCTTTTTCTCTGCGTAGTTCCAATACTGGTGGTAGCCCGGAAGGTCCATTTCGATCTGTCCCGCCTGCAATTTCGTCTCCTGCAGGCAGAGGACATCGGGGTCCTCTTTCTGCACGAAATCATAGAAATTACCCTTACTGACACAGGCGCGCAGCCCGTTGACATTCCAGGAGATCAGTTTCCTGCTCATCATTTGCCCTCATACTGAATTGCGGAGAATACCGGGTACGGCTCGAGCGCTTCCCTGCCCTTGAGGCCCCTGAGCTCCATGAGAACGAGAACACCGGAAACTTTTCCGCCGAGCTTCTCGACGAGCTCGATCATCGCCTTCGCCGTACCGCCGGTTGCCATGAGGTCATCCACGATGAGAATCCGGGAACCGGGCTTAAAGGAGTCCTCGTGCATCTCCAGAGACGCCGTGCCATATTCCAGCGCATAGTCGACGGAAACCGTCTTCCAGGGGAGCTTGCCCTTCTTGCGGATCAACGCGAACGGCTTGTGCAGATTGTAGGCAATCGGTGTGCCGAACACGAAACCGCGGGACTCGGCGCCGACCACGACATCGAAATCGAGGTCCTTCACCAGATCCTCCATGGTGTCGATCGCCATGTGCAGACCGTCCGCATCCTGGACAACCGTCGTGATGTCACGGAACATGATGCCCTTCTCCGGGAAGTCCGGTATCGTGCGCACATACTCTTTGAGATTATTCTTGACCATGTCTACCTCTTTCTCTGCAAGGCAGATTTCAGATCTGCCTTGCGATATGGACCCGGCGCTTTCGCCGGGGCGAAGCGGGAGCTGCTGCATTGGCGGCCGCTCCCGCTTTTTTATAGAGCTTTTATCTGTTTCACAACAAACCCTGTCCCGGTTCCCCGGACCAGCGTGGCGCTGCCGCCGCAGTCAGGGCACTGGAACGATCTTGCATACGGGAACTGCCTGCCGCACTTCGTGCACCGAAGGATCGCGGGATTCTTCTCGAACACGAGCTTTGCGCCCTCGCAGCACGTCCCCTCCGCCGCCGTATCGAAATACAGCTGAATGCACTCATCCACAAGGTCCGAGAGTTCCCCGATCCGCAGGTCGATCTCCGTGATCTTCGAGAGATGATTCTCCCTCGCCTTCCGCTCCATCATAGAGAGGAGCTCCATTACCATGGGAAGTTCGTGCATCTTGCTCCAAAATCCTTTATACTGACTATGGCCTGTTGTTTTTGCAGACCTCTCAGATTATACCATGAAATCGCGCAATTCCTATGCACGAATGGCGCCATCTGTCACAATCCCGCAACGAAGGTCACACACCGGAAAAGAGAGCCATCAATGGAAGAAACCAAAGACATCAATATCGCCATGCTGATCGACGTCGACAACATCAGTTCGAAATACATCTCCTCGATCCTCAGCGAGCTGTCGAAATACGGCAAGATCACGATCCGCCACATGTACGGTGACTGGACGCAGGACCGCCTGCGCTCATGGATGAAATGTTCGGCGCCCTACTCCCTCACTCCGGTCATGCAGCCCAACAACACGCCCGGCAAGAATTCCTCCGACATCGGACTCATCATCGATGCCATGGACATCCTCTACACCGGCGACGTGCAGGGCTTCTGCATTGTTTCATCCGACGGCGATTTCAACAAGCTCGCGACGAGGCTGCGCGAGGCCGGCAAGGTCGTGATCGGCATGGGCGAGAAGAAAACGCCCGAATCCTTCCGCCAGTCCTGCGAGCGATTCATTTTCCTGGATGTCATCCAGAACGGCGACGCGGACGATGACGAGGCCGCGCCCGCGAAGAAGAGTGCGAACAAGGCCGCGAAGAGCCGCTCGAAGAGCACCAAATCCTCCCGTCAGAGGAAACAACAGGCGCCCGTCTCTCTCTCTGCTGCCTCCGAACCTGCACCTTCCTATGAAGATGACGCTTACCAGGGATCGGAGAACTTCCTGGGCTTTACTCCCGCGGAGAGCTATGAAGAGGAAGATGAGAGCGAGACCGGCGATTCCGAGGGCCTCTTCACCGATCAGAAGACCATCGAGGATGCGATCGTCAAGATGATCACAGACAACAACGCCGTCGGCAAGGAGACAGGCCTCGGCGAGATCGGCTCCCGCCTCGTCAAGATCTATCCCGATTTCGATATCCGCAACTATCAGTACAGCAAGCTCTCCGAGTTCCTCAAGGATCTGCCGAGTCTCCAGGTGTCCAACCGCGACAACTCTGTCTGGATCTCGCTCAAGGCGACGTCCGACAGCGACCTCGAGAAGGAGATTCTCTCCATCTTCCGCCGCCACGACACCAATGACATGAACATCGGCCAGCTGAAACAGGAGCTGCAGGAGATGAATCCGAACCTCGACGCCACGATCCGCAAGAGCGGCGTGACAAGGTTCTCCGTCTATCTCAACCGTAACATTCACAGCGTGGAAGTCAACGGAAGGCACGTTACTCTTGTGAAGTAACGTGCCCCCTCTCAATACTCGCTATTCTATTTGCCAATTCTCATATTCACCGAGATCTCGAATCTCGATCCGCTGCCGAAGCTGCTCCGCACCTGGATGCTGCCGCCCATGGCGGAGATGACCTTCCTCGCGATGGAGAGCTCTCCTGACGGATTGTCGAAGAGGACGGGCAGCTTATCTTCCGGAATGCCGGCGCCGGTGTCGCTGATCAGGAAGTGGAAATAAGCCCTGCCCCTGACCGGCCGGTCCGCTTCCGCGCTGAGCCGGATCCTGCCGCCTTGCGCCGTCCCGTGAACGGCGTTCTCGAGGATGCACAGGAACGCGAGCTGCAGACCGTCCTTGCTGCCGATGACCTTGTCCGGCACAGTGCCGTTGGTCTCACAGGTGAAGATAATGCCCCGCTCCCTGCACTGCGGCCGGATGACCTTGCGCACGGTATTCAGACAGGAAGAGAGCGTGAATTCCTCATTCGTAATGGATCGCTGCGCGGGATCCATCGCCGCAATCTTCTGCAGATCCTCCGTCATCGGCGGTACATCGCCCGCCAGCTTCGAGATTCTCTCCACAATTGCCTGCTGCCGCACCAGATTGGTATCCTTTCCCGCCGCCGCGGCAAGGCTCTGAATCGCGTTCATCTGTCCGTTCAGAAGATATGTCAGGCGCTGAATCGACTTGTCCTTCTCCTTGCTCGCGATCTGGGCGTCCAGGTCCTGTTTCTGCAGGCCAAGATCCCGCTGTGTGATCTGATCCTGCAGGTGATGGATCTGCACCATCAGGCCTTCCTGCCTGCCCTTTGCCTCGGCGCGGGCCTCTTCCAGCGCATCCTGTAACTCTTTCTCCCGGGCTGCGGCACGCTCCTTCTCTTCCTCGGCTTTCGCCTTCGCAGCTGCCTCGAGCTCTTTCCTCAGTTCAGAGAGCTTCTCTTCCGTTGTCTTCTCCGCATCCCGAACCTTCCACTCGAGGGAGAGGATGCGGTCTTCATACTGTTTCTCTTGGCTCTTTTTCGCCTCTTCGAGATCGTGCAGCTGATCTTCGGCCGCCTTGAGCTTCGCTCCGGCCTCTGTCTTCGCCGCCGCCACATCGTTCTCTGCAGCCTGTCGTATTTGCTCTATCTCTGCGGATGCCTGCTCTTTCGCCTCCTCGGCGCTCTCTTTTGCAGTCTTTACCTTCTCGTCCGCCTCGCTGACCTTCTCTTCGGCTTCCTTGATTCGCGCGTCGGCTTCCGCCTTCGCTTCTTCCCTTGCCTTCTCAATCTCCCGATCCGCGCGCTCCTTCGCTTCCTTCTCCGCAGCGTCGGCGGCTTCCTTCGCGGCCGTGATCAGCTTGTCCATGTCATCCAGCTGCGCAGCGGCTCTGGCCTGCATCTCTTCCGCTTCCTCGTGGAGCTTCCTGGTATCACTCTGCAAGAGCTCGTCGGTCTCTGCCTGCGCGGCCTTCCTCTTCTTCGCTTCTCGCGTCTTCTCGCGCTTCCTCGCACGCTCCTGCTCCTGCATGAGCTCGGTGAGGTCGTTGTAGAGGAGGTAGAGGATCGTCCGCGTGCCGTCTTTGTCCTTGTACGCGGCCTTCGTGATCACCTGGAACGGAAGCTCTTCGCCCTTTGCCGTCACCAGCGTCACCTGCATGGAAATCGGGCGCGGGCGCTTCAGGACGGACAGCTCATTCACGAGCGTGATCATCCTCTTCTGCTCTTTATACGGGATCATGAAGAAAGGATTCTCTTCCGATCTGTCGTAGAACTCGTCCTCCTCGTATCCCAGCTTTGCCGGGAAATAAGAGTTCACATAGAGCTCGCGGAACGAGTTCGCGCCAAAACCTGCCAGCACCATGAGGCCGCTGGGCAGGTTCTCCATGAAGCCGCGCATCTGTTCCGCATCGGAGCGCTCGTACTGTCTGGACATGCCAACGAAGACGAGCTCGTAACCGGAGTTCGTCTTGTGAATCGTCAGGGAAACGCGCAGATTCACCGCGTCCTGCTCCCTCTTGGGGATCAGGTTGACATCGTACGCAATCGTACTGCAGTCGCCGCTCGTGGGCGCCGATTTGATCGAAGCCACATCGACATTGTACGGCTGCGGGTCTGCCGCTATGGAAGAGGCGACGAACTCCCGGATCTCCTTCTCCGTCCGAAGATGCAGAATCTTGGAAGGCGTGATCCAGACAATGTCATCCGCGAGGAAGGCACAGGCCTTTTTCGCGTCGCGCTCTCTGTACAGGGTATGCAGAAAATCTTTTCCAAAATCTATCGGTGTATCCATATAGCAAATATTATAACAAATGAGGGATGGGCATGTTATACTGACATCGCAATTATTTCGGGCGCCACGCGCCTTTTCCCTTTTCACAGGAGGCCAACCATGGCAGAGAACGAGAAGAACATCATCAATGAAGACGACGAGGAGAGCAGCATCATCACCTTGACAGGCGATGACGGAGAGCAGATTGATTTCGAGCTCCTCGATATCATCAACTATTCCGGCACAGACTACGCGGTTCTGGCGCCGGCAGACGAGGAGTCTGAGAACGCGGATCAGGTCGTGATCTTCCGCGTCGAGGACGGCGACAAGGAAGTCAACACCTTAACGCCCGTCACCAATCCCGAGACCGCGAACGCGATCTTCGAGCTGTTCAAGACCAAGAATGCGAACAACTACGATTTTAGTTGACGCCTTATGTATTAGTGTATACAATCCAGGCATGCAAAGGCAAAGGCGTCTTCGGAATCCCCGAGGGCGCCTTTTTTCTTTGGTATCAATGGGGGCCGGTCTACCGGCAGGAAGGGAGAATGGGAGCGATGAAAACCTTAGGTTACTACAATGGCCAATACGATGAGATCGATAAGATGTACATTCCGATGAATGACCGCGTGCACTGGTTCGGCGACGGCGTCTATGACGCGGGTCCCTGCCGAAACTATCACATCTTCGCGCTGGATGAGCACGTGGACCGTTTCTTCAACAGCGCGCGCCTCTTGGACATCCAGCTGCCGGTCACGAAGGATGAACTGAAGGATCTTCTGAATGACCTGGTGAAGAAAATGGATCAGGGCAGCCTTTTTGTTTACGTCCAGGCGACGCGGGGCACTGCTCCCAGGAACCACGCCTTCACCGAAGGGCCGGCCAACCTGTGGGTGACGCTGACCGAAGCGCACATCCACGACGGCACCGAGCCCATCAAGTGCATCACCGAACCCGACACCCGTTTCTACCACTGCAACGTCAAGACGCTGAACCTCATTCCTTCCTGCGTTGCCGCGGAGCACGCGAAAAGAGCAGGCGCACAGGAGACCATTCTCTACCGCCACAACATGCAGGACCGCGTCACGGAGTGCGCGCACTCCAACTGCCACATCATCAAAGACGGCAAGCTCTATACCGCGCCGACGGATGAGCTGATCCTGCCCGGCATCGCAAGGGCACACCTGATCCGGATGTGCAAAGAGCTGGGCTACGGCGTATCCGAGACGCCCTACGATCTGGAGACGCTCAGGAATGCGGATGAGATTCTGGTCACGAGCTCGTCCAATCTCTGCCTTCGCTGCACCGAACTCGACGGCAAGCCTGTCGGCGGCCGCGCACCCGAAATGTATGAGGACATCCGCTCTCACCTGCTCGCGGAATTCGAAGCGGCAACCGCGGGTGAATCGTTCCCTGAACAGCGAGGATAAGTTCGGAAGTGACGCCGATGCGTCCCTTCCGAACTGTCATCGGTGCCGTGAACGGCCCGATGACCCGATCCGCGAGAAATCGCCTGCGCGAGTTTCT
>FNQX01000065.1 GCA_900107575.1 Lachnospiraceae bacterium NK3A20 | reverse complement strand
CTGTGCATCACAAGGATGCAGACATAGAATATCCCGTCAGGGTGGGTCGGCTGCGGTGCAGTTTCTTCGCTCGTGCGGCTTGTGGATGAATTGCTGTGAGAGGCAGTGTTGCCTCTGCGTTTATGCAGCAATTAATCCACCAGCGCGAAAATCGCTCAGAAATCTGTACCGCAGTCTCGCCGCCCCGTCAGGATTTTGCGTTTCGGAGTTTAACTCAGTTTCAGGTCACCTTCGCGTATCCAGCCGATCCTGCGCAGGCAGGCGCCGAAGAGAGGCGTCAGGATGGCAGGGAGGACGAAGCTGATGAGGATGAGTCCAATCCAGTCGAAGGCGGTGACGGCGGTCTTACTGCCAGCTGCGATGTCGGAGATCCAGCCGGTATAGACACCGATCTGTCCGACGAGTCCGCAGGTGCCCATGCCGGAGGAGACCGGCGCGCCGTTCATCTTCAGATGAAAGACGCAGGTCGCCAGAGGCCCGGTGATCGCGGATGTCAGAATAGCGGGGATCCAGATACGGGGATTCTTCACAATGTTGCCCATTTGCAGCATGGAGGTGCCAATTCCCTGGGACACGAGACCGCCCCACTTATTCTCTTTGAAGGAGAGGAAAGCAAAGCCCACCATCTGTGCGCAGCAGCCTGCGACCGCGGCGCCGCCGGCGAGTCCGACGAGCCCCAGCGCGGCACAGATCGCCGCGGAGGAGATAGGAAGTGTGAGTGCGATTCCGACGACGACGGATACGACGATGCCCATGAGGAAGGGCTGCAGGTCGGTTGCCCACATGATCACGCCGCCAAGGGAAGAAGCGAGTTTCCCGAGTGCAGGTGCGAGGAGCCAGGCGAAGAAACAGCCCACGAGTATCGTGACGATCGGTGTCACGAGGATGTCGACTTTTGTCTCTTTGGAGACGGCTTTGCCGGCTTCTGCCGCGAGGATTGCGACGAACAGGACGGCGAGCGGGCCTCCTGCACCGCCAAGTTCATTGGCTGCCTGTCCGACTGCGGCGAGTGTGAAGAGCACGAGCGGCGGCGCCTGCAAGGCATAGCCGATGGCTATGGCCATGGCCGGACCGCTCATGGCTGAAGCATATTTGCCAACGGCGACGAGTACGGGGATTTCAAACTGGCTTCCGATGGTGTTCAGTATCGTTCCGATCAGCAGGGACGCGAACAGGCCCTGTGCCATGGCACCGAGCGCGTCGATACCATATCGCTTCGCGGATATGATGATGTTCTTTCGCTGCAAGAAGTCCTTACATTTTTCCATTGTGCTGCTCTCCCTCATAGATGCATGTGCATGGAATGTGCTGTCTGCCGGTATTGGCAGTTGTTATAGGTATAAACTTGGCGGGGGAATTTGTAAACACTGGAAGAGAAATTTGGTTGACGAACTGAGGGGGGCGGACCCACGGCACGATTTCTTTGCTCGTGCGGCTTGTGGATGAATTGCTGTGAAAAGTAGTGTTGCCT
>FNQX01000020.1 GCA_900107575.1 Lachnospiraceae bacterium NK3A20 | reverse complement strand
AACGGATCGCTTATTCATGTCGAAAGAGCTTCGACACAACCCAGGGTTCTGAGCTTCCATGTCGAATGGTTTCGACATAACCTCGTCGTTTGGCTACCCATGTCGAAGGCTTTCGACATACTTCCCTTGCTTCATCTGTCATGTCGAATCCTTTCGACATGAGCAACCTGTTCACTTCATGCTGTCGAAACCCTTCACCCCGCTCCTCAGGCCTGACGGTCCCAGCATTTCTTTTTCTTGAAAACAGTATAGTACGCCACCTGAAATTAATCTATTGATGTCTATTCCGATAGCGCTGATATGTTATGATACGGAAGTCGCAATAAGGATAATCTATTCGGAGGCCCCCATGCCAGATACCTGCAAAACAATAGAAGACGCTCTGATCCAATATGAGATGAAGAAAGATCTGCCCAGCCGGACAGCTGTAATCGAAGGGCTGTACACTCTGCTCTCCGAGAACGGCAATCTCTGCGTAGTGGTCGCGGGCATTGACTCCCTGCGCAGCCAGATGCTGGGCAAAAATGATGATGCACCATCCATTGAGACGGAGGATGGCAAGAAAATCCGCCTCGCATCCTACAAGGATGGAGACGGACTGTTGTGGCAGACGGCTTTCACTTCCCGCGCTGTGACCCGTTCACAGGATCACGAGAACACGGTGGAAATGCCGGTGCGTGAGTTATTCGAGTATATTGTGACGAGTGCGGGCCTCTCCGGAATCCTGCTGAATCCGGAAACGACGCCTATGTTCCTGCCGAAGGCCGGCCTGATCCGGATATTGCAGCTGCTGTCGTGAGAGCTTTTTCTGCCCTTCGCAGGCACTTATCTTCTAACCTTCTTTATGCTTCTGCTTCTTCCGCTGTTTCCATTGCCTCTGTCTGGCCTGCCTCATTTCTTCTGAACACCAGACGGAACAGGAAACGGATCAGTGGGCCTGCGATCAGAAACTGCATGGCGAACGCCGCCGGCAGATTCATCGCCCAGGTCTGCGCGTAGGTTCCAGGGCTGGGCTGCTTGAACAAAAAGGTTGCGATCAGGCTCATGATGGGGCACATCATAGCACAGATACAGAACGAAATAGCGTAGGTGATAAACTGCGGCCGGTCCGTCGGTCGCATAAAGGAAAAAGCGAGCCGGGGTGCAATCCTGCCGACGACGAAGAGTTCCAGCAAAATGGCGATAGGCCACATGATGCGCAGCTCTCCGAACGCCATCAAAAAGACCTGGTTGGTGCATCCCGCAATATTGATGGAAATGTTATAGCAAATCATTCCATAAACCATGACAAACGCCATCACTACAGTAAAAATAAAGTTTTCCAGTTTCGTTTTCGGCATGATATTTCCTCCTGACACATGCTGCGGCTTCTAAACAGAAGCTCCAAATCAACAGATTCCCCAAACTTCGACGCAAAAAAGAGAATCGGGAATGTTTCGTCTCGATTCTCTCTGCGACTTCCATTTAGCAGCCCGTATCGTAGCACAAATCAGCTCGCTTCGTAAGGAAAATTTTAGCCCCGGAAGGCTTCCTCCGCTTCAACAGAATGGAGCTTTTTACGCGAGCTTCCCACGCTCCCGGAGCATCTCATAGGCAAGATCGACGCACTCGTACACCATACCGTCACAGTGCGGCTTCTTCGGCAGTCCCTTCTCTGCGTTGATCTGCAGCAGATCGGCGCAGTCAAAATGACCGCCATGGTTCTCAGATATTCTGTGGTAATACTCCCCGATGCTCGCGGCATCATCGACGCCGAACAGCCCCAGCACCATGAGTCCGCCCGTGATCGCACCACAGACTGAGGCGCGCTTCATCCCGCCACCGAAGTTGGCAGCGACTCTCGCCGCTGTCTCCATAGACAGTCCGGCCGCTTCTGCAAACGGCTCGACCACTGCCTGCGCACAGTTGTGATGTACCTCCGTGATGGCACGCAGTTCTTCCGCTCTCTTACGATATTCGTTCATTCAGACCTCCTAACTATTTCCGCTGTCCAGACGGATTACATATCCGTCATTCAATTCTCTTGCAAAGTTGTATTCGCTTGTGTTAATTGATTCAGTCAATCAATCTCATTTCCGCGTACTGCTTTCGTATGGTGTGGACAGGAAACAAACCTCCACTACTCTGCTGCTCACCCTCTAACAGTCCCTTCAATAGGCATTTCGTGCCGATAAGAGATCGCAGATCATGTGCTTGCCTACTAATCTGCTTCACAGTGACGGCAGGTTCCAACGCCTGTGGATCGCCAGGAATCGCAGCAGGATCGTCGCCGCAATGCTCACGATGGATGCTGCGGCGATTGCCGCGCCGCACCGCACACAGATGTAGTAGATGATGCCGCCCGCGATCGCCGCGACGCCATACACGCGCTTTCTCATGATGAGCGGCATCTGTCCCGCCAGCATATCGCGCATGATTCCGCCGCCGATTCCGGTGATCACACCGACGAAAATACACAGGAAGCCGTTTGACGCGTATCCCGCCTTTGCCGCGGCCTGATAACCGACGACCACAAAGGCCGCGAGGCCGATACTGTCCGCCGCGTTCAGCACGCGGTCGGTCGCGCCTTTTGTTTTATCCAGACGGGACGTCACCGTTCCATTCACCTTGCAGATATACTCTATGGTGAAGGCAATCGCCGAAATTACGAACGCTACAATCACATACACCGGGTTGACGAACATCGCGGGAGGGATCTGCCCGAGGAGAAGATCCCGGATGACACCACCGCCGCAGGCAGTCGTACAACCGAGGAGCACCGCGCCGAAGAGGTCCATGTGATGGTCACGCGCTACCATGACGCCGGAGATCGCAAACGCGGCGTTTCCCACCATTTCCAGCAGGAATAAAAGGCTATACAGACGCATTCTCCCTGCCTCCTGCGTTTCGATCTTTCGCATCATCAGAGTCCATCTGATTCATCCCATTCAGAATGATTGACAGCGCATCGTGAACGAGTTGCGCCGTCATGCCCCAGAGCGCACCATACGGCGTCCGATAGAAATAATAGGTGCGCGGCGCATGGTAGAATGGATAGTCTCGCCCGCCGGGGATCTCATCGAACGGGAAATCCTCCGGGAACTGCGGCACGAGCTCCGCACGGTATTCTCTCGGCGGATTCTCTGCAAAATACGACAGCGGCAGCGAAAAAACCCTCGCCACTTCATCGCTCGAGAATGTCTCCCGATAATCGTGCAGGATGCCGAGGTAAGAGTCCACCTCCGATCCTCCGGGACCTGTCATCTGTATCATTGGACAGATGAGCTCAATCTGATCCCGCGGCAGGAGCAGCTCCTCCGCCGTTTCACGAACGGCAGCCTCTTCCCGGCTCTCTCCCTCTTCCACCTCTCCTCCGGGGAAACAGATCTCGCCTCCCTGACGGATCCTGCCGGAGCGCACCTCGAACAGGAGACTCCATTCTCCCTTGTCCTTGTCCTGCACCAGCGGCATCAGGACCGCAAACCGTCTTGTCGGATTCTGAAAAATGCGCTCCGCCTTGTGGCTGCGGAGCGTCGAAAAATGTTCACTGCGGAATTCATTCATTGTTTTGGAATACCTTGTCTTGACTTATACTCTGACTTCTTGCAGCGTAACAGCCGGCCGTGCATCCGTGCATCAAAGACTGCCTGCACCCGGATATCCTCAGAAATACCGGTCACCGGAACATCATACTGCCCGACAGTCCCGCAGAACTTATCCGCCGATCGTCTCCAGTGTCTTCTTCTGCTTCGCAAAATAGTAGACCGCAACAAAAATCGTGATAAGCGTCCAGCTGATGGGATAACACCACATAACCTGTGACATGCCGCCGTCCGGATAAATGACTTTAATCCAAATGATACGGAACACGAATACGCCGATGAGGTTCGCAATGGTCGCGAACATGACATACCCTTCCGCGCGCAACGCAGCCGCCAGAACTTCATTGACTGCATAGATCGCGTAGAACGGTGTGATGATCGCTGCCAGCATGATACCGATCGACACGACCTCTTTGTTGTCAGTGAATAACGCCAAAATATATTGACCGAAATGGATGAACAATGCCGACATCAGCGCACCAGCCACGATTTCCAGGATCAGTACCTCCAGAATTCCTCTGCGGATGCGCTGTGGCTGTCTGGCTCCATAGTTTTGCCCGACAAACGTCGTGATCGAGGTCGAAAAGGCGGAATCTATCATCCACCAGAGTGAATCCACCTTGCCATAGGCCGTCCACGCGGCAACGGGATTGACGCCCATGCGGTTGACCGAGGTCTGCAATATCATATTTGCGACAGAGAACATACTGCCCGCGAGCGCCGTCGGAAAACCGATCTGCAGCACCTTGCCCAGCATCTGCCCGTCAATCCGAAGCTTGCGGATTTCAAGCTTCATGCCTTGCGTGTGGCGACACAGGATCCACGTGATGAGAACCGCACTGACTGCCTGGGAGATGTCCGTCGCAATGGCGGCACCCATGACGCCCATATGAAGCACAGCCACCATCAGGATATCGAGCACAATGTTCACGCCGCAGCACACAATGAGAATGTACAGCGGTCGTTTCGAATCGCCCGCCGCGCGCAGGATACCTGAGCCCATGTTGTAGATCAGGGTAAATACCAGGCCTCCCAGAAGGATTCTCATGTAAACCCCAGAGCTTTCCATGAGGTCAGCCGGTGTCTGCAAAAGATTCAGCAGCGGCACCGAGAAGAGTATGCCGAGCACTCCCAGGATCACGCCGCCAATGAGGCCGAACGTATAGGCGGTATGCAGGGCAATGTCCACTTCCTTCGGTCTGTCGGCGCCGATGTTCTGCGCGATGATAACGGTTGCGCCGGTTGAGAGTCCCATGAAGAAACTGAAGATGAAGCCCGTCACCTGTCCTGCGGAGCCGCCGACAGAAGCGAGCGCAACCGTGCCGGCGAACTGCCCCACCACAATCGCGTCAACCGTATTGTAGAGCTGCTGGAAGAAAGCGCCGACCAGAATCGGGAAGAAAAAGGCCAGAATTGGCCGCAATATCCCGCCTGTCAGCATCTGATTATTCTGTTTCACTATGAGCGCCCCCTACTACTCTTTAACCCGGCGATTTGTACTTCGTATCAGTCGTACCAGTTGAGAACCATTGCTCTGAACTGTTACGCAGGCCACGCATACTGATGTTGCTACGCAAGGATTTCGCATAGCTGAATTGCAGCTGCCAGCAGAAAATCTGCTCTGGTACGTCCTCAGTGGCAAGTGCGTCCCCTATGCGTACCTCTGATTTGCTCTCAGCAGCCCTTGTGATCCGTGCAGCAGGCATTTGTCCCACCTTCCGGCAGCACCTTGTGCCCAAGGCTCTCAACGTAGCCTTCCCAGTCCGTGATCACTTTGCCGTCTTCCAGCACTATCGCGGGAATGCCGATATCATGGATCGCCTTCAAATGATCGAATACAGGCTCACTGTCGCGCAGGATCAGGAAATCCTTCAGATAGCGCAGTTTCTCATTGATGCTCAGATAGTTATATTCGATGCCGTACGCATCGAAATTAGTCTTGCAGGCCCTGCAGTCAGGGCATAAATCCGTGCCATATACAGTTAACATGAGAATTCTCCTCTCTGATAGGTTCATCCATCGTATCTGTTCCGTACAACCCAGAGCACTTGCCTCTTTGGTCGTACCAGAGTAGATAGTCAGAATCCATCCCCTAGTATACGAGGTAACCTTCGTTTTCTCTATAGCAAATCTATGCTTTCCCTGCTCAAATTAGTAGAAAAGTCACGAAGAGGGAGAGCCGCGGCTCTCCCTCCTGTGCAATGATTCATTCTATTCGGGAAACGGCTATATGTCGAGCCTTCTCCTGCTATTCTCCCTTATCTTAGAGCACCAGGGAAGGTGCCGCGTAAGTTCTGGTGAGCAGCTCCTGATTCAGTGCGTACAGGCCCTTCGGATCGTGACCGAACAGCTGATATTTCTTGATGAGGTCGTCTGCATTCTTCTCCTCTTCGCCCTGTTCCTTGACGAACCAGTCGAAGCACTGCATTGTGCGGAAATCATTGACATCCTGTGCTGCCTTGTAGATCGTATTGATCAGGCTGGTCACATAGATCTCGTGCTCCAGGCCGGCCTTGAGCGGATCTTCCGGAGAGTTGAATGTCTGATCAGGCTTTGCTACCGCATCCAGAGTCACACGCTCGCCGTTGTTCTGCAGATAAGTTCTCATCAGCATCGCGTGGTCGCGCTCTTCCTGCGCCTGAATGTCATACCAGTTGGCGAAACCGTCCAGTCCCTCGTCATAGTAGTAATTGGCAAAATCCAGATACAGATATGCCGAATATAATTCCTGATTGATCTGTGTATTGATCAGTTCCTTTACCTTGGGATCGAGCATAGTACAAACCTCCTTAGAATGGTGCGATCAAAAACTAGTAATAATTACTGAATTAATGTATCACGAAACCAGTCCGGAAGCAAGGTGATCTGACGGTTTCCGTCCTCGCTATCTGGCCTTTAGCGCAAATTAATCCGCGAAGAAATCTCTTTCTGAGGGCTATTGTTCACTCTGCCCTCTGATGCTGCAAATCGGTGATAACCTTGCCGAGCTCTGCCATGGCAGGCACTGTATCATGATAGGGCAGAACTTCTGCAAAGCCGGTATAACTGTTCCGGAAATTGCCGATCGCCAGCGCCCTCTTGCCACCGATCACAACTGCGCGGGCGTCTGTTGTTTTCACCACGATCATGAGATTAGGCACGTTGCAGACAACAATGATGTTCGCGATGATCACGATGTTGGCGATGAGCATCAGTATGATCAGGAATGCACTGTGGCGGGAGAAAACAATTGCCGCCGTGAGGAAATAGTTCGCCAGGATCGCCAGAAGGAGCTTCATCCAGAACCGTTTGTAAACGATAAAAGTCGGCAGAAGGCCCAGAATGCCAATAATGATGTTGATGGCAGATGCACTCCCGCCACCGAACTGTTTGTTTGCGATCGCATTGATGTAGAACAGGATGAACGGACAGTACAGGAGTAAGGCGAGGACCAGGTTGGCTTTGCTGAACAAATGATCCTTGTGGATTTCGATGCCTGCGATCTCATCCAGGCGGAATTGCTGCTGCTGAACGACGTTCCCGCTCAGCGAGGTTCCGGCAGCGCGGAAGATGACTCTCTTGTCGGTAACCGCAAGATGGCCTTCCGCCTTCATGAATTTCGAGCGGGACCGCAGCTTTGCGATATTGTACTGTTTCACAAGATGTTCGCCCTCTTCCGGCTCAACAAGATCCGGCACGATGAGAATATTGCGCTCATAGGGATCTGTCGTCGTGCTGTTGGGATCGCTCAGGCCGCACTGTCTCTTGAAAGATGTCGCGAACTTCCTGGGAGATGAAAAATCAAGGTTGAATGACGGTACGAGGAAAGGATCTTTCTCCTCGCGGTACACCGCGTTCTCCCACGAAGGCCGCGCTGTGCCAGATCCTTCCGGCGCGCCCTGTCCATGTGCTGCATCCGCTGCGCCAGAAGCCTTCTGCGCGTTGCCGATGGATGCCTGGAATTCAGCGCAGTCGCATTGTCCGTTCACCAGTTCCTTGCCACAGAATCTACAATATGCCATACTATGCTCCCTCCTTATTTCCTGCCGTCGCGCTCTTTCTGCATGGCGGTAATGTTCTTCGTCTCCGTGTCATTGAACAAATCCTGAGAGAAATCGGCCGGTTTCACGGTTTCTTTGTACCAGTCATACTGTTCATAGAATGCCCGGATGGTGTCGTCCTTGAAGATGTAACCATTCCTCGCATAAATCTCATTGATGGCATCTCGCAGCTCATTGTCGGAGAGTTCCGCGATCCTGCTCTTGTCGATTACTTCTTCGGAGCTGTTCGGGAAGATAATGCCCTCTTCCTTGCCGTCTGTCTTGTTTTCCTCACCGGAAGCGTCCTGAGCTTCGCCTTCTGTAGCATCCTTCTTTTTGGAATCTTTCTTCGCATCATCTGCGGACGCTTTGTCAGCCTTAGCCGGCTGGCCTGCCGCAACCCTGCTCTCATCCACGTTGTCTGTGTGATTGTACGTCTCTGCCTGAGCAGTCACGACATCCTTGTACAGATCGCTCAATGAGAGATAGCCGTAGTAATACCACTTCACGGTATCCCACCAGCCATTGCTGATGCCTGAATCCACGATCGCCTCATTGCTGGGTGTTTCGTACCTTGAGACATCCACCAGCGTTGAACCATCCTCATTGACCATCAGATCCGAATAGGCAATGTACCAGTAGACACTGTTGATCTTGTCGTAGGAATTGTCCTCATCCTTGTAGAAGTTCCTGGCCTGCACTTTGTAAACGAGGTAGAGCATGTTGTAGGAACCGCCGAAATTCTCCGTATTCTTATTGGTGAGAAGGTAGTCTCCAATGTAGTCCAGCTGTTTCAGTTCGGTGCTATCCGACCAGTTCAGGGCCACCATCGCATGGAAAGTGTCCTCTGCCTGCGCCTTCATCGCCTGCATTCCATCGTCTGTGATATCTTTCAGGCTAGTCACGTAGCTGGAAAGGCCTTCCACCTTGAATGTTTTCGAAAGAGGCGAAGGGATCATGCCATTGTTCCTGATGGTAGTCTCAACAGGGTCTCCATAGTCCGATGTCACCGTCAGCGTCACTTCATCGCCGTTGCTGAGACCGGTCTCCCTATCGAAGCTATAGCGCAGGTACTCCGTCGCATGCGACGACGGCCTGGTCTCCATGCGGGCGTTTCCCTGCGGTGCAATGCCATCGAAGCTTACCGTAACACCTTCAAAGGGATCGAAGATCTCAGCCTCTGAGAGGCCATTTGCCTTGACCTCTTTGTTCTCATAGACCAGCTTATAGCCGTATTCCTTCAGTGCCTTCTCATCGTCACAGTCCCATGTCAGCGTGACAGTATCGCCGTTACTCAGCTTCGTATCCTTATCCAGGCTCCAGTGGATGCAGTCCGCAAGAAAATCATCCCCGAGCTCTTCCTGATTCCTGCCAAGCGTGTTGTAGAAACTATCATAGTCAAATGCCGCATACGCCGTGCCGATCGTATCGTACCCGTCGAACTCAACGGAAATGTAATCATTGAGATTGAGCTTCGGCTTGATGAGCACGGAGAGCAGACCCAGGATGGCGCACACGCCAATGACTGCCGCCACAATGATGCCGACGATCCTGTTGCGTTTACGCATCTCTGCCTGCTGCTCAGGCGTCAGAGGCCGCTGCATAGGCTGCATAGGTGCTCGCTGCCTTGGTCGATACTGCTCCGCCTCCCCTTTCGGCCGCATCGGCTCTCGTGCGATCGGGTGAACCTTCGCCCCGCACTCCGGACAGAACGCGCTGTCGTCCGGTATCTTTTTGCCGCAGTTCTCACAGAACATAAGTCTCTCCCTCCTTGTCTATCTGCCGGCGAAATAGTCATCCAGACCATTCGCGATGCCTCGTACGATCTCCCACTGATAATCTTCCGTGGCCATTTTTCTGTCTTCCTCCGGATTGGTCATGTAGCCCATCTCCACAATGGTCGCAGGCACTTCGCTCCAGTTGAGTCCGCTCATCGTATCTGTCTCCCAGACATACTCTCTCCTGCATCCGGTCTCTTCGCACAGCGCCGAAAGGATGGCTTCGGAGAGTGCCTTGCTCTCTCCCGCAAGGTAGCCGTTGTACGGATTGTCCGGCGTCTGGCAGATCGTCATTGCACCGTTCGCTTTGGAGCTCGTGGAGCCATTGGCATGAACTCGCACGAAAGCATCGGCTCCGGCGTCGTTCGCAACGCTCGCGCGCTCAATGTTGCCGATGTCCACGTTGTTGGTCGTGCGCGTCATGACCACGCGGTAGCCGCGGTTTTGCAATTCCTCACGTAGCTTTAAGGACACCTGGAGGTTCAGCTGATACTCCGCCAGGCCGCTCACGACGCCCGCCGTTCCGCCGGAATCCCTTGCCTTCGTCTCCTTTGCGCCCGGTCCGATCGGCTCCTGCACACTGCTGCCGCCCTTCTGATGTCCAGGATCAATCGCGATAAGATACCCGGAGGATTCCGGTGCCGTATCGGCTTGAGAGGTTGTGGCATCAGTTTGAGAGGTTGTGGTGTCAGTCTGTGAGGTTGTAGCGTCGGCCTGTGAGGTCGTGGCTTCAGTCTGTGAGGTTGTGGCGTCAGCAGTAGTTTCAGCGTCAGTAGCATCCGTATCGCAAAGATCTGAGGTGGACGTTTCATCGGGATTGTCTATATCAGCATCCGCTTCCGAAGTAGCTGTGGTCTTTTTCTCTGTAGAATCGGCCCCACTGGCATCTCCCTCAGCCATATTCGACGCATCTGTCGCCAACGTTTCCTCCGTCGTCTTCGCCGTATCGGATTCTGTCGTGCCCGATTCCTCCGCCGACTGACTAAATTCTGTTGTCACCTGCTGCCCTGCCGCTTCACTCCTCGACGGGAGGAGCACGCCGCACGCTGTCATCGTCACCATGACCAGGCATAAATAACAGGCCACCGCAGCCTTGAACCGTATTTGATTTCTGTGATTCTTCATAATCTTCGATTTGCAAGCCGGAGGCTTTTCGATAAGGTGCTAGAATATTATAATTTCACAAACTCTCAGCACATTATAGGCCGATCCTATTTTAATTTCACCATATATTTCTGTGATTTCTGATGAATATTTACATTTTGTTCAGACACTTTTTATTATTAACTGTGATCGTTCAGGATCATCGTTTATGAACGGTAGCGCAGGTCGCATATGCAATCAACGTTTCTGAACTGCTACGCCGGTCGCATATACAAAAAGCCCCTCGCAGGAGGAGTCCGGTCTGTTCCGGAACTCTCCCGCGAGGGGCATAATAAATCTTATGGCTGCACCTGCTATTTTCTCCCAGGAACTGCTTCTTCCCTATTTCTCGCCGGCAAGGAGCTCCGCCTTCGCCTTCTCCAGCGCCGCGACAACGCGGTCACAGAAGGCGTCGAACTCCGGATCTTCCACCTGGCACTCCGGATGCTCCCTGACGTAATCCAGGCAGATCTGCACGCCCTGATCGAACGGGATCGTGGTCTTCATCTGCGGCACGATGCGTTTGAGCTTCGTGTTGTCGAAGATCACCGCGTTCGACTTGTCGCCGATGAGGCCGCCGGTGTAGTCATAGCCCAGCGGATCTCCGACTGCCGCAAGGAAATCCGAAGACACATGGTACGCGTGGAGCGGCACATGCAGCGCGTCCGCGATGGTCTGATAGATCTGATCCCAGGTGAGTTCCTCGTCACCGGTGATCTGGAACGCCTCGCCGATCGCGTGCCGGTTCCCCATAAGGCCAATATAACCGACCGCGAAATCCCGGTTGAAGGTCACCGCCCAGAGGGATGTGCCATCGCCCGGAATGAGCACCGGCTTCTCTTCCATAATCCTCTTGATCACCTGCCAGGGGCCCTTTTTGCCGTGCGCGGAAACGGGAAGCGCTCTCTCATCGTACGTGTGGCTGGGCCTGACAATCGTCACGGGGAAGCCCTCATTCTGGCACTTCTCCATGAGGAACTGCTCGCAGGCGATCTTGTTGCGGGAATACTCCCAGTAAGGGTTCGAGAGTGCCGTGCCCTCCGTGATCCGCCAGTCCGACACCGGCTTGTGATAAGCCGAAGCCGAGCTCGTATAGATGTACTGTCTCGTCTTGCCCTTGAAGAGGCGGTAATCCCGCTCCACATCTTCCGGCACGAATCCGATGAACTCGCAGACCACATCGAAGGTCATGTCTTTTATTGTCTCTGCGACCTCCACCTCATTGTGAATGTCCGCCGTTATCGTCTTCACATTCTCCGGAACGAGGTCGTTTCTGTGACCACGGTTCAACAGCCACACCTGCCACGACGGATCCCTGGCCAACTGCCGCACGATCGCCATGCTGATCGTTCCTGTCCCACCAATGAATAACGCTGTTCTCATGCTGATACCCCCCCAATATTCTGCAGATGATCTGCAGTTATTTCACCGCGCGATAGATCTCGACCACTTCATCCTTCGAAAGAGGCACGAAAGCGCCGCCCAGCTGCGCCGAGGCCTTCTCCGCCATCTTCTCGAAGTGCTCCTCATCCTCAATGCCGACCTCGTGGAGCGAGCCGGGAATACCGAGACTGTTCACGAAGAATTCCCTCGTCTTCTCAACCGCCCGCTGCGCGATGGTGAGCCTCCCCTCTTCCGTGTCCATGTTACCGGTGAGATTCCAGACATTCTGCCCGTAGACTGCGATATTCGTGATCGTCCTCGGATCCTTTTTCATGATTGCTTCCATCCACGCGGGAGTCAGAATAGCAAGGCCCTCGCCATGGGTGATGTCATAGAAAGCAGAGAGCTCATGCTCAATGGGATGTACGCTCCAGCCGCAGGAAGAACCAAGGCCGATGAGGCCGTTGATCGCGTTGGTCGAAGCCCACATCAGGTTCGCTCGCGCCTCGTAATTGTCCGGCTCTTCGATGGCGATCGGACCGTATTTAATACAGGTCTTCAGGATGCCCTCTGCGAACGTTTTCTGCAGCGCCGCGTCCTCGAAATTGAAATAGTTCTCGAACGTGTGGCTCATGATATCCGCCGTGCCCGCCGCCGTGTGCTTCTTCGGCACAGAGAAGGTATAGGTGGGATCGAGGATCGACATGCGGGGCTTGAAGAGCGGACTGTGCGTGCCCCATTTCTCATTCTTCGTAAGGTCCGAAATCACCGCATTCTTATTCATCTCGGAGCCCGTCGCCGACATGGTCAGGACAGTGTAAACAGGCAGGCACTTCGTGATCTTACTGGCATCCAGCACGAGATCCCAGGCATCGCCGTCATAACAGGCACCGGCCGCCACGACCTTGGCGCAGTCAATGGAGGAACCGCCGCCGACCGCGAGGACCATGTCGATCCCCTCCGCCTTGCACAGGTCCACGCCCTTTCTGACCGTCTGGATTCTCGGGTTCGGCTCCACACCGGAGAGCTCGAACACCGTGATGCCGTTCTCATTCATGACCTTCATGACATCATCGTAGATGCCGGTTCTCTTGATGCTGCCACCGCCATAGACGAGAAGCGCCTTGCTGCCGCTCTCTGCCATCGCGGAGAGCTTTTCGATCGCACCCTTGCCGAATTCAATGACCGTCGGGATGTTCCATTCAAAATTCTGCATGTAATGCTCCTTCTATTACGTTTCACAGGCAGGAATATGATGCTGTTCCTGCCTCCTTTTGTTCACTGATTTCCATTGTAAATTGAATGGTGCGATTTAGCAATTCTGCAGATCACCTTTTCAGTCGCAGTAAATCTCTTCAATGGCGTCGACCAGCTTCGGATCAAGATCCATTTCCCGGATTCCCTGCAGGAATTCTGCATCTGTTGCTCTGTGGAGGAGCTCTGCGATGCGGTCTTTCGTAACGATCTCTATAAAGGCATAGGTGATCAGATCCATCACTTCACGCCGATGATCATTTCCGGATAGCCGGACCTTCCACGTTACCTCACAGGCTCCTCTTCCGATCACGCCGGCGTCGATCACCGCTTCATGACGGACGGGATCTACCCGGGCTCCTGATACATCCGCCACACCGAGCAGGTGAATGCGTACTCTTCTCCTCTCTGGAACGAAGGCCGTATCACCTTCCACCGGATCAATTCTAATCTGCAGAAGACCACTCTCAGGATCGTATTCCTGTGTGATCCGTGTCCTTGCGCCACCTCCTTCAAGATACTCATTGCTCTCTCCATCATCTTCGAACAGCACAAAGCTCCCGCTCTTTCCAACGCCGCAATAAATATCCAGCGTTTCCGGATTCATTCTGGCATTCGTATTCTCTTCTGACGCCAGCGGCAGGATGCCGCCTTCCCGCAGAAGAACAGGAATGGAATGTAACCTGCGGTAGAAGTTTCTCTTTCTCCCTCCCGTATATACTCTGCCGGACAAAAGATCCATATATCTCCCTTCCGGCAGGTACATCGAGACATGTGCCATGCGAAGCTTTGGATCCAGTGGCTCTGTGATGGCTCCGGTAATAAGTTCCGTGCCAAATGCATAACAGTTCCCCGCATCATACGCACGCGCATCCTGCGGTGCCTCATAGTACATCGGACGGATCAACGGGATATCATCTTTCCACGTCGTATAACTCATCGTATACAGATACGGAATGAGTCTGTGACGAATTCTCAGGAAGTCATCCAGGATACTCCGATAAGGTTCTTCGAGCTTCCAGGGCTCTTTCACGAAGAAAGGACTTGCGGAAGAATGCAACCGCATGATCGGTGAGAACACGCCAAACTGCACCCAGCGAACCAGTCTCTCATCGTTTCGGTCTCCCAGCATATGCCCGCCAATGTCGTGACTCCACCAGCCATAGTCGATGTTCGATGCCGTCTGGGTGAACCACGGCTGGAATGCCAGACTCTGCCAGGTCGACCAGGTGTCACCCGAGAATCCGACAGGATAACGGTGACTGCCGGGTCCCGCATATCGCGAGAAGATCATCGCGCGTTTCCCGCGCTGCCTCTGATCTTCGAAATGATAGTGGTTGCACAGCCAGAGAGGATCCACATTGCTCTGTCCCATCCGGGTACCCTGCTGCCAGTCAATCCACCAGAAATCGACACCCGCATCCTCATAAGGGTGCAGCACAGCATCGAAATATGCTTTCCTCAAGGTTGGAACAGAGAGATCGAAGGGTACCGGATCGCCACTGTCAGGATCAATGCCTGCTATTTTCGCTGCTGCCTCATACATGGACTCGTATGCGCGGATCCCGTCTGCGGGATGCAGGTTCAGCGTCACGGCAAGCCCCTTCTCATGAAGCTTCGTCAGGAACCTTCGATAGTCCGGGAAATACTCCCGGTTCCAGGTAAAACCAGTCCAGCCGGTTCCATACCGCGGGTCGATCTTCGTCAGATGCCAGTCCATATCAATGACGCCGACGGAGAGCGGCACCTGTTCCTTCTCGAACTGATCCATGAGAGAGAGATAGCTCTCTTCCGTGTATTTCTCGTATTTGCTCCACCAATTGCCAAGAGCATACCGCGGCAGCATCGGCGTCTTGCCTGTCAGCCTGGCAAAGGCACGAAGCCCCGCCGCGAAATCGGTCCCATAGCCGAAGAAATAGACATCCCATCCACGATCAGTCCTGTCCCTCACCTCACCGTTTATGAGCAGCGCAGAGGAAGAATCATCCAGCGTCGCCGTGCCATTGCGGGAGAAGAGCCCTTTCTCCATCGGCAGGGGCCCGTTCGTATTGTCCAGAGTTCTGGCAGTCCCCAAGAGGTTCTCTTCATCATTCCCGTAGACATCGCCGAAGTTCCACCCGGCTCCCGTCTCTTTCAGACGAATTTCGAGATTCCGTGAAGTGAATGCCTCCCCGTCGTAGGTGAGTGCAAGGTATGCCGTTTCTATCCGGATCTGGTGATCTGTCTCGGCTGCCGTGAAATCGACCGGCAGGAATTCCCTGTTGATGACATGGATCGTCGACGCATCGGTGAATTTGCCTTCCAGCTGATATTCCAAACGAAAGAGCCTGTCTGTCAGTACACTGATCCTCCAGGTGTCACCCTGAAGGAGATTGCCATGCTGTTCCATTCTCTGTTCTCCTTATCCTCGAATAACCAAAACTCCCCTGCACATCAAGCTGCCGGGGAGTCGGTTCCTGTTGCACCCGGCTCTCCGGCAGTATCATTATGATCTATTTCCGGCCTTTCGCATGTTAGCGAAGAAAGCCGTTTGCATATCCCTTACTTGTTCGCGTTGTAGGTATCATACGCGTCCTGCTGAATCTGTGTAAAGTCCGCAAGACCCATGGCGTTCAGCTGTTCAATGTAGGCACCCCACTGTTCGTCCACGCCGCCGTCAGTCACCCAGGTTGCCTGATTGGAATCTACATATGCGCTGATATCGGTGTAAAGTGTTGCCAGGGTGTTCAACTGATCCTGTGTATAGGAAACATTTGGATAAGCAGGCTGTGCCAGCGAAGCAAAATCTGCATCCAGAGCCAGCTTCGATGCGTCACCATTCTCACCAGCATAGGTCACCTTGTCATTGAAACCATCTTCCACGTACTTCGGGCCGAAGTCACGAAGCGACTGCACCCATGCGAAAGTATCTGCAGAGCTGCCGTCATCCGGCTCCAGAATCTTGTAGCCATCTCCATCCTTTGCAACTGCCTTGTCGAACGCCCCATAGTAATTCTGAATGGACGCATCGTCCGTGTAGAAGCTGTCAGCCCACTTCAGAATGCTGTCCACATCTTTGCACGCGGTGGTCACGAGGAATTCGTAACGGCTGTAGTTCCAGTGCTCCGGATCAGAGGTTACATACGCTGTGCCATCCGGGCCTTCCAGTGCTGGCAGGGCGATATATTGATCTGCATTCGCACCAAAGGTGGAGTCTGCAGTCCAGCCGGGCGCTGCGCCGACAATGGGTGTCTCGTTCATCAGCTTTGCGTCACGCATGGAGTCATCCTGTGTGAAAATCTCAGGATCAACGAGACCTTCTGCATAGGCCTCATGCATTGCCTTGAGTCCCTCTTTGTAAACGTCCGATACCGGCAGGAAGACCGGCTTGCCATCCTTGATCGCCATGTCATAAGTATTGTCAGCGCCTACGGTCGTGCCAAAAGGCAGGCAGTAATAATAGACAGAATCCGCATACCCTTCTCCGAACGGGATCTCATCGGTGGTATCTCCGTTGCCATTGGCGTCTCCGTCCTTGAATGCCTTCAGTACCTTGACGAAATCATCATACGTCTTCGGCACCTCAAGTCCCAGGTTGTCCAGCCAGGTCTTGTTGATGAACATCTGATTGGAGATTACGGGGCGGCAGGGCTTTTTCGCCGGCAGACCGTAGATATGTCCGTCAGAGGATGTCGCAAGAGCCTTCATCGTCGGATCTTCCGAAAGGATCCTGGACAGATTCGGCATATCCTTCTCAATGTAGTCATCGAGAGCGACAAAAGAGCCGATGTTCTGCATGATATCCGACTCGGTGAAGCAGATGGAACCAAGGAATGCATCCGGCAGATCATTACCTGCCATCATGACAGCCTTCTGATCCGCCCAGTCAGAGTTGAGGATCGTATCCCAGTTGATCGTGATGCCAAGATCCTGTGCAGACTTGTCCGGGAATCCTGTGTGATAATCTTCACCCCAGTCAGACCAGCGTACCGTTGCCACATTGAAGCTGCCGCCGGTTGTGCCTGCATTCGGTGCTGTGGTATCCGCAGCTCCAGGTGCCGCAGCCGCCTGCGTCGCACCCTCCGCTGCCGTTGTGGTATCCGGAACGGGACTGCCGCAGCCCGTGATCGTCCCGGCCGCCATAAGGCCTGCCAGAACCAGTGCCATTACCTGTCTCTTTTTCATAGAACCCTCCTTGCAAATATTAACTCTTTTATTCTTTCACCGCACCGATCATGACGCCCTGGTTGAAATACTTCTGAAGGAACGGGTACAGGCACATGATCGGCGCCGTGGAGATCACAATAGATGCATATTTCATCATATCGGCCAGCTGCCGCTGTTCGTTGGCCGCTTCTCCCGTCGCTGCACCGAGGAGCGACTGGTTCTGGATCAGGATCCTGCGCAGGAGGAGCTGCAGCGGGATCAATTCATCGCTCTTTAGATAAATGAGGGCGTTGAACCACTGGTTCCACATCCAGACGGCAGTCCAGAGTGCGATGACGGCAACGACCGCTTTGGAGAGTGGCAGGACGAACTGGAAGAAATAGCGTATGGTGGAGCATCCATCGAGCTGTGCCGCTTCCCACAAAGACTCCGGTATGGTCGAGGAGAAGAAGGTCCTGCAGACGATGATGTTGTAGGTAGACGTTACAAAAGGCAGGATCAGCGCCCAGGGTGAATCGTAGAGACCGACTCCTCTTACGACGAAGTAGGTGGGGATCAGACCGCCGTTGATGAACATCGGAATCAGATAGAACCAGTTGATCCACTTCCTGCCGGCGAGATCCTTTCTCGATAGTGCATATCCCGCGGGCAGGTTGATGAGAAGCCCTGTCACCGTTGCCATCGCCGTATAGATGATCGTGTTCAGATAGCTTCTCCAGATAGATGACTGCTGGAACAGCTCCCGGTAACCGTTCGTATTGATGACCTTCGGCCAGATCCACACCTTGCCCTGTGCCACATCCGCCGGATTGGAGAATGACGCAATAATGACGAACCACAGAGGGTAGATCACGATGACGATCATCAGCACGGCAATGAGATAGAAAAGGATACTGGTCGCCCGATCCGTTGCGGACAGCCTTATTTTTTCCCTGACTCTGGACATTTACCTTACCTCCTAGAACAGCCCGGTATCAGTGAGTTTCTTCGAAATGAAGTTCACGAACAGGAGCACCGCCAGGTTGACAACCGTATTGAACAGGCCAATCGCCGTGGAGAGCGAATACTGCATGCTCTGAAGGCCAATCTTGTAAACATAAGTGGAAATGATCTCGGACGACATAATGTTCTGTACATTCTGCAACAGGAAATCTTTCTCGAAGCCGATGGAGAGAACACTGCCCGCCCGCATGATGAGAAGTGTCATCGCCGTCGGCAGGATCATTGGAATGTCAATGTAACGGATCTTCTGCATGATCGTCGCGCCATCCATCGTCGCTGCCTCATAGTAGGTCGGGTCGATCGCGGAGAGTGCCGCCAGATAGATGATGGAATCCCAGCCGATGTTCTGCCAGACATCCGTCCAGACATACACGTGTTTGAACGCGGCAGGGATCGCCATGACGTTGGGAAATTCCGCGCCGAACAGATGCCAGATATTCGCGAACAGTCCGGAGCTCGGAGAGAGGAAGATCAGGATGAGGCCGCACATGACCATCGTTGAAATAAAGTGCGGCAGATAGGTGATGACCTGGAATACCTTCTTGAACGTGCCGTTTCTCAATTGATTGCACATCAGCGCGAGGAGGATAGGGAGAGGAAAACCCACCAGGATGCTGTAGAAACTCAGTACAAGGGTATTCCGGATCGTCGTCCCGAATTGATAGGAATGGAAGAACTGAACAAAGTTCCTGCCCCCGACGAACGGGCTGTGAAGAAGTCCGAGGCTGGGCGAGAACTGCTGGAACGCCATCACCAGCCCTCCCAGGGGAAGGTAGGAGAACAGGAACAGCAGCACGGCCGACGGCAGCAGGAGGGCATACAAGGGTAAGCTCTTTCGTACCGAATTGCGTGTCTTCTTCTGATTCATAACGCGTCCGCTCCTTTCAGGCTATCAACTGTCTCTATTCTGGCAAAAATAAAAGGCGCCCAATAGCACTATGGAGGGACGGATTGGTACTATCCGGTAAAGGCAGACAAGGCATCACGGGGAGCTGTCATTATCCGGTTTCCGAATAGCACTATCCGGTCATCCGGGCAGACTCTCCCACCTTTTGGAAGAGATTCTCCGCTATAATGATGGAATGAAGAAGATAAAGAACTACTCCATGATCAATGCTCTCTACGGGCTCGTCATACTGGTGGCCGTCCTCATGATCCTCAACGCCGTGGCCTCTCTCCTCTCTCTGTGGCAGATCGCGCGGAACAATACGGCTGACCTCGAGCGCACGGTCTCATCCTACGGCAACACGCAGCAGCAGCGCTTCTCTTCCGTGCGCCACTACGTCGAGTGGACGGTGATCAATGAGCCCACGATGGAGGATATTGAAAAGGACGCAGCAACCGGCATCATTGCCAAGGACCTCAATGACCTGCGTTCCCGCATTCTGGATATGCGCTACTCTTTCGGCAATGACTTCATGTTCTTCGTCTATGCGAACGAGTCACAGCACTATTATTCCCTTTCACAGATCAACATTAGCTACGGGGAATATCTCGCGATCCGTGACAGCGTCATTGCGAATGCATTCGTACGCCAGAATCTCTTTCGCTGGAACAATCTGACGACGCAGAACGGTTCCTATCTCTACTATGCCGTGACACACAGGGGCATCACAATGATCGCACTGGTACCACTCTCGTCTCTTACGGATCCCCTGGATGATCTGAACCTGGGAAGGCGTGGCTATATTTCCATGAAGCTGCCGGATCATACAGAATTCCTGCACCAGAGCGGAACGGACGGCTCCGCCTTCGATCTTTTCTACAATACCGCAGAATATCCTTATGAGAAGGAAGGCCTCCCCTATACCGTCCGCGTGCGGGCAGACATTCTCTCCTCCTACGGCGAACAGCTGATCCGCCAGCTCATCATGCTCGCGATTCTCTTCCTCGCAGAACTCGTAACCGGGCTCTATCTGTACCGGATGTTCCACCACATCATGATGCCGCTGGAAGACTTCAACAGGGAGCTCTCCGGCATCCGGACAGAGGATGGCCTCATCAATCTGGACTCCCGCCGCATCCAGGAGCTCGCCCAGGCGAGCAGCCGTTTCCACGAGCTTGTCCAGGAGATTCAGCACCTGCGCATCGGCATCTATGAGGATGAGCTGGCGAGGAGGAAATTCGAGATCACCTTCCTCCAGCATCAGATCCGGCCGCACTTCTATCTCAACTGTCTCTCGACCATCGGCAGCATGGCTGAGCTGGGGGATACGAAGGGTGTACAGGATATGGTGAAATTCACCTCCCGCTACATGCGTTATCTGTTCCAGGCAGATCAGGATTTCGTCATGCTGGAGTTCGAGCTCTACCATATCCGTGCCTATCTCGACATCCAGAATATGCGCATGGGGCAGTGCTTCACCTACGAAGAAAACATTCCGAACCGGGACGACCTGCACATGCAGATCCCACCGCTTCTTCTCATTACCTTCATTGAGAATTGTGTGAAACACGCCCAGCCCGATGGCAACGCACAGCTGACAATCCACATTGATGTCACAGACCCTGCGCCTGATCGACTCCTGATCCAGATCAGTGACTCCGGACAGGGCTTCTCCGAAGAGACATTATCTCTCCTGCAAAGGGCTGCCGGGGATGGTTCGCACGGAGACGGGCAGCCTTCTGCCGATGGTCATCACATCGGCATCTATAACTGCATTCGCAGACTCTCCCTTCTGTACAACGAAGATTATTCCCTGCAATTCTCTAATTCGGATACAGTTGCAGATACCGGTAAAACAACAGGCGCCCTGCACGGCGCGCACATCCTCCTGGAAATTCCCCGGAGGATGAATCACACAAGATGTGATGAGGTGACGATAGAATGAATGCTTTGATCGTAGATGATGACCGCTTCGTGGTCGCCGCGCTGACAAAGGGAATTCACTGGGAAGAGCTTGGCTTCGAGCAGGTATATCAGGCATACAGCATGGAACAGGCAAGACAGATGATCACGGGACACGGCGTGGATCTGCTCCTGTCCGATATTGATATGCCTCATGGCAGCGGGCTGGATCTGCTGCGCTGGGTCCGCGACCACCACAGCATTGTTCCCTGTATCTTCCTGACCAACTACGCGGATTTCGAATATGCGCAGGAAGCAGTGAACCTGAAATGCTACCACTATTTCTTAAAACCCGTCGATTATGACAGACTCTCCGACGTGATCCGCAGTGCCGTCGAGGAGACGAGAAGCTCCCGTTCCCAGAAGTCATGGCAATATCTGACCTTCTGGCGTTCCTTCGGTGTGACTTCAAAGATCCCGGAAGATACCGGCTGCCCCTATCGCGATAACCCGTACCTCCTGGCTGGGTATCTCAAGTTCTACCCCTGGTACCTCTCCTCTGACCTCTCCCTGCACAGCCGCCTGGATGATCAGTCCATGCAGAGGGTGCGACAGATATTCGAATCGCTCGTCCCGTCAGCCAATGAAGACGGCGCCCTGATCATGGAAGATGTTCCGGGCAGCAACCGGTGTCTTCTCATCCTGCCTGTGACTGCACCATCCGCACAGACAGACCTTACGATCGTGCTGGATGAGTTTCAGAAGACGGTCGCCCATCGCCTTCACTGCCCTGTCAATCTCTATCTCGGCCGCATCCGGCCAGTCGCAGAACAGGGTACAGAACTGGCAGGACTCAAAGAGATCATGCGGAACGACCTCGACGGGCAGGGGCGACTGGTGCTGGCCAGCGATTTCGTCATGCCCGAAGATCACTTCCTGCCTCCGGATGGCGAGTTGTTGCAACAGTTGTTGAATGAAGACCGGTTCGATGAGCTATCCCGCCAGTGCCACAATTATCTGGGACACCTTTCCGCGACACATACCCTCTCACAAAAGAGTCTTGGCAGCTTCCAGATTGATATCGTACAGGCACTATACTCCCACCTTGCGAGAAAGGGCCTGCTCGCCAACCGCCTCTATTCCGGTGAGACCTATCACACCATTTCCGAGAACGCGGGACAGTCTCTCGATTCCATGGAGATGTACCTTGGCTACATCTTCTCCATCGCCGCAGAGAATATTCGCTCCTCGTCATCGGAGAAGGATGTGGTACAGATTATCAAAGATTACGTGGACCGGCACTATATGGAAGACATCGGCAGAGAGTCGCTCGAGAGCATCCTCTATTTCGACCCGGACTACGCCTCCCGCCTCTTCAAGAACGAGACCGGCATCTCATTCATGAGCTATGTCATCGAGAAGCGAATCTCGGAGGCGAAATCACTGCTGGCATCGAGCACGCTGCCTGTCAGTACCATTGCATCCAGAGTCGGGTACGATAACTATTCCTACTTCACCCGCCTTTTCAAAAAGGAAACCGGCATCACACCGATCAAATACAGGCAGAGCCTGCACCATGACACAGGAATGTGAATAAAACGCAAAAGAGCGCCATCTGATCTGCGTTAGCCAATCAGATGACGCTCTTTATTAAAGTTCAGAACCTTCGTCGCAAATATTCGATTCCCGCAGACTGCCAATCCATCCATCAGACCACTATCAATTCACCTTGGTGTGCAGGATGCAGAGTCCGATGTCAGGGTTCGATGTCAGGCTGCCACTTCTCAGTTCTTCTGCCAGCTCGTGATGTACTCGATCTCGTTCGGAACCTGGTAGCTGATGTCCGCTTCTTCGATGTGACCCGCAAGGCCGGACTCTTCCGCTCCGTGTACGAAGTGGCTGATCGCGATGCCTACGTCGATCTTCTGCAGATCCCCGGAAGCCTCTCCGACAAAGCCCTTATCGTGATGCTCGAAGAAGTCAACCCGGCCGTCTGTGACAACGGCTCTCCAGGGCTGTTTATTCACGGCAGAGGGCGCGAGACGCACCATCTCGAGCGCCTTCGCACAGGCGCCTGCCTTCTCTTCTGTTAACGGCGTCCCAAAATCTCCGTCGAAGAAGAGCTCGCTGAACTTGATCCGAGAGTCCGCCTTGATGCCCATGCGCATCATCTTCTCGCGCACCGACATGGAAGAGGCAGGATAACCCAGAGGACTCACGCAGGCCAGCATCTCATCTTCCGCAAGGTTTGCTGCCTTCTCGAATGCGGCGCGGTCCATCGTACCCGCGATGATCGTCGTGCCAATGCCAAGGCTCTGCATGAAGAGCACCATCTCTTCGAAGGAGTAACCGAACGCTTCCTCCGCGTGCGGCACCTTTTTCACCTTGCCCGCGATCCAGAGCGTGGCACCTGTGATCACAGGGCTGGTCAGCCCGTGTTCGTTGGCATCCAGCAGCAGGAACTCTACAGGAATACCGTAAGGGTTCGGTACATCCCGGATGAACTCTGTTATCTTCTGCATATCCTCTGCCAAAATGGGACGTCCGTCGAAAGAGCGGACACTGCGTCTGTCTCTGATCAGCTGTTCGTAATTCATATCTACCTCACTGCGTTTGCAATACTGTGTCCGGAATTCCGGGCTGTCGTCCGTTGTTCTCTATTAAGCAATTAAATTTCGTGCAATGCAGTTATCATATCATATCGCGTGGATAATAATATGAAGTTCCTATAAATTCTGCCGAAAAGTACGGATATCCTTACTCGCCTTCCCTTCCATCGTCTACGAGGACAAGGTCACTGCGCGTTCCGGCGAGCTGACGAAGCTCGTCCGTGAAACCGCTGATGCTGAACATCACGAACCATGTCTTGCGGTGATATCTGTTCCAGGCAACATTCTCCGCCTTCTGCTCCAGCTCACGCAGAATATTCTCGCCAACCGGTTCCTGCCAGTATTTGCACTCACCCAGGATCAGATTGTGTCCATCGGGATCAATCGCCGCAATGTCAATTTCCGTGTTCGCATCCCAGTAGCGGCCGATCCGTGTGAAATGGAAAGGCCAGCTGTCTTTCGCATTCAGATCCCACATCTTCTCTCTGCATACATCCTTATAGACAAAGGCGGTATGATTGACGATAAGACTTGCGCGGATCTTGTCCATCACGATTTGGCTGTTGCCACTCTCGATGAAGCTCATGTTGGGATAGACGAAGGCGAACCAGAAGCGGATGTAATTGTCCTTGATCTTATACAGGCCACGCTTGCTCTTCTCCGGATTCTCCTCCGTGACAGGCACCTCGCGTTCCAGGATGTCCAGATCGATCAGCGTCTTCAGATACCTGGTCAGACTGGTGGCCTTGACCTCCAATGCGGAAGCAATGGCCGAGAGCCTGTGATTGCCCGCGGCAATGGCACGGATCATGGAGAAATAGCTCCCGATCTCACGAACCTCTTGCTGCAGCAGGAAATGAGGTTCATCGTACAGGTAACCGGAGCGGTTCAGGACGTTTGTCTGAATCGCAGCATAAATATCCTGACTCTCAGCGAACATCTCCACATATTTTGGCACGCCGCCTGTTATGGCATACATTTCGATCAGTTCCTTCCGCGTTCTGCCAGAAAAAAACTCTCCGTAATAGCGGAACGGAATCTGCCCCAGCTTGATCTGTGCCGTGCGCCGCCCATAGAGCGGGCTGTTGTACGCCAGCGTCTGGGATTCCATCATGGAGATCAGAGAGCCGCAGAGAATGACCATCACGGACCGGTTCTTCAGCTGTTCTTCCCAGATGCGCTGGAAAACAGAAGGAAAGCCCGGATTGGACATTCCAATATACTGGAACTCGTCGATCACAATAATGGGCTTAGTGTCGAAGGTACGCTCCATGATCGCCGCAAAGATGGCATCCCAGGAAGAGATACTGGCTGCGCGCAGCAGTGCGCTGCCGATGAAGTCAGCCGCTTTATCCTTGAAATAGTTCCGGTTCTGTGCCTCAGATTCCTCACTGGCAAGGAAGAACAGGGCATTCTTGTCCCTGATAAACTCCGAGAGCAGTGTAGTCTTACCGGTACGCCGGCGACCATAGAGAATCACGAGAGAGCTGCCTTTTCTCTCATATTCACTTTGCAGGGTTGCCAGTTCCTGCTCACGATCAATAAATTTCTCCATACGAATCACATCCTGTAAACAGTTATCTGTCTGCAGAATATTATACTTCAGATTATTATACTTTCAATCATAATAATCTACGGCTGATTCCTGCACAGCTTATTCCTGCCTCTCGAAGTCTCTCGTGAGGTCTTTCAGCCACTTGTATTTATAGAAATGCGCCATGGTCCACGGGATCTTGCCGACCTCGTCGAGGCAGGTGCATGCGAACACCGCGAGTACCGGCCAGTGGAGAACAAAGGCGCCGAGCAGTGCCGTGGGAATCGCGATGCCCCACATGGTAACGGCCAGGGAGTAAACATCGAATGCCGTATCTCCGCCGCCGTCGAAGATGCCGTTGATGATGACCGTGTTGACACAGCGGCCGATGATATAGAATGCCGTGATGATCAGCATGCCACTAAGATAGGTCCGCGCGCCATCCGTGAGTTTGTAGAAATGCAGCACCGGCGGGATCACTGCAAGGATGGCTGCCATGGTGAGGAACCCGATCAGGAAGGAAATGACCATGAGGCGCCTGCCCCAGTCCTTCGCGCGGGGCAGATTCCCTGCGCCGAGCTCATTCCCCAGCATAACGGCTGCCGCACTGGAAATGCCGTTACACAGGCAGCACATAAGCTCTCTGACGACAGCTGCCACGGAATTGGCTGCCGCCGCGTCCTGCCCCAGGTGGCCCATGATCGCGGTGTATGATGTGAAGCCAATCCCCCAGAGAAGGCTCGCGCCCAGAAGCGGCATGGAGATATGAACAAAGTCTTTCTCGAGGAGCGGGTTTCTCCGGAAGAACTGTTTGAAATCCGGGCGCAGGAAGCCCTTCTGATAGGAGGAAACAACAGACCACACCAGCTCCACGATGCGGGAGAGGAGGGTTGCGAGCGCCGCGCCCCTTGCACCCATCCCAGGGATCCCGAACAGTCCGAAGATGAATACCGCGTTCAGAACGATATTAATGATAACCGCGCCGGAAGAGACAATGGCCGTTCTTGCGGCGTGATCCGACACCTTCATCATGATCAGGTAACACTGTGAGAAGCCGACGAGCAGGTACGACCAGCCGGCGATCCGAAGATAGCCCACGCCAATCT
Source organism: Lachnospiraceae bacterium NK3A20 (assembly GCA_900107575.1). Lineage (GTDB taxonomy): Bacteria > Bacillota > Clostridia > Lachnospirales > Lachnospiraceae > CAG-791. The sequence goes on along the minus strand of FNQX01000020.1, from coordinate 41,908 downwards.
CATGCAGCGTCGGATCGTTCGTGAATATCGTCATGAGCGCGCCCGGGAAGAACATACAGCCGATGAAGAATACAACGTCGATCACCAGCACAATGCGCAGCATCAGACAGAAAATGTCATTGAGCGTTGCCTTATCCTGTTTGCCATAATACTGCGCGCCCAGAATGGCACCCGGCATGGTGGCGGCAGACAGGAACATATTCATAACGAACTGTACCTGGGTTGCCAGCGACACCGCCGCCATGGAGTTCTGGTCGAGCCGTCCCAGCATAATGGCGTCAGCCGCCGCGACGGACGCCAGCATCAGGCTCTGCAGCGCCATCGGAATGGTCAGTGTGATGAGCCTGCGGTTAAAATCCTTATCATTGAACAGATGCATGTTGAATTGTGCCCCCTGCTGATAGTCAATTCGATGATAGCAGAACAGGCCTGCCGCAGCAACGCAAATACTGCATCCAAATCCCGTCATCTTTTCACCCTTTCAGAGTGATTCAGAGTCAATGTTCTGAACCATTTTTTTGAACTGGTACACAGGGCTTTTCGCGCACTCTCTTCCTGTCGTATAATCATTCCGAACGCCTGTCCGCACACGCCGCAAAATAACTGGATCGTAACAGCTCAGAACCATTTTTGAACTGCCACGCAGGGCCGCATATGTATGACCTGCCTGAAGAGATCAAGGCAGCCCAGGACAGCACAAAGGAGATCAACATGCAATACGACTTCACTACGATCATGGATCGCGCGGGCAGGGACTCGATCGCTGCCGACATCATCCCCGTCAAGGGCGCCGAAGTCCGCGAGGGCTTTACGAAGATTCCGATGTGGGTGGCGGACATGAATTTTCCCACCGCTCCATCCATTACGAAAGCGATCATCGAACGGGCGCAGCATCCCTCGTTTGGCTATTTCTCGCCGTCGAAGGCCTACTACGACGCCATTATCTCCTGGCAGGAGAAGCGAAACGGCGTGACGGGCCTCTCCAGGGCGAACATTGGCTATGAGAACGGCGTTCTGGGGTGTCTCTCATCCGCTCTCTCCGCTTTCACGCAGCCGGGTGAAGCAGTCCTCGTGCACGCGCCGTTGTACATCGGGTTTTCTTCTGTTTTCACCAACATGGGCAGGAAGATTGTCGCGTCGAATCTGCAGCGCGATAAGGACGGCATCTGGCGCATGGACTACGCCGATATGGAAGAGAAAATAAAAGACAACCGGATCCATTTTGCCGTCTTCTGCTCTCCGCACAATCCGACGGGCCGCGTATGGGAACGGGAAGAGATCGAGCAGGCGATGGAGATATTCCAGAGGAACGACTGCGTTGTCTTCTCCGACGAGATCTGGTCGGATCTTACGCTGGACGGTCACCGGCACATCCCGACGCAGAGCGTGTCGGAAGACGCGAGGCGCCGCACGATCGCGGCTTATGCGCCGACCAAGACGTTCAGCCTTGCGGGACTCGTCGGCTCCTACCACATCGCGTACAATCCGCTCCTCAGGGACAAGATGCGGAAGGCCGGCTCCCTCTCCCACTACAATTCGATGAACGTCCTCTCCATGCACGCGCTGACCGGTGCTTATTCCGACGAAGGCGCCGCGTGGGTCGATGAGCTGCGAGGGGTTCTGTCCGACAACGCAGACTACGCTTACCGCTACATTACAGAACACTTCCACGGTGTGACTCTTGCAAGGCCAGAGGGCACCTACATGATCTATCTGGACTGCGCCGGGTGGCTTGCAGAACACCATAAGACATGCGACGAACTCCTGCGTGCCGGCATCGCGGTCGGCGTCATCTGGCAGGACGGCAGGCCTTTCCTGTGCGACAACACGATACGCATGAATCTCGCTCTGCCGCATTCTCTTGTGGTGGAAGCGTTCGACCGTCTGGATAAATATGTGTTTAACGTAGTACAACATTGATCAATGTCTGCTGGATATGTGGTTTTGGTACACTACGAAAAGCAAGAGTTTTGAACTGTACTGAGCAGATACCCAGTATCTGAAAAAATATGAGTGAGGTGGGTTATGAGACAGTTTAATGGTTACATGCACGGGATCAACCTGGGCGGTTGGCTCTCGCAGAAAGACAGCAATACCAAAGAGTACACGGACACCTTTATCACAGAGGAAGACATCAGGCATATCGCGGAGCTTGGCCTGGATCATGTCCGCATTCCGGTCGATTACACGACGCTTGAGACAGAGGCTGACGCAGAGCCCATCGAGGCTGGCTATGTCTATCTCGACAACGCCATCCGCTGGTGCAGGCAGTACGGCCTGCACGTTCTGATCGACCTGCACAAAACGCACGGCTACTCCTTCGATCCGCTGGACAAGGATGTGGACCCGGAGGCTTTCTTCCACACCCCGGCAGAGCAGGAGCGCTTCTTCTCTCTCTGGGAGAGGATTGCCCGCCGCTACCGCGAGGATACCGATATTGTCGCCTTCGAGCTGCTGAACGAGATCGTTTCTCCCAACATCTATGAGGAGTGGAATAATGTCGCCGACAGGGCGGTCGAGAGAATCCGCGCCATCGCGCCCGATGCGTGGATTGTCATCGGCGGCATCCGCTACAACAACGTAACTTCCGTTCCGCTCCTGCACGCGCCGGCAGACGATCACATCGTGTTCAATTTCCACTGCTACGAGCCGCTTCTCTTCACGCACCAGAAGGCATTCTGGGTCGACAACATGCCTTCCGATCTGGACGTTGCCTGGCCACAGTCTGTCGGCGACTACGCAAGGATCGGTGAAGAGGTTGGCATCTCCGCAGACCTTGCCGGTGCGGTAGACAGGATCCGCCCCGAAATGCAGGGATCGGAAATCTTCGATACTCTGTTCCTCCCCGCGACCGAAACGGCAGAGAAATACAACGTTCCTCTCTACTGCGGCGAGTACGGCGTCATTGATCAGGCACCGCCCGCGGATACTCTCGTCTGGCTCCGGGACATCACGGCAGTTTTTGATAAATACGGTATCGGCCGCGCCCTCTGGACCTATAAGAGGAAAGATTTCGGCCTCATGGACACGCATTATGACATCGTAAGAGAAGAGATGGTGAAGCTCCTGTAACACAGGGGTTTCACCATCTCTATTTATTCAGCAGTTCAGAAGACAATCGCTCCGATTTGCTCTGATCTGATCTGCTCTGATTCATTTTGACCTGTCCAGATCAGACAAGGCTCTCTTTGATATACGAGCCGAGCACCGCAAGGCTCTCTTTCGGCGTCCGCTCCATGGTATCGCGATCGCAGGCCACGAGGCCAAATCTCATGGAGTAGCCCTTCTGCCACTCGAAATTATCCAGAAGGCTCCAATAAGTGTAGCCCACAACGGGCAGGCCATCCGAAACCGCAGCCTCCACGCCCTGCAGCGCACGGCGAATGAATTCCACGCGCCTCGTATCGTCATCTGTTGCGACACCGTTCTCTGTCACGAACAGTTCGTGGTGGAACTCTTCCGCTACCCTGCGGAGCACGTGCTCCAATCCTTCCGGGTAGAATTCATATCCCATCTGGGTGGTTTCGCATCCTTCCGGCACCGGCTGTTCTCCATCTGCGCCGATCACAGCCCTGGTATAGTTCTGCACGCCGAGGAAATCGTCGTTCTGAATATACGGCAGATAGTGAAGGAACTCATCGTCCCACTCCCTGTCAGCTCTCTCTTCTCCTCCCTCTGCCGCCTGCACATCGTGCAGTGACAGGGATAAGCCGACCTTGATCGCAGGGTCAAAGGCCCGGATCGCTTCTCTTGCCGCCTCGTGCGCCCGCATGACAATCCTGTCGCCTTCCGGGGTGCAGGGGCTGACGAACGTCTTCGGATCAGGCGTCCCGAAAATGGCAGCCTTCTCTTTCGCTGCGGCTTCGCGGCCGGCCATGAGCGCCTTCAGGTTCAGTCCGACCTGTACCTGTCCCTCTGTTGTCTCTTCTGCCTGATCGGAGGCAGCGGGGGCTTTTGCCGCGCCCTGCATCTGTGCCATCAGCTGCCTTTGGAAGCGCTCCATGATCATGGTGATCTGCAGCCGCATGTTGGCCTCATTGATCGTCACAACATAGTGAAGCCCCCTGCCCAGACGGGAAATAACGTAAGTCACATAGTCTCTGAAATAGTCGACTACCTTCTCATTCTCCCAGCCGCCTTCCCGGATGACCCATACGGGGCTCGTGAAATGGAACAGCGTGAGGATGGGTTCCAAGCCATTCTGTCTGCAGCATTCGATCACGCGGCGGTAATGTTCGATTTCGTCGTCATCGAAATGTCCGTGTTCCGGCTCGATCCTCGCCCACTCGATGGAGAAACGATAGGCGTTAAGACCTGCTGCCGCCATCAGGCGGATATCCTCCTCATACCTGTGATAGTGATCGCACGCGATACCGGACGGCTCCTGGAACTCGCTGTGTTCCAGCTGCTCCAGTGCCCAGTCGTCACTGCCCGTGTTATTCCCCTCTACCTGATGCGCCGCCGTTGCCGCGCCGATATAGAATCCCTTTGGTAAACTCATAGCTTCACTGCCTCTCCCGGCGTAATGCCGTTCTCATTGAATGCGTCGACGCGGACGTAATACTCCCGCCCTTTGATCAGCGCTCCGATTCTCTGTGTAATGCTGCCGTTTGCGGCAGCTGCATCTGCCCTGGTCTCCTTCACCAGCGCACCGTCGTGCGCTGTCGGTGCGAATACCATATAGCTGTGATACAGCTTGTCGGGCGCCGAGCCGAAGAGAATGTTGTACCCCAGGGCAGGGCTTGCCTGTCCATGGGATGCACGATCATCCCCGGAAGATGTTACCCCGGCGTGCTGCTCTTCTGTACCGCTGCCTGCGGCAGCGATCGTCACATCCATGTCGATCTCTCCGACGCGGGTTGCCTGGAATCTGGCCGCTGCAGGCGCTGTTCCATTCCCGTGTCCGAAAACGCGAAGGCCGGAAATGCAGGGGATCTGATCGTACGGAACTCTCATTTGCGAGAGCCGAAGATATCTAAGCTTTGCGCCTTCCCCATCGTCCACGATGACAAGATCGTGTGGCAGATCTGTGGCCGCGTCCGTCTTATCCTCAATCACGGTAAAGGTGCTGCCGTCGCAGCTGCCCTCAAGGAGCCACTGCGTCCTGTGATCCTCTCCATCAATGTAGCGTGCCTGCGTCATGCTGCCCTGAATCCTGCCGGGACTTGAGATGTCGATCTTGTCATCCGCGAAGTTGATCTGAACCGCGTTGACACGCATCTCACTCCCCAGATCCAGCAGAAGATATTCCGACCTGTCCGCAGTAACCGGTTTCCAGAAGGTCTTCACATTCTCCTCCGCAGCCAGCGCGGCAGGATGTCCTGCAGCCTCTGAGGAGGCACGCATCCTCTTTCCCTGAGAGAGCAGCATCCAGTCCGGTTCCCTGATCCCTGCCTCAGACGGATCACCGGAGCCACCTGCCGTATCCAGCACGGCAATCGGCCAGTCCGCGTAGCGCTGGTCGCAGTACAGCTCTCCATCCGCATCAAATCCCGCGGGGAAGATCCCGACACGACGTTCGAAGTCATGGTTGTTGCTGATCCGCATGGTCGCGGTATGCCACCAGTTCCCCGCCTTATCCTGCATAGTGGAACCGTGTCCGGCTCCCGGAATGAAGCCGCCCGGTTTATAGGAGAACGGATTGTTCTCTGCGAGGACGAACGGGCCAAGAGGCGAATCGCCAACGTAGACGGCGTCCGCGTAGGTATTGTACTGCGTACCGGGGCAGGCATACTGAAGATAGTACCTGCCGTTATGTTTCGTCATCCAGGCTCCCTCGATATACGGCTTGTTGGAGAACATGCCCCGGATCTGTGGACGGAATTTCTCCTGCAGCTGCGCGAATTTCTCCGCGGCATCAGGTTCTGACTCCCCCTGTTGCATCGCGGCCATGCGGGGCGCCTGCGTCTTGAGGAAGGCCTGATATTTACCCTCTATCTCTTCTTCCGATGCAGGGAAGATCGCATTATCGTGGCCAATCCGCTCATAGCCTTTGGTATACGGATCGCCGAAGATGAGCTCTCTTCGCTCCCCCAGAGGCTTCATTGTCTCCGGGTCCAGCTCCACGCCATAGATCGGCGCCGCGTTGGAGCAGCCCCAGTAGAAATAGAGTCTCCCGTCGTCATCCGCGAACAGGTTGGGATCCCAGAAAGGGAAGCTCCCCTCCACCTTTTCGTATGGGCCGTTCAGGATATCCTTCGTCCGCCAAAAGTCACAGTTGCGCTCATTGGAGGAGGCGCAGAAATAGACATAGTCTCCCACCACCCGCACATCCGGCGCGTAATCGTACAGCGGGAGCTCTTCGGGGAGCGGGTGCGTTTCCCAGGATACAAGGTCGTCCGACACCCAGACAGAGAGCTGCATAGACGCGAAGATATAGTAGCGCCCCCGGAACAGGATCATCGAAGGGTCCGCCGCCTCCCGGCAGATCTGCAGCTGTCCGCCGCTTCTCGGATCACGATTGAACTGATAGCGGTAATTGACATTGATCGGATTGCAGTAATATTGCTTCTTTGCCATGGTCTATTACCTCTCAAAATGTGTGTTCATAAAAGCCGCGCTCTTCTCAATCGAGCGGATGGGAGAATGGTCCACGAAATTCCGGTGTGTCTCCAGGATGACGGAAGAGACCGACAGCTCCTTTGCTCTCGCAGACAGGCTCTCCAAATCCATGTTACCATATCCCAGCTCCATCGCGTCGGATTGCACAATCGGCGTCATCGAAGGTCCCGTAATCCTTGTGCCTCTGTCATTGATATGCCAGAGCTTCATCCTCCTGCCCACCTTCTCCATCAGGGCGAGCGCATTGACGCCCGCCTCCGTCGGCCAGTAGGTGTCGAGCTCGAAGTTCACTACAGCAGGATCCGTGTGCTGCAGAATGTAATCGTAGGCTGTTACCTGCGATTCTTCGCCGGCATCTCTGTACCGCACCTTACGGAACTCAGCGTTGTGATTGTGATAGAGCAGCCCGATCCCCTCTCCTGCCAGTATCTTCCCATAATGGTTCAGATCTTTGCAGAGATTTTGCAGCGCCGCCTCATCCGAGTAGTCGAAGCGGTACATCCCGGTGATGACTACATATCCCGTACTAAAGCTCTTCGCTTCCTCTGTCACCGCATTCGGGTCACGGCTGATCGTGCCGAGGTCCTCGTGAATTGCGGGGACCCGAAGGTCTGCCTCCTGAAGGAGGCTGTGCCAGTCCAGCTTCCCGCCCCTGCCTGTCGGCATCCCTGCCATCCTCGTCAGCGCGCGGACAAGGAACGAAGACCTGCGGATCATGAATCCATTCAGCTCAATTCCCTCATAGCCTGCTGCCCGGATCGCGGTGAGCGTCTGCCTTGCGGCAGCCTCATTCCCTGTCATTGTGCCCAGCATGATCTGTTGTACTGCTCTCATTCTCTCTCCAACTGAATAATTACCCTAACCCGCCCGGAGCAGATATCTCCTGTGAGAATCCTCTGCCTCAGTCCCTGACTTCGTACTCATAGGATCCGGCGCTCACGCTCCGGCTCGTGCCGTCCTGTAGTTCGATTTCTGTCTCTACCGGCGTCGTAATCTTCACCACAAAGAGGTGATCCCTCTCCGCCTTCCATTCGACGCTGATCTCTCCGTGCACGCTACGATAGCTTCCCTTTGCAAAGCCCAGCCGCGCATCCATGTGCGGCGCGATCCTAACCTTCGCAAAGCCCGGCTCCAGCGGCTGGATTCCCAGGATGTCGCGGTACATGAACCAGCCGACGCTCCCGAACGCGTAGTGGTTGAATGAGACCATGTTGCTGCCGTTCTGGTCGCTCTCGTTGACGGTTCCGTCCTCGCGAATGCCGTCCCATCTCTCCCAGATCGTCGTCGCGCCGTGATCGACCTCATAGATCCAGCCGGGATAACGCTCGTTCAGCAACAGGTCGACCGAAAGATTTGCGTCCCCGTTCTCCGCCAGCATCGGCAGAAGGTACGCCGTCGAGTAGAAGCCCGTCTGCATTCCATCTCTTCTTATTCTCTCTTTCAGCTTCTCATAAAGGCTTGCCCACAGGGGATCCGTCCTGTCCACGACCATCTGCAGGGCCATGATATATGCTCCCTGATAGTCCTCCCGCATTGTGCCGTCTTTATTAATATATGTCCGGATGTAGGCAGCGCGGGATCTGACAAGCTGTTCCGCATACCGACGCTCACTCTGCGTGTCCGCGAAGCGACGTGCCGTCTCTGTCATGATCCGCAGATCATTCACCACAAACGCGTTGGAGACCGGTCCGTTGTGCATTGCCATATAGCGGATATCCTTCCCGGGGCTCAGCCAGTCGCCAAGGTTCGCACCGGTCCATAGGTCTCCGGGCTTCAGGGCACCGCCCATGTGCCGGATCTCGCAGTCCGTGAACGTCTTCATGCTCTCATACTGATCCCTGAGGAACTCATCCGTGCCGAACTGGCGATACAACATCTCAGGCACGATGGTGTCGCAGTTGCCCCAGCCCAGCATGTTGATGAAGCCGATGCCTGCCGGCCCCTCTGCCGGAATGACCGGCGCGACATATCCTTCCGTATTGTCACTCTGAGAATAGCGGATGTCCTGCAGGAACTTCTTCCAGAACAGGCGGGTGTCGTAGTTGTAGGCACCTGTCTGCGCGAATGCCTGTCCGTCGCCGGTATAGCCCATGCGCTCATCCCGCTGCGGACAGTCGGTCGGCACTTCCACGTAATTGGATCTCTGACTCCAGAGCTGATTCAGATAGACGCGGTTCACCTTCTCATTTCCCGTGGTGAAGTCCCCGGTCCGCTCCATTCTGCTGTGGATCACGAAAGCCCTGATGAGCCCTTCTTCATAGGCGCAGCCACTGATCTCGGCATAACGAAAACCCATGTAGGTAAACCGTGGCCGGTAAACAGCAGACTCTTCACCTTTATGATATTCGAGGGTCGCCTTTGCCTTCCTGAGGTTCCCCGTATAGAGCGATCCGTCCGGATTCAACAGTTCCCCGTGGCGGATCACGATATGATCGCCGGACATCTTTGCGGGATCAATCGTAATGATGCCGGCAAAGTTCTGCCCAAAGTCCACAATCGTACGCTCACCCTGCGGGATGATCGCCCGCGCCGGCATTTCTTCCTGCATGGTGACAGGGAGGATGAGCTTCGTCAGATCTTCCGGGATTTGACCTTCATAAGGGATTGGCTGCACAATATCCGGCAGTACCGGGACATTCCTCTCCCCGATGGCACCCGCCGCCGGTTTCTTATCCAGAGGCGCACCGATCGTGATCGTCCCTTCCGGCACGCAGCTCCCCTCTGCATAATATATCTCACCGTCGTACAGCCCTGCGTAGGCGTAGCGGGACTGCACCGCACACACACCCTCATCGCGTGAGGTGAAGATGCGCTCTGTGCCATTCTCATCGGTGGTTCTCAGGATCCAGGAAACGGCGGGTGCGCTGCCGTAAATCTGTGTTTTTGCTTCGAAAGTGAAACGGCCACAGTACCAGCCCTGTCCCAGATAGACGCGCAGGGTGTGCTCCTGTGCGTTCCCCCGGAAGAGCTGTGTCACGTCGATCTCCTGATACGCGAGATTTTTCGGATAGTAGGTCTCTCCCGGTGCGAGGAGGGCGTCACCCGCCTTCACGCCATCAATCTCCGCCTCATAGACCCCGAGCGCTGTGATGAGGATCTCTGCCTTCTTCACAGCGGTGGCTGCAATCTTCTGTTCCAGGACTTCCACGCAGCCTTCCCGATACGGCCGCTCTATCGTAATGAAATATTGCTTCAGTTCATTCCCGTTCATTTGTCTCACCCATTGCCGCGCTTTCCGCGCCAATCGCTGTTCCCATCTTAACGCGCAGCGACGCTCCTGATGTTATTTAATTTATGCAAATGTTCCCCGATTTGATGTACTATAAATTCAGCTGATCCAGCGTCCTACCAGAAAAGGAGTAGCACCCCATGACAATTTCAGAACGCGTGAGCCTTTGTTCCGGCATGATCCAGTGCTGTTATCCTGTCCACTACTGGGAGTACGATGAGAGCCTCTCCCTTGTCTCATCGGAAACGGGCGGGAATTTTGCCTTTGACGTTCTCGACGTCTACGGCTTCCAGGAATTCATCCGTGAACAGATAGAGAAGAGCTTCCTCTATCCCATGATCCTCGAGGATGAGTACGGCCTTTTCTACATCTGTTCCCTCGAATTCGTGGGGGCTGCCTTCCGCGCCTGTCGCCTGATCGGCCCCTCCTTCTCCGGCCGCACCTCCCGCCTGATCCTCCGCCACAAACTGGACGAGCATCAGCTCTCCGTACAGATCCGCAAGGAGCTGACAGAGAGCTTCGAGAGCCTGCCGATCATCCCCTCCTCCGTGCTCATTCAGTACGCCATCATGCTGCACTATGCCGTGACAGGGGAACGTATCACCATGGATCTTGTCCAGACCTTCTCCCAGAACAGGAAGGACAGACAGCAGAGTGAATTCGATAAGATCACCCGGGAACACCGCGGCGTCTATGCGACCGAGAAGGCCTTCCTGCAGATGATCCGTGAAGGCAATCCGGATTACGCTATGGCGCTGAACCGATCCCGCTCGTTGTCGAGCGGCGTCCGTGCCGATGTAGGCGATCCGCTGCGCGCAGACAAGAATAACAGCCTGGTGCTCCTCACGCTCGTCTCCCGCGCTGCCATGGAGGGAGGTCTGGACTCGTCCACGGCTTACACGATGAACGATGATTATGCCGCCAGAATCGAACATGCCGACACCGCCGGAGAACTTACGCGCCTCTCGAAGGAGATGATGGATGACTACGTGCGCCGTGTGCGCCACTATCGCGAGGCGACCGGCATCTCTCCCGCGATCCAGGAAGCCTGCAGCTACATCGGTTCCCACATCCGGGAGAAAATAAGAACCGCAGACCTTGCGGAACGCGCCGGCTACGCGGAATACTATTTCACCGGCAAGTTCCGCAAAGAGGTTGGCAAGTCCGTCAGAGACTACATTCTGGAGAAGAAACTCTCTGTCGCAAGAGATCTTCTGCGCACCACTGCCATGTCTGTGGAAGAGGTGTCAGACTACCTCTCCTTCGGCAGCCGCAGCCGCTTCTATACGGTGTACCGGGACAGGTTCGGGATCTCCCCGTCGAAGGAGAAACAAGGGAGGAACCCCCAAAAGTCATGACCCCTTAATTCATTTATGGATGCGCTGCAGCATACGGTTGAGTGACTGCACCTGTTCCTTCGCTGCTCCGGCCTGCTGCAGCATGGTGATCAGCTTCTGCCGGCCCAGCATTCTCTGCAGGGCGGGATTGTCCATGACAGCCCCTGCTACGTCCCCGCGGGATGCAGCAGCCTTCGCCATCATCCCATTCACGATCGCACCGGACTCCGGATTCTCCCGAAGGCTGGCGAGCGTATCATTCACGCTGTAATAATCCGGATCGATCGGCTCCTGATCGAACCAGTTCACGACGGGTGTCTTTGCTACGAAACGGTAGGAAGGATCTTCCTCCTTCACTCTGTGAATCGTGATGCGATCGCTGACGCCTTCCGCCCTCGCCTCTATGGTGTGCTCTCCCGTGATCGGAACCTGGAAAGTAAAGATCTTCCTGCCCTGTTCCGTTCCGATCTCTCTGCCGTCACAGAAAAGACTCACCTGGTTAAGATTAGAATAGACCTTGACCGTGGTCACAGCTTCCGCGCGGTTGACGTAGCCGCGGCCGCAGATGTGAACGAACGGCTCCGTGTGGTTCCAGGCAGCCTTGTACAGATAAAAGGCATCCTTTTTGTATTTGCGGTCGAAGGTGACAAGTCCCTTCTGGTTCTGACCGTGTTTACCACCTTCATCTCTGCCGTCCGCCGCGAAATCGAACATGTTCCAGACGTGCGTCGCCCAGAGCCAGGGCCGGTCTTCGATCATCTGCTCCATGTGCTCGTGGTACAGCGCCTGGTATTCCTCCGTGTAGTCCCCCTTCTCCGGATAAGACGAATGGTACTGGGGATTGGCGTCCGCGCCGTATTCCGAGAAGCCGATCACCCGATTCGGGTACTTTCTATGATATTCATCGAAGAACGCATCCGTCTCATTCATTTCTCCCAGATACCAGCCGAAGTACAGGTTGTAGCTGTTGATATCCGGGATCTCGAGGATGGGACTGTCCGTTTCCAGCATGAAAACATCAGCCATCGTCGTCTTCCTTGTCGGATCGAGGCGGTGTGCCAACTCATTCAACTGTCTGTGATTGTCAAGGAGCTCTTCGTTCACGGGCGTTGCCGCCGTGATCTCGTTGGAGAGTCCCCAGACCGCGATCGAGGGGTGGTTGTAATTCTGTACGATCAACTCTCTCATCTGGGAGAGGGTATTCTCCCTCCCGTTCGTCATGTGCATGGAAATGTAAGGGATCTCCGCCCAGACGATGAGACCGGTCTCATCGCAGAGATCGTAGAATTCCTGCGCCTGCTGATAGTGTGCCAGGCGTACCGTATTGGCGCCGATCTCACGGATGAGCGCGATGTCCTCCTTGTGATCTTCTGTGGAGAGTGCGTTGCCTTTGCCCTGCCTGTCCTGATGACGGGACACCCCGCGGAGAGGATAGCTCCTGCCGTTCAGGAAAAATCCCTTCTGCGGATCGAAAGAGAAGCTCCGACAGCCGAACCTGACACGTACCTCGTCCAGTGCAATGGCCGCGTCTGTATCTGCCGCAACGTTTCGTGAGGTGGTCGCATCCGGATTTGTTGCATCGTTTCGTGCCGGGGTCGCATCCGGATCTGCTACATCGTTTGGTTCCAAGGTAGCCTCTGCGCCCGCTGCATACAACGCGGCCGTTGCTGTATAGAGATAAGGGTCCTCCACGCCATCCCAGAGATGTGCCTTCGGAATCGTGAATTCGCATGCAGCCCTGCCCATCTCTGCCTTCACGGTGTCGCTGCAGACGATCTGCCCACTGCCATCCAAGAGCGTAAGCTTAACCATCGCGTCGCCCACGGTGAAGACTTCTACACGCACATGCGCACTGCCATCCTCATGCACGATGGGCGTGACCTTGATACCGGGCGTACCGTCCTGCTCCAGCTCGAAGTGCTGTGCCGGCACACTGATCAGGTTGGCCCCGCGGTAAAGACCGCCGTAGAAGGTAAAGTCCGCCTTCTGGGGATAGACAACGTCGTTGTCATCGTTGTCGACATCAATCCGGACGATGTCAGCTCCCTCCCGGATAGCCTCGGAGAGATCCACACGGAAAAGGGAATAGCCTCCTCTGTGAGATAAGAGCTCCTTCCCGCCCATGGAAACCGTCGCGCTCATGGCTGCGGCGGGAATCTCCAGATACAGGTGACCACCCTGCTCCAGCTGTGCCTTCTCTTCTCTGGTCAGCTCGATTCTCTTCTCATATCTGCAGCTGCCACGGTAATAATCGTTGCCGCCGTCCTGCCCATCCTCGGCGTTCCAGGTGTGCGGGAGGGCCACTGTGACTGGCGCCTCCTGCCTGTTTTTCCAGTTCTTAGGGTCCTTCGTAAAGGTCCAGTCATCATTCCATGATCTTGTCGTTCGCATGTATCTCCTGCCTGTTCTATGAATATCTATTTTGGTACGCCCTCAGCAGCAAGCCATTGGGCTTTTGCTTCGGGCTGTACTGAACAGATACTATCTGTGTGTCTTTGTAGCATCTGCCAAAGGCCGCTCTGAACTCTTGCTGTATTGCCGGAGCACGGTGATCACTGCAGTTCTTCGGCGATCAGCTTCTCCTTCTCGGCCGCCTTCTTGTTGGCAATTCTCTCCTGAACTTCGGCCATGGCTGCCTTATCCAGCGGACAGCGCCGCATTGCGATCAGGGTGCAGATCCAGCCGATGATGGCGAGACCGAAATTCAGGAACATGGTCATCCAGAAAAGCTTGGGGCTGGATGGATCCCCGGGCTGCGGCATGGTCTTCGTATAGCCGATGAGCGCGATGCAGCCGGTGGCAATGAGGGCGCTGAAAGAGGATACCAGCTTGTCAATGAGGCTGTAGGTTCCGGTGACAACCGCCGGTACGAATCTGCCGCTGCGATCCAGCTCATAGTCGATAATATCCGACATGAACGCGACATTCGCCGTGGTGACGCACATCTTCGCGCCGTTTAAGATGAACAGGAACACCACATAGATGATCATCGTAGCGCCGAAGGTCGCGATCGTCTTCGTGTCAATCACAGCCAGGAAGATGACATTGAGAACGGCAATGACCATACAGATCTTCGTCCAGGTAACGGTGGCTTCCTTGTTGCCGAACCGGCCGGCATATTTCGCACCGATGATGGCGAAAATGATAGAAGGCACCATACCGACAGCGTTGAGAATTGTGGAAAGTCCCATATTGCCGATGAGGATACCCGCAAGGAGTGTCACAACGATCGCCTGTGACGCTGTCTGCTGCGCGATCTTGTCCGAGGCCGCCGCCACAATGTAGCACTGGAGAGGCTTGTTGTCGCGGAGCACCTCTACCATATCCTTCAGGTGCAGATGCTCTTTCCTGCGCGCGCCGAGATTGCGGAAATTCTCAGGCTTATCAAACGGCGTCACACCGATACAGACGAGGAGCACACCGAGGGCTGATACCGCGATATCGAAATAAGCGACTGCCGTCAGGAACTCCTGATTGTACGTGCCGCCGAACCTTGGCAGCAGCACTACGTTGGTCACAATGCCCAGGGTCAGGGGAACGAGATAGTTGAAAATCGTTGTCCAGACGCCGACCATCGGACGCTGTTTCGGATCATTGGTGAGCAGTGGCGGAATCGTCTGTGCCGTCATATTGGCACAGGTGTAGCCGAGAACATAGACGATGTAGAGAATGACGAAAGTGACAATGCCATGTCCCTTGGAAGAGAACCATGAGAACATGCCAAGGAGTGCCGCGGCTTCCACGAGCCATCCGGCGATGATGAGAATTCGGATCTTACCAAATCCGGTGTTGACCCGGTCGTAAATGAAGGCGAGCAACGGGTCTGTGACCGCGTCCAGAATTCTCGTGCAGGTGAGAATCACGCCGACCATCGCCACCGTGATGCCGTAACCAATGTTGGCGGAATAACTCGCCATACCGATCAAGGAATAGACTGCCATGCCGATAAAGGCGTTGCAGGCATAGAGAATGATCTGCCAGGTCTTCGCCTTCCTGTACGCTGTGGCCTGCGTGCCAGCAGCTTCTGCGTTGTTTCCCTGCGGCATGCCGCCTGCATTTTGCGCTGCTGCGGAATGTTTCCTGTTCCCTAACATAAGTAACCCTCCCAATATTCAATAGAAAACAACAGATACCGTTCTTGCTGTCTTCATTGTATCGGGAGGGTTCGCAAAGCTTTGTTCTGAATTTGTCTAAAATGTTGCAAGATTTGTCTTGTTATTCGTGGATAGCGAATTTCGAATCATCTTCGATAATAAAGTAACATTTGTGTGCCTGTGATGAAGATCAAATCTCATCTCTGTCCATAGCCCCGCCGCCGAACTGCGTGCCGGCCAGGTAGTCGATGAACTGCTGCGCGGTGCGTCCAGAGAAGCCGCCGTGCCGCATCTCCCAGGCGTTTGCCTTGATGCGCAGCTCCTCTTCGCTCATCCGGATATCAGGGTATTTCTTCACGAGTGTGTTGATGATGGTCAGATACTCCTGCGGCGTCGGACGGAAAAAACCGATCTGCAGGCCGAATCTCGCGGACAGAGAGAGCTTCTCCTGTACCGTGTCGTTCCGGTGAATGTCACCGTTGTCATCGTCCGTCTTGTCTTTCCAGGTTTCCCGCACCAGGTGCCTGCGGTTGGAGGTCGCATAGATCAGTACATTCTCCGGCTTCGGTTCAATGCCGCCCTCGATCACGGCCTTCAGATATTTATATTCCAGCTCGCTCTCCTCGAAGGAAAGGTCATCCATGTAGATGATGAAGCGGTAATTGCGATTCTTGACAAGGTTTACAATGCGCGGGAGCTGCTCGAACTGGTGCTTATATATCTCGATCATGCGAAGCCCCCTCCCGTAATAGGCGTTGAGGATGGCCTTGATGCTCGTCGACTTCCCTGTGCCGGCGTCTCCGTAGAGGAGCACGTTGTTGGCGCGCCGCCCTGCCGTGAAAGCCTCGGTATTGGCAATGAGCTGCGCCTTTTGCGCCTCGTACCCGACAATGTCGTCCAGCGTCACCTCGCTCGTATTCGTGATCGGGAGAAGGAGCGGCCCGTCCGCTTCATCGCTCACGCGGAACGCCTTATTGAGGCCGAACATGCCGACGCCGTATTTCGCATAGAAATCCGTGACAACCGTATAGAGCTCATCCGGCGTCCCTGCCTGTTCAAAATTACGGGAGAGCTCCTGCACCTTCTCGGACACGCTCTTATTGAAAATCTGCGCCTTCTTCTCGATCGCCTGGAAGTGCTCGATCGTATCGAAACAGTCGATCCCCAGTGCCTCTTCCATCGGGCCGAAATCGTAGTCGAACAACTTTTTGAAGATCACAAGATCGTGCCGAGCGAAAACATTGACCGTGCCTGCCTGCGCTCCTGTTTTCTCCGAGACGAGCGTAAAGGGCGTCTCCGTCGTCGCGAGAAGGTAGGCGAGGTAATTGTGCCAGAGATTGTGGTCAAACCCGTAGACCGTCGACAGATCCAGCAGCCGATGAATTTCGTGCAGAATCTCCTCGACGAGCTTCTCATTGGTCTCCGACTTCTCGTCAAATCTGCGGCAGATCCCGGATAGCCTGTTCAGGATGCTGTCCTCATCAATGTTCTCATAGACGATCAGCTGCGATGTGAGCTTGTACATGGAAAACCTCCTTGCGGTGGTGCGAATGTTGTCTGCGTTTATCTGCTAATGGTTGGTATACATGCTGCATAACTATTCAGGACCCATCTTGATGATCTTCGATTATCAAGATGAGGTCCTTCCGACGCGCTTTGCGCGTTGGCCCAAGCGAAACTCATATCACATCCATCCGTGTGAACACGGCCGGATGCTTATGTGTTCCGCTTGGCTGAATAGTTACCATTGTACTGCAAACGTCGCTGATATGGCGAAAATATCAGGCGATAATCCAACGTTTGACCCATTTCGTCGGTTGTGGACAGGTGTCGGTTTTACTATACTGGTCGCATGGAAAAAGGAATAAAGAAAGAAAAGCCACAACTGAATACAGAAAAAGAGGCGGCAGTTCACGCCTCCTCTTCCACGCTCCGGGAACGCCTCCTCGACAAGAAGCCGAAATCGCGCAGGTATATCGTCAAAGCCTTCCTGGATATTCGTGCCGTCAAGGACCTGGAGAAAATGACTGTCGTTGAGATCTGTGAGCGGGCAGATGTCAACAAGTCAACTTTCTACACCTACTATCACGACGTGTACGACCTCTCCGACCAGCTGGAGCGCGAAGTGATCCAGCGCATCATTGAGACCTTCCCGGACGCAAACGAGATCATGGACGATGTCTCTCAGTTCACGAAAGACGTTCTCATCGCCTGCATCCCGGACCGCAAGATTATCCACCTGCTCTTCTCCGGCAGTCAGTCCTATAAGCTCCCGGAGAAAATGGTGGAGGCCATCAAGGAGCACTTCTTCTCCATCCGCCCCTGGCACAAGGGAGATATGCACCACGAAGTGATGCTCAGCTACAAGATTTACGGCGCGTACTTCGCGCTGGACACGAACCCGGAATTCAGCCTCGCGGACCGGGTTGACTACATCAGCTATCTGTCGGGGTCGTTCGCGACACATAATGTCTAAAGCGTTCAGCGCAGCTATGCTGCGCTGAACTTTGTCGCTTCCGGCAATCCACACTATGACGAATCCGGTACATATCTGCCTGCAGCGGCACGCCAACGGTGCATTTCATGCACCTATACCGCTTCCGGCGGTATACACTATGGCAAACCCTGCAGGTGTTCGCCTGCAGCGGCGAGCTATGCGCGTCTTTACAAGCTCTCCATGAGGAATTTCTCGAACTCTGTCGGGGCCTTTTCCCGCGCGGCGGCGCCGGTTCCGAGGAACTGCATCTCTTCGGGGTGCTCTTTTGTGAATGCATCCCACCGCGGCAGGAAAGAGCCGTCCTGGTCGCAGCCATTCGGGTCTCCGGTTCGGATGAAATTGCAGAGGTAGTTGCACATCTGCCTTGCGAGGTCATAATGTCTTCCAGTGAATGGACGCCAGCATTTCGCGAGGGTCTCGAAGAAGAACCACAGATCAGAGGAATGGAAGGTCCCCGCGTGATCCCAGCCCGGCATATCCGGTGCGAAGCGGTAGTAGTAGCAAAGCCCAAGGCTTGGCTCCGGACTCTGCTCTGCACTGATCTCTCCTCTTGTCAGGCATGCCTTCTTGATCGAGAGCTCAATGCCGCTCACAGTGCCGTAATGCCTCATCTCGCGTTCGACATGTGCTTCCCTAAACGAGAGGAACTCTTTCGCCCTGCTGCCGAAGACTGCCTCGGCCTTCTCTTCCAGCGTCTCGTCCTTTGCTACTACCAGGGAGTTCAGGAACTCATCTTCCGTATTGCCCGCCATCACCGTCACCGGAAGGGTCTTGCCCTCCATATATGCCTGAATCGGGTTGCAATCTACGAAAACCTCATCCTGCGTCGGCACCATCGGCCCGTACTCGTTCATGAACTTTTCATAAGTATGCTGCACAAATTCAGCGTCCAGCTGCCTTGCCTCCTCAAGGGTGGCAACACCCAGCATATGGAAGAAAGCCTCGCCGTTCTCCTGCGCCTTCTCGAACGGGAACGGACGGGAGAAGTTGTGATCCGAATAGGGGTCTACAATGAAGGCCGACATAATGAGTGCCTTGCTGAAGAGTCCCTGATTCTTCCGGTTCGCCAACTGGTGCAGCACGCTGCCGCCGCCCGCGGACTGACCGCCAATCGTAACATTCTCCGGATCTCCGCCGAAGGCCGCAATGTTCTTCTGCACCCAGAAGAGTCCAGCCTGCTGATCCAGGAGACCGAAGTTCGTCGGCGCTTCCGATGCCTCTTTTATCAACGCGGGGTGTGCAAGGAAGCCGAAGCATCCGAGTCTGTAGTTCACGCTCACGACCACGATGCCGCGGCGCGCGATTCTCTCCCCATCGAATTCCATTTCGGAAGGGTAGCCGCACTGATAGCCGCCTCCGAAGAACCAGACGAAAACAGGCAGCTTCTCCTCTGCCGTTCTGGCAGGTGTCCAGACGTTGAGCTGCAGGCTGTCTTCACTCATCGGCGTCTCGGGATCCACATGCCACTCTCTCGTATAAACGTTGTCACCCAGTCCCGGCACCGGCTGCATGGACAGCGGTCCAAAGCCGTAACACTGCCGGATGCCTTCCCACTTTTCGGCCGGTTGCGGCGCTCTCCAGCGATTCTCGCCGGAAGTCGGCGCCGCGAAGGGAATCCCCTTGAACGCCGTGATCCTGGGATCTGCCGCCGGCAGCCCCTGTACCATGCCATACTCTGTCTGTGCTGTTCTGATCATTTCTTATCCCCCAAATATTCCCAATATTATCTGTCCATCGGCTGCCGCTGACTGCCTTCGCAGGCACGGTCAAATCGTGATACGGTACCCTCTGTCGTGCTCATCCCGGATCGGCAGGAGACGGAAGCGGACAACGCCGTCCTTCGCCACAGGCACCTGTAAGGAAACCTCGCCGCCTTCGCAGGATGTGCGCTGCGTGGACAGGCGCGGCCCTGCGCTCTCTTTGATGAGTGCCAGCTGCGCTTCATCCGGCGTTCTGGGCTCGCCCAGATCGTGCCAGGTTTTCACAGGATTCGTCACGGCAGGATCCACAGTCTCTGTGAGAATCGCGTATTCCCTGCCGGTCCCTGCAGGCAGGGTCAGGTCGATCAGAATGTCATCGCCTGTCTCTTTCCCCCAGTTCCAGGCAATGCCCATGTAGCTGCCGTCCGTCTTTTTCTCGAGGACCAGATTGCGATCCCGAATAAGGCAGGTACCGTCGTATCGCTCCAGATCACTGTAGAACTTGAATGTCCAGAACGTGGGCTTCGGCACACAGCCTGCCGCCACGAGGCCGAAGCCGCCATGGAACTCGGAGAATGGAACACCCTTCTCCTCGAACACGTCTCCGAAGGTCCAGTAGGAATAGCCCTCGTTCACTTCCCCAAGGCGCGAGAGCTGCCCCGCCTCGTAAGCCGCATTCTCATTCGAATCGTGCAGTGGATTGTTCGGGATGTAAGAAGTGCTGAACTCCGTGATATAGATGTCCATACCGGCGAATTCCGGGAAATCATCGATGGCTTCGCGCGAGGTCTTAAGATTGGCGAAGCCCTCGTCGTGCGGCCGCAGCTCCTGATAAGCGTAGTGTCCGTCCGGCTCGGGATTCCCCGTCGTGTAATGATGCCTCGTGACGAAATCCGGATGCAGACCTTCCTTCCTGCAGAATTCCAGGAACGAGCGAATCCAGAATTCGTCCCGGACGCCGCAGACTGCGGGGCCGCCCACACGGATGCGGTCATCTGCTCTTTTGACTGCACGGAAGGTTACCTCGAACAGGTGGAAATACTCCTCCATGTCCGCGTTCTCCCAGAAGCCCGGAAGGTTGGGCTCATTCCACACTTCGACCGGCCAGGTGATGACTTCCTCCCTGCCGTAACGGTCAAAAAGGTGCAGGAACAGCGCCGTAACCATGTCCGCCCACTTGTCGTAATCGGCAGGCGGCGTCGTGTTGCCCTTCCAATAGAATACCGTCTGACTCCCGCTCGCCATCTGCTCAGGCATGAAACCCAGCTCCAGGAACGGCGCAAGATTCACCTTGCGATAGGCATCCAGAACGCGGTCAAGATAGGTGTAGTTGTACTCCACCTTCGTTTCGCCATTCTCCTCGTACTCGTGATACATCGCCATGTCGTCGCAAAAGAGGCCGTGTCCGCGGATGTAGCGGAACCCGATGTTATCCTGCACGAAACGAAGCTCATCCAGATATTCCTTCGTGAGCGCGAGCCCCATGCGCCCCGTGCCAACGCAGAATCTTGCGTGGTTACGAAACGGCTGCTCGTACAACTGTGATGGTGTGATGCTGATGCTCTTCATGTTGTCCCTCCTTGCGTTGTTCTTCTTGCTTCTGATATGTCTGATATACCAGCCTTTGTTTCCCCTATGGCCTGCGTCTGTGGATCGGACTGGTCCCGATGTTCAAACCGGACGCCGCCTCTCACTCCCCGGCCTTCTGCTGCATCTGCCAGTAGTAGCCATGGCGCGCCATCAGTTCCTCGTGCGTGCCGCGCTCCCGGATCGTGCCGCCTGCGACGACAAGGATCAGATCGGCGTTGCGTATCGTGGAAAGGCGGTGGGCGATCGCAATGATGGTGCGCTTGCCGGCGATGTGGGAGATCGCGTTCTGAATCTTCCTCTCGGTCTCGTTGTCAACGGAAGCAGTCGCCTCGTCCAGAATGATGATCGGCGAATTGCGGAGGATCGCGCGGGCGATCGCAACGCGCTGTTTCTGTCCGCCGGAGAGGCGCAGGCCGCGCTCTCCCACCTGTGTCTCATACCCGTCCGGCATCATGAGGATGTCCTCGTGAATGTCCGCCGCCTTCGCCGCCTCCTCGATCTCCTCCTGCGACGCGGACGGCCTTGCGTAGGCAATGTTCTCCGCGATCGTACCGTTGAACAGGAAGGTATCCTGCAGAACGGAAGAAATGTTCCGCCGAAGGCTCTCCAGCGTGACCCTCCTCACATCGTGTCCGTCGACCATGATGCTGCCGCTCGTCACGTCATAGAACCTGGATAATAGCTGCGTCAGCGTCGTCTTGCCGACGCCCGTCGGCCCCACGAGCGCGATCATCTGCCCGGGCCTGCAGGAGAAGGAGACATCCTTCAGCACCGGGACGCCGTTGCTGTAATGGAAGCCGACATGATCGTAGGTGACGGCGCCGGTTACGTGATCCAGCGCCACAGCGCCTTCGTTGTCTGTTATTTTCGATGGCGTATCCAGAATGAGCGCCACCCTCTCCGCGCCCGCGAGCGATTGCTGCAGATTCTCGAGGAGCTGCGCAAGACCCGAAATCGGCGCATAGAACAGGTTCAGATACAGCATGAACGCCACGATGTCCGCAACGACGAGCTTCCCCTCGAGCGCGAGATACCCGCCCGTGAAGACAACGAGCACCGTGCCGACCGACGAGAGGAATTCCACGCTCGGATGGAAAACAGCAGACGCCCTGAGGGCTCTCAGCATCGCGCGAACCTGCCTGTAATTGCGCTCACTGACCTCGCCGCTCTCGTACGCCTCCTGCCCGAAGGACTGGATCTCATGAAGACCGGAGAGATTGTCCTGGAGCTTTGCGCTGAGTTCACCCATGTATTTCTGCGACTTGCGGAAATACGGCCGCACGAAGCGTGTGAAGATCACGCCCGAGATCAGGATGAACGGGATCGGCGCGCAGGTGATGAGCGCGAGCTTCGCATTGATGAGGAGCAGGATGATCATAACACCCGCGAAGGTGACCACGTTCGTGATCATCTCCGGGATGATGTGCGCGTACAGCAGCTCGAAATCCCTTGTGTCATTGACAACACGGCTCATGAGATCGCCTGTCTGCTTGTCATGGAAGAAATCGAGATCCATCGTCTGCAGCTTGTCATACAGGCGGCTCCTGAGATTCCCGACCAGGTACCAGGCCGCCTTGTGCGCCATGTAGTTGGAGAGGAACCGGAACAGGACCTTCAGAAGGTAGAGTCCGAGCAGGATCAGCGCCAGCATGCTGGTCGTCCGAAGGCCCGTCTCATCGATTCCTTCGCTGACGATGCCGGTCATGGCCGAGAGCACGCGCGGCACGATGAGATTGACCGCGGCAAGACCCAGTGTCGCGAGAATCGCGACGACGTACAGCCCCTTGTACCTTGCGGCCTCCCGCGTCAGCTTCAGCAGCATTTTCATATGAGTTTCCTATTACATCCACAGAAGTGAGGAATTGATCTCCCTCAGGTTGTGGCAACCGGTTCTCGCCATGACGGAGCGCAGCTCGCCGGTCATCTCGTTCAGCCTCCGGGTGACGCCTTCCGCACCGTCCCTCGTGAAGTTCTGCAGGATGTGTCGGCTCACCGATACCGCATCCGCGCCGAGTGCCAGCGCCTTGAACACGTCCATGCCGGAATCCATGCAGCCGTCTGCGAAAATAACAGCCTCCCCGCCGACTTCTTCGGCGATGTCTGGCAGCACTTCGAGAGGAGGAACCGCAGATTCCAGAATGCCGTGGTGCGTAGAGACGATGATCGCAGCCGCGCCTGCCCGAACGCTCTCTCTTGCGTCGAAGGTGCTGAGAACGCCCTTGATGACAAAGGGAAGGTCTCCCGCCGCCTCAATATAGTCATGTAGCTGCTCGAAGGTCTTGGGCCGCATTTCTTCTCCGTTGACTACGTCGTACTCGCCGTTTCGGTTGAAAGCATGATCAATGTCCATGCCGACTGCGATCGCTCCGGCTGCCTTCGCGCACTCGATCTGCGCGTAAATCTTGTCCTCATTCTCGTAAGGCTTGATGATGCGGATCGTGTCCGGATCCTTCGCCGCGATCTTCGGGAACTCATCGTCCTCGCACATGCCCCAGAGATTCAGCGCGCCGGCGGCACGGATGCCCGCACCCATCTCGGCCGCGGCGCTCTCCGCCTCAGGCTGCATACCCTGTACATGCGAGAAAGCCGCATTCATAATGGGCGTCTGGAATTTCTTGCTGAATATCTCAATCGACGTGTCCGGCAGGTCGCTCCCGATGAGCCGCTGTTCCACCAGAATCGAATCCAGGAACTCTCTTGTGATTTCATTCGTGTCTCTGCAATTTAACATCTCGTAACCTCCTCTTTGCCAGAACCTGTTAATCTAATCTCTAGCCGTAAATTGCCACTTCAGCTGATGAATGGCTTACAGAACACCGAATACATCCAGGTCAGAATCTTTGATAATCCTGTCACCGTCTTTTTCCGCATTCCTGAGCATCCGATCCACTTTATTCTCCAACGCGACATCAATCAGCTTCTCTGACTCAATTCCACGCAGCTCGAAGAAATAGAACGGATTCTCATCCATGCGGACACCGATCCCATACATCGCGGCAGCCACATGTTTGCACATCAGTGCCCAGTCAGGACAGTTACGATAGCTGATCAATCTGCCGTTCCTGCCGATACGCCAGCAGCTGCAGCAATAGTTTCTTCCAGTGATTTCGAACACGAGAAAATTATAACTTTCACCGGAATATTCCGCAATTAAGGTCACGCCAGAAAGCAAGAAAAAACGGTGGAGATTTCATATCTCCACCGATAATCATCTGTTGCAGTCTAAGCCTCTTTCCGCTCCGCGACGGCGAAGGTCAGCTCTGCCCTGCAGGCGAGTTTCCCGTCGACCCGAGCCTCGGCCCTGCCGATGCCGACAGGCCCCTTCCGGTCGATAATCTCGCACTTCAAAGTGAGCACGTCACCGGGCGTTACCATCTCTTTGAATCTCGCACTCTTAATTCCTCCGAAGAGTGCGATCTTTCCACGGTTCTCCGGCAGGGAGAGGATGGCAACAGCGCCGGTCTGTGCCAGTGCCTCAATGATGAGAACCCCCGGCATCACCGGCTCCCCCGGGAAATGTCCCTGGAAGAATGGTTCGTTCATCGTAACGCACTTCCTGCCTTCTGCCCATTCTCCCGGCTCATAGTCGACAATCCGGTCGATGAGCGCGAACGGGTAGCGGTGCGGCAGAATTTCTGCGATCTGCGCCGCCGTCAGTGTGTTCGGTGTTCTCTTGGCCTGTTCATTCATCTGTGTCATGCCTCCTCCCAATGTCGGAAAATCAGGCAGGCATTGTGCCCGCCGAAACCGAGACTGTTCGATAGGACAAAGGAAAGCTCTGCGCTGCGTCCCGTCCCCGGCACATAATCAAGATCGCACTCGGGATCAGGCACGGTAAGCCCTGCGGTCGGCGGAATGAACTGATCCTCCAAAGCCTTCACGCAGAAAACAGCTTCCACGCCGCCTGCACCGCCCAGGAGGTGGCCTGTCATGGATTTGGTCGAGGAGACCGCGAGCTTATCTGCGTGCGCCCCGAAAACGGTATGAATGGCCTTCGTTTCCCCCGCATCGTTAAGATGTGTTGAAGTTCCGTGCGCGTTGATATAGTCAATCTGATCCGGCGACAGCTTCGCATCGTCCAGTGCGAGCTGCATGCACATCGCGCCGCCCTCGCCGTTCGGGGAAGGTGCCGTGATGTGGTAGGCGTCGCAGTTCGCGCCATAACCCGTAATCTCCGCGAGAATCCTCGCACCGCGCGCCTTTGCGTGCTCCAGCTCTTCCATGACAATGACGCCTGCGCCTTCTCCCATGACGAAGCCGGACCGCTCCGCGTCGAACGGAATGCTCGCCCGATCGGGATTCTCTGCCTTCGTGAGCGCCTTCATGCTGGAGAAGCCTCCGATGCCGAGTATCGTGATGGCAGCCTCTGTGCCGCCCGCGACGAAAGCGTCCTCATATCCGTCACGTATCCTGTGGAAAGCATCCCCGATCGCGTTGGATCCGCCCGCACACGCGGTCACGGGACAGGTGCACATGCCCTGGAAGCCGTGTGCGATCGCGATCTGCGCTGCTGCCATGTTGGAGATTGTCTCCGGGATGAAAAAAGGGCTGACCTTCTCATACCCGCGCTCTCTCCCCCTGTCGTGTTCCTCTTCGATGACAGAGAGACCGCCGATGCCGCTCGATATGTCGACACCGATTCCGGGATCCGGATTCTCTCTCGAGGATGTGAGCCCGGCCTGCGCGATTGCTTCCTCCGCCGCATAATACGCGAACTGGGTGAAGCGCGCCATCCTCTTGGCCTCTTTCCTGCTGATGCGGATCGACGGGTCGAAATCCTTCACCTCTGCCGCGAGCTTCACCTCGAAATTAGTGGTATCGAACGCGGTGATCGCGCCAATGCCGTGACGGCCTGCCTTGATATTCGCCCAGCTGGATGCAACGTCATTGCCCGTCGGGTTGACCGTTCCCAGTCCTGTGATCACAACTCTTCTGCTCATTCCATTCCTCCATCCACGCCCAGAACCTGGCCCGTGATATAGGCTGCCTCAAATGACGCAAGGAAAACAACAGCTGCCGCCACTTCTTGTGGCTGCCCCGCGCGCTTTGCGGGAATTGAGGCGAGTACCGCTTCCCTCGCCTTCTCTGGCATCGCCTCTGTCATCTTCGTCTCAATGAAACCGGGTGCCACGGCATTCACCGTGATTTTCCTGCCCGCCAGCTCTTTCGCCAGAGACCTTGTGAAACCGATGACGCCCGCCTTGCTCGCGGCGTAATTCGTCTGTCCCGCGTTGCCGTGAATGCCGACGACGCTGGAGAGGTTGATGATCCTGCCGTATCTTTGCCGCAGCATCTGACGGGACACCGCCTGGGACATCAGGAACGTGCCCTTCAGATTGATGTCGAGAACGGTATCGAAATCCTCCTCCGGCATGGTCATGAGGAGGCCGTCTCTCGTGATGCCGGCGCAATTGACGAGAATGTCAATCCTGCCGGAGAGCTCCATCGCGGCCTGCGACAGAGCCGCGCAGTCAGCCTTCTTCGAAACATCGGCACGACAGATGAGAAACGCCGCGCCGGAATTCCCGGCTGCTTCCACACAGAGGCGCCTTGTCTCCTCGGCATTCTCCTCGTGACCGGAATAACCGATCATGACATTGCAGCCCTTTGCTGCCAGCGCCACACAGACGCTCCTGCCGATGCCGCCGCTCCCGCCGGTCACAATGGCCGTTGGGATCGACTGTGCGTCTGCCTTCGCCGTGTCCGCAGCTGATGCCGTATCTGGCAAAGCCGTATTCGTGTCCTGCGTCGTATCTTTTGAGGATGTATTCTGGTCTGTCATAGCTGTATCCATTCCTGATCTCATATCTGTCTGACCTGTATTCATCGTTGCTGGTCTCATCAGTGCCTTGTCCTGCTGTATCCTCTGGACTGCCGGAAGCCTGCTCCCTTGATTCACTGAGTCTCTATTGCCGGCACCTGCCCTGCAACGCGATATTCACTGCTGCAGGAAACCCTCGATGTCTTCCACGGTCTCGAGCGCACAGGTGGTGATATCCTCGATACCCATGGCCTTCGCGGTCTTTTTCACAAAGCCCGTGAGCGTTTTGCCGGGACCCACCTCAATATAGTTTCGGACACCGTCATCCAGCATACGGCGAAGGATCGCTTCCATCCGCACGGGAGACTGCACCTGGCGCTCCAGAAGATACGGAATCGAAGCTCCGGTATCGTTCGGGCCGCCCAGCACATTGAACATGACTTTGGTCTGTAATGGCTGGAACTGTATATGAGTGAAATACTCGCGCAGCGCGTCTCCCGCAGGCCGCATCAGCGATGTGTGGAAAGGCCCCGAAACCTTCAGCGGAACACAGCGCCTTGCGCCTGCTTCCGCCGCGAGACGGGATGCCTCCTCAACTGCCGATCTCTCACCGCCGATGACGAGCTGTCCCGGACAGTTGTAGTTACAGATCGAAACGATTCCCTTGTGCAGCGCCCTGTGACAGCAGTCCTGCAGCTTCTCTTCCGAGAGGTTAAGGACTGCCGTCATCGCGCAGTCAATTCCACCCGCCGCCTCTGCCATCGCAGCTCCGCGGAATGCGGTCATTTCGATCGCGGTCCTCGCGTCCATGGCTCCTGCTGCCTCCAGCGCGGAATACTCGCCGAGGGAAAGTCCCGCCACAACATCCGCATGGACGCCGTTCTCTTTGAGGATCGCTGTCACGCCACAGGCGAACGCTGTCATCGCGGGCTGTGTGTACTGCGTCTGCACCAGCAAACCGTCAGGATCCTCGAAACACATGCGGTGCAGGTCGAAATCCAGTTCCGCCGCGTCAAAAGCGCTGCGGAAGGCCTCGTATTTTCCATACAGATCCTGTCCCATGCCGGCGTGCTGCGCGCCCTGTCCCGCATACAATATCGCTGTACTCATGCGCCAAACTCCTCTCCGCAAAGGTCTCTTAATATGTCCGCAACCGGACGGATTTCCTTCACCTGGCCGCAGGTCTGTCCCGCCATAAGGCTCCCCGTCTGGGTGTCTCCATCGAATACCGCACGGCGAAGGGAACCCAGGGTGTACTGCTCCAGCTCCATCTTGTCCGCACCCTCTTTCTCTCTCTTTACGTACTCACGCGCCATGCGGTTCTTGAGCACACGCACCGGCGTGCCGCCGATTCTGCCGGTCACGATGGTGTCCGAACCCTTGGCCTTGATCACGGCTGCCTTATAGTTGTCATGAATCGGGCACTCTGCGCTGGCAAGGAGACAGGTGCCGACCTGCACGCCGCAGGCACCGAGAGCGAAAGCCGCTCTCATCTGCCGGATGTCAGCAATGCCGCCCGCCGCGACAACCGGTATCTGCACGGCATCGCAGACCTGCGGCACGAGCGTCATCGTCGTCATCTCGCCGATGTGTCCGCCCGACTCACATCCCTCCGCGATCACCGCGTCCGCGCCTAAATCTTCCAGGTGTTTCGCGAGGATCGGCGCCGCAACAACCGGCATGACCGTAATGTCCGCCTTCTTGAAAGCGTCCATGTACTTGCCAGGGTTCCCCGCGCCTGTTGTCACGACAGGAACTCTCTCTTCGACTACAATCTTCGCGAACTCATCGGCTGCCGGGTGCATCAGCATGATGTTGACGCCGAACGGTCGATCCGTCTTCTCCCGCACGGTGTGAATCGCCGCGCGCAGATCCTCCGGACGCATGCCGCCAGTACCGATCAGCCCCAACGCACCAGCCATACTGCAGGCTGCCGCGAAATCTCCCGTTGCGATATTCGCCATTCCTCCCTGGATCACCGGATACCGTATTCCAAGGATTTCATTTAATAATTTCATCTTCGTCTCCCCGCGTCGGAGCTTCGCTTCGACTGTACATCTGATATATGTGGCATTATTTGTTATGGATGATCTCTTCCATCATGGCGAACAGATACAAGCCTGTGCTTCAGTCGGCAAACCGCCCAATGCGTGGGGCTCATGATCTGCCCTAAACCCGAAGGATTGCTGCGCCCCAGGTAAGTCCCGAGCCAAAGCCGACCAGCATCACATTCTGCCCTCTCCCGATCACACCAGCTTCGATCGCTTCATTGAGAGCCAGCGGGATAGACGCGGCGCTCGTGTTGCCGAAATGATCCATGTCCTTGTAGAACTTCTGAGGGTCCGCATGCATCCTGCGCACTGCGAAATCTATGATGCGGGAATTGGCCTGGTGACAGATCACCTGATCAATCTCATTGAGTGTCATGCCCGCCTTGTCCAACACCTTTTTCATCGCTGCGGGCATAGCCTCTACCGCGAACCGGAAGACGGCTTTGCCATCCATCGTGATGACGCTTCTCTGACTGCCGGCGCCGAGGGCCAGGATCTCTTTGCCGCCTCTCGCCCCCAGGACACTGGCGTACGGCGTCGCATCCGTGAGCTCTACAACGGCCGCTCCCGCACCGTCTCCGAAGAGCACGCAGGTAGAACGATCCTCCATGTCGAGGATGCGTGAGAGCTGCTCACAGCCGATCACGAGGCCGTAATAGCGCCGCCCGCCGCTGTCTTTTGCAGCTGTTCTCGCCCCGGTCTCTGTTCCCGATTCGGTTGTTGTACTCCTCGGCTGTTCCCCTCTACATCTCTTCGCATCATCATGTGGATCCTCAGTGGCTTCGCTGCACATATCTGACTCTGCACATGCGTTCAAAAGGCCGCGCGCGGTCTCCAGCGCATAGAGGAAACCGGTACAGGCCGCGTTGACATCCATGACCGGGATATCTTCCGAGATTCCCAGCTCTGCCTGTACCATGCAGGAGACACTCGGAGTCGCATAGTCGCCGGAGATCGTCGCAGCGATGCAGCACGAAATGTCAGCGGGTGAGAGTCCGCTCCGCTCCAACGCCTGCCGCGCCGCCGCGATCGCCAGAGAAACACAGGTCTCTTCTTCACAGAAATATCTTGAATGAATTCCAGTCCTCTCATAGATCCAGGCATCACTCGTATCCAGCACTCTGGCAAAATCATCATTTGTCACGGACTTTGCCGGCACTGCCGCACCGGTGGCCGCAATTCTCAAACCCTGCATCATACTCCAATTTCTACCTTCGTGCGTTCATTTCCATGTCCCCGACCCGGCGGAACTTGTTCTTCCTGTCCGCACGCAGCTCCTGCGGCGTGAGGCCTGACAGCTCAGCCAGATTGCGCTCCAGCGCATTGTCGAGATTCGCGTACAGTCTTCCGGGATCCTCCTGAGCTCCGCCCAGCGGTTCCGATACGACCTCGTCCGCGACACCTGCCTCGTAGATATCCCTGG
Organism: Lachnospiraceae bacterium NK3A20; assembly: GCA_900107575.1. GTDB lineage: Bacteria > Bacillota > Clostridia > Lachnospirales > Lachnospiraceae > CAG-791. Next base: position 11,665 of record FNQX01000020.1, on the reverse strand, counting down.
CTGTCAATTTCATCATCTCGCAGGCCTCCCCGTGTCTGGAAGGATCTTTCCAGAGGATGGACGCGAAGCCTTCGGGACTCAGTACGGAATAGACTGCGTTCTCCAGCATCAGAATGCGGTTCGCCACACCAATGCCAAGCGCGCCGCCCGAAGAACCTTCCCCCGTCACCACGGCGATCACCGGGACGTGCAGTGTCGACATGTAAGCAAGGTTCTTCGCAATGGCTTCTCCCTGACCGTGCTCCTCCGCATCAATTCCCGGATAGGCGCCCGGTGTGTCTATGAAGGTGATGATCGGCCTGTGGAATTTCTCCGCCTGCTCCATGAGGCGCTTCGCCTTGCGGTAGCCCTCGGGCTTCGCCATGCCGAAGTTATATTTCACACTCTCAGCCGCATTGTGACCTTTCCGGTGTCCCAGAACGGTCACCGGCATTCCGTGATAGCGCGCGATGCCACCGTAGATCGCCGGATCGTCCCCGTAGAGATGATCGCCCTTCTGTTCGAAGAAGTCCGTGAACAGATGGGAAATGAAGTCGTCGATCCGGGGTCTGTCAATGCTGCGCGCAAGGTACACCCTGTCCTCCGGTGTGAGCCTCGAGAGAGGACGCAGGGTTCGTGCTTTCTGGATCAACAACTCCTGTGTGCGGAAATCATCTTCCGTTACGCCTGCTGTTCTCAAATCGCCGATCTCTCGCTGTATTCTGTCTGCCTGTTCCAGTATGTCTCTGATCATGATACTGCCCTGATTCCTGCATCCATGTGCAGACGGAGAATGTCACAGAGGACCTTCTTCATCTCTTTCCTCTCCACAATCCGGTCTACGAAGCCGTGCTGCTCCAGATACTCGGATCTCTGGAAGCCCTTGGGGAGTTTCTCGCCAATCGTCTGTTCAATGACACGGGGGCCCGCAAACCCGATGAGCGCTCCGGGCTCCGCGAGGGTGATGTCGCCAAGACTTGCGAAGCTCGCCGTCACGCCGCCAGTCGTGGGGTGCGTGAGATAGCTGATATAGAGGCCGCCCGCATCCTGGAATTCCTGGATCGCCGCGCTGGTCTTCGCCATCTGCATGAGACTGTAAATGCCTTCCTGCATTCTGGCGCCGCCGGAAGCGGAGAAGATGATCAGCGGCGTCCGGTGCGCTGTCGCGTACTCAATCGCACGAGTCACACGCTCCCCCACCGCACAGGACATACTGCCCATGAAAAACCTGCTGTCCAGAATGACGACCGTGACCGGCATCTTCGAGATCGTGCCCACAGCCGTGATCGCGGACTCTGACAGACCCGTGTCGTGCTCCGTCTTCTTTGCCTTCTGCTCATAGCCGTCGAACTGCAGAGGATCCGCAACGCGCATTCCCTTGTCCAGCTCCTGCATGGAGCCTTCATCCAGAATCGCTGCGAGCCTCTCATTCGAGGGCATTGGTTTGTATTTACCACAGAACGGGCAAACCCAGAGATTCTCCTGCCAGCGGGGTTTCACCGCTCTTCTCTTGCACTTTTTGCAGGTCACGAACTGCTCGGGCAGGATGCGTCTTCCATATTTTGCGATCTGCGCATGAAACTCTTCGAGAGTCATTTTTACCCCTTCTTCCGCTGTTGCCGCTTTTTCCGCGAGGCGAATGTCAGATTCGCCTTGCGATCTGAACCCGGCCTATGCCGGATTGAATTCATGGACACTGCATAAGCAGTGGACATGGATTTTTATTCCGCGTTCTTGTTAAGATAGTCCACGATGTCCTGTACAGTGGACATCTTCGCCAGTGTCTCGTCAGGGATCTTAATGCCTAGCTTCTCTTCGAGCTCCATGTGCAGCTCGACGAGGTCCAGGCTGTCCGCGTCCAGATCGTCCATGATCTTCGCTTCCGGTGTCACTTTCTCTTCTTCGCAGCCAAGGGTGTCAACGATCAGTGCCTTCAGTTCTTCAAAACTCATTTGCGGTCTCCTTCTGTGTATGTGATAGACAAAAAAATAAGGCGCATCCGGAATGGAATGGATAACCTCCCGGATGCACCCTCATTTTTATTCCCGCCACAGAAACCGTTCAATCAGCAGATTCCGCAATGGGTCGAAAAAGCGACGGTTTGCGGAAACCGTCGCTCAATCTTATTCAATATTCTCCTGTCCTGCCGTATCAGGGCTGCTGAACTGTTGTTTACCTTCCGCTCTCCATCTTACCCTGCGAACAGCACCGCTTTAATGACGTTCGCCGCGCAGAACTGCAGGTCTGCCTTCGTGCAGGTATAGCCGTCTTCGGAGGCGCCTTCGTTGACCGCCTTCAGAATGCGCTCCTCCACATCTTTGGAGCCCGGCATCTGCAGGTCGTTCCCCGCGTGTACCGCGCCCGGGACATTCCCCCAGGGATATTTCGGATTCTGCGTTTCCGAGATCATCGGCGCGCCCTCGGTCGAGAGCCAGTCCGTCATGATGGTACCGGCAAAGCCCCACTCATCCCTTGCGACCGTCTGCAACAGGTCGAAGGAGTCCGGCGTGTGGACGCCGTTGATCATGTTGTAGCTCGTCATGATGGTCTGTGGCTGTGTATCGCGTACGACCATCTCGAAACCGCGCAGGTAGATCTCACGCAGTGCACGCTCACTGATGTGAGCGTTCGTGCAGTAGCGGTTGTCTTCCTGGTTGTTCGCGGCGAAATGTTTCACCGATACCCCTTTCCCGGAGTGAGACTGTACGCCGTTCACAATGGCAGAAGCGATTGTACCCGTGAGTACCGGGTCTTCCGAATAGTACTCGAAGTTCCTGCCGCAGAGCGGATTCCTGTGGATGTTCATAGCCGGCGCGAGCCAGATGTCCACGCCGAACTCTTCCATCTCGGCGCCTACCATGCTGCCCGCCTCTCGAACGAGCTCTGTATTCCAGCTCTGCGCGAGAGACCAGCCGATCGGAATTGCCGTCGCGTACTGGTAGTAATCCACGACATCCTCCGGATGATCATACGAAGGGAAATCCGCGACCTCACCGCCGAATACCGCGCCGCCCGGCAGCACGGTGCCGTCATGGCGCGCCTTGAAATGTGGCTGCAGGCGAAGTCCCGCAGGGCCGTCTGCCATGATAAGGCTCCGCACGCCGCGCTCTGCCAGCACATCCGAGGTATCTCCTGCCGCGCCCGGAACACCGTTTGACGCATCCCCGACGATCGACGATACGCCGTCGGCTGTCTGATATTTACCCGTGCACAGGCGCGCGAGCTCTTCGTTGGAGAGCTGCGCCACGAGATCCTCTATCGAGGCTCTGCCTTCCCGGACATCTGTGAGCGTCACCTTCCAGTCCTTGTCGGTCGAGAGAAGCTGACGGTCCTCCTCCATATACGCATCCGTCATCGTCTCGCAGTCGGAGGAAGAGAGGAGGATCACAGGAACACGGTCATTCACCGGAGGCAATGTTCTGCCATCGCCCAGTTTCAATTCCTCGAACTCATTGTCTCTTGCAAAGGCATTCCGGCACTGCTCGACGACTGCCGGGCGATCCAAGCGCAGGACGGCTGCAGGAACAGTGCTGCGGCTATCCCTGCCGACGCGGACGATATAATCGCCGCTCTCCATGAGGAAGGCTGCCGCCCTCTCCGAATAGCTGGCTAGGAGCCGGAGCGGGAAGGAGGCTGTCACCTCACACACTTCACCGGGTGCGAGCACCGGCGTTTTCGCGAAGGCTTTCAACTCCTGATAAGGTTTGTCCAGCGTGCCGTCCGGCGCCGTGACATACACCTCTGCCACTTCCTGTCCGGAATAGAGGTTCCCCGTATTCATCACCTTGACAGTCACGAAGGCCTCCCCGTCCCGCACCTCCGTCCGGATCGGCACCATGCCGAAATTCGTGTAGGAGAGGCCGTAGCCGAACGGGAAGAGCGGCAGCACCTTCGCGGTATCGAAATACCGGTAGCCCACATAGATGCCTTCCGAATAGTTGTCATCGTCCACGTCGCCGTTGTTGTGTGAAAAGGTCGCGGAGGATGGATAGTCCTCGTACTGTTTCGCCCAGGTGTCGGCGAGCTTCCCGGAAGGCGTGACACTCCCTGTGATAAGATCCGCCGCGGCATCTCCCGTGATATTGCCGAGCTGTCCCAGAAGGAGAATGGCATTGAGCCGCATCTCCCCCATCACCTCCGAGAGATCCATCACGCCGCCGACATTCAGAACGAGGATCACTCTGGAGAAGTTCTCCCGCAGCACAGCCAGTGATGCCTTCTCTTCGTCAAAGAGATAGTAGTCACCCTTTGCCGCGTTCCGGTCCGCTCCCTCTCCGGAGTTCCTCGAGATCACATAGATGGCCGTGTCAGCGTCCACCGCCGCATCTTCCTTCGTGACAACGGCCGGTGCCGGTTCATGGTAGGGGATGCGGAAAGATAAAAGGCCTGCCGGTACGCCGGTCTCCTTCGATTTCGCCTCAATCTCTGCTCGGTATGCCTCCTGACTCTTTCTGAGAACCTCGTCATATTTCGATAGCCACCCGTCTGTCACCACCTGGAAGCCCGCGTGCACAAGGCCTTCCTCAATGGTCACGGACGATCTGGTGTTGACGTCGCCCGAACCCGTGCCGCCCTTTACCGTGTGGCGGACGCCCGCGCCATAGAGCGCGATGTTCCCGGGTCTGTCGATGGGCAGGGTCCCGTCATTGGTCAGGAGGACAGCGCACTCTCCCGCAAGCTTCCGTGCGAGCGCCATGTGCCGCTGCTCCCTCTCTGATATTGCCGCGTTTGCTGTCGCGAAGATATGAGCCATATGCTTCCTTTCCGCCCTGCCAGGCAAGGCATGTTAATGAATGTCGTAAACACTGCGCAGCCGCAGCTTCTCTGCCGATCCCTCCAGGATGCGAACCGTCTTCGTGCCCGCATTCATGTCGAAGAAGTTGTCGGAGAGCACGAGGTCGTCGTTTTCGTTCCGGATCTCGACACTCTTTGCGTACGCGCCGGCCGTTACGGTGATCTCATCGCCGCTTACGACAGCACTTAGCTGCGGGTCCTCGTATTCATAATACTTCGGATACGAGAGGTTCACCGTGCCCTCGGATGCGACCATTTCTCTGCCCTTCCCTTCATCTCGCAGGATCGCCTGGTAGCTGATGTATTCGTGGAAAATATCAAGGCCATCCAGCAACACTTTGTCCAGCCATACACTGGAGAGTGCCGGCACGTGTACGCGCTCTTCGTGTCCCGAGAGGATCTTTGCTCCTGCATTTCTCTTCTGCCAGCGAACGAGGACGTCAACGTCACTCCTTGTCTCATTCGCTACCGACAGCCGCATGGATTTCTCGAAGTCCTTCGGCATCTTGTTGAGCTCTTTGCCGGATGTCATCATGCCCTGCTCCTCGCAGGAGATCATGATCGGGGCAAAGAACCGCTTCGCGTAGTAGTGCAGCGCCTTGAGTCTTCCGCAGTAATCAATGCTCGACCACGAAGCGACCGGCCAGCAGTCGTTCAGCTGCCAGTAAATCGCGCCCATGCACCTGCCGCGGTTCCTGCGGAAATGTTCGACGCCGTAGCGGATCGCGTCCGCCTGCAGGAGCTGTGACGCATACAGCACCGTCTGGAAATCGGAAGGATACCGGTAGGTCTGCTGCATGTAGTTCATGATCTTGCCGTTCGCCTGCCCGTTCCTCTGGTGGCGTTCCATCACGTACGAGAAAATGTTCCAGTCCCTCGGATCGTCCGTGAAGGTCTTCACCGTCTCGAAGGAAGGGAACGACTGGAAGCCGAACTCCGATGCGTAGCGGAAGAAGAACTTCCGATACTCCGAGAACGGCTTGTTGCCATGCCATACGTCCCAGTAATGCTGATCGCCGTGATCCGGCGAGAACGTATCGTGGAACGCGCCGCCGGAGGACGGGCTGGACGGCCAGTAAAAGGTCTGTGGCAGATACTTCTCTGCGATCCTCGGAATGAGATACTCGAAGATGATGCCGTAGTCGCGCTTCTGCTCCGGCGTGAACATACCCTGTCCGCAGCCGAACTGCTCCATCTCGTTGTTGCCGGAGAGTAGCCCCAGGCAGGCGTGTGACTGCATCCTGCGAAAGTTCTGTGTGAGCTCCGCCGTGATGTTGTCCTCGAATTCGGGGGTCAGTTCATACATCGCACAGGCGAACATGCAGTCCTGCCATACAACAAGACCCAGTTCATCGCAAAGGTCATAGAACCAGTCGTTCGGATAGTAACCGCCGCCCCAGACGCGGATGGAATTCATGTGCGCGAAGATGCAACGCTCCAACAGTTTCCTCGTCGTAGCTTCGTTCACACGGCCGAGGAGGTGATCCTCCGGAATGTAGTCGGCGCCCATGGCGAAGATCTTCACGCCGTTCACCGTCGTGGCGAACTCCGAACCCCATTCATCCGGCGCCGTAGACATCGTGAGTGTCCGAAGGCCGATCCTCTTCTCCCAGACATCCAGGAGGGTTTCATCCGCGTCCCTCAGCTCAATGCGCAGCGTGTAGAGATTCTGCTCTCCATAGCCGTTCGGCCACCAGAGCTGCGGGCTCGGAACTTCGATCTCATCGCAGATCTCGCAACGGCCGCAGGAGCAGCCGCACCGTCCATCGTCATTGTCGCAGGCACCATCTCCCCCGCAGCAGGTATTGTCTTCCTGGAGCCTGCGATTTTCTCTTCCATCCAGATCTACTTCCTGCCCGTTCGGAGCGATCAGGTGATACTCCAGTATGGCTCTGTCTTCGGTCAGATCGCAAAGGTGCGACTTCACTTTCAGCGTGACCTTCCGATCCCACTCTGTTCCCTCGTGGTGCTGCAGCACCTGAACGTAATCGAAGCGCCCGCCGGAATAGGCGATGAGCTCCACCGGACGGAAAATCCCGGCGTCCGGCAGGTGCGCGCCCCAGTCCCAGCCGAACATGCAGTGCGCCTTGCGCAGGAAGACAAACCCCGGCATGGCATCGCCCGCGCCGTAGACGTTCGGATTCGCATCATACGCGGCCTGAATGAATTTTGTGGGCGAGCGGAAAATGACGGAGAGCTCGTTGTGGTCCCGGAGAATGTCCTTCACCTCATATTCCCAGGTGCGGTGCATGTTCTGCGTGTGGCCGAGCTGCTGTCCGTTCAGTGTGATGTCACATATAGTATCAAGACCATAAAAGCGCAGCTTTACATGCTCCGCCTCCAGGATGGAAGTCTCTTCTCCCGGCACATCCGCCAGATCGAACTCCGTCCGGTATTCGTAGTCCCTGTCCATCAGGGCGAGCGCCTTGTCCTCGTTCGTTTTCCAGAACGGGTCCTCCATCTTCCCCTCGCGGAGAAGGTCGGTATAGACACTGCCCGGCACGACGGCGGGAATCCAGTCCTTCTCCCCCACCGTGCGCAGCTGCCAGCCGCCATCAATCGTCTTCGTGATCATAGTGTCCTCGCTGTTGTCATTGTCATGCGTCGAGATCCCATTTCTCGTAGATCTTCGGAACGTCGCTGATGAGACGCTTCGTGTAGTCCTGCTGCGGGTGCAGGATGCATTCATCCGCCGTTCCCGACTCCACGAATCTGCCGTGCTCCATAATGTAGACCTTGTCCGAAATGTAGTAGGCAAGGCCGATGTCGTGCGTGATGAAGATAACCGTCATGTTGATCTCATCGCGCAACTTCAGGAGCATATCCAGAATTGTAGCACGCGAGCAGGCATCAATCATAGAGGTCGGCTCATCCGCCATCAGGATCCGGGGTTTCAGCAGGAAGATGCGTGCGATCATGAGTCTCTGCATCTGACCGCCGGAGAGCTCGAAGGGATATTTATTGGTGAGCTCCGCATATTTGAGATTGACGAAACTGCAGGCCTCCGTTTTCATTGCGGTCTTCTGATCCTCGGGCAGGCGCCCCGCACCGCGCATGCGCAGGCAGTCATCCAGCACCGCGTCAATCTTGTAGAACATGTTGTAGGAAGAGAACGGGTCCTGGAAGATCGGCTGAATGTCTTTCCAGTACTCCTTCTTCTTCGCGGCAGTCGAGATGTCCCTGGGCTTTCCGTTGTAATAGACCGTGCCGTCCGTCACACTGATGAGGCCGAGGAGCATCTTGGAGAGCGTCGTCTTGCCGGAGCCGGACTCTCCCACAATGGAGATGATCTCGCCCCTGTTGAAATCAAAGTCGACGTGGTCTACCGCGAGCGTTGTCTGTTTACCCACGCCGAAGATCTTGGTGAGTCCCCTGCCGGAGAGGCAGGAGTTCTCCGGAATCTCTATCTTACTGGAAGATTGCTGTGTCGTCTGGTTTTGCTGCTGCAGTTCCATTTGCGTACACCTCCCTCAGTCTTCTGACAGAATACAGACAGCGATACATCCTGTCCGTATTGAATACCTTCTCATCCGGCTGCATCGCGTGGCAGGTCGGCACCGCGTACGGGCAGCGGTCCGCGAACCGGCAGCCCTTCGGCGGGTTCTTGAGGTTCGGCGGCGTGCCTTTGAGTGCCGTCAGCGTGTGCGTCTTCATACCTTCCTCGGGCACGATGATCGAACCCATGAGGCCTTTGGAGTAGGGGTGCACCGGGTCGAAGACCATCTGCTGCGCCGTGCCCTTCTCCACCATCTGTCCCGCGTACATGACCATGATGTCGTCCGTCACGTTGTACAGAAGAGGCAGCTCGTGGGTGATGAAGATCATGGACTTGATATAGCCCTTCTCCATGAGCTGGCGCATCATGCGGATGACCAGCTTCTGCGAGCTGACATCCAGCGCGCTGGAAGGCTCATCCGCGATGAGAACCTTCGGCGAGAGGATCGTGCTGATCGCGATGACGGTCCTCTGTTTCATACCGCCGGAGAGCTCGACCGCGTGTCTGTCGAGAACGTCCGCGGGGAGGCCGAGGTCGTTGAACCTCTCTTCCGCCATCTCACGGATCTCTTTTTTCGACATCGCGATCTTGTGCGCGTGCATGACGTCCTCGATGAAACTCTCGATTTTCATGGTCGGATTCAGCGCGTTCATGGCGGCCTGCGGGATATATGCGATCTCGCTGCCAAGGATCTTATGGCGGACATCGTCCGGCTTCATGCCTGATATTTTCTGTCCGTCCACCACGATATCACCGCTCATGTAGTGGAGCGGTGCGAAGTAATAGCCCATGAGGGAGAGCGCGAGCGTCGATTTGCCGCAGCCGGACTCACCGGCGATGCCGAGCGACTTGCCCTCTTCTACCGTGAGGGAAACATCGTCGACCGCGTACACATCCTCGTGGAATCTGGTAATGTATTTCGTTCGGAGGTGACTGACCTCCAGCATCTTTTTCGCCATCGTCTGCCTCCTTGTCAGTCACGAAGCTGCGGGTTGAATACCTGGTCGAGACCGGTGTTCATCAGGTTCAGCGAGAACGAAATGAACGCGATCATGAAGACTACCGGGAAATACGCCCACCAGCTGCCGTTCAAGTGTGCCGAATAGTTCATCGCCCACTGCATCATGAGTCCCAGGGTCGCCGTCTTCGTCGTCGCGGGTCCGAGGCCGATCATGGAGAGCTGCGCCTCGGCGAGGATGCCGGAGGAAATCTGCAGAATGAGCGCCATGACGACGTAGCTGGCAATGTAGGGCAGGATGTCCGTGAAGATGATGCGCAGCATCGAGTGACCCGAGAGCTTCGAGAGATTTACGTGGTCGCGGTTACGAAGAGAGATCACCTGCGAGCGCACGGATCTCGTCGTCCAGGGCCAGGAAGTGATGCCGATGATGATCGCGACCGTCATGATGCCTCTTGCCTGATCGCCCACGCTGTAGGAGATGAGGATCAGGATGACGAACGAGGGGATGACCGTGAACAGGTTCGTGATGAACATAATGAGGTTGTCCGCAAAGCCGCCAAGATAACCTGAGAGCAGCCCCAGGAAAAGCCCGATCGCAGTCGCGACAAGGCCTGCAACGAGACCAATCTTCAGCGAGGACTTCGTCGCCGCGACGAGCTCTGTCAGAACGTCACGCCCGAAGTTGTCCGTGCCAAGGGGCAGGACCTTGCGGGTCACATCCTTCGTGTTGATGTAATCGGTGTCCCGGATGGTCTTGTCACGCTCGAGCGCACCGTCCTCTCCTTCGCTCGCGATCATGGTGCCGGATTCTCTCATTGCGTTGTCGATCGCAGCGTCGATTCTCTTGAGTTTTTTCCTCTTCGCGGAGGTGAGGCCCTGATATTTCACCTCGGGATCGTAGTTGTCCTTCCAGAGCTTTGCCAGCGCCTCGGCGTCGGTGACGTCGATCTCCGACTCGGCAACACCCGCCTGTTTGATGAGGAAGGACTGAATTTCCGCCCTCGTTCCAACGTCCAGCGCGGAGTCGAGTTTGTTGATCTCAACCGGCAGCTGCAGGGTATAAGGGTCCTCCAGCGCTGCTTCTTCCTGCGAGATGTAGGTGCCCGGCGGGAAGAAGTTGCCCTGGCCCAGCATCGCGAGCGGATCCGACGTCACAATGAGCGGATAGATGATGCAGGTGCCAAGGATCAGGATGAAAATGACAAATCCTACGATGAATTTGCCGGAACGGAATACTCCTTTGATCGTGTTCATGCGTCTCCTCCTTCCCTAGTCCTGCTGGTTCGCCTTGACTCTCGGATCGATGATGCCATAGAGCAGCTCGACGACGAGATTGGCGATCAGTACCATAATCGTGATAATGAGTGTGCACGCGGACAGCAGCGGGTAGTCCTGGCCGTTGACCGCGGACAGCAGCACCGTCCCAAGGCCCGGATACGAGAAGATGATCTCTGCGACGAGATTGCCACCGATCATGGTGCCCAGCGAGAGGGCAAGACCCGTGATCTGCGGGAGCATCGCGTTGTGGAACACGTAGCCTACGATCTTGCGGTCCTTGATGCCGAGGAACCTTGAGTATTTCACATAGTCCGCGTTCAGTTCGTAAATTGCCATGGATCTCATGCCGATGGCCTGACCGCCGATCGTGATGAGAACGATGGACCAGAACGGCAGCTGATAGTGGGCGATCACTGACTTCACAAAGGTCCAGCTCATGTTCGGAATGAGATCGAAGCCGTAGCCGCCGGACGCCGGTGCGATCTTCAGGTTGATCGCAAAGATCGTCAGCATAATGGTCGCCATACCAAATGCCGGGATATTCCCGATGAAGAGGAAAACAGGCAGGATCACCTTATCGAATACGCCTCGGATGTAGGCTGCGATGGCACCCAAAAGGTTCCCCAGGATCCAGCCGGCAATGATCGCCGGCAGCTGCAGCGCCAGCGTCCACCAGACAGCGCTCTGAATGATGTCACTCACCGTCCTCGGGTACTGCGAGAAAGATACCCCGAAATCCCCGTGCAATGCATTTTTCAGCCATAGAAAGAACTGCTGATACAGAGGAAGATTGACGCCGAATTTCTCCGCGTACTCCTCATAGACCTTCTGGATCGCCGAGGCATCGGTCATGCCGCTCGCCGCCTTGCTGGCGATACCGCTGACCGGGTTGCCCGGCATCAGCCTTGGAAGGACGAAGTTCAGAATCACTGCGAATACCAGTGTTAAGAGGTACCACAGGATCTTCTGGCCGTAATATTTTTTCAGTCCCTTCATATCGAACCCCTCTGATTCCGTAACTATCCTTTTTCACAACCTTTTGAGAGGAAAGTTTGGAAGTGGCGCTGATGCGTCGCTTCCAAACGATCCTCGGTGACGCGAGCGTCCCCGAGGCCCTGATTCACGAGAAATCGCCTTCGCGAATTTCTCGTGCGGGT
>FNQX01000047.1 GCA_900107575.1 Lachnospiraceae bacterium NK3A20 | reverse complement strand
TAAGAGTGGGGTCCCATTCTCACACTGTTTTATTGCGTTTGAGAAGGAATAATGGATAGGGTGTACAGCTCGTCCGATTTCGTGTACGTGATGGCGCGCGGGAGTTTGACACCCCCAATGCCTACAAACGCCCTCTGGGCTTTATTTAAAGTATAAGTATCTGTTCAGTACAGCCCGAAGCACTTGCTGCTGAGGCGTACCAAAGTAGATATTCAGGTGGCAGGCCGCACTTTTGCACAGCAAAATCTGCATGTGCAGCCTACGTAACAGTTCAGAAACGATGGTTCTGAACTGTTACAAGTATAATTTATATTGAACTGATTTTATACGCCTATCAAGGATTCCGGAATCAGTTTGCGAATGGCAAGAAAATTGGCGTATCTCTTGTGCAGCATCCCCTTGGCATATAGAATTACCCCATTCGTCAGCAGTAAACCATACTGTCTGACAAATGGGGCAATGTTCAGCAATCAAAGCATCCAGCAAATATCATTTTATGACGATGCAGTCGATTTGGAGGTTGCATCCCGTTCCAGTTTCTTCAAAAGTCACTTTAACCTGTCCATTTATCACATAGACTGTCCCTGAAATCTGCATATAGTCAGAGGAATATGGAATCTTGCTATATACGGGCTCTCCTCCATAATCACTCAACTCCATCTGGCAGACAGACGGTGACCCGGAAGACTGCTTGACCCAGACTGTCACGGTATGGAGTCCATCACCGAGGCCAGTCACGATCTGCTCCACTTTCTGCGAAAAAGATCCGCTATTCCAAAAATAGCACTTATAGTTTCCCTGATAAACATCACTGTTATCAACCCCCAGACTTGACCCGGCAGCACTCCACCCGGAGATATTTCCCGTCTCAAATCCAAAATTATCAACCGTTCCGCACGGGATAATTTTAACGTTATCAATCTGGAGGTTGGCACTACCGCCAGCCGATTCAAAAAAAGCGAGATTCAAACTGCCGTTGGTAACCGTCACCATATCATATATAGGAGTATATTCATTCCCATGTGGGATCGCAGTGTATCTTGCAGAAGTTCCCCCAAAGCCTGACAGTTCCATCCTGCATACTTCCGGAGTTCCGCTATACTGCTTCACTGTCGCAGAAACCAGATATGTCCCGTTCGGCAGAGAAAAAGTTTGGCTGATTCTCTGGGTAAAAGACGAGTCAGACCAGAAGTAGCATTTATAATTTCCACTATACACATCGCTGGCATCCACTCCGCAATTTGACCCCGTGGCAATCCATCCATTCAAATTACCGGCTTCAAATCCCGGATTCGAAATATCCGCAGCTTTCACATCAATATAGTCCAGATTAAATGCACCTGTATCAGATGCACGGCGTGTAATCGTAATCAGGTTAAGACCTTGCTGCAGCGGCAACTGCACGCTCGTTTCTCCCCAATCATTCCAAGAGGATAACGCGGGCATTTGAACCGTTGCGGATTGACGCATCTCACCACTGACATTGCGCACATCAAGCTGTGCGGTACTTGTTGCTCCTGTGGCGTTTGCGTATCCTACCGAAACGGTATACATACCCGAATATGGTGCATTGACGCCAAAAAGCACATTCGATCCAGGATAATCTCCACTGAGCCGATCTACAAAGCCGTTTCCGGAACAATCTGTATGGTCATTATTGAAATGGGCCCCATTTCGGAACGAGGCAACTTCCGCTTCATAACGAACCGCAGATGTATCAGTCCAATCCGGCGTAATGATAACCAAACTCACATCATGTGGGGCAAGTGTTGCGGTATAGCTTGCCATATAGCCTAAATTCGTGTGATTCCAGATATCATGTACAGACCCACCGGAAATGCCCAAAATCTGCTTAAAATCAATCGATTTTGTGGTGGTTGTATTTGAACGGTTAAACAAGGCCACTACCCAATCGCCGTTAGATGTCTGACCTATCCATCGCTCAGAATCGCGACTGCCCGTATCCGGGCCGCCGCTGTATGATGGCTCAAAAGGGCTCCCATTGTAATAAATTGGCTTTCCGACAAAGCCATCTTTTTTCAGGGCAAGTATTTCGGGATTAGTCAGGTAGGACAAATTATCCCCTATTGTGTCATACTGGCTGGCAACTGCCAACGGCGAACCTGCCATTGTGAAGAGGGAGATGGCGGATCGCTTCTCATTGTCCGCATAAGCACCGGTAAAATTCTGAATGCGAAGAAAATCGCCGTCAAGCGTCAGATTGCCTCGTCCGCCAATATCAGAAAATCCAGTCAATCCCTGAAACGGATTTGCCCACTGACAGAACCGGTCATTCCATGTTTGCCGTTCATCACCAAAGCTTCCCGCATTCAGCCAGGTCCAATCTCCATTCGTCGTATCTGTGTCAACTCGCATCATATCGCCATACAGAACTTCATTTGCCGCATGGTTGAAAGAGTTGGGCATGACAAGGCTGATTTCCATATCGTCCCCAGCCGCCTCAGTAATCCAACGAAGTGCCTTAGCATAGTTCTCACTTCCCCAAGCCGGAACTCCTTCCGGTGCTCCTGCCGATCCGGCACCAGTTTCAAACCAGCAAAGAAAGTCGACTCTCAAAAACCGGACACCCATATTTTTGAAGTAGTTGACATAGCCTTGAATATATTCCTTTGCACCTTCTTTTGTGACATCTGCAAAACCGGCGGTATAGATGTCCTGAACCGGAATATTTGTTCCAATTATTGTTTTTGTCGGGTCATCTCTTACCGAATCGATAATCCAAAGAGGATTATAATATACCCCCATTTCCAGTCCTTTGGAGTTGCAGTAATCTGCCCAATATTGCCAGTCATGCTCCCAGTTGTCATTGTATTTGAGGAGGTATCCATTTTCGGTTGTCTGAGTTGATCCACCCAACCATCCATCCGTTGTCACCATATTATAGCCATATGGGAGCAATTTGTCCGCAACCCAGTCAATATTCGCCTTCCACCTCGCTTCATCAAGAGGAGCATCCGCCGTAAAACATGGCTCATATGCAGTCCAATAGAGAGGATAAAGCGATGTGCCTTTTCTTGTGCTTCCACTGTCCCGCGCAAAAATCGTCGGAGTAGCTGCAATGAATATAGTTAAAACCAGACAAATTGCAGTTATTTTGCGGAAAATACTGTGTCTTTTCATCTTTTTGCTCCTTTCTCGTCTATGCGGTTATTTATCTTGAAGCTGCCGAACTTTAATACTCTCCTTTACAATTACTCCGCAAGCAAAACTTCAGAAATCGCAGTCAGCACGTCCCTCGGCAGTTCCATAGCCTGCAGCTCTGAAATTGCCCGCCAGTGTTCTGCTGTATGACAAATGCAGCGATAAACCCTCTCTTTTTCCTCATATCCAATATTCATTTGATCCAATAAATCGAAAACATATTCCTGAACAGGATTATGTGCGAGCGGAAGCGGCTTTTGAAATTGCAGCTGAACCTGGCACCCGCTGTCCACCTCATTCAGTTCGATCATTAGCGAATTCGCACGGGAATCATAGCGCTTTGTAAAGGAAATCGGCCTCCCATTTGCCTCAGTTTCCAGGTCATCAACATCCGTTGCCCCCAAAAAACAAAGTGTATACCGGCGTCTTGCAGGGCGGATGGAATATGGATCACGATCCGGCAAAATGGTGAAAGCCGCATTGGGATAATCATAATCAAATTCCGTGCACGCATATGCCCCCTCCTGAAACGCCATACTGACGCCATCATCTTCATACAGGGTAAAATGGCCGCTCTCCCCGTTGAAGATTTTAATCACCAGCTTTTTCGGCAGCTTCACTCCATTTTGGGACGCTTCCGTCTCATCGGTCAGGGGGATGATCGCTCCCGCATGAGCAAAGACAGGCATCTGCGCCAAGACACGATAGATATTGAGCTTGCGTCCCCCTTGATAGCGCAATCCTGTAAAGAAATCAAAATACATTCCCTCGGGAAGCCATACCGCAGTGTGTCCCAATCCCGACTCCGCATCCGCAGGCGCTGTAATAGGACACACAATGAGCGGATCGCCGAATTGATACTGATTTGGCACCTCATACGCCTCATCCTGCTTCGGATATCGGTAATACATTGGCAGAACAGGCGGTACACTATCTGTGTGACAATGCCAATTCAGCGAATACAAATACGGAATCAGCTGATGCCGCAGCAGCAAATAGCGTTTCATAATGCCGCTCGCAGGCTCGCCGAATTTCCACGGCTCTTTTCCGTTAAAAAGATTCGATGTACTGTGTAGCCTCATGATCGGAGAAAATGTGCCGAACTGCACCCATCGTGTCATCAGCTCCGCATCCTTTTTCCCGCCACAGTGTCCACCGATATCGTGGCTCCACCATGCAAAGCCAATATTTGCGGCGGTGGCGGTCATATAAGGCTGAAATCGCAGCGACGCCCAGCTGATCACGCTGTCGCCGGAAAAACCAATTGGATACCGGTGGCTTCCCGGTCCGGCATACCGGGAGAGTATCATTGGGCGCACTTTGCGGTAGCCGTCTTCGATAAAGTGAAAATGATTCAGCAGCCAAAGCGGATCGGAGCCGGGCATACGTCCCTCCGTCTCCTGCTGCCAGTCGATCCACCAGAAATCAACTCCATCCTGCTCCAAAGGCTGAATCAGTCTTCGGAAATATACTTTGACAAAAGCCCGATTGCAAAAATCGGACGGGATCGGCTCTCTGCTCTCCGGCACACGCCCAAGGTCCTTTGCCGCCGCCGCATATTGCGCTTCATGGGCCTGGATCCCATCGGCTGGATGCAGATTCAGCGTAACCTTCAAGCCACGCCGATGCAACTCGGCAAGGAACGCTTGCGGCTCCGGAATCAGGTTTCTGTTCCATGTGTAGCCTGTCCAGCCCTTTCCGTCTTTCGGATCGACATCCGTGATATGCCAGTTCATATCCAAAACGGCAACGCTGAGCGGAATTTGCTCCTCTGCAAAACGACTCATGAGCGCACAATACTCCGCGGCAGTATATGGATAAAATCGGCTCCACCAATTGCCCAATGCATAGCGGGGCAATAGCGGTGTCTCCCCGCTCAGATGGAAAAAATCCTGCAAGCATTCCTGGTACGCAAATCCATATCCGAAGAAGTACAGGTCCTCCGTTCCCGGACGACGCGGTTCAATCCACCCATCCTCCTCCAGCAAGAGTGTTGCACTGTCATCCAGCACGCTGTATCCCTGGAACCTAGACTGAATGCCCGGATCAAGCAGAACCGCCCCGTCCGCCTGATCCAGGGTTCGAATGGTCCCACCCAGATTTTCCTTCAACTCATCCGAATAGTGCCATGTGCTGTATATGCCTCGTCCGGCGCTCCGAACCTTAATGGCTAATCCACCGGGAGAAAAGCGCCCTTTATCATAAAAAAGACTCAAATGTTCCGTATGAATTTCCATGCTGCCGGAGGTCTCATGCACGGAATACAACGGTGTTTCGAAATCCCGATTGATTGCCAATTGACTGGGTCTGTCCTCAAAAATTCCGCTCTGGGAATACTCCATGCGGATCAGCCGGGAAGTCAAAATTGTAAAACGATAGCGCGCTCCGCTGACAACACTCCTCGGACGGCATGCACCGTGATAGTCGGTTTGTCTCATATCCATCCTAAAATCCTTTTACTCTGTCTCAATCACGATGGGCTCTCCTTTGCAGGTGATCTTCTCAGCGTGCACTTCCACAGGCGCCCCATTGATCATGTTCTCATAACAGCCGTCCGGAATATTCACTTTCAGCACCGACGCTTCCCCACGAAGGCTGAAAATGCCGGTCAATTGGTGGTGCTCAGCTCGGTGGGTGGCATATAAAATATTGCGGGGAAGCGCACGAACTTCATATCGACTGTCCATCAGCAGGGCATTCTTCTTAATGGAGTACAACCTCTTCAGCAGGCCGCTCAAATCGGCTCCGGAGGACCAATCGACTACATCCCGATCAAACAGACCGGGCAGATGCTCGCAGCACTTCTCCTGTCCCGCATAGAGCAGAGTCATACCCTTCTGGAAGTAAATAAAAGCTGTCCAGTTCAACAACATGCGCCGATCCGGAATGATGAACGCAGCTCTGGATCGGTCATGATTCTCCAGATACCGGAGTTTGACATAATTGTCCGGATAAATCGCCTCCTGTCGGTTGATGCTCTCCGCATAGCGGCTCAGCGGGATCTTACCCTCCAGGTAATCCATAAAGACTTCAAAAATATCGTACTCATAGCAGATATCAAATGCCTGATAGAGCTCCGAATCGGAGAGACTCGTCATATGCCGCGCACGATTTTCTACAGTAAAGACCGGCTCAACCGATTCGCTCAGCCAAAGGCAGCCAGGCCTAATTTTCTCCACCGCCTCCCGTGCCCTCAGCCAGAAGTCCAAAGGAATCAGAGGCGCTACATCGCAGCGGAATCCATCCACGATCTGTGCCCAATACCGCAGCACGTCAATTAAGTAGTTCCACAGCTCCGGCTGTCCATAGTCCAGATCAATGACATCTGGCCACTCGCCGACCTTATTTCCAAAGCTGCCGTCCGGTTTATGGTAAAACCATTCGGGATGATTCCTGGCCAGCCACGAGTCCGGCGAGGTATGATTGAACACGACGTCAATGATACACTTCATTCCCCGGACATGGATCGCATCTACCAGGCGTCGAAAATCCTCTTCCGTCCCATATTCGGGATTGATCTTTGTATAATCCTGAATCGCGTACGGACTGCCAAGACTCCCCTTTCGGGCGACTTTCCCAATCGGATGAATGGGCATCAGCCAGATCACATCAACCCCCAGATCCTTAATTCTGTCCAGATCTCGACGTACTCCTTCAAATGTCCCCTCCGTACTGTAATTGCGCACGAAGATAGAGTACATGACCTGGTTTCTGTATGCCTTATCGGTATTCTTCGCCATAATCCCCTCGCTGTCAGCCTTTCACCGCAGAGGCCGAAATTCCTGCGATAAAACGTTTTTGGAAGATAATATAAAAGATAATGACAGGGATGATCGCAATCGCAGTTGCGGCAAACAACCCGGCATAATCAGTGGAATACCGTCCGCTGAACATATTCAGCGCAATGGACAGCAGCTGCTTATTGTCCGACCGAATCATCAAATACGGCCAAAGGTAATCATCCCACGCCCAGAGAAACTGGAAGATCGAAATGCTAACAATGGAGTTGTGCAAAAGGGGAAGAACTATGCGATGAAAGACAAAAAATTCATTTGCTCCGTCGACTCTTGCCGCTTCCAGCAATTCGTTAGGCACGGAGGCGCAGGCCTGTCTCATCATGAAGATCCCGAATGGCGTAAACACACTGGGAAGTATCAGGGCACGATAGGAGTCCAGCCACCCCAAAAGCTGCATCATACTGTACCGGGGTATAATTGTCACAACCCCTGGAACCATCATTGTCATCAAGATCATACTGAACAGCAGGTCTCTTCCTTTGAACCGGTACTTGCTCAGCACAAACCCTGCCAAAGTGCTCGTATATACCGTAATGACCGTGATCAGCAGGGAGTAGACAAGGCTATTGAAAAAATATCGCAGAAAGTCGAATTTTCGCAGGACATCTGTATAATTTTGAACGGTTGCATTTTGTGGGAAAAAGTTCTGCGCTAGAGAATTGATCTCGATATTTGTCTTAAAGGATGAGCAGAACATCCAAACAAGGGGCATGATCGTCAAAACGCTGCAAACGATCAGAATCATATTGAGCAATGCAGATGTCGCCTTTTGTTTCATGTTCTCCTCCCTTTACAGGCTATCGCCCTTACCGGAAATTTTGAAAGAAACACCAGTGAGGACCGCAATCATAAGAAACAGCACAAAGGACAATGCCGAAGCATACCCGAAGTTATACTTTGAAAAGGCCTCCTCGTAAATCAGGTACGATGCCAGATATGTCTGTGTCCCCGGTCCGCCCTGCGTCAGGACTAACACCGGAATGTACGTCTGAAAATATGAGATCAACGAAGTGATCACCACAAAAAGAATTGTAGGCTTCAACAACGGCAGCGTCAGATATCGGAATCTCTGCCATGCGGATGCACCATCGACCTCCGCCGATTCATAGCATTCTTCCGGCCTCGAATACAATCCTCCGAGCAGCATGATGACGGCATATCCAAAGTCCTTCCAGATAGTAAGGATCAAAATGGCGGCCATGGCATACTTGCCGTCGAACAGCCAATTGATATTCGTCCCCAGCATCTGATTCAGCAAACCGATCCGCGGAGCAAAAATAAACTTCCAGACAAATGTCACCGCCACCAGCGGCGTAATAGTCGGAATATAGTACAGCACCCGATACACAGATTTATGCTTGATCAGCTTGGAAAACAAGGCGTTGGACAGTGCAAGGCCTAACACGATCCGAAAAAATGTCGCAACAGCGGCAAAAAGAAATGTATTCCCTACTGCTCGCCAGAATAGCTCGCTGTGAAGCAGCTTGACCCAGTTGTCCAGACCGAGATAAATCATCTGATTCTTCAACGGGTTCCATTGAAAGAAGCTGCCGATAAAAACCGCAATAACTGGAAGCAAATAGAATACCGCGAAAAATACGATCAGAAAGCACACAACAATACTACGCAGGGCTACTTCGCTTCTGCTCCTCAAGGGAGCGCTGATCGCTGCCGGTTTCATCGCACAGAATCACTCCTCTTCAACATTAAGTACGTTGGCGGGCAAATACAGCCCGCCAACGAAAAGCTTGTCGTTTACTGTAATGCCTCGCTTGCATACTTATACATGGGCTCCTGAGATGTGAAGTCCAGATTAGCGAGGTCTTCGTTGATGGTCTGCTCCGCGTCACTCAGTGCCGCGGTAATGTCTTTCCCGTTGTAGAAGACATCTTCCAACATGATCTTGACATTATCCTCAACGGTACTTGGTATGGTGCCGGGCCAGATATAGCGGTCAATATGATCCGCCAGGACGGATATGCTGGGAATTGCAAGCAGATCGTTGTCATTCTGGAGGCTGGTCTTTGCAGGGAACACTGCATTGGCAAGACAGAACTCTTTCTGAATCTCATCGTTTGCCAGGAAGAACCGAATGATATCCTGTGCAACCGTCTGCTGATCTGCCGGAGCATTCTTGTTTACGCCGAAAGTAGACTCGCCATTGTAGCGGTGGTATGCATAAGGGACATCCGCAGTCGGTGTCGGGATCTCAAAACATGCAAAATGAGTCTCCGGAAAATTCTGCTCCAGAACGTTGGTCATAAAGCCCCAGCCCAGATACATGGCTACCGTGCCCTGTCCGAAATTATCTCCGGAATTGTTGCCGAAGTTGTAATCGCACACACCGTCAATATGGTACATGTCCTGCAGTCGTTGAATCACGCTCTTCATGGCATCATTGTTCAGAGTGACCTTGTTATCTTCGGTGAAGAGGTTCTGTCCATACTGATACTGCATACCCAGTACGTCTCCCTGGATTCCACCGTTATAGCTGAAGCCTGCCTGAACCAGATGGCCGTTTTCATCCCGAATGGTGAGCTTCTTTGCCACTTCACGGAACTCATCCCATGTCTTCGGAATATCCGCTTCCGTCAGGCCGGCTGCCTCCCACATATCGACATTGTAATACATGGTCGCAGTCATCAGGCCGTAATCCGTGTAATAGATCTTGCCGTCAATCTCATGGCCGGACGCACCCACAAACTCTGCCTCCAGATCTTCGGCGGGAATATCGTAGGGTGCAAGATAACCGATCAGGTTGTCATGCTGACTGTTATGTACATTGAAGATGGCCGGACCATCAGTGCCCTGGAGCGCCAGGGGAAGCTTCGTCCAATAATCATCGTAGGGATTCTCTACCAGAGTGATATGGACATTGGGATGGACCGCTTGATACTGATCGGCCAAAGACTGGAACAGATTTGCCGCACCGGTCCAGTACCAGAACTCGATATCAATATCATTTCCATCATTGACTGGCTGGTTTGGGTCATACTGAATAACATCTCCCATAATCGGTAGTGCCGCCTCGGCCGACTCGTTGACATCTGCAGGCTGAGACTGCGTCTCGCCATCCGGTTCCGTCTGACCCGACTGAGCGGATTGCTCCGGTGTATCTGCCGGTGCAGCGCCGCAAGCAGTAAGACCAGACATAATTGCCAACGTGAGAATAAATAGGCCATGATTTTTTACTTTCATGATAATCCTCCTTGCCGAAGCACTTTGTGTGAGGCACGCGGCCGCAAAACCGCCTGCACGGAATTTGCGGGTCGCGATCATAAGCAATTTGGGCTTCGGCACAAATTGCTGTATGAAAAATCTCTGTGCCGACATGCAGAGATGCGAGCCGCTTTGCGTCTCATGCCATCCCACTACGTAACAGCACTTTCGCTCACGGGACAACTTAGCACATCAGCGTGATTTTTCACACCATCCTCCTTTTGTTGTTTATTAGGTTTACCGCTTAACTATATGTATTATATTCTTCCTTTCAGCCTTTACAAGCTATTTTCGTCGAAATCGTATATATATATAGTTTAGTTATGGTTTAATTGTGCATTATCACTATTTATTTTGCTGTTTTAGTTTAGCGATAAATCTTTCTTCTACCTTTATATGCCGGTTGTTATTTTACTATAATAAAAATGCCTGTATAATATAGGTCTAAAAACTCTACGGGGGGTAAATGGTGATGGTTACATTGAAAGATATTGCACAGGAAGCCGGCGTCAGCATCACGACTGTGTCCAATGTGATAAACGGAACCCCCGGCAGAGTTTCCGAGAAAAGCGCGCGGCACATTCGGGAGATTATAGCTCGTCGTGGATATGTACCAAATGCGTCCGCCAGAAGTCTTGCGAAAAATAAGGCAAGCATTATTGCCATTATCCTACGTGGCGACGAAAATGAAAATGCGCTGGAGAATCCCTATAACGCTGTGCTTGTTGGAACAATGATACAAAAAATACAGCAGCACGGATACTATACTATGATCCACATGATGAAGGGTGCCGGGAATATTATCCAAAATCTGCGCACTTGGAATGTCGATGGCGCAGTTTTCCTTGGAATGTTTGATAATGAAATTGAACAGCTATATGCCGTATCCGATGTCCCAAAAGTTTTTATCGATAGTTACAGCACTGTCCGACGACTTTCAAATGTGGGAATTGACGATTTCAAGGGAGGACAACTGGCCGCTCGTCATCTGATCGAACACGGTCATCACGATATCGCATTCATCAGTCCTCCCATTTTGTATACGGGCGTCATCCAGCATCGATTCGCAGGCTTTTGCAGCGAATTGAAAGCACACGGCATCCCAGTCCGCAGCGATCTGCAATTTATCTTAGATTCAGACGTTATACCAGAGAGTATTATGGCCCTTGGCCGCAAATTGGCAGGCATGACCGAGCGATTCTCAGCCGCTTTTGTTACCAGCGATCAGCTCGCTTCCTATTTGATTCAGGGAATGAGAAGCGCCGGCCTTCGCATTCCGGAAGACGTATCCATTGTCGGCTTTGACAACTTGCCTCTTTGCCAGCAAATGACTCCTCAGTTGACCACAATTGCACAAAATCTAGAGGAAAAAGCAACGCTTGCCGTCGATATCCTGTTTCGTCACCTTCAGGGGGGCAACGAAGTTCCTGCAGAGTCTCTGATTCTGAACGTTGCGCTCATTGAACGCTGCTCTGTCGCAGATTACAGCCAATCTATGGGTCGACAGAAAGGCTGACTATCAGATGTCAACTATGAAATGCCCCATATTGAATAAAATACGACAGCACGCATATTGACGGTCGCATAAAGCAGTACGCCCCCTTCCTTTGCGCCTCCTCCTTCATTCTGAGAACATCGTTTCGTCTTATAATTTTTTACGATGAAGAAAAGCCCCACAAACGCTTTAGAATCAACGTTTGTGGGGCTTGGTGGTTCAATCAACTGTCAAAGATGGGATTTTATGTCAAAATATCCGTTCTGCCAATATTTTATTGTCAAAAAATATCCGTTCTGCCAGAGTTTGCAATAGCAAAAGCATTCGTTCTACCGAGATTTTCAATGCCAAAAACATCCGTTTTGCCGGGATTTTAAGAGTGGGGTCCCATTCTCACACTGTTTTATTGCGTTTGAGAAGGAATAATGGATAGGGTGTACAGCT
>FNQX01000049.1 GCA_900107575.1 Lachnospiraceae bacterium NK3A20 | reverse complement strand
GGGCTTAGGTGGGTGTTTTTTGTCTTGCGCCATCGTTGCATGAAAAGATCATTTTTGCTGACTTAATCCGCTTGACATCTCACCGCTGGACTCTGATACCGTCATAGTCCGGATTTTCATCAAAATGTTTTTTCTTTGGATATCCGGAAGCGGTACAAGCCCGGCAAAACCGAATCTGTCCGAATAGCCTCTGACAATATTTGCAGTTTCCTCATTGATCTGCCGGGCAGCTTTTCGGGCCATTTTGGCATTACCGTTATAAATATGAGGTACCGGAGCAGAGAGGATGGCGTAATCAATTTCCGCCTCATCCATGAAAGCCAGATGTTCTTCCGCACTCCATTTCGGCAGAGGGAAGCCGTCTTCTTCCATGGGATCAATCCCCAGATCCGCCATTGCCTTTCGAAAAGCATCTGTAACCGGATGCGCATGAAAATCAATGCACTTTTTATCTTCAAGCATGAGTATCTCTTTCCTTTCAAACCGGACCCGCTGTGATAGTAGATACTGTCTGAATAGATGGCGATGAAGAAGAGGATGACCGCTGTCCTCATCAATTCTGCCGTAAACAGACGGCTCGCTTCCGGATTCTCAAGAAACTTGAAAGACACCATAACCAGGTTCAGGGCAATCACCACAAAGTAGTGGCTGAACATCAGACGCAGTGCCCGGTCCACCCGATGATGGTTACAGAGGCAATGGATCTGTGTCACATAACAGCCAAAGAGAAGAAGGATGACAGTAAACACCAGTACAGGCCGTAAGGAGAAGTTCTTCACATCGAAAAACTCCGTCATTCCGACGATTCCTTCCCCGAAGGTGATGATCGTGATCAGCTCAAACCGCTCCGCAAGGTGCGGGAAGCTGATGATATCCGCACTGAAATCAGTTCTACTTTTTTCTCTTTTACAGCCATTGAAAGGCTCACCTCCGTTTCGTTTTCTTACAGAACTTCGTCAAGCCACCGGCGGATCTCCGCCTCATTTTCCCGGTTGATCTGTTTGCCCTTTGCCCAATTTACGTCGCCGCTTACATCCTTATGAAGGGCCGTGTCGCTCCTGCCGACGCCGCTTCCGCCGGACGTGCAGAAGGGGATGATCTTCTTGCCGGAAAAATCATAGCTCTCCAGGAAGGTATCGATGATACGTGGAGCCACACCCCACCAGATCGGAAAGCCGACGATCACGGTATCGTAGGAAGCCATATCGGCTACTTTTCCATTGATCTCGGGTCTTGCGGAAGAATCGTTCATCTCGATGCTGCTGCGGCTTTTCTTGTTCATCCAGTCAAGATCCGCCGATGTATAGATCTCCTTCGGTACGATCTCGTAAAAGTCTGCACCCGCGACCCTGGCGATCTCTTCACCGACTTTTTTCGTTACGCCGCTGGCGGAGAACACCGCCACTAAAATCTTGCCTGCCATAATCTTTCTCTCCTTTTCAGATATGGGCACAAGCCTCTGAAGATCTCGTCAGAGGCTTGTCTGTAATCAGTTCATCTTTCCGCAGTTGCCGACTTTTTCGCCTGTCACGAAATATTCGTAGGTCGGGAACTCAAAGAGCACCGGCTTAAAGGTATGGTAATCAATCTTTCCCTGTTCGTTCAGCACAGTTTCATCCGCATAGGTCGCCAGGATCTTGCAGATGAAATGGTCGAAATGCTCCAGCTCATAGTTGCCGTCCACCTCGCACTCAATGGAAACCTTTGCCTCATTGATCAGTGGGGCGCCATTTTCACCCATTGTCCAGGCAAATGCTTCGGATTTGTCCACCTTATTGCCGCTGATCGTCCCCATACGGTCCGCATCCTTCAGCCAGGACTCATCGACCACGTTGACGGAAAGCTTTTTATTCTCGCGGATACCCTGATTGATGTAATGTGCCTGCACAAGGGATACCATCAGGTGACTGTGCGCCACGGTTCCGGCATGGGCGACAAGCGTCCAGGTCGGCTTATTATTTACCATTGCCCCGACAACGATGATCGGGCAGGGATACAATGCGAGGGTTGCTCCGATATTCTTCTTGCTCATCTTATTTCATCTCCTTTTCCCACATGCGGATGACGTTCAGCTCCAGGCTGTCTGCCACCTTTTCAAGTTCTGCGGTTTCGTCTGCCGTCAGTGTGACATTCGCTGCCTTGACGGCATCCAATACCTGGTTTTCTTTGGTTACGCCGATAATCGGCAGTGTACCCTTGGCAATCGCCCAAGCCACAGGGATCTGTGCCGGACCGACACCATATTTCTCTGCAAGCTTTTTCAGCTCCGCATTCAGGATCTCCAGCTTGTCAAGGACCGGGTTGTAGGTCTCGGCTCTTGCGGAGCCTGCCGGCATGGGATGCTTTGTATCATACTTACCGGAAAGAGCGCCCTGCTCCAGGACCATGTAGGCATAGAAGGTAATGCCGTTTTCTCTGCAATATTCGAGAATACCGGAATCTTCCGAAGAGCGGTTGATCAGGCTGTAGTGGTTCTGGACGGCCGAAAGCTTCAGACCATGGCTTTTAAGGATCGCATCTGCTTCCTTGATCTCCGCAAGGTTATGGTTGGAAACGCCGATCATCGGCACGTTATCTTTACCTTCAAAATACTTTGCCAGTTCTTCCGTCCACTTCGGAGCATCCCAGACGTTGTGAATCCAGTAAACATCAAAATGATCCAGTTCCATCAGATTCAACTGCATTTCGATCATATCTGCCATGGCAGTCGGAGAAGAAGCATCCGCACACTGGGGCGTAAACTTGTCGGATACCAGATAGGATTCTCTCGGAAGGCCCTTTAAGAATCGGGCAAGAACCTTCTCGGAGGTTCCCATGCCGTATGCGTAAGCTGTATCCCAGAGATTCAGACCGTTTGCCATTGCCGTATCAAAGATCGGCCTCAGGCTTTCCGCCGTCAGACTGTTTCCGAAGGTTCCGTCGTTTCCCCATGCCCATGCGCCAAGTGCGATTTTCGGTAATTTTGTCATTACTTTTGCCTCCTTTATTTTTGATGATTTTTATAGTCACGCGCCTCTTACCCTCCCAGCAGCCGGATCAGGCAGCTGTAAATAAGCTCATAGACGGTTTGACAGGCATAATGGATGCCCGCATCCTTCATGGCGGTCTTCTGTTTTTCCGTGACCGCCGTATAGGGATAGATACCGAACATGAAAGGGTAAAAGGTATAAATGAAATTCTGAATATCCGCCGCGTCCATTTCCGGACAGAATTTTTCCAGCAGCATACACAGCAGCTGCATCGAACGGCCGTAGGACTTCTTGAATGCAGTCAGCTGCTCCAGACGGCTGCTCCTTTCCATATCGTAGTTATTCATGGAAAGAAGCTTCAGGAGCTGCTCCCGTCCGGTCAGGGACACTGCGATCTTTTCTGCCAGCTGCGTTTTCGTCAGCCGCTCATTTCCGCTTAGGATCGCTGTCAGATCCTCGTTCCAGCGGTCATACTCCCTCTGAAAAAGGGCCAAAAAAATTTCTTCCTTCGTCTGGAAATAGTTGTAAATGGACGTCCTGGTGAAGGATGTCACGCTGCCGATTTCTTTCATCGTGATCTCTTTAAAGCTCATGGTCTGATACAGCTTCTCACAGGCATTCACGATTTCTTCTTTTCTCGCTGCCGTCAGCTCCGGCGACCCCTTCGGCATATCGTTATTTCTCCTCTTCTTTTATTTCTGTTCTGACACTGTGTCTGTATATATTTTACAATTTATTCTGACACAGTGTCAATTATCATTTCAGATGCCGCCTGATGAGTTGAGCCTGGTTTTTCAGGGACATTACTTTTGAAGCTGAAAAACGGATGTAAGGATTATGTGTCCAGAACATATCTGCCGGATTTCAAAAAATATCTGGGGTTATAGGAGATGAATACCATGAAGGAAACAGTAAAAGACCTGGTAAGGCGTGCGTTGATCGGGATCGGAATCGCAATGGTGATTTTCTGTCTGATGGGAATCGTTTTCGACATCAGGTATCAGGGCAGTTTCCGTCTTGAAAACTACCGCTTCACAAAGATGATGATCGCCTGTGCCCTGGTCGGCATGGGGTTTGGCATGCCATCCATGTACCGGCTGTTTTGTGCAGTAAAAGAACAGGCTGAAAGGCAGCCAGTTGCAAGAATGGCTGCGATCAATAAAGATATGAATTTTTTTCATAACAGGATAGACCTCCGTATTGTTGTATTCCTGTGCTGAATCTGCAATACATGACGTGAGTGCTCTGCCCAAAAGGGCAGAGACCACCCTTGGAGGTCACTTTAATCGTTCAGACGAACCTTTTGTGAAACGAGCGTTTTCTGAACCGTGCCGTAAGAAACCGGGATGATGCAGATATATAACGCCATGATCGGCAGCGCTATGGCTGCCGCAGCTGCTGTCCCGGTGCCGATTTGGTGCAGAAAGTTCTCACATTGCTGAATACAGGCGCAGATCGGGCAGCCCTCACCCTTACAGTCATGCTCCGCCTCAGCCGCAATCGTAAGAGAAGAAAACAGTACGGCGAAGAGGAGCAGGATTCCCAGAATACACGCAGCTGCCCTTTTATTATGTTTTGCTATCTCAGAGCCGCCGTTAATCGCCGCTTTTTCTCTTCGGATTTTCTTCTGCCCTGAGACAGTCCTCACACACTCCGTAAAAGACCGTCCGCATCGGATTCATTTTAAAATGGTGTTCGCTGAAAAGATGTGACGCAATTCCGGACAGCTCATCGCAGTACAGATGAATCAGCCGTCCGCATTTCTCACATTTGCAGTGGAAACATTCATCCGGACCTTTACGGCCGTCCCCGCCTATATACGCAAGACACGCCGGGCTGTTATCGTCTACAAAGTATTTATTGACAATCCCCTCATCTACCAGACTTTCCAGCCGCCGGTACACCGTGGTCTGTCCTACAGAGATGCCTTCCTGTTTCAGTTTCTCATACAGTTCCCCTGCCGTTACATGAACTCCCGGTAACGTTTCGAGACATGCCTGAACTGTTTTTCTCTCTTTTGTTTTATACTTTGGCCGCACACTCATTTTACTGCTCTCGACTTCCGGGTTAATATTGTCTCTGTCTTGCAGGCTGAATTCGAAAACCGTTTTCAATTATAGCCTGATGCGGGGGGGGAGCATGTCAATGAAATTTGAAAACGGTTTATTTATGTCCTGGTATCGTTTCTCCAAAGACTGTTCACCGGTTCCATCTTCTTTATTGTTGACATATGCCGGAAATGGCCTTATATTTTCGTTATTAACATATGTCAGAAAGGAGACGCCATGCCAAGGCCAAAACGATGCAGGAGAATCTGCGCCTATCCTGACTGCTGGAGCTTTTCGCCGGACACCTCAGCGGAACATGAAACGGTTCTGCTCATGCTCGATGAGCTTGAGACAATCCGACTGATCGATTATCACAATAAAACGCAGGAAGAATGTGCTGCGATCATGGGCGTTTCCAGAGCTACCGTGACAGGAATCTATGACAGTGCGAGGCGGAAGATTGCGGATGCCCTGATTCACGCAAAGAGAATCCGCGTGACAGGGGGCGCTTATCGCATGGATGCTGTTCCGGCAGCGGCAGTACTTCAGGAAAAAGGAGAAAACATCATGAGAATTGCGGTTACGTATGAAAATGGAATGGTCGGGCAGCACTTTGGCAGGACGGAACAGTTCAAAATCTATGACATCGAGGATGGAGAAGTGAAGTCTTCACAGGTGATCGACACGAACGGCACCGGTCACGGAGCGCTTGCCGGTTTCCTTCGTGCCGCCGAGGTGGGAACCCTGATCTGCGGAGGCATTGGAATGGGGGCAAGAAACGCTCTCGAAGAAGTGGGAATCAGACTTCTCCCTGGAGTGGGCGGCGATGCGGATGAAACCGTCAGAAGATATCTCACCGGAACGCTCGATTACGATCCGGATACGGAGTGTCACCATCATGAACATGAAGAGGGACACGTATGCCGTCACGGCAGCTGCGGATCCAATGGATGCCGTCAATGAACAGAAGGCGTTCAGCCGGATAAAATAACAGAAAAACTATATTGTGTTGTCGCTCTGCAATGCCTCCACCAGATTGCATTTCAGGATTTGCCTGCCTCCCAGATAGTATGCCAGTGCAACAAATCCGAAAATGGCAGAGATAAAGAGTACGACAGGAATAATCGGGGCTGCCGACCAGAACTCCATCGGGTCCAGATAACTTGCCGAGGTCATAAACCATATCAGCAATAATGTCAGCGGCAATGTGATCAGGACCGGGCGGCCGGCAATGGCCAGCGCCTCGATGCCGAACATTTTCCGCATTCCCGCCGGCGTCATGCCAATGGACATATACCTGGCAAATTCCCTTTTTCTTTGCCGGATAAACCCGAGTGTGTTGGAAAACACATTGGCAATTCCAATCAATGCCAGCAGTACACACACTGCCCCGATCACGATCTTGTAGCCCTTCAGCATGGCGTCATTATCAATCCGCTCCTGCACACGGTTTTCCATCTCAAACGTGTACTTACGCCCCAGGATGTTCGCCAGCTTGGCCTCGATCACATTCAGTTCCGTCAGGCTTCTGTCTGTCTCCGACAGCACACGGATGCTAATATCCGCTTCCTCATTTCCGATGGTTCCCCGGATCTGCTGCCACGTAGAGAGCGAAATAAACTGAACCAGCGCATAATTGTCATACTCCTCTCTCAGCACCGGAGGGTCCTTTGTATATCCCAGGACAGGAACCTTGGCAGATGCGGAGGAATCCGTGATGTTCTTCAGGGTAATGCTGTCCAAACTTTCCGAAAGAAACGGAATGTATTCCTTGTATCTGAAATTACTGTTCCTGCTGTCCCAGATGCGGTTCAGGATCACACTTCCGAACCGCGCCGCCGCAGCCCCTGTCTGTTCACAGTATTTTGAAAAGCTGCTGTCATCCATAATGACGACAGGCGCCTTGACCATATAGGAACCATCTGCGGCGCTGACTGCGTTCCCGGCGATGGCTGACAGCCCTCCAAGGCTCTTCACTTCATCACTGACAGAATCTTCCGGCACGATACAGCGCGCCTCTGCGAACTGATAGATCACGCTGTCTGTATGATCCAGATCATGGATGGTGTTTCCATAAGCGAAATTCTCTATTTCAGCGTCCTTCACCGTTGCCATGACATCCCAGGCATTTTGGTAGCGTTCAAAATAAGTATGGTTCGTGCTGATCTCCGAAAGAGTGAAAAAACACAGCATCGCTGTAAATCCCAGAAAGGAAAGGGTCAGCGACAGCGCAGAGGTGCGCAGGGCCTTTTTCTGCGCTGTCAGTGCGTTCCCGGCCAGCTCTCCCTCCGCTCCGAACAAAAGCTTGAGGATGCGGGATTCCTTGCTCCGTTTCAGCTGCAGTTCGCCTGTATTCCTGATGGCTTCGATCGGGGTCAGACGGCTCAGGCTTTTGGCCGGCAGCCACGCGGAAATAAAAACGGTCAGGACAGACGCCAGGATTGTGATGACAAATACCAGCGGATGATAAGCGAATACCGCTTCATGCCTGCCGGCAACGTCTTCTGCAAGAACATTCACCAGTTTTATGAGCCCGAAGCTTACGGCAATCCCGGTAAAACTGCCGATTAAAATGGGGACAAGGCTGAGGGTGGCGGCTTCCTGCAGAAGGCAGGTCCTGATCTGCCCCGGCGTTGCTCCTATGCTGGAGAAAATGCCGAACTGATGAATACGGGCGTTCATGGAAACTGCAAAGGAGTTGTGGATGATCAGAATCAAGGAAACAGATACAGCCAGCAGTACCGCCAGGGCAAAAAACATCAGCAGCGACTGGGAAGTATCCTGCCTGTCTCCCTCTCCCAGAACGGCGGATTCCACCTCATAATTCCAGTCATTGTAAGACAGGCAGCACAGCAAAGACAGAAACAGGGCAGAGATAAACGCAGCAATCCTTATGGATATGCCGGAAGCACGGTTGTTCCTGATATAGTCCTTGGAATAGTCCTCCCACATACCCTTACCCCCGTTTCCGGTCGCTGATGATTTTCCCATCCTCAATGGTGATAACGCGGTCTGCTTCCAGCGCAATCTTTTCATCATGGGTAACCAGCAGGACAGTCTGATTCAGGTTCCGGTTTGACAGTTTCAGAAGATCAATGATCTCTTCTCCGTTTTTCCGGTCAAGATTCCCGGTAGGCTCATCGGCCAGCAGCAATGCGGGCCGATAGATCAGGGAACGTGCGATTGCCGCGCGCTGCTGCTGGCCGCCTGACAGCTGCCCGGGGAGTGCCTCCAGCCTGTCCCCGATCCCCAATGACCGTACGATCTGATCAAAATATTCCTGATTGACTTTCCGCTTGTCCAGCATCAGCGGTATTAAGATGTTCTTACGAACGGTGAGCGTCGGAATCAGATTATAGAACTGATATACCAGTCCCACTTTTCTGCGCCTGAAAATAGCGGCCTGTGTCGGGTTCATCGTGGAAATATCCGTTCCTTCCACCAGGACTTTTCCTTCTGTCGGCTTATCCACGCTTCCCAGAATATGGAGCAGGGTGGATTTCCCCGAACCGGAGGCTCCCACAATGGCCACAAACTCCCCTTTTTCTACAGACAGATCAATATGATCAAGGGCTACAACCCGGTTGTCCCCTGAACCATATACCTTGCTGATATTTTCACACCTTAATATTTCCACGTCACTTTCTCCTTCCAGACAGACGGGATTGTGCAGTTTTTCCCTCAGCCGTTTGATGGTGACGATCAGCGTGTTGTCGTTTACATAGCTGCCGCTGCTGTCCCAGACCTGCTCCAAGAGTTATCCTCTGGTCACGGTTTTTCCTTTATTCTCCATCAGTACCAGGAGGATCTGATATTCCGGCTGGCTTACGGTGGCTTCCCGCCTCCGGCAGAAGACAGCCATCCTTTCCTTATCCAGCGTCAGGTCATCACAGAACAGCTTTGTATCTTCCGCATAATACACTTCGGTCATGATGATCTCCTTCTGACCGGCAGCATTCTCAGACCGCCTGAAAAAATCACATCATAGTTTGCTCATTGATAATAAGATGAAATTCCAGATTCAAAAACTCTGCTGCCTTACGGCATAACAGCATGCGCTCCATAAATATTTCAAAATACTCGCCGATCTCGCTGAATCTTGTGTTAATCTCCAGTTTTAATTTAATGGCCGTATGTCCCTGATTGATCTTCAGCCTGGACGATGTGACAGAATAATTCACCCTGTCATGTATATCATATTTCCCTATGTCATCGCATTGAACGCGGCTTCGGCGGACATCCGACTTATCCGCAATGATAAGAGCTGCGGCGATGCTGCTCACAGGCATTCCATTGCCTTCATCATGATTCCCTATCGCCCGGATGATCGGCGCAATATCCTCTGCGGGAACACCCATCTTATCCAGAAGATAAAATGCCATCAGCGCTCCCGACTGACTGTGATTTTCCCTGTTGACGATATTCCCGATATCATGCATCCAGGCTGCTGTAAGCGCGAGATCAATGGTGTGATCATCCATTCCAAGCGTGTCGAGAATATACCCTACCCGCTCCGTCACCACTCCTATATGTGCAAAGCTGTGCTCCGTATAGCCTATGGCGTCCATGGACCTGTTCTGTTCCTTGATATAGACATTGATTTCATGATTGTTCTTCATCCGATGAAACAAGGGGAACCGGTCCGTATCATTTTGTATATTCTTATCCATCATTTTCTCAAATCTCCGCCACTCTTCCATACAGGGTTACCGGCAGTATCACCTGATGGTTTGCTCTGCTGAATCCCTGTGCCTCCAGTCCGAAGTACAGACTGCCCTTCGATAAAAATACTACTATGTCCCGAATGATTGCACCAGATTTATCTGCCGCAGCCGCAGTACGAAAGCAGGATTTCAATCCTGACAACAGATTATTGATTCCCTGTAAAATCACATCCATTACAACAGTAAAGATTCTGTAAATCTGCCACTGCAAGCAGAGCCCTTCTCTGCCCGCCGTACAGCAAATTTCTTCGAGGGTTTGCTGCCGGAGGGATTCACACGGCACTCTGTCGCGCAATGGATGCATACGGATGAGGGGGACTATCTCTCCATTCTGGCTGGGCTTGGCAAGGAGTGTCTCGGCACGATTCAGGTGCTGGAAGACGACGCCAGGGCGGAAGCCCCATCTTACGAGCCGCTCTCTCTGGACGAAGTGAAGGCTCTCGCCCGAGAAGGGGCCGAGAAGTCAACCGATATGGTCGTCAAATCGCATCTCTCACTCGCCGGCGCGTCCGGTAAGGTCGGCCTGTACTGGTCGGATGAACAACAGCAGTGGTATCTGCCACAGGGCGAAGCGCCCAGCACACACATTGTGAAACAGAGCCACATTCGTCTTAGCAGCATTGTCACGAACGAACAGCTCGCCATGCGAACCGCGGCAAAGCTCGGCATTCCGGTGGCAGCGAGCTTCATTATCAACACCGGCGCAGGGAAGGATGAAGACATCCTGCTCGCAGCGAAAAGATATGACCGCGGTTACACAAATCATCCCCGAACCATTGACGGACAGCCCGTACCGAACAGGCTGCATCAGGAGGACATGGCACAGGAGTTGTCGTTACAGGGCTTCAGCGGTGCCGAGCGAATACACGATATCATCACGGAGCATCAAAAAATACACGTTGTCTGAATCCGCCAAAACGTGTATACTATGTATATCCGTAAGGAGGTGATATTATGGATACACAATTAAAAGCATGGGGCAACAGTCAGGGGGTGCGACTTCCCAGAACAGTCATACTGGAGGCAAATCTGAAAATGGATGATATTCTAGATATCGAAGTAGCTGACGAGAAAATCATTCTGAGCAAAAAATTTCGCCACAAATCTCTCGAAGAACGCGCGAAAGCGTACAACAATAAACTGACATTAAACAGCGAAATCGACTGGGGTGAACCTCAAGGACGGGAGATCTGGTAATGAGCAGTTTGCATCAGGGAGATATGCTGCGGCTGGATAATCTGAAGTTTCCAGTATTGGTCGTTAGCAAAGATTTCTTCAATCAGACAGGAGCGATTATAGGTTGTCCTGTGATCCGGAACGGAGCGGAAAGCGCACTGCACCTACCTGTAGATATCCAGGAATTCCATGGCGTTGTTTGCTGTGAGAATATGAAGCTGCTGGATCTCCGAGTCAAGCGATTCTCCAGAATTGGTTCGATACCGATGCAGGATATCATCAATATCACCGACGCCATCCAAGGTATCTTCGACTATGTCTGATTCCATATTGCCATCGCCTCCCCGCAATGATAAAGTGGACTTCGTCACGGCCCGAAACCAAATGAATATGAGGTCCTTTCCTATGAAATCCAGAAGAATTGCGATGTCCCTGTGCGGCGTCATCATCTGCGCGGTCAGCGTTGGCATCTTCAAGATCGCGGCGC
>FNQX01000052.1 GCA_900107575.1 Lachnospiraceae bacterium NK3A20 | reverse complement strand
TCTGATCCGGATGCAACATACAGACTCAAAGCCGGGAAGGCGCATCGCGGGTATGCTGCAAATCTTACAGAGGCAGTGAACGAGAATGGTTCCATCGTCACGGATTATCAGTACGATGTAAATACGCACAGTGACAATGCCTTCATCAGAGAAGAACTTGAAACCCTGGATAAGGTGGATGGGGAAGCAGTCATCGTTGCAGATGGCGCATACAGCAGCAAGGAAGTCAGAGAACTTGCTGGCGATAAGAACATCACAGTAGTTACCACCGGTCTTCTCGGACGTAAGCCGCGGAACAACCTTTTGGATTTCACTCTTAGGGTAAGGAATACCTGCCTTTACCATCCGGTCCGCATGCATGAGCCGTGAAGCGGAGTTTTGAACTATATTCATTTGTCAAAGAGCGAAGTTGCAATAGTTGCTATATGTTCAAAGCCGCTGAGAAGCGACTTATGACACCTAAATCATTCTATTCGAAAATAAAATATGCATCCTAACCCGTTTAGGTTTAGTTTCCTGATATGATTTGATTCAGATTGATTTCAGTTATCCTATTTCTACAGGGTATATGAACTGTTGTTATCAAATTGTTATCACGGGATGTTATCACAACGGCACTATGCCTTATTTGACCACCCTCTTGTTGGGGACGAACTCGATTCGGAGCGTTGAATTTACTGCTTCGGCGATGCGATTCAATAATGCCAGACTGGGATTTCTTGTGCCATTCTCCAGTCTGCTGATGTCTGCCTGACTGATTCCGGTTTTCTCGGATAATTCAGCTTGCGTCAGCCCCGCTTCCTTTCTCGCACGAATTAAAGACATCGTAATGTCTCGTTCCGGCTGTAATGCTTCATATTCTTTTCTGAACACAGCATCCTGCATGAGTTCATTGGTTAATTCCTGTAAATCACTCATCGTCCGCTCTCCTTCCTTTTCAAATAGATAGCTCTTCTTTGCGAGTAGTATCTCGCTGTGAGGCGTTTTTTGCTGTTTTTTGACAAATCCATTGGTCGCGATAATGATTTCATCTTCGTCAAGAAAATACAGAATACATACTATGTTATTCCCAAATATGCTGCGAAGCTCAAAAATATCATCTTCCAGGTGTTTGCTCAGCGGTTCTTTGGCCTCGTTGCCAAGCATTTCCATCCGATTCAAGTCAGACACCACCTTCGCTTTCATCTTCACATCCAATGTTCGGATGAAAGCGCCGATTGGCTTGCTTCCATCGTCTTCACGGAAGAAATCAACTCTGAACAATCCACCCTCCTTTTTATGCTATATATAGCATAAAATTTATAGGTTCATGTGTCAACCCCATAATATATCGGCAGGTTCTTGTACAAACCTTCGTTCTACAAGAGTAACAAAGTAATTCTCGGTGAATTGCTAAACGAAGTTCCACTCGCAAATTTCAAAACTGGAAGTTAATCCTTCCGAAAAATTGCTGGAGGTTAATTCTTCCGAAATGGGACTACAATAGCTACCGTTGGTCTACCACCTGTTGCTCCGACCAGAACAGGAGGACCTGATGGCCAAGTATAGTCATTTGAGTAACGAAGACCGCTCTCACATCGAGACTGGTCTGAATAACAGGCAGTCGTTCAAGGAGATTGGTGAGAAGGTAGGTAAGGATTGCTCCACTATCTCCAAGGAGGTTCGTTCCCACATGGTTTTCAGAAAGACCGGTGCTTACGGACGTCCGTTCAACGACTGTGTGAGGCGCAAGATCTGTCAGTTTTCCGGTGTCTGCGATGTCTGCCCCGAGAGCAAGGCGCGTACCCGCTTCTGTTCTATCTGTGGCAGATGCATCGACCGCCGCATCGTGTATGAGAAGGAGAAATGTTTAAGGCTTGCCAAACCTCCGTATGTCTGCAACGGCTGCCCTGATAAGCGGTACTGCACACTTGAAAAGTGCTTCTACGATGCTGCGGCAGCCCACGCGGAATACACTGAGGTTCTCTCAGAATCCAGGCAGGGGATTGCCGTCTCGAATGAGGAGAAGAAACGTCTGGATGACATCATCTCGCCTCTGATCCGGAAAGGCCAGTCCCTCCACCACATATGCCTGAACCATAGGGATGAACTGATGGTCACAGAGCGGACTCTCTACACCTACATGGATGCCGGCCTGTTTACAGCCAGAAACATCGATATGCCCCGCAAGGTGAGGATGAAGCCCCGCCGCAAGCGTCCTGATACAATCAAGGTCGATCCCAAATGCAGGGAAGGGCGTACCCTGCAGGACTATGAGAAGTATACGAAGGAACACCCGGATACTCCTGTGGTTCAATTTGACTCTGTAGAGGGCGTGAAAGGCGGTGCTGTGATGCTCACTCTTACCTTACCGTCCACGGGACTGCAGCTGGCTTTCCGCCGCAATCACAACGATGCGCGGTCGGTTATTGACATCATCAACCGCCTTTATTTTGAGCTTGGCCCGGACACGTTTATTACACTGTTTCCGGTACTGCTGGCAGACAACGGCAGCGAGTTTTCCGATCCGAAGAGCATCGAATTCGACGCGAATGGAAATCGCCGCAGCCGCATGTTTTACTGTAACGCTTCGGCTCCTTATCAGAAAGGAAGCTGCGAGGTGCACCACGAAATGATACGCCGCATTCTCCCGAAAGGCGTTGATATCACGCCTTACACGCGGGAGCAGCTCACACTGATGATGAGCCACATCAATTCCTACAGGAGGGCGTCTCTGGGCAATAAGAGTCCCTATGAGATGTTCGCTTTCATGTATGGAGAGGAAGTCTTAAAAAAGCTCGGGCTCAAACTGATTCCCGTTGACGAAATCAATCTGAGCCCTGCGCTGTTGAAGTAATACGTATCGGTCGGAGCAACAAGCCCGGAGAACCATCCCATACACCAAATTTAGGGGTGGAACTTAAAAGTTCCGAATTTCGGATTTTGAGCTCGACCTCTTAGAGAGATACGCATTTTTATAGAAACGGCCGTCTCTATGCCCCAGTTATAGCCGTTTCAGAATCAGATGTACAGTAGCACGAGGCGAAAAAATAGAACTTTCGGTTGCAATCCAGGCAAAGGTGGAAGTTACCCCTTCAAACTGGAACTTCGGATTTCAACCGACCATCTTCAAGACTTTTTTGCCCGGGTCAAGTCATTCCGGATCAGGCGCCGTACCTTTGTTGCCGCATCCTCTTTTACGCCGTCCTTAACGACAGCTTTGACGATATAGGTCATATCTCCGATTTGATATTTACGTACAACAGGGGACTGATCCTGTTTGGTTCTCGTTGGATCCATTTGTATGATCCCCCTTTCTGAAAACGTGTAAAAGGTTAATAAGGAAAATGGGCCTTGATCGGACGGCTGCCAGCGGCAGTCTCACAGGGGTTTCACCTTGGCCCATGCTTGTGGGTGCGCCGCGCAATGCTTTGTGGGTGTTCAACGCGGGAGTATCATTATGTATTTTGTGCTGTCATCGCCCACGAAGCCGCTGCGCTTGTTTTGCGGCGGAGTGTAGATCGCTCGGCTTTCTCCATAAAGGGAAAGCGTCATGGCGCACCCGCCGTTTGGCTCGGCACAAAAGGAACGTATCCGATTTGCCCTATGCTGCACCGGCGGCCTCCCGTCGGGCTTTCTTTGTCAAAGATCAGGCAGGCTGTTACCTCTATCTGCAAAACGGAAAAGGGTGAAAGTATTTCGCAACGAGTTTTGTTTAATCAGCCTTGAATGTGAGGACTGCCCTCATCAGTTTGGCTTGCAGCCTTTCCCGGATGTCCTCGTCCACACCGTAGTAGGCGTTGCCGCGCTCGTCATAGAGCTTCCGCATGGAGAGGGTCGTGATATATCCGCGAAAGTGCTGGATCACCACTTTCATAGCGTCCGGTTCGCCCTTTGTCGCTGCCAAAATAATTGGGTAAGGAACAAGAGCGATTCCCGGAGCGTCATATTTACTATTCGTCCCATTCATCTGCATGTTCCTCCAAATACTTTTTCAACAGGTCGAAAGAGCTTGTTCGTCGATACTGGATCGTGCTGCGCGGTGCATCAAAGAGCATGCCGATCTCCGTATCCGTCATTCCGGCAAAGTAGTACAGCAATACCGTTTTGCGTTTTTCCTCCGGCAATGTGCGGAGAGCTTCGGCTATGAGCTTTGCCGTGATCCGTTTCCCTGCGACACAAAAATCCTGTTCTGTTTCTTCTGCGCCGTTTTGAAAATACTGGTCGCAAGTGTAAAGCTGGCGCTGCTCATGCAGGGACAGATCAGAAAAACTCACCTCCTTTGCCCGGTGACGCTTGATCTCTTCGTGAGCGTCAGCGGCTTCATTCCGCAATACCCGCTTACAGAAGGTCTCAAAGACGCGCTTCTTCTGGTACTCTGCGCGATTGGGTTCCATCGTTTCACCTCCTTTCTACCGAAAGGCGGATCATGATTTCCCTTTTCGCGTCTTAATACGGTCAAATTTTTGAAATGCCAAAGATCCGACCGATTTTCTTGAAAAAAATTTTGAAGAGCACAAAAAAAGTCCCGGCTGCATATAGCAGTCGAGACAAAGGTTGAACAGACAAAAGTCGCCGGATGATTTAATTGTTCATGTCCATAACCACATTGCTCCGCAGAGAATGTCCGGATTTTTTTGAGTAGAGGAAACTATTCCGGGAACGATTGGGTAATGACATAGCGGCATCCTCCTTTTGCCGCCGTTTATTTGTCAGCTATAAAGTTGTAATAGAAGATAAACGGCGGCTTCTCCCGGAAAAGCCGCCATCATAGAAAAGGTCGTAGTCAGGTTGTCGCTGATCTACCCGCCGAGTAGCGACTTTTCCGATTCTTCCTGTTTGCGATACTCATAAACAATGCTCCTCGTATAAGGTCAAAGCAGATTGATCAAATAGAAACATCCCTCTTTTGGAAAACAACCATACTAACCATCAGCAAAACAATCATGTATGCCACCAGAACAGCAATGGAGAATCCCATAATCATCTCCGGACGCGGCTGCAAATGGTAAATATACAGTGACATATCGCTGTTTGCGAAAGGCAGATATTTCAACCAGCCGATCTTGGAGGTTGATTCGATCATCATGTTTCCGCAAATCATCAGAACCAAAGCTCCTCCAACAGCCAATGCACTGTTTCTGAGAATTGTTGAAATTGCAAAAGCGATTGTTGCATAACTCAGAACGGAAAAGATGCTCGTCAAGTAGAGCTTTACGGTCTGTGAAAGCAAAGAAAGCTGTACAATCTCTCCCTGTTGGTTGATAAAGAGATCCGTTGCATGGAGATCACCAAAGCCATATAATAGAAAATTTGTGATTCCTGCACTTAAAACCATTATCAGGAGCGCAACGATTCCTAAAAAGACAACTGCTATATATTTCGACAGGAGAATCTTTGTACGCTTGTGAGGGCGAATCAAAAGAAGTTTCATTGTCCCGTCATTGTATTCTCTTGAAACGATTTCGGCGGCTATAATCAGCACAATAATGATGATCGTTTCAATCAGACCGCTTGTATTCAGTAAAGCAGAGATTGCGTTTGTGGCTGGTTCCGGTATATCATGCTCCAACCTGTATTCGGCGATTGCCAATTTGTTCTCTGCATCTGCCTTTAATTGAGGAGAGAGTTCTACCAGATCAAGCCGGTTTTGATTGCGTGTCACGGTTTCTTCAGCCGCAGCCCTCCAATCCTCTACAGGTTGGTTTGATGATTTATATACGAAAGAAGAAGCAATTGCAAAGATGCAAAGCACCAAAAGCAATATTTTTGTAAGCCTGCGGCAGAATATTTTCATTACTTCGTTTTTCACTAATCCGGTCATTGATTTTCCTCCATTACTTCCAGAAAACGATCCTCCAATGTTTCCTGCTGGGTTTGTACACTGTAAACACGAATGCCGGATTCCATCAGCTTTCGGTTCGCCTCTGGAATATCGCTATGGTCAAGCGCAGCAAGGATTTTCCCACTTTGGTCTGCGGAAATGATCTGTTTTCCCATTTCAGAGATCAGTCGGCAGGCCATTTTCGTCTGCGACGGATCAACCACGATACTAACGGAAAAACCGCCATCACGCACAAAGTCATCAATGCTCTGCACAGTAATCAGTTTTCCATGCTGAATAACCCCAACCTTGTCACACATCATCTGCATTTCGGAAAGCAGATGGCTGGAAACAAGGACGGCTACACCCCTTTCATGGGCAAGGTATTTCAGTTCATTCCTCAGTTCGTGAATCCCCTCCGGGTCCAACCCATTCGTTGGCTCGTCTAAAATCAGAAGGGAAGGACGGTGCAGCAATGCCTGTACAAGCCCTAACCGTTGACGCATTCCGAGAGAATAAGTTCGCACCGGGTCTTTTAGCCAGCTCCCGATTCCGAGCATTTTTGCTGTTTCATTGATCTGCTTTTTGCCAATACCGGGAACCATTCTGGCGTAGTGCTTAAGATTTTGATACCCAGTCATATATTTGTATAAGTCGGGGTTTTCTACAATCGCGCCAACATTCTGAATTGCTTTGTTGAAATCGGTGGAAATGCTGCATCCGTTAATCAGAATATCACCCTGACTGATCCCAATCAGTCCGACCATCATGCGGATTGTCGTTGTTTTTCCGGCCCCATTCGGCCCCAAAAAACCGAAAACCTCTCCAGCATTGATTTGGAAATTCAGATCCTCTACAAGATTTCTTCTGTTGACTGTCTTAGTGACATGTCGTAATTCTACGACGGCTTTTTGGTTCATAATAAACTCCTTTCTGTCTGCGCCAGGATCATTTTTAGAATAAGAGACTAATTCAAACAGACGGTAAACTGGCTTCAAATTCTCATCAAATAAAAAGAGGGCCGGAGTATTGACGCTCCGACCCAAAACATTGGCTTAAATATTTGGTTATGATGGCAGGCTTGGCAGGTGTACCGTGAATGTTGTTCCGTTCCCGGGCTTGCTTGATGCTGTAATCGTGCCGCCATGTGCTGTAATAATCTGCTTTACGATTGCCATTCCCAAGCCGGTACTGCCTTCATGCTCCTCAGTAGAAGCTCCGCGGTAATACCGGTCAAACAGGTGAGTAAGTTCTTTCTTGCTTAATCCCTTCCCGTTATCGGAAACGGTAATCATCAGATTTGGAGAAACGGTTATTTTGACTGTAATCTTCGTTCCCGCCGGATTGTGAACAACTGCGTTTACCAACAGATTCGTAAATGCACGATGGAGAAGTTTTTTGTCTCCGAGGATATAGATAGAACTCTGTTTCTCGATGATTTCAAAATCATCATTCTTTGTATCCGGCATACTCGCCGTTTCCGCAGCCACACGGCGTATAAATTCTACCAGTTCAATTTTCTCCTTATCCGGCAGCATAAAAGATTCACTATCCATCCGAAACACAAGGCCGAGATCACCGATCAGTTCTTCCATATACGCAGATTTATCTTTGATGATCTGTAAAAAATCATTCCTTTCTGCTTCTGTCCATTGATGTTCCTTTGACAAAAGCATATCTGCGTATCCTGAAATATAGGATAACGGTGTTTTCAGATCATGCGTGACACCCGCCGCCCATTCCTGCCGCTGCTGTTCAAAGTCCTGCCGTTTCTGCTGCTCTTCCTGTAAAATATTTGCCAGTATATTCAGATTTGAATAGACTTCCCGGTAAAGCCGATTAGCAGGATTGGAAAACCGTTGTTTCTTTGGCAGGTCGTAATCGCCTGCGGCAAGCTGGCGAACCCGCAGAATAATGTTTGCCATTGGGTAGGCAACGTAATAGCCATAAAACAGGCAATACACGATATAGAAAAAGAAACTGATTGCGGCAACAATCCCCGTATAGGCCGGTGCTGTCGTACTGCCCTTAAAAACGGTAAGATAAAAGACTGTAGGAAGGCTTACAAAAGCGAGCATCAGGAATTGATGTATGATAAAGTTCAATGTGAACCGGATAACGATTTTTCCATCAGAAAGTGAAAATCTCAAGCTTCATCACCTCCCTGTGGCGGGACAAATTTATATCCTATTCCTCTTAGGTTTACGATGAACTCCGGGTTCTTCATATCTTTTTCTATTTTCTTTCTAATCCTGCCTATGTGAACCGATACAGTTTTCTCATCACCCATGCTGTCGAGCCCCCAGATGTTTTCGTATAATTGTCCTGCTGTGAACACTTGATTTGGGTGTTCTGCTAAAAAGAGAAGCAATTCAAATTCTTTTGCGGGGCAGGACACTTCTTCATCATCTACCCATAGCTGCGCTGCTTTTCTATCAATCACAACATGGCCAAAGCGTAAAACATCCTGTATCGCGTTTTTTTCAGCTTTTTGATATTGCTCCATTCGGCGGAATTGTACATTGATTCGAGCCACAACCTCCAACGGATTAAAAGGCTTTGTGATATAATCATCGCCCCCGATCCCAAGCCCCGTGAGTTTATCAATATCACCCGTGCGTGCCGTGAGAAATAGTATAGGAGCTAATGTATGTTCCCTCATGGAACCGCATACTTGAAAACCGTCTATATCCGGCAGCATAACATCAAGAAGGACCAGATCATACTGATTCTGCTTTGTCTTTTCGATGGCTTCCTGGCCGGTATAGGCACTGTCAACAAGAGAATATCCCTCTTTATG
This sequence comes from Lachnospiraceae bacterium NK3A20, assembly GCA_900107575.1. Taxonomy (GTDB): domain Bacteria; phylum Bacillota; class Clostridia; order Lachnospirales; family Lachnospiraceae; genus CAG-791. The sequence continues at coordinate 447 of FNQX01000052.1, read as the reverse complement.
CAACACAGTCCGCAGCATTTTTACGATGCCTGCTTCATCATCGACAATCAATATCTTTTTATTATTCATAGCAAAGTCTCTCTACTTTCTTTTATGCATATTACCAAAGAAGCCTCATTTCAAGCCATCTCTGGCAGTGTCATAAAGTTTCTTGGATTACAGACAAAGCAATGTATGGGCGAAAAGCTGCATCCTGATGCTTCTCTGTGCTGCTTTTTCGGGAACAAAGGTGCACGAAATAAAACGTCATCCTTTTTATGAAGGCGAATCGTTTCCCTTGGTTCCCTATGGCTGCCACCCTCTCATGTCTAACAGGATCATCCATTGCTCAGCTGATGTCCCAAATTCCTTCGTTCAGCCTGTCCATAGTTCGGGCGCCGCTCTTGCTCCTAAACGGGGTCATGCCCCAAACGTTATGCTTCAGCGGCTTCGCTCTGCTTTGTCTTC
>FNQX01000054.1 GCA_900107575.1 Lachnospiraceae bacterium NK3A20 | reverse complement strand
TTTTCAAGGATCCAGCAGCACTTTGGGAGCCTCAAGATCTCGTATTGAATTGAACTGTATTCATTTGTCAAAGAGCGTACTACACAAGGCAGCTGGGTGCCGCGGCAATACTTTTGACACCCAAATCATGATAATAATTATCTGAAAATGTTTGTGAGGATGACGAAACTAAAAGAGAATATGTATACGATCTGGAATAGCTATTCAGATATTTGTCTCTCGGAATAAGTCATTATGGGTGACAAGCTATCAGTTATGTAGCGAAACAATAGTTCCGGTAGAAACTTGACGTTGTGGAGCACTGCTGTTTTGAGTACATATTACATGACTTTTGAGATAGCAATGGTCTCAGAGATTCGACTTCTGACGAGGATATCGATGGTCTCTGGGACCTTCCTTTTTATCAGGATGATGTCATTGTTGGTAGCAACTCAGAGACACTCAAGCAATAAAACGTCAATCTAATAGGTCGGCAACAGCTGGATTTTGTCGCCGCTTGTCGCAGGGGAAATGAACACGGTTATGATATTGTGGAAGGTCCGATGGCGGACGATCAGATCTGGGATTACGTGGAAGACTTCGCGAGAGGGAATATCAGCAGAGAAGCTTTCTGGGCTCTGGCGAAGTTCAAACATCCAACACATCAGATTGTATTCTGCACCCCAGGAGCATTGGAAACATTGTCTTACGTGGGAGGATATGAGCCATGAAAAATGTGCTGTTTCCGGAAGAGATGGTTACAGAGAATGATTTGTATTTCATTTGCTATATGATAGAGCGCATTGCACGCAGGCTTCACCAGCATAATTGCTATGTAGTGAATTGCATTCCGAAAGAGGAGTGGGAAAGACTCATCAGTTTGGCGGATGTGCTGCACTCCGAGAACCCGTTGCAGGTAGAGCAGGACTGGATGGATCAGTATGGCCTGGAGCCGGGAAGTTATGATGTCACGGACGTTGATAGCCAGCTTGTGGACTATATTCCGACGGATCTGCAGATGGGAAAAGTTTACGCAAGGCTGATCGTGGACACGTTGCAGCCTGGGGAGGATTACATTGATGGCATGTTGCGTGTTTACAATGATCCGATCTGCGATCTGTTGGACAACTATAACTGCGGAGCATTCTATGAGCCGTCGTACGTGATCGCCAGAGCGTATATGCACGGGGGATTCTGATGGAGAAGGCAAAAGACATCAGGCCATCACGCAATATTTGAAGAATGAATCACTATTACGGATTCTCATTGAGAAAAGTCCAGACCGAATCCCCCCCCAGAACACAAATGCTACAGACGACGCAGAAATCAATTATAGAGTTCAGCTGTATGACGAAGTCCTTGGCTATTCTTATAATGGAGATGGGCGTAGAATACGTAAAGGGACACTTATTGACACCGGGAACACACAGCTCATATTCGCTCCGGAGAGTAAATATGAGTTGCTGTTCGGCAAGAGTGGAGAGGTATATCAGAGACTGTTGGTCGCAAAGGCGATGACAGCAGCTTTCTCGCGGTCTTTTATTTTTTCCCGTGAATTCCTGAGTGAACTGCGAGGACAGGATAATGATGATCCTGAATTCACTTTCAACAGGAACATTCTGGAGAGAATGGTGCAATACGGTAATATTGAGCTGTTCGTTATCGGCACTGACAATTCGGGGATGATCAGTATGAATGCACTGCCGCTGGCTTTCAAATATCGCCATGGGAACAGCGGTGCCGTTGGTAATGCGATGATCCCATTAAACGGACCGAGTGAGATATCGGATGATGCATACACGATTATCAATGATGTCGTGGAGGACATGAATATCGTTCTCACACAGATTGTGCCGGGACTTACGATCAGTGTACAGGATCTGGGTCCCACGCTGCTGAAAAGCGGTGCAAAGGGGCATATGATCCAGTTGATGGCTGACAAGAACAGCAAAAAGATTCCGCTGAAATATGAGTCAGAAGGCATCAAGAAAATTATTTCTGTTTTGCAGCTGTTCATTGTCATGTACAACAACGCCTCTATCACGGTGGCCATTGATGAATTGGACAGTGGCATTTTCGAGTATCTTCTGGGAGAGCTGTTGCGGATCCTGTCTGAAAAGGGCAAGGGGCAGATGATATTCACTTCTCATAACCTTCGCTCGTTGGAGACGCTGGACAGAGGTTTCATTGCGTTCACGACGATCAATCCCGACAACAGGTACCTTCGGCTCACTAATATTAAGAGTAACAACAATCTGCGGGACTTTTATTTCCGGGACATTGTATTAGGAGAACAGAGCGAAGAAGTGTATGAGTCAACAAATAATGCCGAGATCGTAATGCCGAGATCGCACTCGCATTCAGAGAGGCGGGTGAGGTAGTTGGCTCGTACTTGGCATCTGTTTCAAAGACATCCGACGGCTGAGGGATGCATCCAATTAATACAGTCAAATGAATGAGTGAGGCGGATGTATCGCGATGGCTACTAAAACATATCATACGAAGAGCTGTCACAATTTCATAGGATTTTTGATTTACGTAAAGGGATGATCTGATTAACCGTAGTCATTTCTATTTGACTGAGCTGTTCATGATGGTGGCAATATGCAGATCGACAACAAGAAGTATCTTGAGACAATTGCAGAGATCCAGAGGAAGTATCCGTATGATACACTGCCGGTAATGGCGAAGGAGAAGTTCATTAATGAGATTCTCCTTCGTTTGTCGTGGAACACGAATGCTTTGGAAGGGAATACACTGTCTCTTGAGGAGACGGTTGATGGCATCCTGTATGACGAGGTGCGCTCGGGACACACGTTCTCGGAGTACAGAGAGGCGAAGAGTGCATACAGGGCATTCTCAGAATTACTGTCTTTTGATAGGAAGAGGGAGACTGATCTGGATTTTATCCGGAGAGGGAATGCGCTTATCATGGATTCGGATGGAGCGTTCCGGGATCACCAGGTATATATTGGCACGCTTGCGGAGGTGGCCTATACGCCGGACCGGCCGGAGAATATTGCGGCGGACATGAACCAATTTATCAGCGAGCTAAAGGCAACAGAGCGTGATCTAGCCCGGACGCCCGGTGCCATTGCTGTAGTTATGCGCAGGATAGCAGAGCTTCACATCCGCTTTGAAATGATTCATCCGTTCGCAGATGGCAACGGCAGAACCGGACGACTAATCATGGATCAGTTGCTGCTCAACGCAGAGCTGTTACCTTCTGTTATTACGAATCAGTCCAGATACCGGCAAGCATTCCGCATTTATGAGAGGAATGGCGGCACGGATCTTATGGAGCATGCCATCTTGTCCGGTGTCACAAAGTCATACGAGGTGCTGGAGCAGGTCTGCAAGGCGTTGGAGATACGGGGGTTCAGTTGAGGATTCAATCTTTACGGAAGATCTGGTTCAGTGTGATAATAATAGAAGCAGTTACTGTGTTTAGGAGGTGAGTGTGATGAAAAGAATATTTGCGATGTTGTTGTCGGTTTTTCTCGTAATCAGTTTGCTGCCGACTGATGTCCATGCTGATGCCACGGTATATGTGACGAAGACTGGCTCCAAATACCATGTTGACGGATGTAGCAGCCTGTCCAGAAGTAAGATTCCGATGAGTCTCTCGGAGGCGGAATCAAGAGGATATGAACCCTGCAAGAAGTGCAAACCATGGTTAACGCTGGGTGGCACCTCCTCATCAACGAGCGCAGGTGCGGCCATCCCAATCCAGGAGACATCTCACGCAGTTGCATCCAACGCTGCTGCACAAGGTCGTTCTGTTCCTGCCATGCCATCAACATCGTCCGCAGGGGCGGCAATACCAGCGGGATTCGTGCAGAATACGTTTGCAACCATGACGTATCGTGTGCCCGTCGAATGGACAAGAGAGGATGAGACAGATGAGACGGGGGTTAATTACATCTGGTATTACCCCTATGGTGAAGATAACACAGATCTGGGAACCGTTATGCTGATGGAAGCTGGTGATGCAACGGCTGCACAGACGAATGATCCGGCGTTTTATCAGAGCGTGATCGCGAATCTTGGAACGGATCAGATCCTGTCACAGACAGCACTTCCGATGAATGGCGGCATGGGCATGGCCTTTGATGTGGTGTCTGTCCTTGATGATGGAACTTGTCTGGAAGAGCTAATCTATGTGCTGCCGAATACGTCGGATGGCTGTGTGGTCAGCTTCATTGAAGTGGGCGCATTATCTCCGGAAATGAGGACGTTCGCGGATCAGTTCATAGGGGCGATCACATTCGAATAGATTATCAGAGGGCGCCATGAGCGGCACTCTTCAACCGCTTATTCACCTCTTCGCGCCACTTTTCGCAGGGCTGTTGCCGCGAAGGTTTCCATCCCCTACAATGCATTCATTGTAAAGTGATCTTATGTTCCAGGTAAGTCAGGAGGATGTAAAGTGAGTAAAGGGTATGCATTGAGAGGCCTGTCGACTCTCATGGCGGCTGTGTTCGGCCTGTCATGTGCGGCGGGCAGCATTGCGGAAGGCTATAAGTCGACCATTGATACCGCGCTCGGCACGAAGAGTACGAGTTTCGTATCCAATAGCAGCGACAGTGATCCGCTTTATGACAAGTTCATGCCGTCCGACGAGGTGCTGAACGAGGATGGCACGGGCAATTCCAACGCGCTGATCCGCAAGGCAATCGCGCTCGGCAGGGAGCAGGAAGCGGAGGGCGCAGTCCTTCTGAAGAACAACGCGGAGGACGGTCAGGGACTGCCTCTTAAGGAAGGTTCTTCGGTATCGCTGTTCGGCATTCACTCCGAGGTGAATCTCATCGGTTCCGGATTCGGCGTCAAGGCGAACGGCGGTTATATCACGCTGGCGCAGGCCCTGTCAGGCAACAAGACAGACTTCGCGAACACTGTGGCGACGAGTCTGTCTCAGAACTGGCAGACGCACGAGATCGAGCTTGGATCGACTCTGCAGGATGGCTGGCACGGCGATGAGTTCGAGTTTGACGGCGCAGGTTTCTCTGTGAATCCGACGCTGCCCACAATCTATCAGTCCCTGAATGAGAGCAAATACAATCACGCGAACAACGAGCAGGCGAGCAACACCTTCGATCCCGGTGAGCCCTCGGTTGCCGAAATGGAAGGCGTGAACAAGGATTTCCGCGACAGCTTCAGGGAATACGGCGACGCGGCGATCGTGGTGATCAGCCGCCCCTCTGCTGAGTCGACGGACTATCTGCCGGGGGGCGTTGCGGAAGGCACGGGCGCAAAGGAGCCCCTTGCCCTCACGGACAATGAGAAGGAGCAGATCGCGCTCGCGAAGGAGGCTTCCGACAATGTCATTGTCCTCCTGAACACGGCGACGGCGGTGGAGATCGGCGATCTCAAGTCTGACGACGACATTGACTCGATTCTCTGGATCGGTTTCCCCGGCTGCTGCGGCTTCCTTGGCGTTGCGGATATTCTATCCGGCAAAGTGGCGCCGTCCGGCGGGCTGCCTGATATTTTCCCTACATACAATATGTCCGCGCCTGCGATGCAGAACATGGGCGATTTCCAGTACACGAACGCGGAAGAGGTCATCACGCGCGGCGGCGGCCAGTTCGGCGGTCACGTGGGCACGTATCTCATTGAGGCGGAGGGTCTGTACACGGGCTACCGCTACTATGAGACGAGATATTATGACGCGGTGAACGGCAACGGCAACGCGGCGGATCCGGTCGGCGCGTACGCTTCGACTTCCGAGTGGGACTATGATAAGGAGGTTGCATACGGCTTCGGCTATGGCCTATCTTATACGACGTTCGACTTCGAGATGGAAGGCGAGCCTGAGCTGAATATCACGACGAATGAGAACGGCTCGACAAGTGCGTTCGCGACGTTCAACGTGAAGGTGACGAACACGGGCGATGTCGCGGGCAAGACGCCGGTGCAGATCTACGGTCAGGCGCCTTACACGGAAGGGGGACTTGAGAAAACAGCAGTCCAGCTCCTCAATTATGCCAAGTCCGGCGTCATTGAGCCCGGCGCGCCGGAGACGGTTCCCGTCGAGGTGGATCTGCAGTACATCGCAAGCTATGACAACACGTACGAGAACGAGGACGGCACGAAGGGCACTTACATCCTCGATCCCGGGAAATACTATTTCGCGGCCGGCAATGGTGCGCACCTTGCGCTCAACAACATGATGGCGCTGCAGGGCACGGACAGAGACGTTCTCGTGGGCGAAGCGGATGAAGATGCCGCGGTAGAGATTGACATCGCGGAAGATCAGATCGCGAAGACGGCCTTTGGTATTTCCAAAAATGGCGCGGAAATTCACAACGAGCTCGATTACGCGGACTGGAATTATTTCCAGCCGGGCGAGGTAACCTATCTCTCCCGCAGCGACTGGGCTGGAACGTTCCCGACCACCTACGGCGAGATGAAGCTCACGAATGAGGAGCTCATTGATAAGCTGAATGGTAAATATTACACGATTGCGACGGACGATGACACGAGCGCGATTCACTGGGAGCAGGGAAGCGACATCAGTTTCTATCAGATGGCTGGCGCTGCTTACGACGACGAGAGATGGGGAAAACTTCTTGATTCCATTTCGCTCGAGGACGCGCAGTACATGGCGACCTACGGCGGACCGGATATCCCCGGCATTGAGAGTCTTGGTATGGTGGAGTCCACGCTCGCGGAGAACTGCGGCAACGGCGTGGCGGTCAATCTGAACGCGTCGAAAGACACGAATGCACCCTGGTCGATTCCGGCGACGGATCCCAACGGCAACTGGCACCCGCAGGTTTTCGCGAACTCGCCTCTGGTCGCGGCATCCTTCAACCCGGATCTGTCTTACCGCCTCGGTGAATTCATCGGCGAGGAGTCTCTGTTCGTCGGCATCCCGATTCTCTGGGGACCCGGCCTCAACACACACCGTCAGGCTTACAACGGCCGTAACGGTGAGTATTATTCCGAGGATCCGATGCTGTCCGGTTACACCGCGATGGAGTTCGCGATCGGCGCGCAGCAGTACGGTCTCATTGCGGCGCCGAAGCACTTTGCTTTCAATGACCAGGAGACGAACCGTTCCGGTATCGCGCCGTACATGACGGAGCAGAGAGCGAGAGAGATCGAGCTCCGCGCATATCAGGTGGCATTCGAGGCGACGAAATACGACACTGAGGACAACAACGTCGGCATGAACGGTCTCATGACTTCCTTCTCGAAGATCGGACCGGTTGAGTGCACGGCTTCCACGGGCCTCATGACGGAGATACTGAAGAACGAGTTCGGTTTCCATGGTTACGCGGTGACTGATATTTACGATGATACGGATATCTACGGCGCGGTTCTGACGTCGGGCGTGACAAGCTACGACATGCGAGGCATGGCGGGCTTCCATTCCACAACGACGCTGGAAAACACGCAGAACCTGATGGGCCAGGTGGACGGCACGACGGTGAGCGCGAAGCTCTTTGAGGGCGACGCGAACGCGCAGCAGCACATCAAGGAATCGGTGCACAACACCCTGTACGCGCTCAGCAGATCGAATCTCATGAACCGCTACAATTCCACGACGCACATCGCGCAGAACATGACCTGGTGGAGGGCGCTCTACATCGGTCTCATCGCAGGTTCCGGTATCCTGATGGTACTCTTCGCCGTGCTGTTCATGGCGAAGGCAGGCAAAGATAAGGAGGCGCAGTAATATGGCTGGCTTGAAAAGACAGGGAGCTTCCGGCTTCTTCGGATGCCTGTCGGTGATCGTCATCATCGCGGGCATCGTGGCAACATTTATCTGCAGCAGCGCGAATGCTGCTTACGCACTGAGCAGTCTCGGGGCCATCGTGGGTCTCGAGATCGCGGCGGTGCTCCTCGCCCTGTGTGCGCTCATCGTGAACGGCAGGAGTGATCGCAGGGCAACATTCGGCATTCTGCCGACGCTGTGCTCGGTCATCGTCCTCATGCTGACGATCGGAAGGCTCATCAATGAGCGCATCCTTCTGATCTCGGGCCTGTTCTCTTACAACTCGCAGAACACCGCGGGCTGGCAGGTGTTCTACATCACGGTTGCGGCCGTTGTGCTCCTGCTCGCCTCCGTTCTGTGCCAGATCATCGGCGCGTTCCTCGCGCCCCACAAGTCGACGAAGGCAGCACCCGCGCAGCAGGCGGGGGCGTAGGATTATAGCACATGGACGATGTTGCCCGGGTCAGGGAAGACTACAAAGCGTATGATGTGAAGCCAAGACATTGCTGATCGGTTGTATAAAGGTAGTAGATCTACTGGTGTAGTTGGACTGGCAGAAAAGTTTGTTGGATGCATTGGGCTTCACGTGCAATAGAATAAGATATGCTAAAGGCTGCAGAGTCGGTTCGCCCGGCCCTGCAGCCTTTGTGAATACTTTTGAATAAAGGACAGGCGGATAGAGTTGTCTATCGGAACAACTGAAAACGTGAGTAGGTGAAGGAGAGATGGAGGACAGTCTCGAAATATGTCCATAAGCAGAGGAGGTTTTCCTGTTTATAACGGACAATAAAGTTATGTTATGATTGCTGGGTGAGATAGCAAGGGGCTCCTGGCCAAAAATGTCGAAGGTCTTCGACAAAACCGTTGTTCTTGGCTAAAAATGTCGAAAGTCTTCGACAAAACCGTTGCTCCTGGCCAAAAATGTCGAAAGCCTTCGACAAAAACCG
>FNQX01000055.1 GCA_900107575.1 Lachnospiraceae bacterium NK3A20 | reverse complement strand
ACATACAACAATTCCGAAGCCCATAAATAATGCCAGAAATCCCTTGGTTGAGGGATTCCTGGCATTGTTGTCTTCTTCAACTGTCAAAGATGAGACTGATTCAGATTCTGACGGCGCTCTTAAGGAGTGGGGGAAGGATGAAGAATCGTGAGAGAAAGTTCTGCCAAAGAAAAGGCTCCCGTCCGGCAAGACAGAAGCCTTAGATGACAGGTCAGGATACCAGTAATGGCAGCTGTGATACCTATCGTGCACAGCAATAGTATATCACAGCTGTCTCGGATAAAAACGAAGAAATCAGGGAGGCAGCATGCAGAGAAGTTATGAATTTCTGCCAGATGAATTAAAGCGAAGAGGACTGTTCTGTACCTGGCAGGCGGAGCAGCGAAACGGAAGAATGACAAAGATTCCGTACAATGCGGTAAGCGGACAGAGGGCGAAAAGCAACGATGAATCCTGCTTTACGAGCTTTGAAAAGGCCGCCGGTGCAGCGGGATACAGTGGAATCGGAGTTGGTATCTTTCACGGCATCTGTGCGGTGGATCTGGATTACTGCGTCGATGAGAACGGAGCCGTGTCGGATAAGGCAAAAGAAATTGTGAAGCTGATGCACAGCTACACGGAATACAGTCCGAGCGGAACCGGTCTGCATATCCTGTTTCTGGCAGAGAATTACCAATACGATACGGATCGCTTCTATATCATGAATCACGCATCCGGTATCGAAGTGTATGTGGCCGGGGTGACAAACAAATTTGTGACGGTAACAGGAAATGAGATCAGAGACCACTATCCGTTTGAGAGCCGGACGGAGGAGCTGAATGTGCTGCTTGAACGGTACATGACACGAACGAAAACGGAACCGAAAGAGACTGCAAGAAATGCAATAAATGCAAGAAAACCTATGGCCGACCGGGAACTGATCATCCGCGCAGAAAGAAGCAGGAATGGGGAAGCTTTTCGAAAGCTGATGAGCGGTGACTGGAAGGGAGACTATTCATCTCAGTCAGAAGCAGACATGGCTCTCTGCAGCATGCTTGCATTCTGGACAGGAGCAAATGCCTGGCAGATGGATCATATTTTCCGGCATTCAGGGCTGATGCGTGGAAAGTGGGATAGCCCCCGGGCCGGAAGCACATATGGGGCAGATACGATTCAGAAAGCAATTGATAGCTGCAAGGAAGTTTACACTCCCGGGAATACAAGCCGTGGTATTCGTTCATGCGAAGCAAGAACGGATGGAGATGAGCGGACAGGAACAGTAACACAGGAGTTTTGTCCTCTCGTGCTTTTGAAACCGCAGCAGAACGAGCTTCCGCCCTTTCCGGTGGAATGCCTGCCGGAGCATCTGCGGAATTATGTTTCCGCCGTTGCAGAGCATAGTCAGACGTCACCTGATATGGCAGCTGTCATCGGACTTGGTGTTCTGGCGGTATGCCTGCAGGGAAAGTATCAGGTACAGGGGAATCTCGGCTACTGTGAACCGCTCAGTCTCTATACAGTGGTGATTGCATCGCCAGGGGAACGAAAGTCCAGTGTAATGAAGGATATGACGAAGTATCTCTATGATTACGAGCATGATTTCAACGAAAGTCATGCGGAGGAAATCCGGGCGAATAAGCAAAAGAGGGAAGATCTGGAACGGCAGATCGCCGGTCTTCAAAAGAAGCTGGAAAACAAACGAAATCCGCAGATGGAGAATGAGCTTCATGAATTGGAGACGCAGCTTGAACAGATTCCGGAGATGAAGCCCGCAAGATTTTTTGCGGATGATTGTTCCAGCGAGGCGCTGACAAGTCTGATTGCGAGCAGTCACGGAATCTTCTCCGTGATCTCTACGGAAGGCGGAATCTTTGACATTATGGCCGGACGATATTCCGGGAAAGCCAATCTTGATGTCTGGCTGAAAGGCCACTGCGGCGATGCAATCCGCGTGGACCGGATGGGAAGAGAACCGGAATATATCCCGCATCCCGCGCTTTCTGCGATTCTCTCCATTCAGCCAAGTGTTCTCGACGAGATCATGTCCAATACCACCATGAACGGAAGAGGACTGATTGCGAGATTCCTGTATTCCACACCGCCGTCGCGGATTGGCACTCGTGTATTTCGGACAAATCCGATTCCTCCGGAAGTGGATGCCGCATATAAGAATCTGATCTATCAGCTGATGGCGCAGGGATCATCGGAAGCGGTGCAGACGGTAGTTCTCTCGCCGGAAGCATTGATCTCAGATTATTTTGAAGAACATGAACGGTTTCTGATCGGGGAGGGACAGGGAATTGCTGACTGGGCGTGCAAATACATTGGTTCGGTTCTGCGCATTGCCGGTCTCCTTCATCTGGCCAATTGTGAAAAGGGTCAGCTTGAAATCCCGGTAACTGTAATGCGGAATGCCATATCTATCGGGAAGTATTTTCTGGCTCATGCCATGTATGCCTACTCCATGATGGGCACGGATCTCTCCATCCAGAAAGCAAGATTTGTCTGGGGGAGACTGAAGAAAAAGAATGTCAGAACCATCAAGAGATCAGATCTCTTCCAGATGTGCCGCGGAAAGTTTTTTAAGAAAACAGAGGAGATACAGCCGACACTCGATCTGTTAGCAGGGGATGGCTATATCCGCATAGAAGAGCCGGAGAGAAGCAGCGTCGGAAGGCCGGCAGATATGCTGGTAGTGATCAATCCGGAAGCTATGAAGTTGGAACGGATTTAATGCATTTATTGCATTTCCTGCATGATTGTCGGAAAGAAAAATTGAATCCTGGCCGGACACGGCCACAACGAAAAGCGCCGGATACGGCGATAACAAAAACCAAAGATGACAAAATGAAAGATTTTTAAACTACACCAGATGCCGAAAAGGAAGAGCCCTCGGCGACTGAGAGCGAAATATTCCCTTTGCACAAATCTGCGATTTATGCAAAGGATTTCGTCCTCCGGAGGCCCTCCGGGGGCTCGCAATTGCGAGAGGGGAGGATTCTATGCCAAGACATTCCTTTATACGGATGACAAAGCTGACCGACGTTCGGGGGCGTGTCGACTACATCAGCAACCCGAAAAGACAGGAGCATCTGTATGCATCGTACAGCACAGTGAAGCCGGAGTTCTGGCAGTATCTGTCGGAACAGGCGCAGCATGATTTCTGGAAGAGCAATCAGAAGACGGGAAAATGCATTGAGGGGCGTGAGCTGATCATTGCCCTTCCGGAGAGTCTCAGGAAAAAAGATCCGGACCTTCTGCTCCAGCTGTTTACGGAGACGTTCCGCCAGAAATACGGCGTGCAGTGCACGGCGGCGCTCCACCATAACAAGACCATGACCAACTATCACATCCATCTGGTTTTTGCGGACCGGGACACGCTGGAGAAAACAGACGTGAAGCGGGCAACCCGGAACATGTTTTACGACGAAGCAGGCCGGCATGTGCGGACGAAAAAAGAAATTCTGGATGCGGACGGCAACATAAGACCCGGATGCCGGATCCTAAAGAAAGGTGAGATCTATGACATCAAGTGGTTCTCCGGAAGAAAAGACGTGTTCAAGGACCGGAACTTCCTCGATGATGTCAAAGTGCTGTACACAGATCTGATCAACAAGGTCGTGGAGCATGAGGAGGACAGACTGCAGATCTTTGATGCATCTGGTCCCTACCTTGCCACAAAGAAGATCGGGAAAAACAATCCGAGGGAGGACGAAATACGAAGCGACAACCAGCTCCGGCAGGAATGGAACCAGACGGTAGATCAGGTTTTGATTGCGGGCGGCAGCCAGGAGGAAGTGACGGCGTTCAAGCGGGAAGAAGTGGTGCAGAGGGTATCAGAATCTGTGCAGATACATGGGCCACAGCCGGGGCTTCTGGCGGACATCTTAAGGAGAGCGATCGCTGTACTGAAGGAATTTCTGAATCTTCTGATGCAGTCTGTGAAAGAAGAAGCTGAAGTTCGTGAGACGGGAGAAAGCTCCTGCAGGACAGAATCCGAATTGCCCGAAAAGCAGAAATCCGAGCGCCCGGATTCCCGCGAGGCAGAGCTTCGGTTCATGCAGATTGAACCGGTCCATCAGAAACTTTACAAAACCAATCGTAAGCTCTATGCGCTACAGAAGCAGAAGGAAACGGTCCAGCTGGCACTGGATCACACGTCAACATCTATCTTCCACCGCAGAGAGCGGAAAGAACTGCAGGAACGGATTGACGGGCTGGAACGTCAGATCACATTTTGCCGGAATCAGCTGTTCCTGATCCCGGATGCTAACGGATTTGCCAGCGTTAAGGAAGCAGAGCAGGAATACCATGCAGCGAAGAAAGCGCTGGAGCAGGTGCGCAGAGCACAGGCGAAATGGGATGGAATCATCACTCAGGATGAGAAAAATATAGAGCAGCCAAAGCTGCGGACACAGAAACTCAGTGTTCTGAAACAACTTGCGGAGAAGCAAGCAGAAACGTCAGAACGAAATATAAACCATGCCGATACGAAAGTATACAGAAAAGAGGCCAGCCTGTAGATCTGCGTTGACATTCTCAGATCCGTTCAGACAGGCCAGTAGAATGGCAAGGGGCATACTCTATATCGAGCTGATATCAGGGTTGTAATTTGATCATTGTCCTTTCAACATGATCATCTATGAAAATATGATCATATTGAAAGGTTTGATTTCAATTGCATCATATGATATGTTAAGTGTATCAATAGCTTGAAAATGATCAAAATAGAGGATCAGGATATGCGTGATTTCTCCTATCGGAACAAGTGGACAAAACTGCTTACACCTCAAATTGTAAATTACCTGACAGCGATTCATGAGTATAAGGGAAGACAGGAACTGATTGCGACCAGGCATGCAGATGTTCTGCAGAATCTTGTTGAAATTGCAAAAATTCAAAGCACGGAAAGCTCGAACAAAATCGAAGGCATTTACACTTCGGATGAGCGGCTGAAGAAAATTGTTCTGGATAAGACGACGCCGCATTCCAGAGATGAATATGAGATTGCCGGATATCGGGATGTCCTGAACACCATCCACGAGAACTATGAACACATTCCCATCAAGCCCGCATTGCTACTGCAGCTCCACCGCGATATGTATAAATTTGAGGAGACAAGAATCGGCGGCAGCTGGAAATCTTCCGAAAACAGGATTGAGGAAGTGGATAAAGATGGAAATCGGAAAGTGAGATTCCAGCCTGTTTCAGCCTTTGAAACACCAGAGGCGATGGAGCGGTTGTGCAGAGCATATCAGGAGATTTTGTCAGATGCACAGGTTGATCCACTGCTTGTGATCCCGATGTTCATTCTTGATTTTCTGTGCATTCATCCGTTCCTTGATGGAAACGGCAGAATGAGCAGACTGCTTACACTTCTTCTGCTATATAAAAATGGATATTACGTATGCAGGTATATCAGTATTGAGAAATTGATCGAGACAACGAAAGATGGGTATTATGATGCACTGCAGGCAAGTTCAGCAGAATGGCATGAAGGAAGCAATGACTATATGCCGTTTGTTACCTATATGCTTGGCGTCATCACAGCTGCCTACCGTGAGTTTATGGAACGCACGGAGCTTGTGGAAGAACAAAAAGTTTCAAAACCAGAGCGCATCGAAGAAATGCTTAAGAAAAAATTCGGGACTTTTACAAAGACGGAGATACAGAAAGAATTTCCGAATATCGGTCAGGCTACGATACAGAGAACGCTTTCGAAGCTCCAGAAGGAAAACAAGATTATTAAGATCGGCGGCGGTCGTTATACGAAGTATCGCTGGAATTGGGATAACGAAGAGTAGACCCGGGAGGAAGGTATGATTACAGGCGAACTAAAAAACAGAATCGATGGTTTATGGGAAATCTTCTGGACGGGAGGACTTACCAATCCGCTGGATGTCATTGAGCAGATGACATACCTTATGTTCATTCATGACCTGGATGACAGCGATAATCTGCACGCTAAAGAAAGCGCCATGCTGGGGCTCCCCTATGAAAGCATATTTGCCGGAGAGGTTAAGATTGGGGACCGGATTGTTGATGGATCGCAGCTCAAGTGGTCGGTTTTTCATGATTTCCCGGCACAAAAGATGTATTCCGTCATGCAGGAGATGGTATTCCCGTTCATCAAAGATCTGCATGGTAATAAAGCGAGTGCCTATGCAAAATACATGCAGGATGCAATCTTCAAGATCCCAACACCGCTGATGTTATCCAAGATTGTGGACGCGATGGATGACCTTTATCATCAGATGAGCGGTCTTAAGGATACCGATGTCCGCGGCGATGTCTATGAATATCTCCTGTCCAAACTGGCGAATTCCGGTGTGAACGGACAGTTCCGGACACCGAGACATATCATCAAAATGATGGTCGAGCTGATGCAGCCGGGACCGGACGAAATTATCTGTGATCCGGCATGTGGCACATCAGGTTTCCTCGTGGCGGCGGGTGAATATGAAAAGGAACATCACAGGGAAGAGATCTTCTTTGACCGGGTGAAAAAAGACCATTACATGAATCATATGTTCCATGGCTATGACATGGACCGGACGATGCTGCGTATCGGCGCCATGAACATGATGACGCATGGCATTGACAATCCTTATATCGAATATCGGGACAGCCTTTCCGATCAAAATCCTGACCGGAATAAATACACACTGATTCTGGCTAATCCACCTTTCAAGGGGAGCCTTGATTATGACATCGTTTCAACAGACCTGCTGAAACTGTGTAAGACAAAAAAGACGGAGCTGCTCTTTGTGGACTTGTTCATCCAGATGCTGAAAGTTGGCGGACGCTGTGCCTGCATCGTTCCGGATGGTGTACTTTTTGGGTCCTCAACAGCGCATAAAGCAATCCGCAGAGAGCTGATTGAAAACCAAAGACTGGAAGCGGTAATCTCCATGCCATCCGGTGTGTTTAAACCGTATGCAGGTGTATCTACCGGAATCCTGATTTTCACGAAGACGAACCACGGCGGGACCGATAACGTCTGGTTCTATGATATGAAGGCGGATGGCTTCAGCCTGGATGATAAGAGAACGCCGACCGAAGCAAGCGACATTCCGGATATTATTGAGCGTTACCAGCATCGGAATCAGGAGATGAACCGTGAACGCACAGAACAGTCCTTCATGGTGCCAAAGCAGGAAATTGTTGATAACGGATATGATCTGTCCATCAACAAGTACAAGAAGGTTGAATATAAGCCGGTGGAGTATCCGCCGACAAGCGAGATAATGGCTAATATTCGAAGTTTGGAAGTAGAGATCACGGAAGATCTGAATGATCTCGAGAAGATGCTGACTGATGAGACAAATTGATATTTGTG
>FNQX01000056.1 GCA_900107575.1 Lachnospiraceae bacterium NK3A20 | reverse complement strand
GTCGACAAATCAAAAGTTGCTGAATAACAATCTTTGGATGAAATGCAGTTGTTATTTGACAGCTAAATGCAAAAGTATTTCGGATGGAACTTAATATCTGGCAACAATAAGCGCCGGAGAAAGGAGATGGTGTAAATGACAAACTTTGATTATCTGAATTCAGAGCCACAATTCCATACATTTGCACCAGTGGCAATCTCTGCAGAGAAGATAGCAGTGATTGATCCGTCAGCCAGCATTATCAACTGCCGGCGGGCCATGGAATTTGCCATCAAGTGGATGTATTCCGTAGATAAGGCTCTTGTCATGCCATATCAGGACAATCTGGTTACACTCCTGCATACGGAAGAATTCAAGGATTTGATGGATGACAGTCTGTGGCGGCGTCTTGATTTTATCCGGCGTATGGGAAACCAGGTGGCGCATACCGGGAAACCGGCAACGCTGGATCAGGCAAAGCTGTGTTTGAAGAATTTGTTCCTTTTCATGGACTTTGTTTCTTATTGCTATGGAGAAAATTATCAGGAACGTCAGTATGATGAATCACTGCTTGAACAGCCTACAGAGATTCCTGAAGCTGCAGCAGATTCTGAAAAGGTGTCCGATACTGCTGATGTTGATCTGAAAGCACTGATTGCAGAGAACAAGGCACTTAAAGAGGAGCTGACAAAACGCCGGGAAGAGCAGGCGCCGGATTACGTCACAAAGCCGCTGGATCTCTCTGAATTCAAGACCAGAAAGATTTACATCGACTCGATGCTGGTGGATGCCGGCTGGACAGAGGGAAAAGACTGGCTGAACGAAGTTGAGCTCGACGGGATGCCGAATGCTTCCGGCAAAGGATATGCTGATTACGTTCTTTATGATGATGCGCATCGTCCGCTTGCGGTCATTGAGGCAAAGCGGACCTGTGTGGATGTGTCTAAAGGACGTCAGCAGGCAAAGCTATATGCTGATCTTCTGGAAAAGCAGTATCGCCGGCGTCCGGTCGTATTCCTGACAAACGGCTTTGATACAAGAATTGTCGACGGGCAGTATCCGGAGCGGCAGTGTGCAGCCGTCTGGTCGAAGCGCGATCTTGAAAAATGGTTTAATCTGCTGTCCATGCGGACAAGCTTGAGGAATGTTGTTGTCGATAAACAAATCGCAGGGCGGTATTACCAGGAAGCCGCGATTAAAGCAGTCTGTGACAGCTTTGATAACAAGAATCGCCGGAAGGCGCTGCTTGTCATGGCGACAGGGTCCGGCAAGACAAGAACCGTCATAGCGTTGTGCAAGGTGCTGATGAATGCCGGATGGATCCGCAACATTCTCTTCCTTGCCGACAGAACATCTCTCGTGGTACAGGCAAAGCGGAACTTTGTAAACCTCCTTCCAGACCTTTCCTGCAGCAATATCACGGAAGAGAAAGACAATTACGGTGCACACTGCATCTTCTCCACCTATCAGACCATGATTAATCTGATCGACGAAGCCAAGGATGAAGATGGCAAGATATTCTCATGCGGTCATTTTGATCTTGTGATCTGCGATGAAGCACACCGCTCCATCTATAACAAATACAAGGATATTTTCAATTACTTTGATGCGCCGCTTGTCGGTCTGACTGCAACGCCAAAGGATGAAATTGACAAGAATACCTATGAGGTCTTTGATCTGGAAAACGGCGTACCGACGTATGGATATGAGCTGGCACAGGCTGTACAGGATGGGTATCTGGTTGATTTCCAGTCTGTTGAGACAACACTGAAGTTCATTGATCAGGGTATTGTTTACGATGAACTGTCGGATGAGGAAAAAGAGGAGTACGAGGAAGACTTTATTGATGAGGATGGAAATCTCCCGGATTCTATTGGCTCTTCCGCGTTAAACACCTGGATCTTTAATGAGGATACTATCCGGAAAGTCCTGCAGACGGTGATGACACAGAGCCTGAAGATCGATTATGGTGAAAAGATCGGCAAGACGATTATCTTTGCCAAGAATCATGCTCACGCAGAAAAGATCCTTGAGGTATTCCATAAGGAATATCCGCATCTGTCGGATGATTTTGCCAAAGTAATCGATAACCGGATCAATTATGCGCAGAGTGCGATTGATGAGTTCAGTGATCCGCGGAAACTCCCGCAGATTGCCATTTCGGTCGATATGCTGGATACCGGTATTGATGTGCCGGAGATTCTGAACCTTGTCTTTTTCAAGAAGGTCATGAGCAAGGCAAAGTTCTGGCAGATGATTGGCCGTGGGACAAGGCTCTGCCCGGGACTTGTGGACGGCAAGGACAAAGACAAGTTCTATATCTTTGATTTCTGCGGAAATTTTGAATTCTTCCGGATGAACAAGGGAAAGCCATCTGCCAATCAGATTGCGCTGCAAGGCGCAGTCTTTAACCTGGAATTTCAGATAGCATATAAGCTGCAGACATTGGAAAACCAGACACAGAGATTGAAAGCATATCGGGACAAACTTGTTGAAGTCATGAGCGGTAAGGTATCGGAGCTGAACAGGGAAAACTTTGCGGTCCGGCAGCATATCAAGTATGTAGATCTTTATTCGAAACCGGAAGGGTATCAATCCCTGTCTTATGAAGACACATTGACCATCCAGGATGAGCTTGTTCCGTTGATTCTGCCTGATCCTGACCCGGCAAGTAGCGTCCGCTTTGACGCGCTGATGTACGGAATAGAACTGGCTTATCTTTCCGGGGAGAAGTATGCAAGAGCCCGGAAGGATCTCATGAAACACGTGAGAGCCTTGGCGGATATTGCCAACATACCGGCAATTCAGGGGAAGTCTGAGCTGATCCGTATGATTCTGCATACAGATTATCTGGAAAATGCCGGGATTGATGAGTTTGAAAAGATCTGGGAAGAACTGCGTGGCCTGATGGTATACATACACACGCCTTCTGTGCGTTACGATACGAATTTTACGGACGATATCCTGAATATGGAAGTTCATGAATCTGAATTGGATTATGGAGAACTGGCCAATTATAAAGCAAAGGCAGAATACTATGTGCGGACACATCAGGACATGATCACGATTGCGAAGCTGAAAACCAACAAGCCATTAACGGCAAACGACGT
Source organism: Lachnospiraceae bacterium NK3A20 (assembly GCA_900107575.1). GTDB lineage: Bacteria > Bacillota > Clostridia > Lachnospirales > Lachnospiraceae > CAG-791. The sequence continues at coordinate 3,441 of FNQX01000056.1, read as the reverse complement.
CGAGATTCTGGAAGAAGTGCTCTGGAGTGAGGTTGGCACCAGAGAAGAGTACGAACAGGAATACGGGGACAAGCCTCTCGGCGAATTTGTCCGCAGTATCGTCGGTCTTGATATGAATGCGGCAAAGGAAGCATTCTCTGCGTATTTGAATGATGTGAATCTGGACAGCCGTCAGATCTATTTTGTCAATCAGATCGTGGAGTACATCGTTCACAACGGAATGATGAAAGACTTGTCTGTCCTGCAGGAGGCACCGTTCACAGATCGCGGAAGCATTGTCGAAATCTTCCCAGATCTGAATGTGTGGATGGGAATCCGGAAGGTGATCGAACAGATTAATGCCAATGCAGCATAAGAGAAAGTAAAAACCAATTGATTATGTAATTACGTTTAGTGGAGAATACAACAATGCGACTGATAAAATTCAAAATTAAAAATTTTCGAGGATATGCAAAGGAAACTAGTATCGACTTTGATGATCTTACAGTATTTATTGGCAAGAATGATGTTGGAAAATCAACAATTTTGGAAGCACTAGATATTTTCTTTAATGATGGGAAAGGCACCATTAAATTTGATAAAAGCGACCTAAACATTAATGATAGAAATAATGGAGACACTGAAACAATTCTAACTGCAGAGTTTGCCGATGTCCCAGATAGTATTGTGATCGATTCCTCTGCCACAACTTCGCTAAAGGATGAATATCTATTGAACGAAAATGGAAATCTTGAGATCGTTAAAAGATATAAAAATGGCGGAGCGGAAAAAGTATATATTAAAGCTATTCACCCATCTAATAGTGAGTGCGCTGAATTGCTCTTAAAGAAAAATGCGGAATTAAAAAAGATTATTAAAGATCATAATATTGAATGCGCAAATCAAACGATTAATTCCGTATTACGGAAAGCAATATGGACATCGTTTTCAGATTCACTGAATTTAAAGAGTGCCGAAATAGATGCATCAAAAGAGGATGCAAAAAAAATATGGGAAAAAATACTATGCTATTTGCCAATATATTCACTATTTCAATCTGATAGAAAAAATAGTGATAGCGATGATGAGGTTCAAGATCCGTTGAAAGAGGCTGTGAAAGAAATTTTACATAATACTGCTATACAAGAAACATTAAGTGGTGTTGCAGAAGAGGTACGTGAAAAATTACAAGATGTAGCAACTAATACATTACAAAAATTAAAGGAGCTAGATCCAGACATAGCTGACAGTTTGAGTCCTGTTATACCCGATGTTCAGTCCTTAAAATGGCAGGATGTTTTTAAGGCAGTTTCTATTTCAGGCGATGAAGATATTCCAATAAATAAACGTGGAAGTGGTGTAAAGAGACTGGTATTATTGAGCTTCTTTCGCGGAGAAGTGGAGCGACGTCTGAAAAGTGGGAGTAATACTGGCGTGATATACGCCATTGAAGAACCAGAGACTTCGCAACATGAAGAAAATCAAAGAAAGATTGTAGATGCTTTAATCAAATTGTCTGGAATGCCTAATGTCCAAGTGATATTAACTACTCACAGTGCATATGTTGTAAAACAGCTGCAGTATAATAATCTAAGATTGATACTGGATGAACAAAATAGCAAGACAGTAAGAAACGTGAGCCCTGGACAATTGAGGTATCCTTCCTTGAATGAAGTGAATTTTATTGCATTTAATGAAGCAACGGAAGAATATCATGATGAATTATATGCATATATTGAATTTCAAAATTGGAAAAAGGAATTCATTAATGGAAAGCCCACTCGTAGATATATTAGGCAATGTAAAGGAAATGAAGTTAAAGAGGAGCAAAAGGTATTAACTGAATATATTAGACATCAGATTCATCATCCAGAGAACACTTTAAATCCAAGATATACTCATGAAGAGCTTCGGCAATCAATCGATGAAATGAGAGATTTCATCCAAAGTATGGGAGAAATGCCCCCAGAACCCTATGAAAATTAGTGCATAGAATAGGAAAATTAAAAGGGCTGTAATACCTGACAACATCGCTTACAAAAACGATCCTAAGAAGAATCTGGCTGAGAATTGCGTGCTGAAAGAGTTTGTAAATATGGACATTCGCAATTACAGGGAGTTTCTCGAAAAACGGCGTGTTCTGATGGCAGAATTTATCCACAGATTTTATGACAGCCTCGGGTGATAGTCGTGATTAACGGCAATACTAAGAGAGGTCTTCCATGACGGAGCAGGAAATATTAAGGAGGGAAGGCAATTTATATACATGAAAAAATAGAACAACTGAATTGGACAACTGAATACGACAGCTCAGTTGCGGTATCAGTTGTTCAATTGCGGAGTCTGTTGTTGTATGTGAGGCAGTTATGAAGAAACTTGATATGCGCTTTGCTGAAAGCATATTTAAAAATTTCATCGGACAGACTTTCCATAAATACAGATGTGATCCATTTGTATATACACCGTCGGTAACGCAGATTGTGGGATTATATATTGGTGATGAGGTTTATAAAATGTCCAATGTGCAAGAACCTGTAGATTATTATGGGAACATGGACGATGTAGCGATTTGCCGTTTTACAAAAGCGGAAGATGCCGATATTCGTTCGGCATTGGAAGGAGTGGATCAGATCGATACGCCAATAAATGGACGTATAGAGAAAGTAGTTCTGGTTAATGAACACCAGCAAGTCTTTGAAAACGGAACGCAAACGTATGATGTATGGCTGACGCGAGGAGTGATCTTCACGGTGGATGGTCGGGAGATTTCGTTTGAGAAACAAAATTGGCCGTATTCTGAAGAAATCAACATCGAACGTGGATACAATCTGATAGACAGGTTCGGCGATGTGAATGATTTTTCTGAAGACTGGGATCCGGGGATAAAAGCGGTAGCCACTCGAGAAAATGTCGTGCTTCAGTAAACGGGATATGCAACCAAGCGCAATCGAGCAGATTCGAGGTTGAAGAATCGATCTGGAGTCAGCATATCGCCAGTGATATGATGACTCAAAAGATGTTCTATGCTGACAAAGAAGCCGGTGGGTACAAATTGGGTACACCAGCTTTTAAATGAGGTGTATGAAACGTAAAAGCGTATCAAAATGATACGTAAATAGGACGAAATAGTAGCAGGTTCATGACCTGCAGCGGATTTGAAGTTGAGATGGAATAATACTTTTGAGGCTGAGAACCCAGTAATTATGCGGGTTTCAGCCTCTTTTCTTTTGCCAGTGACAACAAAATGACAACAGGCTGGCACGCTGAATTATTCTAGTGAGCATTCCTGTAATTCATATATAACGCCAATTGAATAAAAAGAAACCTCAGGTAAGATTGAGGTGTCATCTGACCGGATGAAACACACAACAATCGAATCGGAGGTTTCACTATGAATACTAAACAGAATGAACGGATTTCTCAAGTCTCTTCGGATACTCTTGTTATCGGAGTCGATATCGG
>FNQX01000059.1 GCA_900107575.1 Lachnospiraceae bacterium NK3A20 | reverse complement strand
CTACCTTTTATTCTGCTGGTGAGGAGTGAGAGAGTATGAAGGGTAAGAAAAAAGGGCGATTAGCGGCTGCAATACTGGCTTCGGTAATGACACTGACACTGTTGTTCCAGGCTGCTCTGCCTGCTTCTGCGGAGGGAGTAGAGGATCTTTCCACAGCCGTGGCAACGGAAAGTGATCTGCCTGAAAATACAGTTGAAGGCGGAACAGAAAGTACCAGCCAGGAAATGTCTTCAGAGGATGTTGAGAACGAAGCGGTTGGAACATCTGAAGATGAAACTGCAACAACGTCAGAAGAAGATGCGGAGATCCAACCATCTTCTGAGGGCAGCAGTGAAGAAAATGCAAGTGAGACACAGGAAGATTCTACAGTTCTGTCTGATGACGGAGATAATTCTTCTGAGACAGAAGAGCAGGAGTCCGATGTTGCTAATGCTGAGGACAGCGAAGAAGAGATGACAATCTCAGAAGAAGCCGTAGTAGAGGGAACCCAGGAAGAGGAGATTTCCGATACTGACGAGGAAGGTGAGGAGTATAACAGCGAACCTATAACGGGCTCTGAAAGCAGCGGTGGGGTGACTGTATATGTTAATGCGCCGGAAGGATCTTTCCCGGAGGGGACAACTCTTTCGATTGAACCCATCAACCAGAGTGAGGCTGAGACACTAGTTTCCGATACAGATGTTACAGCGGCAGTTGCCTTTGATATCACATTTTATGATGCCAATGGAGATAGAGTACAGCCACAGAATGGAAAAACGGTTGAGGTGACGTTTTCTATTAATGGAAGCTCTGACCTTGCTGTTTCTGATGGCGAAGAGGGAGAGCTGCAGGTTATCCATGTTGGAGATGAGGGGAATGAGCAGCTTGGAAGCACGGTTGCGCCTGAAAACGGCAGCGGTACAGAGATCCGTGTTGACGCGGACAGCTTTTCTCCCTATGCCGTGGTTCTGAAAGCCCAAAGAAGGGCGCCGGCAGCCACTCCCCGGGAGGTGCCTGCCACTATTACAAATTTCACGATCCAAAATTTAAGTGGTCAGGATGTAGAAAAGGTCTACTTCACAGATAAGTTTTATCTTGCAATGGACTGGGATGCAAGTTCAAGTGGAGCAGACCTGCACGAAGGAGACTATTTTGATATAACTCTGCCGAGTGAGATGCGCTTCCCTTCCGACAGTGCGTCTGTCGATTTTAATATTTATGGGGATGACGGCACGACCGTAATCGCGACAGCCCACGTCTCGCCGGGAGCAAATAATACAGGTGGAACCGTCCGTGTCACTTTTACCAACTGGGTAGAGGGAAAGGAGAATATTAAAGGAAATATTCATCTGGCTGCCACTTTTGACAGACAGCAGATTCAAAATGATCAGGATAACACCTTTAGCATCACCGTCAATGGGCAGGTGACACCTGTGGCGGTGCATGTCACAGGACCTCAAGGGCTTAAACCAGAAGTAATAGGCAAGTGGGGGCAAACTGCAAGCTCGGGTGCTAAGGACGAAGCTGAGTGGTATGTTCGAATCAATCATCAGAAAGCAACTCTGACGAATGTTGTTATATCTGATCATCTGTCTGCGGGAGCAGGGAATGAAACATATATACCTGGCAGTTTCATCCTTGCACGCGTAGAGATGGATGCATATGGTGATATTAAGCAAACCTATGAAAGCGATAATTCTGCTGACCTATCAGGCAGGCTTACGATCAGTACAGATAGGAAATCCTTTAGTATCAATCTGGGGGATCTGAATGGTGATCAGTATCGACTTCGCTATAGCACAACTTACACGCCAGGAACGAGACTTCGCAATAATGTAACACTTACTTCGACGCAACAGACAAAGACCACAAGCGCATCCCACATTTCCGCTGATTCGGGTGGATCCGGAACAGGCAATCTTGCAAACAAGATCAAACTTACTAAGGTGGATGCGGATAATAACAGTACTGTGCTTGCAGGTGCTGTGTTTGAGGTGACCCGTCCGGATGGAAGCACCTTTGAATTAACGACGGGCGCAGATGGAACGGTTACTTCCGGCTCCCTTACATCCGGAACCTATAGGGTAAAAGAAAAAGTAGCTCCCGTCGGGTACGAACTGAACGAAGAAGAGTTCGAACTTCAGGTAACACCGGATGGCGGGGCCGTAAAGACGATTACAGATAAAAAGCTCCAGATCAACATCTCCATCACCAAGAAGTGGGAGGATGCAGATAATCAGGATGGGATTCGCCCGAGCGCAGAAGATTTTGCGTCCAAAGTCAAGCTGATGAACGGCACCGAGGAAGTGACCGGCTATCCCCCGACCGTAACCGACAATGGAGACGGAACGTATACGGTAAAGTACAGTGATCTTCCGGAATATGTAAACGGCAGCAAGGCGGATTATAAGATTGCGGAAGATTCCATTGACGGCTACACGGCAGACAAGACAAGCGCCGCAGATGGAGAGACAATCACCAACTCGCACACACCGGGTACGACGGAAATCAGCATTACTAAAAAATGGGCAGATACGAACAATCAGGATGGTATCCGTCCCTCTGCGAATGAGTATGCTGCCAAAGTACATCTGATGAATGGCGACACGGAAGTTGAAAACGTTGTACCGACGGTGACAGACAATGGGGATGGCACCTATACGGTAACGTACAGCAACCTTCCGAAGAACAGCAATGGTACGGCAATCAACTATACGGTAAAGGAAGATACCGTAGACGGCTATGAGGCGGATCAAAGCACTGTCTCCAATGGCCAGACCATGACAAACACCCATACACCGGAGACCACCTCCGTGAGCGGCACAAAGACCTGGGAGGATAACAACGACCAGGATGGCGCAAGACCGGAGAGCATCACGATCCGCCTGCTGGCCAATGGTGAGGAAGTACAGAGCAAGGAAGTAACCGCAGAAGACAACTGGTCCTGGACATTCAGTGAGCTGCCGAAATATAAGGACGGTGCGGAAATTGCCTATTCTGTGAAAGAAGATGCGGTCACAGATTACAGCGCAAGCTATGAGGGTGCGAATGTGACCAACACGCACACACCGGGCAAGACCAGCGTCAGTGTTACAAAGGCGTGGGATGATTCAAATAATCAGGATGGCAAGCGTCCGAACAGCGTCACAGTCCATCTCTACGCGGATGATGTAGATACCGGGAAGACTGTCACCTTGAGCGAAGCCAACAACTGGTCTGACAGCTTTACCGATCTTGATGAAAAGAAGAATGGTCAGAAGATCAACTATACGGTAAAGGAAGATGCAGTTGCAGGCTATACCTCTGTTACAAGCGGAGATGCGGCGACAGGATATACCGTAACCAACAGCTATACGCCGGAAACCACCAACATCCATGGTGCGAAAACCTGGGACGACAACAATAACCAGGACGGAGCAAGACCAGAGAGCATTACGATCCGTCTG
>FNQX01000060.1 GCA_900107575.1 Lachnospiraceae bacterium NK3A20 | reverse complement strand
GAGCAGCGCGGCAGCATGATGCTGGAGCAGCGCGACAGCATTGTATACGTGCAGGATGTAATCCTGCGCTACATATCTTGCGGCTTTGGCGAAATTGGTATACGCGCAGGATTTAGGTTCCTGTCCGGCAACGGGTAAGGGTTCGAGTCCCTCAAGCCGCACGCCTTATACGGCAGCAGGTTGCCGCGTTTTCTCATGTCAGCTTTTCTCACATTCCACAAACTGTCCCTTGTGAGCCTCAATTTAATAGTGCTATAGTTTTGTAAGGTGATGTATTTCTCATAAGGGGAAGTGTACCGCAAATCTTAGAACAAGAGGATAAAACTATGGCAAGTTTAGGACATGCAGCAGAAAGGAAACTTTTTGAAGTAGCCATCGACGCTGCCTTCAATCACGTCGACAAAGACCGTGAAAAGGCCATGATCCAGTTCATCGACCTGATGCAGAAGATTCTGGGCAATACCTGGCAGCCCGAAGCCTTCGACGCACTCCGCGGTATCTACGAGAATCCGGACAGCAAATGGTGCCGGTTCACCAACGATCTCTTCGACAATATCGATCACAAACAACTCAAGAATGCCGCGCTGAACCTCGGCTATGAAGCTGCTTTCCGCGGATACAAAAACACGCAGGCCAACGCGAAGAAATATGGCTGTAACATTCCCTGGATCATCCTCTTCGATCCTACTTCCGCCTGCAACCTGCACTGCACCGGCTGCTGGGCAGCGGAATACGGGCACCAGATGAACCTCTCCTACGAGGACATGGACAAGATTGTCACCGAAGGCGAGGAACTGGGCATCCACGCTTATCTGATGACCGGCGGCGAGCCTACCGTACGCATCAGGGATATCTGGAAACTCTGTGAGGCACATCCGCACAGCTTCTTCTCTGCTTTCACGAACGGCACACTGATCGACGACGAGTTCTGTGAGAACATGCTCCGTCTCGGCAACTTCACCGTCAACATCTCGGTTGAGGGCTTCAGGGAAACCAACGACGGCAGACGCGGCTCGGGCGACTTCGACAAGGTCATGAAGGCAATGGACTGCCTGAAGGCACACAAGCTCGCTTTCGGTACTTCCATCTGCTACACCTCTGTCAACTACAAGGTCGTAACCTCCGATGACTTCCTGGATATGCTGATCGAGCACGGCGTCAAGTGGGCCTGGTATTTCCACTATATGCCGGTTGGAAACGCCGCTTCCACAGATCTCTTACTGAACCCCGAACAGCGCGAGTACATGTACCACCGCGTGAGAGAGATCCGCGGCTTCGAGGGCGGCAAGCCGCTGTTCACCATGGACTTCCAGAACGACGGCGAGTTCATCCACGGCTGCATTGCCGGCGGCCGCGTGTACTGCCACATTAATCCGCACGGAGATGTGGAGCCTTGCGTATTCATCCACTACTCCAACGCGAACATTCACGACAAGAGCCTGCTCGAGTGCCTGCAGCAGCCGCTGTTCAAGGCTTATCAGGCGAACCAGCCGTTCAACGAGAACCACCTGCAGCCCTGCCCGATGCTGGAGAACCCCGAGGTTCTGCGCCAGCTCGTTGCGGACACTGATGCGAAATCCACCGACATGGAATCCAAAGAGGATGTCAACCACCTCTGCGGCAAGTGCGATCCTTACGCCGCATCGTGGGCGCCGGTCGCTGATCGCCTCTGGAAGGGCAACCACCCCGGCTTCGAGAACGAGCCGAGGGAAGTACAGCACGTTTCCGGAGAATAGATAATAACCGCCGCAGATTCGGCACGGCGAACAATTCACGAAGGATACGTTTAGAAAGAGCCCGGATGGCCTGCCATTAACCATCCGGGCTCTTTCTCTATGAAGGTTATTTGTCATGCATCGGCATGGCTATCGAGTTTTTCCACATGCCGCAACGCGGCAGCGCGGGTGAAATTCGCGAAGGCGATTTCGCCCGCACTTCACATCAGGGCAGTTTTCTGCCCTGATGGAACTCGATGGTCATGCATCGGCATGATCATCGAGTTTGGCTACCGTTTCTCCTTCGTACAGGCTGCCTTCTACCATCGCCGTCTCAACGAGTGTCGTCTTCGGGTGCTCGATCAGGGAGATCAGCATCCTTGCTGCCTTCCCACCGATGGTCTCCGTGTCCTGCCGTATGGTAGTGAGTCTTGGCAGGATATGTCTGCCGATACGGATGCCGTCATACCCCGCAACCGAGATGTCTTCCGGGATGCGCAGACCGAGGCTCCTGATCGCGTTGATGCCGCCGAAGGCCGCGAAATCATCCGGGTACAGGATGCAGGTCGGCGGATCCGGGAGCTGCAGCAGCTTCTTCGTCTGCCGATAAGTCTCATCCGTACTGCGGTAAGGAGCCTCGCAGATATACTCATCGGGGATCGAGAGTCCCAGCTCATAGGTTGTCTTGTAGAAACTGGAGAGTCTCGACTGGGTAACCGCGGAATCCGCACCATGGATATAGGCGATCTTGCGATGCCCCATCTTATAGATGTATTTCACAAGGTCCCGAATCCCCTGGACGTTGTCTGAGAGGACAACCATGCGGTTGTTGAATACGTGATCGATCGTGACGATCGGGATGTCGCTGCGCACGAGCTCCACGACCTCCGGGTCATAGAAGTCCACACAGGCGATGCAGACGCCGTCAAAGTTGCGGTATCTCGCGTGTGCGAGGTAAGACATGTTGTTGGCTCTGGTCTTGTTGCAGTTGATGAACGTCAGATCATATCCCATGGACTCTGCCGTCCTCTTGAAGCTGTCCAGCAGCGCCGCGTAATAGTCGTGCGTGAGCCCGCTCTGGGCCTCGTCGACGAACAGGATACCAATGCTGTAGGTGCGGTTGGTTTTCAGCGCCTTGGCAGCGGAATTCGGCATGTAGCCCAGTTCCATCGCCGTCTTCCTGATCCGCTCCTTGGTCGCGTCGCTGACATCATTGTGGTTATTCAGAGCCTTGCTGACCGTGGCTACCGACACCCCGCAGGCCGCCGCGATATCTTTCAGTGAAACCATTGGTTCGTCCCCCTTCGCAGAAACAGGTGACAGCGTTATCGTTTTCGTGGATATTCGCCTGTTATTTTCACCCGTCAACGAAATTACTAAAATAATTTTGTCTCCAGAATATACCCAAATCCATAAATTTTCAAGCCAATCCACGGTAAAACCAGCGAAAGCGGCGAGATTCCTGTGATATATCCGGGTTATATATTGCATTCTGACAATAAGGCCGTGTATAATCTCATCTTTGACAGTTGAAGAAGACAACAATGCCAGGAATCCCTCAACCAAGGGATTTCTGGCATTATTTATGGGCTTCGGAATTGTTG
>FNQX01000061.1 GCA_900107575.1 Lachnospiraceae bacterium NK3A20 | reverse complement strand
TATTGCGAATTCTCACTTTAAGAGGCTTTTTTCGCGGGCTGTCGGCTATAAAAATACTTGTTGGGCCATCTGCCCCACCTATTATTGAAACTCCACTTTTTCTTTCATATAGAGTTCATCCATACAAACTGGAATTTATTGCTCCGACGTCGCTTTCTTCGGCGGCAATGTTTTTAAAAGGATAAGCGCATATCCCGCAACCAATACAATCAGTAGTACCATCCTGAAAATCAGCACTTCGGTCTCGGGAGCTTCGCTATTGGCAAAAGCACTGAGTGAATTGAGTACCCCGTGCGATAAGATACAGGGTATCAGCGATCCGCCTCTGTAAAAGATTATGACATAGAGGAATCCGATAAACACAGCAACGATAATCTGAAAGATATTATCAGCTAGGTTCATTCCACTCCCGTTAAGCAGATTAATAACATGTCCGATGCCGAAAGTTACACTTGAAACGATAATCGCCGATTTAACATTGTCTTTACTCATCGCACGGAATAAAAAACCGCGGAAAATAATCTCTTCTAGAAATCCGACACAGAGCATTTTTACAATAAAGCAGACAAGCTGCACCGACCCATAATTCAACGAAAAGCCGGACCAGACATTTCTTAAGCTTATAACAACAAGCGGTATAAAAAACAGAAATGCTTTTGCCGGAGCAGTGGTCTTACGCAATCCGAAATATTCCGTCAGATTACTTTTTCTTATCCACAGGAATAAGAATACGCTTGCGACCAATGCAAATACTGCCGATACCGAGTTTTCTAATCCTATAGCTTTTGAAAGATTGTCAAACAAAGACATGCCGACGCAGTATATTCCTATCCACAGTAAAGCAAAACATATTTCGTTTTTTTTATAAAGTGAAGTCATATGTCTTTCTCCTCGAAATTCAAGTTTTATGACTTGAATCATTTATAGTTTTCGTATCGGCATTGTTCCCTCACTTGGGCTCCAAGCAGTGTAATTGCCTTCTGAGGGCATAGACTGATACAGCGGTAGCACATGGTACATTGATTTCCGGGAATCGCCCGATTATCTTTCATTTGAATATTCCCCATCGGACATTCTTTGCTGCACAGACCACAACCAATACATGCATCGCTTATTTTCAATTTATCAGAATATCCCACGGTTTTACGATAGTACCATAACCTCTGCCCAAACAGCCCTTTGATATGCGCTATCAGTGATAATCCTTCCTGTGGATATTTTCCCTGTTGGATTTGTTTTGCAACCCACTCAATCCGCTGGTCTGCATCCTTAACAATTTGCCTGTTCTCAGCAATGTCCTTTTTCAATAGCTTGCTGTCACAAACAGAATCAGGCATTTTTATTTGCAGGCCTCCAAGAATTTCTGCACCATACTTTTTTAGGATTCTTGCAGCACATCCTGTCCCGTCACCGCTGAAAAGGCCCATTGTGTTGACACAAAACACTTTTTTCCCTTGCCAGATGTAGCCATTTCTTACGATGAAATCGCGTACCATAAATGGAGCATTGGAAAACTGTGTTGGATAACCCAGAATAATTGTGCTCTGTTTCTCTAGGATGTCTATAATCTGTGGAGATTCTAACGGAACACATTGGGCTGTATCATCTATCAAATGCACCAACTTCTCAACACAGTGCTTCGTATTTCCCGTCCCGCTTAAATAAATTCCTACCACTTATATGCTTCTCCCATAACTTCAAAATTATCTATTCAACCAATCCTCCATGAAACACACATTCATATATATCAGTTCCCTTGTATTGGATTACCTCTTTTCCATTAAACCATTCAAAAGAGCCCTCGACATCACAAAGATATGTATAATCACCGTTAGTGTATTCCGCTGGACCTCTATATGGTTTATCCTCCGGAACCAGTAGTAATGCTTCTTTCAGAAAATCTCCACTGAAATTATTTCCAATCACTCTACCAATGTAGTTCATGCTCCAATATGGAACATCGTTAATCCAAAGAGCTTCTTCCCCTGCAAATTTACTGGTTCCTAAAGATGTATCGTAATACATATAATCACAATCTTCATAAATCAAGTCATGGGATTTCATTCTAGATGAAGTTGTCTCAGCGCCTTTACCAGCATAAGTTGCTTGTTTCGCTTTAATTAAAAATTCTAGTGACTTCCTGTCCATATTCCCCCCTCATAAACTCCGATTTAACGTTCGTTCCGTAACAATGCATACCAATCTGCATCACAGATTCCCTGATTGTTTCTGTCAGAGCTTCGCAATCTCCCCTCATACTTCATTCCGCATTTTTTCATCACCATCCCAGAATGCGGATTGTTCGAATCATGTCGGCTTTCGATTCTGTTCGCTCCCACAACATCAAAGAAGAAATCCATGACTGCATTCAACGCGTCTGACATGATGCCTTGATGCCACCAGTTTTTTCCGATGCAGTAACCGATATGTATCATTTCCACATCGTCATTCATTCCGACCACGGAAATGCTTCCTATCGGTTCGTCTCCATTGTTCTTGGGAACAATTGCCCACTGGTAATAGTCCTTCTGCTCATATAATTTCACCCAATCTTCCAGCACAGCTTTGGTAATATTCACATCAGCATGAGGAGGCCAGGTCAGGAACTTTGTCACATCCGAATCTGAAGCCCAGTTCTTATACATTGCCGCTGCATCTGTGACAGAGAACTGCCGTAAGATTAATCTATCTGTTTCCAACCTTAGTGTTCCGCAATGTTTCAATGCCATAAGCCCTCCCTGCACACGTGTCGCATGCACTGCTACGGTGTAAGCTATTCGGTTTTACTGCCTGTGCGTACATTGTGTTCTTCTAGCGAAACTGAGATTTATAAACTCAATACCGCTACCAACGACCTATATCTTTCTGTCTTATTTTTAATATCCTCTTCAGTTTTTTCGTTTTTCAATATATTTTTCAGCAGCAGGATCCGTTTCAATCAGGTTATGGCGATTCATTGCATATTGCACCAATTCATCAAGAGTATGTGCGCCTGCAGTCACCTTCTTCTCTACCGTCTCATTTCTATATCGGCA
>FNQX01000062.1 GCA_900107575.1 Lachnospiraceae bacterium NK3A20 | reverse complement strand
TATGCATTTGCGCCTGTTGCGTATATTTACAGGCTGCTGACGGAAAGCGATGCGGAGAATGCGGATGTTACGGTAGCTCTGCTGTTCAATATGCTGAAAGAAATAGAAGATAATCCGGCGAACGCGGGGTACAGGTTTATCGTGTAGGGGAATGAGTATTCTCTTAATAACGGAGATATCCTTTAAGAAGATTTGGAAATTAGGGTATGAAAGAAACTTATCCAATGGCATTAAGAGTATACAAGGGAGAGGGGCGAATCCTTATTGTTCCCGTGGTTCATCATGTATATGGCTATTCAGTTGCATCAGATCAATATTACAACTTAGAGGAAGATGTCTCTGCTGATCAGTTGGGAGAAACTATTAAAACTGCAATTAGATTTATCATGAATAGTCACTTATCCACTGTGACACCCAAGGAGAGAGACGAAAATGCGGCCTGGAAAAAGAACACAAAATATAAGAGTGAGATCTCTTTTTGGAAAAATAATCATTTTGCAAGAGTACACTACGATGAGGAGGGACAATACCATATTTATTCGCTGAAGAGATCTGAAAGAAGAAAGGGTGCGTATGAGGATAGGATCTGTCAGGAAGATTCATGTAACAGCAGTGCAGAGGAGATCGGGGCGGCTGTACTGGAGGTATTGCGCGCATCTGAAAGCTATTACAAAAAATATAAAGCCTCAGCCAAAGAACCACACAGAGAAATTGAACTGGCAGGTGGAACAAAGCTGATCTTCAATGAGCCCTCCGGAACAGAATGGGAAGACTGTGCGGATTCCGGATCGGCCGAGATCTACCAGTGTTACAGATGCCTGTCTAAGTCAGAAGAGGAAATTGCAGCATTGTTTTTGGGAATAGCGCCGGAACTCGACTGCAACCTTGATCGGCAGAATATTTATGATAGTTGGTCGGAGATCTATGGGGTACCGGATTGCTTTCAAGTGCAGACAGTTGATTATGGTATATTCAGCATTCGAGTCGAAATGAGGAATAAGGACATTCACAAGATATCTTATTTCAGGCAAGAGGAAGACGATCTGCTGCTGGAATGCAGTGTTGAAGTACGTGAACCTCGCAGAAGGAAAACATCGGACCAAAAGATTTCCAAACAGTTTGAAGAATTGTCCGGTTCTTGCAGGCTTGCATAGAATCTTGTCTGGCGATAACAGAATTCAGAACTAAAAAGGAAAAGTGCCCGTATGAAGATTTGGAAATTAAAGTCGGATTTGGAACATTTTGATAGTCTGACGACCGTATATGATCGTGATCTGGAATATTTAATGACCTTTGAAGGAGAGAGCCAAAAGACTGGCTGGAAACCGATTAAGGTCGAAAGGATGGATCCTAAAAAATATCCTGAATTGGGCGACGCTCCGGGCTTTGATATCCCTATGTTCAGTGAAAGGGCGGTCAGAATACTGCATCCGCTTATAGGAAAATCGGTTGAAGAATTAGAACTGGATTATACTGAAAAGTATTATGTGATCAACGTAACCACCGTGCTGGATGTGGTCGACTATGCGGCTTCAAAGTATGTTACCTTTAGTGATAGCAAGAAAATCATGCGGTTTAAAAAGTATGCGTTCAGGAATGTTCCCGAACTGTCAGAATATGACATTTTCAAGATCCCAGATGAAACCAGAAGAGATCCATTTGTATCAGACCGTTTCAAGGAAGCGGTAGAAGCTAATGGACTGCGAGGCTTTGCGTTTGAGCTTGTCTGGGACAGTGAGGCCAAGGTGACGGAAGAGGACACCACTGCAACAGAATCTGCCAATCATGACAACACACCGAAAAATCCGCCGGAGAATATAACAGTGGAAGATATTTTCAGCATTGTCCGTCCGCTGGATAATCTGGAAGCGTCGAAGATCAAGGTTTATTCCCTCATTGGTGAAACGCTTTTTAAAATCAGCCATAAGGATGGGGCAAAGGCGGTGGAGCAGATCGACCACATCGTCAGCGACATCATAAAGGCAGGCAGTTATCCTCCGGTGTGTAGGTCGTACAATGATGCTGCGGTGGAACTGGGATATGTTTTAGGCTGGATCGTCAGTGAGGAATATCATTGGGACTGGATGGCATTCGGGGATGAAAGTTATCTTTATTACGGCGTAGTTTCCCCACATCATCTGTATGCATTTGCGCCTGTTGCGTATATTTA
>FNQX01000063.1 GCA_900107575.1 Lachnospiraceae bacterium NK3A20 | reverse complement strand
AATTAAAGCGAAAGTCAGCGCCTTTAGACGCTGGCTGGTAACGCGGGCTTATAGCCCGCATCCCGAACCACCCGTTTTACGGGTGGAGGCGATTAAATTCTATTTCGACATTTGTGCGAGGAGGGCGATCTTCGTGTCGTAGAGCTTCTGGGAGAGGTCGACGTAGATCTGGTGAGGGTTGGTCAGACGCCTCGACTCTTCCCAGAGGCTGTCCTGTTCCTTCAGGCAATACTGCTGCAGGTCCATGGTTTTCCTCGGGCGGTAGACACACTCGCCGCCAAGGAAGATCGGCTGCAGCATTTCGCGCAGAGTGAACTCGCCGGGCTGCAGGATGGTCTTTTTCCAGGGCTCTGTGGGATCGAAGAGAAGGAGAGGCTCATCTTCCGTGAAGGTCTCATCTTCGAAACAGATGAGGTCCGCCTTCACCTTGCCGCTGTCCTTCTCATAGACGCGGTAGAACTTCTTGTTGCCGGGGTTCGTGATCTTCTCCGTGTTCTCGGAGAGCTTGATCTTGGGCTCGAAGCTGCCGTCCTCCTTCTCAAGCGCAGCCAGCTTGTAAACGCCACCGAAAGATGGATTGTCCTTCGCGGTGATGAGGTGAGTGCCGACGCCGAAGCTGTCGATGCAGGCGCCCTGCTGGTAGAGGGAGCTGATGAGGAACTCGTCGAGGTCGTTGGAGCAGGTGATCTTCGCCTGCGGATAGCCCGCGTCATCAAGCATCTTCCTCGCCTTCTTGGTGAGGTAAGCGAGGTCGCCAGAATCCAGACGGATGCCGATGTGATCCAGGGGCAGGCCCTTCTCTTTCATATAATCAAAGGTGCGGATTGCGTTCGGAACGCCGCTTTTTAACGTGTCGTAGGTGTCGACGAGCAGCGTGCAGGCGGTGGGGTAGAGCTCTGCGTAAGTCTTGAAGGCATCCAGCTCATCGTCGAAGCTCATGATCCAGCTGTGAGCGTGGGTGCCCATGACGGGAACACCGAAGAGTTCGCCACAGAGGACGTTGGAGGTGCCGGCACAGCCTGCGATGACGGCGGCTCTTGCGCCGTAGGTGCCGGCGTCAGGCCCCTGCGCGCGGCGAAGGCCGAACTCCATGATCGGCGCGCCGTTCGCAGCGTGGACGATGCGGGCCGCCTTGGTGGCGATGAGACTCTGGTGATTGATGATGCACAGGATGGCAGTCTCGACAAGCTGCGCTTCCATGATGGGCGCGACGACCTTCACCATGGGCTCCCGGGGGAACATAAGGGACCCTTCGGGAATGCAGTAGATGTCGCCGTGGAACTTGAACTTGCTCAGGTACTGGAGGAAGTCTTCCGAGAAGATACCGACGCTCCGAAGATAGTCAATATCCTCGGACGAGAAGTGCAGTTCCTTGATATAGTTGACGAGCTGTTCGACGCCGCACATGATCGAATACCCTCCGCCGAACGGATTGTTGCGGAAGAACGCGTCGAAAACGACCGTCTTGTTGTAGTCCTCATGCTGGTAATACCCCTGCATCATGGTCAGCTCATATAAATCCGTGAGCAGAGTCAGATTCTGCCTGTCCATCTTCTATTTTCCCTCCCCTGTATCCCGCATAAATTATGACAACTATTCAGGATTACATCTCGAAAATCTGCGATATGAGTTTCGCTGTGCTGAATCGTTAACAGTCTACTACTTCCCACCGCCGCAGGCAATGTGACAGACAACTTTCTTGACTCACCTGGTACCAGAGGATATAATCTCATCTTTGACAGTTGAAGAAGACAACAATGCCAGGAATCCCTCAACCAAGGGATTTCTGGCATTATTTATGGGCTTCGGAATTGTTG
>FNQX01000066.1 GCA_900107575.1 Lachnospiraceae bacterium NK3A20 | reverse complement strand
CACAAATATCAAGTTGCCTTTTAGGCAATATATCTCTGATGTGAGTTTTTGACGTTATTCTGATTCACGATCGCATATTGCATCGTAGTATCGATTTGCGAATGCCCCAGAAGTTTCTGTACCTGTTCTATAGGCATGCCTTTGTCTATGGCTCTGGTGGCCATAGTTCGCCTGAACTTATGTGGGTGAATCCGATCCAGGGAGAGCTTCCTTCCCAATTGCCTTAACCTGAACTCCACTCCGCTGATCTCAAGCCGCTTATGCCTGCCATCCAAAGACACAAACAGAGCTGAATTATCATCTGTTCTTGACGCAAGATATTCCATTAGATGGATCTTTGCTTTTGCGTCAAAATAAACCTTACGCTCTTTATCTCCTTTTCCGAATACAATGCACTCCCTCTGCTCCATGTTTACGTCCGCGATATTCAAACGAACGAGTTCTCCCACACGAATTCCCGTAGAATAGAGAAGATCGATAATAGCCAGATCCCTTACTTCCTCACATGCATCTCGCATTTTCTCCATGTTCTCATCCGAGATCACTTCTTTCACCACGGTCTTTGTTTTAATCTTATGAATACGGCGCATTGGACTTTTCAGGATATAATCTTCTTCCTCCAGCCAGGAAAAGAAGCTGGATATGTTACGCCTGATGTTGTCGATCGTTACTTTGCTGCATCCGCCGCGCTGCTGATACTCCACCAAATAGGTTCGAATCTCATCCGTGGTCATTTTGCGGATAGGTGTGCTGATCTTCTCCAGCATGTGCTCAACCGTGACTTTGTAATACTGCAGCGTTCGTTCTGAACACCCCTCGATCCGTTTTGCATCCAGAAACAGTTTCAGATATTCGTCGTTCTCGATGTTCTCTTTTTGGACAGTTGCATCGGAAAGGTTTTCTAATAACACCTCCTGAAGTTTCTTCATCTGCGGGACGCTAAGGTACTCCGCCATTTCATTTAGAATATTAACCAGTTTTTCTTCCATGATGACATACTCCTTTTCGTTGTATACCATCATCCTGCACCAGCCTGCGGCCACACATATTATCCAAAATATTGCTGCATCAGACTGTCAAATAACAGTTGTGCTTTATCCACTGCCGCCTGCACGGCAACTTTTGATTTGTCGACTTGAGCGGCGAAAGCTGCGAACATCTTTTGCTGTTCATACGGTGGAATGATAATTGGGAAATCTTCTACCTGATC